>DATKUO010000071.1:0-18466 GCA_035530515.1 Bacteroidales bacterium
TGTTGAAAACATCCAGGTAACTATGGATGAATTTGATACTCCACTTGACAAAATCCTGAATAAAACATTGGAGGGATCCGGGTTTACCTATAAAATTTTGGCCAATAATCTGATCGTAATAGCTCCCAGGGAACTGTTACAACAACAAAAAATAACCGGTACTGTTACCGATAATAATGGCGAATCTCTTCCAGGTGTTAATGTTGCTATAACAGGCACAATTGTGGGAACGATGACTGATATTGATGGAAAATACAGTATTACAGTTCCCCAAGGAACAGAGAGTCTTACATTTTCATTCATTGGGATGGAATCCAAAGTAGTAAGTATTGGGGAATTAACCAAAATTGATGTTAAATTAGTTGAGTCGATGGTTGGATTAGATGAGGTTATTGTGGTTGGTTATGGAACTGTTAAAAAAAGTGATCTGACTGGGTCTGTATTGCGTGTTGAGGCCAATGCTCTTAAATCACAAGCTAATACACAATTAACTGATATGATCTCAGGTACTGTGCCGGGGTTTTATATTAAACAAGGCACTTCAGCTGAAGGTGGAGCAAGTTCAATGGAAATAAGGGGTCAAACTTCATTACTGGCGAAAACAGATCCATTATTAGTACTGGATGGTGTAATTTATAATGGTAATATTATGGACATTAATCCTAATGATATTGCTACTATAGATATTTTGAAAGATGCCAGTGCGTCTGCTGTTTTTGGTGCTAAGGCCGCTTCTGGCATTGTTATTATTACAACTACAAAAGGGGTAACAGGTAAACCTAGAATAAGTTTTAGCACTACCCTGGGTATAACTGAGTCAACCAGAAATATGAAACCATTTGATGCACAAGGATTTCTTAATTTCAGAAGAGATCTTCTGGAAGAAAATAAACCAGAGGCCCCGTATTTTTATTATAATCCCAATGAGTTGCCTGATAATTTATCCATAGATGATTGGCGTAATTTTAGTGCTAATCCAAATGCAGACAACACATTGGAATGGTTAAGTCGTCTTCTCTTTTCTGCCACTGAAACGCAAAATTATCTTGATGAAAACATTACAGACTGGTATGACGAAATCATCAAAAAGGGGTACAGACAGAATTATGATTTAAATATAAGTGGAGGAACTAAAGATGTAACATATTATTGGTCATTAGGCTACACTAATAATGAAGGAATTATTATTGGTGATAAATTTTCTACAATACGCTCAAGATTGAATGTTGATATGAAAGTTGCTGATTTTTTAAATATTGGATTGAACACTCAATTTTCTAACAGAGATCAGAGCGCTGTTACTGCCAATTTAAACCAAATGTTTAGAAGTAGTCCATATGGCAGTTTTGGAAAATACAAGGAAGATGGTTCGTTGAATTTCTATCCTCAGGAAAATAATCAGGCATCTAATCCTCTTACAGATTATTATTATAATGATTTATTAAATAAGACCATTTCACTGTTCTCTTCTTTGTATGCTCAATTAAAGCTTCCATTCGGGTTTAGCTACAAACTTTCATATCAACCCAGATTCGGGTTTAATAATAATTATAATTTTAAGCCAACTACCACATCTTTTGCAACTGGTTCGCGATCGGATTCTAAAACTTTTGAATGGAGTGTCGATAACCTGGTAAATTGGAAGAAAAAATTCGGAGCCCATGATTTTGATTTAACCTTGCTATATAGCTCAGAAAAGAATCAATATTGGAGTTCCTATTCATCAAATGCCAGTTTCACTCCAAATGAAAATCTCTCATTCCATGGTTTAGAATATGGTATATTTCCATTTGTAAGTGCCAATGATACCTACTCAACTGGAGATGCAAGTATGGCTAGATTGAATTATACTTTATCAGAAAAATATTTACTGACTACATCCATAAGGAGGGACGGTTATTCTGCCTTTGGTCAAAAAAACCCCAGAGCTTTTTTCCCGGCTGTTGCATTAGCATGGAAAATCTCTGAAGAAAAAATTTTCAAAATTGACTGGATTAACATCATGAAATTAAGATTATCCTGGGGGATAAACGGGAATAGGGATATAGGAATATATTCAGCTCTGTCAACTTTGTCATCAAACAATTATTACGATGGATCGAGTTCTGTAGTTGGTGTGACTTCTACAAGATTAGCAAATCCTAATCTTGTTTGGGAAAAAACACAATCAATTAACTTTGGTCTTGATGTCGGTTTGTTCAAGGATCGTATAAGTCTAAGCGCTGACTATTATATTTCAAAAACCAATGACCTGTTGATGAGTCGAAATCTTCCTGTGATTACAGGACTTAACAATATGACAGTAAATCTTGGAGAGCTTGCTAACCGTGGATTGGAAATGACATTGAATTCAGCAAATTTCAGCACATCTAACTTTAATTGGAAAACAAATCTTGTATTCTCTTTAAACAGGAACAAAATCAATAAATTATATGGAGATTATGGATCATATATGCTGGAAGGAGAAACTTTTGTTGGAGAACAGCCTGATTATATTAACAACTGGTTTCCAGGTCATTCTATTGATGCAATATGGGACTATAAAGTTACTGGAGTATGGCAACTAAATGAAGAGGCTGAGGCTGCAAATGTTGGCTTAGAACCAGGTGATTATAAAGCTGTCGATGTAAATAGTGACAAGTTGTATACTGAATTGAATGACAAACAGTTTTTAGGCTATACAAATCCTCGGTATAATATCGGTTTGAGAAATGAGTTTACCTTTTTAGAAAATTTCACTGCATCAGTATTTATTCGTGCTGATCTTGGGCATGATGGTGCAATGGATCTAGCAAAACATACATTGAGTAATGTCTATGATAGAATTAATACTAAAGCAGTTCCTTATTGGACAAAGTATAATCAGGAACCTGTCTGGGGTCGACTAAATAATTATGGAGGAGTATATGCCGGTGGTTATAATGTATACTTTTCTCGATCATTTGTGAGAATTCAGGATATGAGTTTATCATATACCGTACCTCAAAAAAATATTCAACGATCCAAATTAAGCAACCTTCGAATTTTTGGTTCAGTAAGAAATCTATACAGTTTTGATAAGTGGCCAGATTTTGATCCTGAATCAGGAAGTGTTCCAATGCCCAGAACTTATACCTTTGGGCTTAGTTTTGAATTATAATTGAAGTTAAATTGATAAATTTAGAAAATCATGAAATCAATATTTAATAAAACTCCATGGATATTAACAGTATTAATTTTGCTTCAGATTTCCTGTTCTGAAGACTGGTTAAGACCTGAACCTCTTTCATTTTATGCTCCTGAAAATGTTTTTGTAAATGAAGAAGGTTTCCAATCACTGCTGGTTACAATGAGATTGGATGTAAGGACTGATGGCTTCTATATAAATTTTAGCACATTCGAGAATCAATATTGTTTATCGGATTTAGGTGTTCCGGGACCAATTAATAAAGCTGTAATAAAAGATTTTATTACTCAATTAACTCCGGCAGGAGACGGAAATAAAGAAAACTTTCAACAATTGTACGATATAGCATATAAGGCAATCAAAACTACCAATCTCTTGATTTCAAGAATTGATGACATTACCTGGAAAGATGAAACAATTAGAAATGAAATGTTAGCTGAAGCTTACTTTTTCAGATCATATTGGTATTATCGATTGATACATTCATTTGGGGATGTGCCATTTACAGGATCTGAAATTAAAGATGCAAAACTTGATTTTTATACTCATTCCAGATGGACCATTTTAAATAAAATTATTAGCGATATGGAATTTGCCGTAGAATGGCTCCCGGTTAAAGCTGTTCCAGGTGCTGCTACAAGAGGAGCCGGAGACCATCTTTTGACAAAAATTTATCTCGCTAACTCTGATTTTGATGAAGCAATAGAGTCTGCAAGCAGAGTAATTAATGGCCCATATGCTTTAATGAAGAATCGATTCGGGAATTCAGCTAATGATCCAATACGTAATGTTGTATGGGATCTCTTTCGTCCGGAAAACATTGCCATTCCTCAAAACACTGAGAACCTGTTTTCTGTGGTTGACCGCTTTGAAGCTCCTGATGCTGCAAAAACAGCAGGTTGTAGAAAAGCACGTGCATTTGTGCCTGCATGGTGGCATGTTTCTGTTAAAGATAGTAAGGGTAAAAACGGAACAATACTTGCTGGTCCAATGTATGATACTCTATTAAATAGTAATGCTCAGTGCCGACCAACTCCGTTTTATATCTATGAAGCATGGGCAGACGGAACTTATAACTGGAGGAATACGCCTGATTTGAGAAGAAGTAATATTTGCTGGGTTGACAAGGAAGAATTGCGATATAACAGGACCACTTCTGTTGATTTTGGTAAGCCTGTCAATCCTAATTATTTTACATCACTAAATGATACTTTTCAATACTATTTTTCATTTCCTCAGTATAAGACTTATTATCCTGTTCAAGATCCCTCAAATTTAAATTCCTCTGGAGGCAACGGCGATAGTTATGTCTTCCGTTTAGCTGAGACTTATCTTCTTAGAGCTGAAGCATACTTTTGGAAGAGTGATCTTGTTAATGCTGCCAAAGACATAAATGAAGTAAGAGACCGGGCAAATGCTCTTCCCGTATTACCAGCTGATGTTACTATTGATTATATCATGGATGAGCGTGCCAGAGAATTATATTCCGAGGAACCTAGACATAATGAACTTGTTAGGGTTTCATATATTATGGCGAAAAACAATATTAGTGGATATAGCTTAGAAAATTTCAGCGAACATAATTATTTTTATGACCGGGTTATGAGGTTGAATGTGTTCTTTAAAACTAATTTTGTTTGGGGAGGCGATCCTTATAGAATAGCACCATGGAATGTTTTATTTCCAATTCCAGTTACCGTTATTACAGCAAATACAAAGGGAGTAATAAATCAGAATCAGGGTTATTACGGTACGGAAAATAATTTACCTCCACTTGAAACTATCAAAGAATAAATTTGTCCAATAAATTGTGAAGTCCGATTAATTTCGACTTCACAATTTATTATTATTTAATAACTTATAGAACTTAAAATGAATTTATCAATGTTATCTAAAATAAAAAGTCGAAATATATTAAGCTTTTTAGCTCTGAGTTGTCTGGGTGCCGGGACCATTAGTGCAAAAGAAAAATCGCCAAATGTGGTTCTTGTTTTAATGGATGATTTAGGTTACGGTGATTTAAGTTGCTATGGTGCCTTAGAATATAAAACACCAAATCTAGATGATATGGCAAAAAACGGCATGCGTTTTACCAATTATCTGGCTCCTCAGGCTGTTAGCAGTGCTTCCCGTGCAGGATTGCTGACTGGTTGTTACCCTAACCGGGTAGGTATATCTGGTGCTCTGTTCCCAAGCAGCAAAAGAGGACTCAATCCCTCAGAAACAACTCTGGCTGAACTATTCAAACAAAAGGGATATTCCACAGCTATTTTTGGCAAATGGCATTTAGGGGACCAAAAAGAATTTCTACCACTTCAGCAAGGATTTGACGAATATTTCGGTTTACCTTACTCAAACGACATGTGGCCCTTTAACTATGTAGGTGGAAAGGCAGAGCCAAATACATTCCAATATGATTGTATTCCTTTACCAATCATCAGTGGCAATCAAAAAGTTGGTGAAATAAGCACTTTGAAGGACCAATCACTATTAACAAGAATGTACACTGAACATGCTATTCAGTTTATTAAAAAGAATAAAGAAAAACCCTTCTTTCTATATCTTGCACATTCTATGCCTCATGTTCCGATAGCTGCTTCTGAAAAGTTTAAGGGAAAAAGTAATGCAGGTGTTTATGGGGATGTAATGATGGAAATGGATTGGTCTGTTGGTGAGATCATTAAAACTTTGAAAGAAGAAGGAATTGAGTCTAATACACTGATAATCTTTACAAGTGATAATGGCCCGTGGCGTAACTTTGGCAACCATGCAGGGTCCTCTGGTGGATTGAGAGAAGCCAAACAGACAGTATTTGAAGGGGGCCAAAGGATTCCATGCATTATGATGTGGGAAGGACATATTCCTGAAGGGGTTGTGTGTAATAAACTATCTTCTTCTATAGATTTACTTCCTACACTTGCTGCCGTTTGTGAATTGCAATTACCTGAAAATAAAATTGATGGCCTAAATATTCTTGATTTACTTAAAGGTAATACCAACGTGAGTCCCCGCCGGTATTTTTATTATTATTATGATGAAAACTCCTTAAAAGCAGTAAGACGTGATGAATGGAAACTCGTTCTCCCTCATCCATCAATTACATATGAAAAAGATATCCCTGGTAAAGATGGTCTGCCTGGGAAGGTATCAAAAATCTCTATTTCGCTAGCGCTTTACAACTTGCGTCAGGATCCTTCAGAACGATACGATGTTAAAGAATTATATCCTGAAATAATGGAGGAACTTCAAAAAGTTGCCGAATGGGCAAGAGAAGACTTAGGGGATGATTTAACCGGGATTAAGGGCAAAAACCGAAGGCCGGCCGGAATGATCAAGAATTGATATATCACAAGACCAGGAAATGTTGGGGCAGGGAAAAGCGAAATAAAATAATGTTTATTGTGCATCACAACTAATGGCTATTTCTGCTAATTGGTTGTGTTGCATAAGTTAAATTTTAAAAATGAAAAAAAGAATAACTTATTTAGCAGTATTAGTATTTCTAATAAGCTTTGAAGCTTATGCAAAGGAATACCATGTTTCTGTAAATGGAAATGACAATAACTCCGGTTCATTATCACAGCCATTTAGTACCATATCAGCCGCAGCCAAGATTGCCCTGCCGGGCGATGTAATTACCGTACACGAAGGAACCTATCGGGAATGGGTTAATCCTGCATATGGTGGAACCAATGACTTAAAAATGATTGTTTATCAGGCTGCTCCGGGAGAGAAGGTAATAATCAAAGGATCTGAAGTAATAAAAAACTGGGAAAAGATAGGCAATGGAGTATGGAAAACTATCATCAAAAATTCATTTTTTGGAGATTATAATCCCTACCGGGAAATCATTAAAGGTGACTGGTTTAGTGACAAAGGCAGGATTCATCATACAGGTGAGGTTTACTTGAACGGAAAATCATTCTATGAAATTGATTCATTGGAAAAAGTAAAGTATCCCAAACTCTTGAAAGAAGCGGTGGATGAAAAAGGTTCTACATACCAATGGTATTGCGAAAGTAACTTTGAAACGACTACTATTTGGGCAAATTTTCACGATTATAATCCAAATAAAGAATTGGTTGAAATCAATGTAAGGCGGGCCTGTTTTTTTCCTAAAAAAACAGGCATTAATTACATAACCGTAAAAGGGTTTACAATGGTCCAGGCTGCCACGCAATGGGCGCCTCCTACTGCAGAACAGATTGGCCTCATAGGTCCCAACTGGAGCAAAGGTTGGATTATTGAAGATAATGTTATCAGCGACTCGAAATGCTCGGGTATTAGCTTGGGAAAGGAACGTAGTACAGGTCAAAATCAATGGACTGAACTAAAAATTAAACACGGTACCCAACGTGAACGTGAAGTTGTCTTTAATGCATTAGCCATAGGGTGGTCTAAAGAAAGCATTGGCTCACATATTGTTCGGAACAATATCATTTTCAACTGCGAACAAACAGGAATTTGCGGGCATCTGGGAGCTATATTTAGCTCAATTTATAACAATCATATTTACAATATAAATGTAAAAGGACAATTTTCAGGCGCCGAAATAGCTGGGATTAAGTTACATGCAGCCATCGATGTGCTGATTAAAAACAATCGTATTCACGACACATATCGGGGGCTTTGGTTGGATTGGCAGGCACAGGGCGCAAGAGTCACAGGCAATTTACTTTACAATAATAAAAGTGAGGATATATTTATTGAAGTGTGCCATGGACCACATATTGTTGACAATAATATTCTGCTTTCAGAAAACAGCATTAGAAGTTTTTCGCAGGGAGGTGCATTTCTCCATAATCTTATCGCAGGGAAAGTGTCGCTTGGGACTGTTTCAAACCGGTTTACTCCATATCACTTCCAACACTCAACTCGTGTTGCCGGCTTAATGACAATTATTGGGGGTGATGACAGGTATTTCAATAATATTTTCATTGGCAATGAACCTTCAGAAGCATCACAAAAAAAGCCTGATACTGATAATAAATATGGCTTGGAAACTTATGATGATTACCCTATCGAATCAGACAATTGGCTCACCGGTCGTTCTGTAGATGATTATGCAAAAATTAAGATGCCGGTGTTTATAGGCTCAAACCTTTACCTTAATGGCGCAAAACCCTATAAAAAAGAAACGAATGCAAAAGTGAATACCACATTGAAACCTGAAATAAGAATAGAAGAAAAGGGTAATGAAGTATTTCTGCATATTAATACTGATGAGTCTTTTAGCAAAGTAAACTGCAAAATGATCACAACCAATCTCTTAGGTTATGCCATTCAATCTGAAGCCCCATTTGAAAATTCTGATGGAACAGCCATAAAATTTGCTACAGACTATTTTGGAATAAAAAGAAATGAAACGAATCCTAGTGCTGGTCCGTTCGAAACTCTTAGTAAAGGCAAAAATACCATTAAGGTATGGTATCAAAAATAACTATAAAAAAATGAAAAATCAACTTACCATCGGTGTTGGAGCTATGATGCTCTGTTTTAGTGCTTTTGCTCAAAAAAAAGCTCTGCCATCGCAACCAAACATTTTGTTATTTATCGCTGATGATTGTACATTCCGCGATCTCGGATGTTATGGTGGAATAAATGTAGAAACTCCGAATATTGATCGGTTTGCGAAAGAAGGAATGCAGTTTACCCGTTGTTTTCAGGCAGCTCCAATGTCTTCGCCTACACGGTCCTGTTTATATACTGGAATTTACCCGGTGAAAAGTGGAGCATACCCCAACCATACGTTTGTGAAACCAGGAACGAAAAGTATCGTGCAACATCTGTCTCCTGCCGGGTATTTGACGGCACTTCTCGGGAAAACTCACATCAGCCCGAAAGAAGCATTCCCTTTTAATTATCTCGGAGATCCTGGTGATGAACTTGATTTTGATAAAATGGATCAATTCCTTGCGGAAACCATTCAAAAAAAACAACCTTTTTGCCTGTACGTCTGTTCTCATCAACCTCATGCCCCCTTTACTCAAGGAGATCCTTCCAAATTCGATTCAGAAAAAATTCAATTACCTCCTTATTTTGTAGATACAAAGGAGACTAGAAATGAGTTTGTAAAATACCTTGCAGAAATCAATTATATGGACCTTGAGTTTGAAAAATGTCTGGAACTGTTGGATAAATATGGATTGTCTGAAAATACAATAGTTATATTCACCAGTGAACAGGGCAATCAGTTTCCTTTTGCTAAATGGACATGTTATGGAAATGGGTTACAAACGGGTTTTTTGGTGAGATGGCCCGGAATAATAAAACCTGGATCAAAGAGCGATGCTATGATCGAATATGTTGATGTCGCACCAACTATTATCGAAATAGCCGGGCTAAAAGTGCCAGAGGTAATTGAAGGAAAGAGTTTTTTCCCAGTTTTAATAGGCAAGAAAAATACACATAAAAATTATGTATATGGTATTCAAACTACGCGTGGAATCATCAGTGGATCTGATTTTTATGGAATCCGAACGGTACGATCAGAATCGTACCGCTATATTTTGAATCTTACTCCCGAAGCAACTTTTAATAATATAGTCACTAATAGTGTGGGAACAGGAGGAACATTTTACAGATCATGGATTGCGAAAGCGGATACAGACTATTTTGCAAAGAACTTGGTTTACAAATTTCAGCATCGCCCTGGAGAAGAACTTTATGATATTGTGAATGACCCTTTGGAGATGAATAATATTGCTTATAATCCTCAATACAGTAAAATAAAGAAAGAGTTAAAATCTAGACTTTCAAAATGGATGATTCAGCAGGGAGATAAGGGCCAGCAAACTGAGATGGAAGCAATAGAGCATCAGGTAAAAAGTCAAATAAAATAATCATTCATATCTTATACTGGTTTGAAAATCAGCAATTTTAGATGAAAATATTATTCGTACAGAAGGAATAAATTATAATTTCACCACTTTATATCCTACTAGAATAAGACAATAATGCAATGTATACTCTTCAATATTTTAGTATTGATAAAATAAAAAAGTATAAAAATCTAACCTGAATTATTCACAAAACTGATTAAAGTGCTCTATTCCTTTGTACCTTTGCGATGGACTTTGTATCCCTCGTGGTAAGAAAAGTAAAACCACGAAGTCGCTCAAAGGATTTCACAGGCTCACTAAGATTTTTGAATTAATCAGGCTAAAACAAATAATCAAATTTTCAATATTATGTTTACCAAAAACAACAAATTAAACAGATTGCTTGCGATTTCTTTTTTATCGTCATCTATACCCATGATGGCGCAGCAGCAACAGAAACCCAATATCCTGTTTATTTTCGCCGATGATTGGGGCAAACATGCCAGTATATATGGTGAGTTAGAAGGTGATAAATCTCCCTCTGCAATTGTAAAAACACCCAATTTTGACAAAATTGCCAAAAATGGTGTTCTGTTTACTAATGCTCATGTAAACTCCCCTTCATCCACACCATGCAGAAGTGCATTGCTCTCGGGTCAATATTTTTTCAGAACAGGCATGGGTAGCATCCTCCTTGGCGCTGAATGGGATTTCAATATTCCCACTTATCCGTTGTTGCTTCAAGAGCAGGGATACGATATCGGGTATATGTACAAGGTTTGGAGTCCCGGTACTCCCATTGATGCTGGTTATGGTGGAATAAAAAATGCGTTTCATAATCACGGTAGAAATTTTAATGGGTTTTCACAATATGTCTCCTCTAAACTAGATAGTATAGAAGAAGCTAAGGAGGAATTATATGCTCAAGTAAGAGGGAATTTTCAAGATTTCCTCAAGACCCGAAAAAGTGGTCAACCCTTCTGTTTTTGGTTTGGGCCGACCAATACACACAGATCTTGGACAAAAGGATCAGGCAAAAAGATTTGGGGCATCAATCCTGACGATCTTAAGGGGAAAATGCCGGCTTGCTATGCCGATGTTCCTGAGATACGTGAAGATTTTGCCGATTATCTGGGCGAAGTTCAAGCCGTTGATGCCGGGATTGGGGTAGTCATCGACGAATTGAAAAAGATTGGAGAATATGAAAATACGTTGATTGTGATAAGTGGCGATCATGGAGCGGGGGGATTCCCGAGGTCAAAAACCAATCTATACGATATCGGTACGCATGTGGCATTGGCAATAAGTTGGAAGGGAAAGATACCCGATAATCGGGTTGTAACCGATTTCGTAAATTTAATGGATTTAGCGCCTACTTTCCTGGACGCGGGAGGAGTAAAAGTACCTGAAGTAATGACCGGAAAGAGTTTGATGCCCATTCTGCTATCCAATAAACAAGGCCGGGTTGAAAAGGAACGTAATTATGTGTTGACAGGCAGAGAACGGCATGTCTATGCAAATGAGGGAAATTTACCTTATCCGCAACGTGCTATTACCACCGATGATTACCTCTATATCCGCAACTTCAAACCGGACAGATGGCCCGAAGGCAGTTTTGAAATGGGGATGCTGGATATTGATGGTGGTCCCGCCAAAGATTGGATATACCGTCATTTCGATGACCCGATCTACAAACTATATATCGATTATGCCTACGCGAAAAGACCATATGAAGAGTTGTATGATTTGAAAAAGGATCCCCACCAGGTGCATAACGTGGCAGGGCTTACTCAATACAAAGATGCAAAATCCAGGCTATCACAATTGATGGATAAGATATTGATTGAGACAAAAGATCCACGGATGAGTGAGAATCCGCTGTTTGAAAATCCTCCTTATACCAGTGGCAAAGGTGCGATAAATTGGGAAAATCATGTGAAACATTTGATGGAGGTGTATCAATCGGGTAAAAAACAGGATGATTAGATATTTTATTACTATTGTCCAACTAATACTTTAATGGATTTATTGCCAGCTTTTTGTAGCCTGGCAAATGTAAATCTTCCAAATGACAGGATTTTTGATGGTTATGACATTTCCCCTGTTATGTTTGGAACAGGTACTAATCCTCGGGATTTCGTTTTTTATTACCGGGGCACGCAGGTTTATGCTATTCGCAAGGGAGAATATAAAGCCCACTTCATCACCCAGCCTGAATATGGCAGCGATACAAAGACAGTTCAAGACCTTCCGGAGCTATATAACCTGAATATTGACCCTTCCGAACGATTCAATATTGCTGAAAAACATCCTGAAGTTATTGCTGAAATAAAAAAGATATTGGAAGAGCATTTGTCAACATTAATACCAGTTGAGAATCAGCTTGAAAAATAATTTACTGGTGTTAAGTTAAATATCATCTAACCTGAATTAATCAGGCTAATTAAGTTGGAAAAACACAAATAAAAGCTTAAATGATTGAAAAACTATAATATGAGGATTTATCTATCTTTTATTTCATTATCAATAAGAAAGATATACCAAATTCAAAGAATTAATAAATTATTAAAACAATGAAATTAAGAAAAGTTGAACATCTCACAGCGTTTGGATTGGCAGCGGTATCAGGTTTTGTTCTCCCGGCTTGCAAGACTCAAATAACTAAAGAGTTACCTAATATACTCTGGATAGTCAGTGAAGACAACAGCGCCTATTTTACCGGTTGCTATGGTAATTCATTTGCCACTACCCCTAATATTGACAAACTTGCAGGTGAAGGTTTCCTGTATACTCATGCATACTGTTCCAATGCTGTATCTGCACCATCACGGAATACAATCATCACTGGTGTTCATGCTGCCTCCAACGGCAATGAGAACATGCGCAGTACGTACGCTAAATCTTCAATTGTACGTACATATCCTGAGTTTCTCAGAGAAGCCGGATATTACTGTACCAACAACTCCAAGACTGATTATAATACCAACAGCATTGATCCTGCTGCGATATGGGATGAAAGCAGTAATAAAGCCCACTACAAAAACCGACCGGAAGGCAAACCGTTTTTTGCTGTATTCAATATAAATACAAGCCACGAAAGCTGCATACATAAACAGATACCTACTGAGAAGTTAAGACATGATCCTGAAAAGGTGGTGTTACCGCCTTATCATCCTGATACTCCGGAGATGCGCCACGATTGGGCCCAGTATTATGATAAAATTGAAGATATGGATGGTGAAGTCGGGGCACTTCTAAAAGAACTGGAAGAGAGCGGAGAAGCTGAAAACACAATTGTAATGTACTACGGCGATAACGGAGGCATCCTAGCCCGTAGCAAACGGTTTGTATATGAAACCGGTACACAGATCCCGTTTGTAATAAGGATTCCTGAAAAGTACAAGTATCTCTTCCCTGGCAAACCGGGTCAAAAAGTTGACAGATTAATAAATTTTGTAGATCTGACTCCTACCCTTCTGAGTATTATCGGAACAGCTATCCCTGAATACATGCAAGGCAATGCATTTCTTGGAAAACAGAAAACCGAAGATCCTGAATACACATATATGTCTAGGCAGAGAATGGATGAGCACTATGATCTGGTCAGGGCAGTCAGGGATAAGCAATTCAGATATATAAGAAATTACATGCCATTTCGCATTACCATGCAGCATGTAAATTACCTCTTCATAGCTCCTTCTGCACAGTCGTGGGAGAATGCATTTAAAGAAGGTAAGACAAATGAGATACAGAGCAGATATTTCCAGCCAAAACCTGTTGAAGAACTCTATGATTCAGAAAAAGACCCGTGGGAGATAAATAATCTGGTCGGAGACCCAGATTTTAAGGAGGTACTGGAAAGAATTCGTAAGGCTGAAACAGAATGGATGAGCAAGATAAAAGATGTAGGACTAATTCCGGAAACTGAGTATGGCAACTTTGCCGGTAATGGAGCTATGTATGATTATATGCGCTCCCAGGCATGTCCTCTTGATGCCCTAATCGAAGCATCAGATATAGCAACCCTTGGAGGCCGGGAAAAGATCAATACACTCACCGAATATCTGAAAGACAGTAACAGTGCAATTCGTTATTGGGGTGCCACCGGATTATTGATACTTAAGGATGATGCCAGGCCGGCTATTGGAGCATTAAGAGAGGCAACAAAAGATAACTCAGGTGCTGTGGCTGTTCTTGCAGCAGAAGCCCTTTATGGACTGGGAGAAAAAGAACTGGCCAAAAAGACATATATTAACATCCTGAAGGACACCCTAACTTATGATTTCAACGATCAGAATTTTGCATTAAACAGCATTGACGCTCTAAATGAAGATAGCCCGGAACTGAAAACAGCTATTAAGCAATTATATAAGAACCTGGGGGCTACTAAAGCCGGACTCGCCAGCTATACTTACCGGTCGGTTCAATGGTTGTATGAGAAATGGAATATGGAATTATAATAAGTTCAACTTTCATAAAATAATCTACCTATGAGATCAAATTATGTAGTAAAGGGTTTAATGATTCCACTGGCTCTGTCTTTGACCAGCGGAAACCTTCACGCCCAGAAAAAGAAGATGAATGTGCTCTTTATAGCTGTTGATGACATGAACAATGATCTTGGCTGTTACGGACATCCATTGGTGAAATCGCCGAATATTGACAGACTGGCATCACAGGGAATAGCGTTCGCAAACTCATATTGCCAGTTTCCACTGAGCAGTCCCAGCCGCAGTTCATTATTAACGGGAATGCGACCGGATAAAATAACTGTCTTTGATCTTAAGTATCACTTCAGACAAGATAAACCGGATATTGTAACATTGCCCCAAATGTTTATCAACAATGGTTATTATGTAGCCAGAGTCGGTAAGATGTACCACTATGGAAACCCGGGTGATATAGGTACGAATGGACTGGACGACAGGGCATCCTGGATGGAACACATCAATCCGTCCGGTCTTGATAAAACTTCCCTTGAACCTGACATCATAAATTATACACCTAAAAGAGGTTTGGGTTCTGCAATGGCCTATCTTTCCGACAGTAAGGGGAAAGACGAGGAACATACTGACGGGAAAGTTGCCACCGAAGCTATAAAGCTTTTGGAGAAACATAAAAACGAACCGTTTTTTATTGCTGCCGGTTTCTATAAACCTCATTGCCCCTGGATTACACCCGGTAAATATTTCGACATGTATAAGCTCGACGAAATGAGCCTACCCAAAATATCTGCAGAAACGCCGAATGATTACCCTGAACTGGCTTTAACCTCCACTAAACCATGGCCTTATTTTGGCATCAGCTCAGATCAGGCCCTGGAATGCAAACTGGCTTATTTTGCTGCTATTTCATTTGTTGATGCCCAAATCGGACGGTTACTCGATGCCCTTGATTCATTGGGGTTAAGTGATAATACCATTGTCGTTTTTTGGAGCGATCATGGATACCACCTTGGTGAACATGGTTTATGGTTTAAACAAAGTTGTTTTGAAGAATCAGCCAAAAGTCCTCTAATCATTTCTGTTCCTGGAGTTAAATCAGCCGGAAAGATATGTAATCGTACAGTTGAGCTCATAGACATTTATCCAACACTTGCCGAACTTATAGGATTGACACCACCTGATAATATTCAAGGGTATAGTTTATTTCCTCTTCTTAAAAACCCTGAAGCTGCATGGAAGCATCCGGCTTTCACCCAGGTTCAGAGAGGAAATACACCTGGTCATAGCGTCCGTACAGAAGAATGGCGATATACCGAATGGGGATTCGGAAAGATGGGGGAAGAATTGTATAATGAAGAAGCTGACCCGCGAGAATTGTATAATCTTGCGGCTAATTCAAAATATGCCGATGTGGTTCAACAAATGAAAACTCTGCTTCATAAAGAACATCCTAAACCTGTTACAGGTGGTAAAGCTGTTGCAGATACGAAAGAAAGATATTGCAATTAGAAAATCGTATGCTAATTATAACAATAATAATTTATTAAACAGACGAAAAAAAATTAATATCCCGGCTTTAAATTGAGTAATAAATCTCAAAACGAAGTGCTGAAAGCCGGGAATGCAGAGTTAAGGGAACGTTTAGACAGCAGCAGCCACAATGTCAACAAGCCGCCATCAAGCGATGGTTATAAAAAGAATAAACGGTGCGTCTTTTCAGAATTATGCACTACCTTTGAGGGTCACAATTTTATTACCGAATAAATACAGCTAAATAATTACGTTTTTAATTATAAATTGAATATAACTTAACTGATTGATAATTAGTAAAAAAGACATTTTTTTAGACCGGAACCAAATAACAAATATTTAAATAGTACACAAAATTGATACAATTGTACATTTTTTCGTATACAATTCTACTCTAACATTGCTAAATGTTTTTGTATATAAACCAAAGATAAGTATTTGGATCTGAAATAAGTGAATCAGGACATGTGATTATTTTTGAATTTAATATAAAATATGAACAACAGAAATAGCATTTTGAAGATATTGTCTGTAAGTTTTGTTTCCCTATGTAAGGGAAATGGCCTGCCAAAGAAAAAACATAAAGGGGAAAAATTTAAATAAGGTACTCAAATTTCAAGGTGTACTAAACAACTAAAAGAAATGAATAAAGTCACTGCAATTATATTTATAATATCAATTACAACTTTTTTCTCATGCAGAAAAGAAATTGATAAATATCAGAGACCTGACTGGCTCAAAGGAAAATTATATTCCCAGATCGAAAGTACTCCTGACCTTGATTCGTTTACTGTATGTTTGAAAATATCAGGATTTGATTCAATAATAAATACCAGCGGGAGTTTTACAGTTTTTGCTCCAGGCAATGAAGCTTTTATCGAATATTTTTCGAAAAACCCCTTATATAAAAGAGTTTAGGACATACCAAAAAAAGAATTAACCGACCTTGTTAAATATCATATTGTTCAAAATGCCTGGACCGTAAATCAATTGCAGCAATTGGACATCTATGGATGGATTGATCCGAAGGATCCAAATAATGATCAGCCAAGAGGATATAAGCGTCAAACCCTGATGTACGAACAAAATAAAAAATATTGGGTGAAGGATATTAAAGGACTGGCAACTATAGTTGATTCCACTCAATCAAATGATTACAGAACAGTATTTTCCTCATCCCGCAAATATGTTCCAATATTCTTTGATGCATTTATGAAGAGTGCTGAAATTGACGCACCTGACTATGAATATTATTTTAACAAATCATATGAACCTGGTAACATTTATTTTGCAGGAGCTCAAGTAATAAGCCAGGAAATTTTTGCTGAGAATGGGATCATTTACCAGGTAGATAAAGTTGTAGAACCGCTATTAAACGGAGAAGAGCTGTTGAGTTCATCACAGAGCGGTAATAGCTACAGCGATTATTTGAGTTTATTGCATTATTTTGGCACATTTACCTATAACAGTAATGAGACTCAAAAATTGCCGGGCTATGCTGAGGGATTAGTCGTCGATTTATTATATGATTTACATTATCCCAATCTGGTTTTTGATGTTCAAAGCGAGTTAACGGGCCCCGGGGTTACCAGTTCAATTTATACGATCAGATATCAATACGGATTAGTTGCTCCTACCAACGATGCTCTTCAGAAACTATATGATGATGTTGTCACAAGTAAAAGTGGCTATCCTCACTGGGGCTCTGCTTCTGTTTTACCTGATAATGTAAAATTGATTATAGTTGGCTCACACATGAGTCTTGATCCGGTTTATCCGGCTAATATAAATAAAGGATTTATAAATGGTGAAAAGGATATTGTATTATTAGATCCATCTTCTGTAATTCAAAAATCTTATGGAAGCAATTGTACTTTTATTGGAGTTAAACAGGCAATTATTCCCAGGGCTTTTTCAAGTGTAACAGGGCCCGTGTATCTCCGACCCGGATTTTCGGTTTTCCGGCAGGCAATGGAATATACTAATATTCTCTCTGCTGTGAAAAAGAAGAATGCAAACTACGCATTTTTTGTAGTACCTGATGATGTTATCAGCTTTGACTCCTCCTTAATAGTTCAGACTATCAATGAACGCCAGTTTTCTCTGCAATCCTACAGCCAGTCTGAACTAAGAATGATCAAGCGGACAACTAACGATTTAACCATCCAGCTACTTAACCAGGTTGGAACAAAAATTCCTACAGGGATTCCCAAAAAGGAATTTATCCCGAATTTGAATGGAAATTTTATTGTTTACGAATCAGACAAAAATCTGGTAGTGGGGGAACGTCTTCAAAATTCGGATATTTAGGGGATTCCATGATTGAAATTCACCCGACTGTTTTGGCTGAACCTACTGATAATGGTAATGTAAACTATATGATAATGTAAAGTTGAGTCCTTTCGACCAACCATATAGCCTGATATCTAACAAATTAGGCTCCAAACCACTTTGCATTATATTTCTTCCTAATTGAAGCTTTTCAGCCACTCCAGTAAATTATT
>DATKUO010000072.1:0-25731 GCA_035530515.1 Bacteroidales bacterium
AATAGTGCGGACAATGAATACTCAAAAATGTGTAACCACAAGTCTGGTCAATATAAAGAATGAAACCATTTCTATACGTCAATGTACCGAACCTACAAAAGAAGTGAAGAAAATATACGACTTGCTAAAATATAAATATGCACCTTTTGTGAGGAAAAAATCCGTTCTTTACAAACCTAAAGCTGCAATGTGGGTTAAGCCTCAGGGCATTAAGTACTAAATAAAAAGGTTGCCCTAAATGGACAACCCCTTTATATTATTAATAATTATTCTGGTTATTTACCGAAGTAGAAATCAAGTCCAACACCTACAACCCAGGTCTTCTTGTTGTAGATCTCTGTTACTGGAACTGGAATTTCCCCAAGCATATGATTAAACTCTTTTGAGCCTTCTGCATAAAAAGTATATTGTCCGCCAATATTAAGGTCAATCATTGATGAGATACGGTAACCAATACCTGCTCCGAATGAATTGGTATTTGTGCTGTATCTCTGATCATTCTGATAATTTTCATTAACACCAGTTGAAGTGGCAACCCAACCGGCACTGGCACGAAGTTTATCAGAAAGGCCATATTCAACACCAAGTCCATATTCCATGAAGTTTTTGTCAATCATATTAATATCTAATGATTCACTCCCGTCATAATCGTTGTTTTTATCAAGATAGGTATTAAAACTTGCAGCAACCATAAGTTTATCCATTGGCTTATATTCCACTCCAAGTGAAAACATTGCAGGCATGTCGGCAATAACTTTTTCTCCGTCAGTAAATATACCACCACCTTTATTATCGTTAACTTTTGTTGTTAGTTCAAACTTCGTCTGACCCTCATATTTAACTGCAATATTCAGTTTATCAGAAGGTGAAAAGTTAACACTTATAATAGGAGTATAGCCCATTCCTGATTCTTCGGCATCTACTTCAATATCCTGTGTGGCGCCTGCATACCCGGTCATAGAACCAGCTTTTGCAGTGAATATGGGGGCAGATGCTCCCAGTACAATTTGGGCTGTAGCAATATCCATGCTTGTAGGATCTTGTCCGGCAGCACCAATTATCTGTTGTATCTGACCAACCTGAACGGCGGTTAACCCAACAGCTGTTCCGTTTGACAAAAGAACTGTTCCGGCACCTCCATCAATTAATGGTTGTAATCCTGCAACATAAGAAGTTGCTCCAGCGGCTAATCCGTTAAGGGTAGCTGCTCCTGATGTAAAGAAATCATTAGCAAGAACCATTCCTCCAGTGTAAGCTGCTCCAAAATTAGGATAATTAGGATTAACACTTATATTTCTCAGATAGCCATTATAAGTATTAGCTGCAGAAACTAAACGAACACCTGCTGCAATAGAAAGCATATCATTTATCTTATAACCAATATTTGCCTGATATCCAAAATATACTGAAGATCCTTCAAATAAGATATCAGCTGAATATTGAGTGGTTGGTATGTCCTGACTTCCTAAAAGGGGAACAAGGTCAGCAATTCCCATTTCGAATGAAGGTAGTCCTTTATCATATTTGGCGCCACCACCGCCACCAATAGGATTAAATCCTGCTGAGAATGAAAGTTTTCCTGTGTTATATGCAACATATACACTGGGGAAAAGAGGCGCGCTTACGTCACCAATAAATTCTCTGGATGTTGTTCCTCCGCTGGTACCAGCCAGGTAATTGTAATTGTTTCCAATAGTTTTTGTCTGTCCAATAATCTGATTGCTTACTGAAGCATAAAAACCATCTCCGAGCTTGGTTAGGCCTGCAGGATTGAAATAAACAGCATCTATGCCAGTTGAGGCATTACGGTTTTGGAGACGAGTGAACATGGCACTCTGATTGGTATTTGTAACCAGACCACCCGCCAGAAGGCTACCTGTAATGAAAATAGCAGCAACAAAAGTTAAAAATTTTCTCATGAGATAAAATTTAAGTTTAAGATTCAGCGGGTGATATGTATCCAGATACAATATCACCCCATTTCTATTTAACAATAGTATCAAAAATTTGATTTGATTCAAAGAATAGTAATATAAATTGTGTCAAATGTAGAAAATTATTTTATTTCTGCAATAAGTCTGAAATACTATATTGATTGTAAGATGATTAATGTGAATAAAGGCGGCAGGCATCAGGCGTCGGGCTTCAGGGGTCAGGCGTCACCGCCTACACTAAAGTTTCGGCGGTCGAAGGGTGTCAGGTGGATGGTTGTCTGCTAAGTCATTAATATTTATTATATTGTATTCAATATTGCATTGTGGGAATGCATATTACGTTATAACTAATTTCAAAACTTGCCAGATAAACGGAGACTGAAATTTCTTTGAGGTTGAATATCTCCCGGACGGCCCATATATTCAATATTTGTGATATTCTTTACTGCAATAGAAAGACTTAAAACGGTATTGATTTTATATCCAATGTTGCCATCAACAAGTAAGTAACCTGTGTTATTCTCAAGCCAATATGCATAGAATCCGGGTAAGATGCTCTCCCTGGTGAACTCATTTATAAAAACATCATCAATACTTAATATTTTTGATTTGGCAAATATACTTAAACCAAGATCAAGTTTTTTATATGCAGTATTTAAACTGATTTTGGCTGAATGTCTTCTTCTGTATTTTAAGTATATGTCTTTATTCTTATGAGTTACCTGATCAAATTCAACAGGGTAGAGATATGTATACCCTCCACCCAGGGTGGTATTAAAATTATTCAAATCTCTGTTTAGCATAAATTCAAACTCACATCCATATACTCTAGCTTGTTCAATATTTTCAGCTCTGAAACCTAAGCCTTCCGGGTAAAGGCTAAAAGGGTATTCTATAAGGTTGCTGTTTTGTGAAAAGAAGAGTGCAAGATCTGCCTGTCCGCTGGTTTTTCCCATTAATAAACCTTGTTTTATTCCTACTTCGGAGCTCCACCCTGATTCAGGCTGAACAGAGGGATTTGGGAAGATGCTTACAGAGCCAAGGGAAGTTGAGGCATATTTTTCTGCGATGGAAGGATACCTGTAACCCTGTCCGAACGAGGCTCTCAGAAAGGTATAATCAGCTGCCTGCCAGTTTATTCCGGTGCGGAATATCGGTACTGTCTTATCATGTTCTCCGTCGAGGATGTTCTGTTCTATTCGTACCCCGGCAACCATCTTCAGTCTTGTTAAAATCTGTGCTTCAGCCTGTGAGAACCCCGCAATATTAATACCCTCATGATCACCATAGAAGTTAGATAGGATTTTACTGTAATTTTCTGATAAACCTGTTGTTAGGTTCATATAATCAGATAATCTGTAATACAGCTGGTATTCAGTATAGAATGAAAATGCATCCGAATTATTATTGTCCCTGACTGGAAACCTGTTATTTCCTGACTGTAAGCGGATCCGGATGTCATGCTTAAGTCGTCTGCCATTATTATAAGATATATATGGGTCTAAGGCAAAGAAAGTGCCATGGAGAAGCGAAACGGTTGATGTGTCTTGCTTCAAAGCCCCTGCTTCGGCATCTTCCCATAGAATAAAATCTGTTTTAGCAGTATAACCGGAGTTAATATTCAAGCCATAGATTAGTCCTTTGACTTTTCCGCTAAAGTGTTTAGTTCTGAGACTTATCCTTCCGAGTTTTTCATCATTAAATTTTCTGTAGCCATTGTCAGCTAAAAGATTAATACCCAGACCGATATCAGTCTTTCCAATTTTCTGCAGATGAGATAAGGAGAGGGTTGAAAAAACTCTGGGTGAGTTCCACCATACCCGGTTTCTGTTTTTTGGCTTGTCATAAATTCCTGTTTCAGCAAAGAATTGCGTAACAGGAATGTTGGTTGCATCAGCAGTGCGAAAGTTAATAATCCCGTTTAAGGCTGATGAGCCATAAAGTACTGAAGATGCACCCTTGATTATCTCAATCTGGGAAATATTCTCGAGTGGGAGAAATTGCCATTTTATATTACCCGCATCAGGTGATAAAACAGGTAATCCATCAATCAGAGCCAGTACTCTGCTTCCTACACCATAAGTGAACCCGCTACCTCCCCTTATGGAGGCTTGTCCATCCATCACTTCAATTCCGGGAGTATTATTTATCAATTCCTGCGCATCAGTAATATGAGTTTTCAAAAAGTCCTCTGACTTAATGATATCCATTGAAACACTCATCTCGGCAATCTTTTGTTCTGTTTTATTTGCACTTACAACGATCTGCCCTATCTCCTGTATTTCCATGTCTAATCCAATATTCAACTCGAGAGTGTCGTTTGATCCGAGATTAATAGTTCTTGTAATAGACTTGTAGCCAATAAATTGAAAGATAATATTCAGCTTTTCGACATCTGATTTGATCAGGAAATAGCCATTCTGATCAGTAGTTGTACCCTGATTTTTTTCAAAAATAACATAAACACCATGGAGTGGTTCAAAGGTATTATTATCAAATACTTTACCCTTAACAAAACCTTGAGCATTCACAACATTTAAGATAGAACTTAAAAGTAATGTTATGACAATAAGAGTGTACCGCATTATTTAGCCTTAAAGGTCATCCGGATATTTATGGGAACGGTCAGATTTATAGGATTAGGGTAACTGGTTGTGATTTTTAAAGAGATATTTGTCAATTCAGCAATGTTGGTTGTAAGAGGAATTGGAAGAGAAACGGTTGCTATTACAATCTGAGTTTCATCCCAGGCAAACTTCCATGTCCCGGTAAATACACCAAAAGAACCGGTGCCGTCTTCATTGAATTTGACGTCTCCTTTGAAGTCTTCAAGTAAACCTCCAACACTACCTGCATCAACACTATTAGCAAGAAGGCTATCGCTAACCCAGACCGGACCAGTTAAAAGTTTGAACCGTTCAGACTGAGTATCTTTTTTGCAGGATGAAATATACAGACATCCGGCTAAGATTAATAATACTGTAAGGTTTTTCATAGAGTCTGAATTTAATTAGGTTAATTATACTAATCAGAACAATTTATCAGCAATGTAGTTCACTTTATTGATTATTATATATCAAAAATACGATTTTTTTGGATATCATTTCTAAACCTCAGAGCCCTGAGCTCTGTGCTCTCCTCCTTCGCTACCACCTTCACATAGGTTATGGTGGTCAAAGAAAGCTTTGGAGGACACGTGTGCTCTTCATTGCCAGCCGAAGCCTTGGTATAGGCTGGTGCCCTGTACCTACCTGATCGACTTTATCTTAATATTTTTAAACGACACTACATCACCATGTTCCTGAAGAAGTATACGTCCATTAGTTACTTCTCCAAACCCCGGAAAATCTTTAAACTTACTGGTAGCAACAAGCTCTTTCCATTCCTGAGTCCCCCTGTCATATTCAACAGTCAACTGTCCGTTTAGCCAATGCTGTACGTGGTGTCCTTTTATAATAATTATTGCCCTGTTCCATTTATCAGCACCGTTATCTCTTACATTTTCCGGTGTTAACAGATCATAAAGACTTGCCAGTGTACGGTTACCAGCAATACCAGCTTTTGCATCCGGATGAAGTCTGTTGTCGAGAACCTGGTATTCGCAGCCAATAGAAGCTAAGTTCCCATTATTTATCTCGGTATCAACAAAATATTTAATTCCGCTATTGGCACCTTGAGTATACTTGAAATCAACAATCAGCTCGAAATCCTTGTATTTATCTGTTGTAACAATATCACCCCCTCTTCCGCTTTCTGGATTAACTCTAATTGTTCCATCTATAATTTCCCATCCTTCTGAAGGAAAAGCCTGGCTTTTTGCACTTATCCATCCTGCTGATGTTTTTCCATCAAACAGAAGTTTCCATCCCTCCGCTACCTCTCTGTCAGTAAGCGCATTATCAAGAAAGCTGACTTGGGGAATAACCGGTGTATATGGAGTACTATATTTCTCAAGATCAGTCGTTCTGATTGTGATGGTTTTCCATTTTACCTGCAACCCTACCTTTGTTGAATCTCCCCCAATTGAATGTACTTGTAGAGCAATGAATCCAGTAGGTGTTAATCCGTCAATTAGATCTGCACAGGGAATCCCATTTATCCATGTTCTTATAGAATTTCCTATTGCTTCAACCCTGTAATGGTTCCAGTCGCCAACCTTCAACGCTTTCTGACCCTCAGGATTATTGTCGAGGGTATATAACCAACCCCTTCTGGCTTCGTCGTATATCCCACCTGACCATGCTCTTACTGAAGGATCAAGTTCTACCTGGTAACCGTGAACCCTTCCATCCATATAATCCGATCTGCTCTCACTTCTGATCTGTACCCCAGAGTTCATCTTAGGATCGAACCATGTGTCGAACTCAAGAATAAAATCTCCGTAATTTTCCTTTGAGCAAAGAAATGAGTTCGGAGAATTGAGAACTGTAGTACCCACTATAGTGTTATCTATTATTTCATATGGTGCAGAACCATTCAGATGCTCCCAATTACTAAGATCTTTGTTGATCATGTTCTCCCCTTTGGTGGTGCATGAAATACATGTAAAAGCTAATAAAAACAGTAATGAGAAAATGTTTATCAGGGTCTTCATAAGAATAAATGAATTAGGTTTTAAACTATTATACAAAAATAGTACTTAATGTATTAAAAGAAATCACTATTATCCGACAATAAGCTATATTACAAACTGACAGAAAAAGTATTGAAATAAGTGCATTAATAAAATTGAGTTTCATGTAGTTATATCTTAGGTTCTGTTTGTTATTAGGTGGCCCCTCTTCTCAACAATCTTCTCCCTTAACAAAGATAAGTATTCAAATAACCTGAGTAATATGTTTTAAAATATGGTTGTTTCATCGCTAATGTTTCATATTTTTGAGATAACAAAAGCATTAAGTAATATGGAAAAGAAAAAAAAAGGAGTAGGATATTCAATATTCATTTTTCTTTTAGTATCACTATTCCTTGCTCAGAACGGAATATCACAACCTGTGGTTGGATTAGATAACTGGTATAACCACGAAACCAATGCTAAAACAGGGAAGCCCTTCCACTATCTCTGGACTGATACTGAGAACAGCGGCTACTCACGCTGGGGGGAAATATTTACCGGCAGGGGAGCAAAAATTACAACACTAGGAAAACCTGATTCAAGTGTTCTGAGTAAAATTGATGTTTATATTATTGTCGATCCTGACACTACAACAGAAACATCTGCCCCCAATTTTATATTGGCTGAAGAAATCAGGGCCATAAAACAATGGATTAAGAAAGGAGGTGTACTGGCCCTCCTTGGGAATGATGCCCCGAATTGCGAGTTCACTCATTTTAACGAGCTTGCATCACAGTTTGGGATGACCTTTAACCATGTTACATTACATCCGGTAACCGGTACCAACTTTGAGATGGGAGCATGTAAAGATCTGCCGGATCATCCTCTCTTTAAAGGAGTTTCAAAAATATACATCAAAGAGATTTCAGATATTAATCTGTCCGGAACAGCAAAAGCCGTTCTGACTGAAAACGGCAAAGTCCTTATGGCAGAAAACAGTTATGGGAAAGGGTATGTTTTTGTTATAGGTGATCCCTGGATCTATAATGAATATATTGATCATGACCGTCTGCCTGAAAGTTTTGAGAACCGCAAAGCGGCAGAAAACCTTACGGATCTATTGCTCAATTACGTGAAGAAGAAGTAGAGGTCGGATAATAAGTTTATCAATTTACTTAATTAGACTACGAAATAAATATTTTGAATATTATTATGAACAAATCTGTAAAATTCGGAATCATCATATCGCTTATATTGGTGTTTATTATCCTTGCATTCGACCTTTCATCCCAGGCAGTCTCATCTGAAAAAACAATGGAGTCGATGGTGCTTGCAAATAAGTATTTCATGGGAAAATGGACTGATGTTAGCAAGACTATTACCACAGATCGGGAACGTCCGAGTAACATCTGGACACGCGGGGTCTATTATGAAGGATTGATGGCTTTATACAAACTTAATCCTGATGAGGCTTATCTCGATTATGCTCTTGCATGGGGTGAATTCCATAAATGGGGATTACGTGATGGTATAAAAACAAGAAATGGCGATAATCAGTGTTGCGGGCAAACATACATTGATCTCTATATGATGGATAGGTACAAGGAGGAGAGAATTAAGGACATAAAAGCTTCCATTGATAATATGATGGCAACAGAAAAGATTGATGACTGGAACTGGATAGATGCCCTGCAAATGGCAATGCCTGTATTTGCTCGACTTGGTATCGTATATAATGAAAAAAGTTATTTCGATCGAATGCATGATATGTATCTCTATACCAAACTTAAACATGGTACAAATGGGCTTTATAATACTGAAGACCATTTATGGTGGCGTGATAAAGATTTTGATCCTCCCTATGTTGAACCAAATGGAGAAGATTGTTACTGGTCGAGAGGAAACGGCTGGGTTGTTGCTGCTCTTGTAAGAACAATGGAGTTTTTACCGAAAAACAGCTCATATAAAAAGGAGTATATTAAGACTCTGAAAGAGATGTTTGAAGCACTTATTCCACTGCAAAGAGAGGATGGTCTCTGGAATGTAAGTCTTCAGGATCCCACTGATTTTGGCGGGAAGGAGCTTACCGGTACTGCATTGTTTACTTATGGAATGGCATGGGGTATTAACCAGGGTATTATCAATAAGAAAGAGTACTTGCCAGTCGTAGATAAGGCATGGAATGCTCTTATAACTGAATGTGTGCACCCCAATGGTTTCCTCGGATATGTGCAAGGTACTGGTAAAGAGCCAAAAGCGGGTCAACCAGTAAACTATGATAGTGTTCCTGATTTTGAAGATTTTGGTTTGGGATGTTTCATGCTTGCTGGATCTGAGGTTTATAAACTTACCAAATCATTGGAACCAAAGGTGAAGAAGCCTAAACCCGAAAAAGAGAAGAAAGGCAGCAAGAAGTAGACTGTAATCAGTCACTAAGAGCATGATTCCGATGTTAATTCCTTAACTACCTGTTTATTTCATTTTCCCCATTGGGGTTATAGTTACAGGCCCTAATAATCCCGATTCCATGGGCAGCCATGCCGATGCATCGAATATCCCATTTTTATTGTTTTCCCTTAAGCGTGCTGCCATATTTATATTGTAGAATTTTTTCCACTCAATATTATTGCGGTCCATATAGGCAATTCTGTTTGCCATCAGATTGGAGACTTTTATCTCGAGCGTATTGGTAGCTTGAAGCTGATCTTTATTAATAGTCACCTGGAAATCGGGACCAATCAGAGATGCAATCTTTTTTCCGTTAAGGATTATTGTGGCACTGTTAGCTATCTTTCCGAAGTTAAGCATCCATGAATTAGCCTTCCCTAAGGGTTTTTTGAAACTGATTGTATAGCTGACAGTTCCTGAAAAGTCTTTTACAGCATCACCACCGAATTCTGTCCAGGAAATTAGTTTATCGACTTTTTTCGAAGATGGAATTACTGGCCCCCCTTCAATAAATTCCACATTCCAGCTTCCCTGTAATTCTTCCGGAATTGATAGGGGAGTATAGAAGCTATATGGTTTTCCAGACATCTTATTATTAAATGTTTCAATAACCATTGATTCACCCGGCCACAGATCAGCATATATCTCAAAAATACCATTCTCAGCTTTCCTATTTTTTGCAATCCCGTAATCTTCTGTCATTGGATTGAAAATTCCAACAGATGAGGCTTCTACATTCAACGGAAGCCATCCTGAATATTGAGTCTCTTTTTGATTTTTAATGAAATAGTAATAACCTGTATTGCTTTCCCTTCGAGTGAACTGCAGTCCTCTATCGGTCATAGGTTCACGTCTTATTTCAGCGGTTTCAAGTAGACTTGCTAAATCATCACCCATAATTATTTTACCATCCCCTAAATTAGCCTCTAAAATTGTTCCATTACCTGATTTCTTAAATTCCAGACTATTTTTCATCTTATTGAAGGCTTCATTTTTCAGGTCAAAATCGGCCCATCCTGAAACATTCTCAGGCATATCTCCGTAGAATATAATATGGGCTCCTTCATTTGCGAGGGAAAGAATCCTTTCGAACGTCTCAACGGGGATATATTTGCATCCCGGTAAAACAAGAGTTTTGTAAATGTTTCCTTCGGTCTGTAATAATCCGTCGGAAAATTCAGTATTTTTTATCTGAAGATCTGAGATATAGTCGAATGTATATCCTTTTTCAAGCATTAAATCAGCTCCTGTTTTAAATGGAGTGCCTTTAAATGCCGGACTTATGTCTGCAAAATGTTCAAGCATTCCTCTTCCATAATCTGCATACCTGTCATATATCGGAAAATAGAGAAGTATATCGTTATCTGGTTTGGCTGATTGCAAAAATGACTGTACATGGGCAATATAATTGTTCAGAGCCGGGAAGTCATTCCAGAAGCTGTTTGCCGGGGTAAATTCAACTGCCGCGTAGAAAAGGAAACCCGGCCATTGTTCATCAGTTGGAGAGAAGCATGTTCCATGATAATAAAGATGATTTATTCCACCCAGGAAGAAAATATCCGCAGCCTTCTTTACATCAGAAAGTGTTGAAGTGAAATGTTCCCCGAGCCAGGTTGCAGCTTCACATGATGCATATTTTTTACCTGTTACATTGGCTGCGGAAGATGCAAATTTTAGTTTAGTTATTTCATTACCTTCAGTTTCAGGAATATCAGTAGCTGCATACAAATCAAGAATATTCCCCGGTGAACCATGGGCCTGGTTTCGTGTTGTTTTTCCCTGTTTATGAGCCCAGGCTGTCCAGTTTGTGGTAAATTTATCAAGAATAAGATCAGAAATGGTTTGACGGTAATCTGATAAAACACGTGCATTTTTATCCGGACCATCTTTCTGAAACAGGGCAGGAAGGTGCATGCTCAGGTCATATCCTCTTCTTATATAGAATTCATTGAACATATCATTTGTCCAGGTAGCCTGGCCGGAAGCATCATCTACTTCATATGAGTCATTGAAATATCCTCGAAGTGATTTAATGTCATAATCTTTAAATATCTCATCGAAATGTTTCAGAAAGTTATTTATTGCCACTCCTGAAAAATGATCGATCACCTCTCCTTCACCACCCGGACCTGCTCTTTCAGCCATCTTTCCATGCCATCCTTCAAAAAGCCCGTATAATGTCCAGTTTCCAACAGGAGCAACCCAATCAAGAGTTCCTGTTGTTGATACCTTGTTTGTCAGATTGAGGACCCTGCCTGAGTCGGAATAAGCAGCTAATATTGTCAGGGGAAGTGCTTTTTCAAACCTTATCTGGTCAAGCGCGTAGAGCTGAAGATATTTGTTTTTACCAATAGGATCATTAAGTAATGTGATATCAGGTCTCTGACCAACCGGTCTTACCAGTGCTTGCTGAATGAATTCAATCTTATCTGTGAGAGTTTCACCCTCCTTTAGTGACCATGTTCTATAATTAATATTCTTTGAGGCATCTGAAGGATTTACCCAGGGACCTCCAAATGGCCATCCTGAAGCGTTGGCAAGATCCATTCCCAGATCAAGACGTACTCCCTCTTTCAGGGTATATGTAAACATATCCATCCATTTGGGCGAGAGGTAGTTTTTGAATTTATTTTCCTGACCTTTTACTCCGTAGATAACAGTGATCTCCAAACCTCCTATGCCAGCTTCCTTATACTTTTCCATGGCAGCTGTCAGATCTGCCTGGGACCCTATACTTCCGGGCCACCACCATCGGGTCCAGGGTTTATTTTCACCTGTTATCTCAGGCCATGATAATTGTGTCTTTGTCTGCTGTGCAAACAAGGCCTGTGAGGCAAGAAAGACTAGTATTGTGAGTTTTTTTATCATAATATTTATTTTTGCTCACTGTTTTTTTCGCCCCCCATCCCGCCAAAGCGGGACTTAAATCTAGTGCATTAGCCCCCCTTCAGGGGGGTTGGGGGCACAATTATCTATAATTTCGCCAGTCGGTCCCAATTGGATAGAACATAACTGCTGCATCATTAATTACCACCTGGTAGTTCTTCATCAGTCTGATCATCTCTGATCCTGCAAGGATAACCGGTCCATAGCCGTGTGCTGCGGCCATATTAACAGGTCTGTTGTAGTAGAAAGCAGGATCAAAACTCATACCAGTACCAACACATGTTCCCTCAACCTCACCAGTGCTATTGACTTTTGTCTGAACAGCATTCCATCCGAGAACAGCCATTGGACCATAAGCCTGTGCATCAATCCAACCTTTGTTAATTGCATGAGCGGTACAGTATGTAAAAATTGCAGTGGCTGATGTTTCTAAATAGGAATCATTCCTGTTTAGTAATTGATGCCAGAAACCGACTCCGGATTGGCAGGAAGCAAGACCAGCGATGTGCTTTCTAAGTAGATCTAATATTGAATTTCTTGAAACATGATCTTCAGGAAGAACATCAAGCAGCTCGGTTATTGCCAGAAGAGCCCATCCGTTACACCGTCCCCAGTAAAACTCCGGATGAGGGTTCATATCCAGAATCCAGCCATGCATGAAGAGTCTCTGGCTATTATTGAACATCCGCTGTGAGAACTGAAGTACCTGTCTGGAAGCATCATCAAAATATTTACGATCACCGGTTAGCTTTCCCATCTGTGCAAGGGCAGGAACACTCATATAAAGGTCATCAAGCCAGAGAGCATTTGGAAGTGGCCTGTTACGTGCAAGGGTTCCGTCAGCTAGTCTAAATTGCTTTGTAGAAATATAATCTATGTAATTATCAATGTATGAGCGTAACTCTGATTTCCCGCCATAATTAAGAGTTTTTATCATAGCTGCACACATTGATCCTGCATCGTCAAGGGCGCGTGGATCTAATACTGACCTTACAGGATTGTTATTTTGAAGACCGGATGCTGGAACCGACTTAAAATAACCTGCTAAATCACTGATCAGGTTAATACGTTTTATAGTATAATCTTTATATTTCGGATCACCGGTTACTTCGCTGGCATTTAGCATAGCTCCATATGCAACACCCCATTCATAGCTGATAAGTCTGAATACACCAGGTTCTAAGATAGAGTTGGTAGTCAGCTTTTTCATGTCAACAATCGCGGTTTTCGTCTGACGGTCAATCACTTTTGCCGGTGTTGAGGCATCAAGGTAGGAATAAATCCTGGCCAATACAGCTGTGATCTCTTCGCTTTTCATTGGTCCATATGGAACCGGATAATCTGGTGCCAGCAGGTGAAGAGCTGTATTGGAGTCGGTAATCTTTAACGGAGTTACTTGTGAGAACATTATGTTCAAAACCAGGAATATTAACAACAAACTAATGGTTATGCGTTTTTTCATAATTTGTCTCCATTTAAATTTCCTTAAATATAAGCGAAAAACAGACCCATATTGAATTCTTTGTGCAAAATTGTAAGGTATTTAACTACGTATTATAATACGTAGATATTTATTTAAAAACAGCAGGAAGAAACCGATAAGAGGATATTACCCATGCGATTACACATGGTCCAGCACTTCTCACAAATGGTAATCCTACTGATAGATAATTAGATATTCCTGTTGCAGAAGGGAAATAAGCTACTACACCTTTAAAAATATCTTCTTCTTATATAAAATATAGAGGAATACCCAGGCAATTGCGGTTATTCCAATCCCATCAATCAGAGGGCCCCATGCTTCAGGAAGGATAGAGGAAAATCCATCGAAAAAAAATCTTGTTGCGGACCTGAAATTAATTATTCTTCCTGCCAGGTAGATGGTTATAGGATTCATCCCTATTACTACGAAGAAGAAAGCCCATTTCTTAAATTGCCATACATCAATAATCAGATAAAAAATGGCAAAAAGCAAAAGGCTGAGCCCACCAACAAAGCAGACAAATGAACTTGTCCAGAGATTCTTATTGATCGGGAAAGCAAGATTCCAGACCTTTCCGATTATCATTAAAGCTATTGCTGCCAGAACCAGATAGAATGTCTTTTTTAAAGGTTTGTCATTAAGGTATTTAGATAACATAAACTGTCCGGTTAACATTCCGAGCAACGCAGTACCTATAGCCGGAATGGTACTGAAAAGTCCTTCAGGATCGTGAATATCAGGATATAGTCGGCCTGGCATTAAAATACGATCTATATAACTTGCAAGGTTACCTTCCCGCGAAAAAATATCTGTTGAACCCAGGTCATGAGCAGGGAATATAAGAAGTAAAAGCCAGTAGCCTATTAATATTGCGACTAACCAAACAATTCGCATACTTAGCTTTGTATTCATAAAGATAAGTGCGCCAAACATCCAGGCAAGACCAATTCTTCCAAGCACACTTCCATATCGCAGGTTAGCGAAATCGAATCGAACACCATTATTATATATTATTCCAAGAAAAACAAAGATTAATCCGCGATAGATTACATGTTTATATATTGACATGCTGCTATCGTTTTTTGCAATCCTTTTTGCCAGGGAAAAAGGGAAGGAAATTCCTGCAATAAAAAGAAACAGAGGGAATATCATATCAAAAAAATGGAACCCGTGCCATTGTACATGTTCACATTGTTCAGCCCACCACTGAAATATGGGCCATCCGGTCAGTGTGGCAAGACCAATAAAAATTCCTTCACCACCCATGATCCAGAACATATCGAATCCTCGCAACGCATCAAGTGAATACAACCGCTTGGTTGCAGGTTTGTTTTCGTCTTCCATTTTTTGATAATTTAATTGATAAATACCTTTATTTTAAAAGAGTAAGATGAAATTCTAAATGTAAAGTTATTACCATTAATATCCTTCATTGGCATTGACTTACCGGTCGATTCCCTATATAGCTGAAAGAACCGGTTGTATACATCAACAAGAACACCATCCATGTCAACTAAAACCCTTTTCATATTTCAATGATTCTTTATATCTTTAAAAATAGTTATTTTTTACAGTATTTCTATTTTCGAATAAAATATCAATTTGGTCGAAAATTTTAACAACAAAATCTCACTTAGGATATCACGAATGTTAACTATGGATAAAAACTTTCTATCTTTATAAGATCTATGAAAACGAAAAATTTTCTTTCTGCAATTTTAATTATAATATTCATTTCTCAATGCACACCAAAAGAGGAGGAAATTATAATGACAGTAAATGGTCCGGTTACCGTAAGTGAAATGGGTACAACACTTGTTCATGAACATATTCTTGTTGATTTTATTGGAGCGGATTCAATAAATGATAACAGATGGAACAGGACTGAAGTAGTTAAAAGATCATTACCTTTTCTTAAGCAGATAAGGGATCTCGGGTGTAAATCTTTTGTTGAATGTACTCCCGATTACCTGGGCAGGGACCCTCTATTGCTTAAAGAGTTGTCCGATTCATCAGGCTTGCACATACTGACTAATACGGGATATTATGGAGCCATGAATAACAAATATATTCCGAAAGAGGCTTTTGCTGAGACTGCCGATCAACTTGCCGACAGGTGGACCGGGGAATGGGAAAATGGTATAAATGGTACAGGCATCAAACCAGGGTTTATTAAAATAGGTGTTGCCAGAGAAAAATTATCAGAAATGCACAGAAAAATTGTAACTGCAGCTGCACGAACTCACCTGAGAACAGGATTAACAATAGCAGCTCATACAGGCCTGGCAATTCCTGCGTTTGAAGAACTTGAAGTATTGAGAAATGAAGGAGTGTCACCCGAAGCTTTTATATGGGTTCATGCGCAGAATGAAAAAGATCTCAGTGAACATATCAGGGCTGCCAGGATGGGAGCATGGATCAGTCTTGATGGTATCAATGATGACAATATTGAAGAGTATGTAGAAATGATCAGGAACCTTAAAGAGAATGGCCTGCTTAACAAGATCCTCTTATCGCACGATGCAGGGTGGTATCGCCCTGGTGAGGAAAATGGTGGAGAGTACAGGGGGTATGCCACCCTTTTTGAAAAACTGGTTCCTGCATTAAGGGAGGGAAAATTCTCTGAGGAAGAAATAAACCAACTTCTGATTTCAAATCCCGGAAAAGCTTTTTCAATACGGATACGCAGAATATAATTTTGTGATTCGCAATATTACCGCATATAAGGAATGCAGACTAATAGTTAAAGTTTTATGTAAATTAATTGTATCAATATGAAGTATCTTTTTACAGTAACACTTATAACATTTTACCTGACAGGTAATTGCCAGAATGTTAAACTTGTCAGGAATGATAGTCAACAAAAGGTTGACGTTCTTATTGGAGGGAAACTCTTTACATCATATCGCTATCCGGCAGATATGGAAAAGCCATTTTTGTACCCGGTATACGCGGCAAACGGATCGGTCATTACAAGGGGATTCCCAATTGAGCCCAGAAAAGGAGAGAGGGTTGATCATCCTCATCAAATTGGGATCTGGTTTAACCATGGAAATATTAGCGATCTTGATTTCTGGAACAATTCTTCAGCGATACCGGTTGACAGAAAAGATGCTTACGGACACATTACCCTTCAGAAAATTGTTCAGGCTGAAAGTGGTGAGACCGGAACTCTTGAAGTAGTTACTAATTGGGATAATAGTAAAGGGAGTACTGTGTTAATGGAAAGCACTAAATATGTCTTTTCAGGTGATACCGATTCCCGTACAATTGATCACCTAACAACTTTAACTGCTGTAAATGGTCCGGTGACAATCACCGACAATAAGGAAGGGCTTTTTGCAATACGGGTTGACAGGGCATTTGAAATGCCCTCCAATGAGCCATTGATCTTTACCGATGAGAAGGGCAATCTCACAACTGTAAAAGCTACAGATAATACAGGAGTTACAGGTATGTATTCATCCAGTAAGGGACTGAAAGGTGATGCCGTATGGGGAACACGGAATGATTGGGTTGTCCTGAGCGGAGCGAAGGATAACGTTATTATCACATTAGGTTTTTTTGATAACCCAAAAAACCCGGGTTATCCAGCTTATTTTCATGCCAGAGGATATGGCCTTTTCTCTGTTAATAATTTAGGACAGAATTCATACGATCCCAAACAGGAGAAGGTGAGCTACAAATTGGAAAAGGGTGAATCTATGAAGCTTTATCACAGGTTTTATGTTCAGTCGGGAAGTGAACTGACTGCTGAGAAGGCAAATAAGATATTCCGGGATTTTTCAAAAACATATTAATAAATTGATAATAAATAACTTAATCATGAAAAAATCAAAAATCATCAGACGTACGCTTACCTCATTATTGTTTCTGTTTTTCGTAACAGTTTCATTCAAGAGTTATGGTGCAATACCTGTAATGCAGCAGTATTTTGAAATTAAGATCTATCATATTACTGATAAAACTCAGGAAATCATGGTTGATGCCTATCTCAAAGATGCATATCTCCCGGCACTTCACCGTGCTGGTATTCCTGCAGTTGGTGTTTTTAAACCGGTAGAAGCCGACACAGCTTTTGGGAAGATGATTTATGTTTTTATTCCCTTTAATACTATTGATCAGTTTATGCAATTGCCAGAGCTTCTTTTAGGTGATAAAGTATATGCAGAGGCTGGAAAGACTTTCGTTGATGCAGCTTATGATAATCCTCCTTATAAAAGGAAGGAGAGCATTCTGTTAAAAGCATTTATGGACATGCCGGAATTCAGGGCCCCTGAGTTCTCAACACCTGTTTCAGAGAGGATTTATGAATTAAGAAGTTATGAGAGTACAACAGAAGCAAAGGCTGTAAAGAAGATTGAGATGTTTAATCAGGGTGGGGAAATAGCATTATTTGAAAGCTTAGAATTCAATCCGGTTTTCTACGCAGAGGTGTTAGCAGGAAGCCATATGCCGAACCTTATGTACATGATCACATTTGCGGATATGAAATCGCATGATGAACATTGGGCTGCATTCAGGGATTCTCCGGGATGGAAGACATTGTCAGGTAAAGAGGAGTACAAAAACACTGTCTCAAAAGCCAATCCATACCTTATGCATCCTGCATCTTATTCAGATTTTTAATACTTTGTGTCCGTGGTTATGGTAACGGATACCCTTCAATCTCTTTAAGGTTATAGGCTATCTCATCATCAGGCAGCTCATAATTCTGCAATTGACCGGTAAGAAATTTATCATATCCAGTAAGATCCATCAGGCCATGACCAGAGAAATTGAACAGGATAACTTTTTCTTTAGCTTCCTCTTTTGCCTTTTTTGCCTCACGGATTACCGTGGCAATGGCATGAGTTGTTTCAGGTGCGGGGATTATTCCTTCGGTTTTTGCAAATAGTATTCCGGCTTTATAACACTCCACCTGGTTCAGTGACAGAGGAGAAAGAAGTCCTTCTTGTGCGGCTTTGCTAACGAGCGGAGCCATTCCATGATACCTTAAACCACCTGCATGTATTGGAGCAGGTACAAAGCTATGACCCAATGAATACATGGCAAGCAAAGGTGTCATTTTAGCTGTATCACCATGATCATAAACATAAGGGCCTTTTGTTAGCGTTGGGCAGGATGCCGGCTCAACCGGTATAATATCAATTTCGGCACCATTCATCTTATCATATACAAAGGGAAAGGCAAGTCCGGCAAAGTTACTTCCACCTCCGGCACAGCCAATAACAACGTCAACTTTTTTCTCCCCTGCAATATCCAGTTGTTTTTTTGCTTCAAGACCTATAATGGTCTGGTGCATCATCACATGATTTAATACACTGCCGAGTGAATATCTTGTATTTCCTGTCGTATCCGTGACAGCTGCTTCAATTGCCTCACTTATTGCCATGCCGAGACTTCCGGGAGTATCGGGAGTTTTTTCCAGAATGGTTCTTCCGGCCTGGGTTTCGGTACTTGGACTTGCTACACAATTGGCGCCCCAGGTTTGCATCATTAGTTTCCTGTAAGGTTTCTGATCGAAACTTATCCTTACCATAAATACCTTACATTCCAGTCCTACCAGGGAACAGGCAAAAGCCAGGGCACTTCCCCACTGGCCTGCCCCGGTTTCAGTAGTTAAACGCTTAATTCCAAATTGTTTATTATACCAGGCCTGGGCAACTGCTGTATTGGGCTTATGACTACCTGCAGGTGACAGACTCTCATTTTTATAATAAATCCTTGCAGGAGTTCCGATTGCCTGTTCCAGTGCATATGCACGGTGAAGGGGTGAAGGACGCCACCTGGTAAGTAAATCCAGGATACCTTCCGGGATGTCGACCCAGCGCTTTGTACTGTATTCCTGTTCAACCAGATTCATAGGGAAGACAGAAGCCCATGCCTCTTCTGGAACCGGTCCATCGGGGCTCATGAAGGGTGGAACTTTGATATCGGCTGCCAGATTATACCATTGCCTGGGCATTTCATTCTCACTCAATAAAATTTTTCTTATTCTTTCCATAATATATTAGTATAAAGGTTAATAAATAATAGAGGCACACTGCGAACAGTGTGCCTCTATAAAAAATATCTTATAAATGTTATATAACGGCTTGTTTCACAGCATCAATTGTTGTGTTACGCCAAGACCAGAGATAAAGCATTTTTAGTTTCATGGTGACAAAAATAATTAAAAATTTAACAAATAATCATTTATTTAGAAATATTTTAATTTTCAATGAAATTTTCTTTTTGCAGGTAAGATATTAATTAATCAGGCCAGAATGGTTATTATTCGTGAACTATTGCTCCAAGATTTCTAAGATCATTAAAAAACCCCGGATATGATTTTGTAACACATTGTGAATCCCTGATATATACACCTCCGGTTGCGCCCAGTGAAGCAACAGCAACAGCCATGGCAATTCTGTGATCATCGTGCGATTCAACGTGTGCCCCCTGTGGCTGTCCTCCAGTAACAGACATCATATCATCATTAATATCAATCCTGATATTCATCTTACCAAACTCTTCCTTAAGAGTTGCGGCCCTGTCACTCTCCTTATATATTAATCTTGATACGCCTTTTATAGTTGAGACCCCTTTACAATATGATGCTAATGCCACGAGTGGAGGAAAAAGATCGGGTGATTCAGTTGCATCAAACTTAAATGCTTTTAATTCTGATTTTGATATCTCAATAAGGTTTTCACTGATTTTAATATTGGCTCCTGCTTTCTCCAGAGCCTGAATAATTTGCAGATCACTCTGCTTGCTATCTGAATTAAGTCCCCGGATTCCTATTTGTCCGTTAATTGCACCTGCCACAAGTAAAAATGCGCCCCCGCTCCAGTCTCCTTCAATTGTATAGTCATGAGGATTATACTTCTGATTCCCATGCATCTTAAACAGCTTATAATCAGTGTGGTAAATTGTTATTCCAAATGATCTGAGTATCTCAATTGTCATGTCTATGTATGGCTTGCTCTTCAGGTTGTTCACTTTTATCTCGGAGTCCTTAACCGCAAGAGGTAATGCTAATAACAACCCGGTTAATAGCTGACTGCTTATTGACCCGTCAATTTCGCAGTATCCTCCAACTAATGGTCCCTGAACAGTAAGAGGAAGAAATCCATCTGTGCTGGTGCATTTTACACCTAATTGATTCAAAGCATGCTCAATCATAAACATAGGTCTCTTTTTAAGAGAATGTGCGCCAACAATAGTGATCTCAGCAGGATATAAAGCAGCTATAGGAGAGAACATACGTATCGCCAATCCCGATTCTCCACAATTGAGTTTTGGCTCTTTCAATATTCCGGAGCCACTAATTGTCAATTCATCAGCCTGAGGTTCTACCCGAGCTCCCAAACCAACTGCTATACTCATTGCAGCTAATGAATCGTTGCAATAGGAAGGATTATGAATTATGCTTTGCCCGTCGGCAAGTAAAGCGGCAGCAATAGCCCGCTGTGTCATACTCTTTGATGCCGGAGCTCTGAGTTTCCCTTTAATCACTGACGGTTCTACATGTCTTTCCATAGGTTATTACAAATTATATAAAATCAGCAACTTGAGTATCGAGGTATTGATTTCAGTTATCTACTTTTTAACGGATTTAACTTTTACCCCATTATTCATTACCTTCATCTGATGGTTAATAGACTCCTGATGAATTGCTTTGAATATTGTATCAATCAGTTCAGCACTGAGTCCTTTAGCCTGCCCTCTGGCGATAACCTTATTTATAATTTCTTCCCATCGGATGCTCTGCAAGATAGTGATATTATTTTCCTTTTTATAATAACCTATTGTTTCAGCCACCTTCATTCGCTTCTCAATAAGATCGAGCAAATAATCATCAAAAACATCGATTTGTTGTCGAAGTTCCCCCAGAACATCCAGTAACTTTGGATCAGAGGTGCTCGGACTTCTTAATATGAGCCTGCTTAGAAGCTCCTTCAGGTCGTTTGGAGTTAATTGTTGGGCAGCATCTGATAATGCCTTTGCCGGGTTTATATGCGATTCGAGCATTAACCCATCGAAGTTCAGATCCATTGCTTTCTGCGAAATCTCATGTAGAAACTGTCTGGAGCCGGCAATATGACTAGGATCACATAGTATTGGTATGTCAGGGATACGCCTGCGCAATTCAATAGGTATTTGCCAGTTGGGTTGATTGCGATACAACGTCTTTTCATACGAAGAGAAACCACGATGTATTGCCCCTATCCGGGTGATTCCTGCTCTGGCAATACGTTCAATGGCTCCTATCCATAACTCAATGTCGGGATTTATCGGGTTTTTCACCATTACCATCACATCCACTCCATGGAGGGCATCGGAAATCTCCTGAACAGTGAATGGATTAACAGATGTCCTGGCACCTATCCATAACATGTCAATACCATATTTCAAAGCCTCATAGACATGTTTTTCATTAGCCACTTCTGTACAGACAAGCAGGCCGGTTTCCTGTTTGACCCTTCTTAGCCATTTTAAACCTTCAACACCAACTCCTTCAAATGAATTAGGACGTGTCCGTGGTTTCCATATACCAGCTCTGAATACGCTAATTTCTTTTATATTAGCTAATTGAGTGGCGGTTTCCATTACCTGCTCTTCAGTTTCAGCGCTGCACGGGCCAGAGATTAGAAAAGGCCTTCCCTTATAACCTCTCCACTCATTGATAAGGGAATTCTCAAGTTTTAATACCATTATAATCTGTTTTAATTTGATTTCGGATTTCTGATTTCTGATTTCGGATTTGAATTTATTCAATCCGCAATCCACAATTGTTTACATTTAGTTCAGAATTTTCCTGATCTTATTAGCCTCATTCATAAGGTCTTTCAATCCATTCATATTTTTTTCTGAGATCATTTTTTTGAACGAATTCATTTTTTCAATATAGGTATCCATTACCTCAATGATGTATTCAGAATTTTCCAGGAAGATAGGAGCCCAGGTATCTCCGTTGCTTTTAGCTAAGCGGACAGTACTTTCAAATCCGCCACCAGCAAGGTTGAAAATATTTTGTTCTTTTTCTTCCTTATCAAGAACACATAATGCAAGTGAGAAAGATGTTATATGTGAAATATGTGACACATATGCAACATGAATATCATGATCGCGTGAGTTCATATATATTTTGCGCATGTTTAATATTCCCAGCATTCTTTCAATTGTATCAAGGGCATCCTTATCACTCAGGTGCCTGTCGCAGATAATTGCAGGCTTATAGTCAAATAGTTTTCCGATTGCAGCAAGTGGACCAGAGAACTCAGTTCCTGCCATTGGATGAACTGCAACATACCGACCCCTAAACGGATGATTTTTTGAAGCTTCAGCTATACTGGCTTTTGTTGATCCCATGTCGGTAACAATTTTACATGTTCCTTCGATTCTGTCAAGTATCCCTGGTAACATCTTGCAGTTTGTATTTACAGGAGCAGATAGAATTATTAAATCGCTTTTATCAATGGCATCTTCCAGATTGGTAATTTCATCGACTAATCCACAAAGCTTGGCGATATTCTGATGATGTAGATTGTTATCAACACCTATTATTTTGTCTGCAAATCCTCGTTTGCGAAGATCAATCACCATTGAGCCCCCGATTAAACCTATTCCTATTACTGCAATTGTCATTTTTATTGGATATCTGGTTAATTTATAATTTTGTTATTTTAAGAGTCCGAAGACCGAAATTTTTCTTCCGACTTCCGACTTCCGACTTTATTCTTTATATTTCAATAATCGATCTTTCGCTTCCATCAATCGTTTTTCACTGGCACATAATGAAATGCGTATATACCTCTCTCCATTCTTTCCAAAGATGAATCCTGGTGTGATGAACAGGTGTGCTTTATTTAATATATCTTCTATAAACAATTCGCAATTTATTATATCCTCGGGTATGCGTCCCCACAGGAACAATCCAACCTGTGATTTTCCATATTTACAATTAAGGATTTCCATAATTTCCTCAACTATTTTACGGCGCCTGATATAAACTGTATTGACTGTGTCATACCATGAATCAGGATTATTAAGAGCTTCAACTGCAGCTATCTGCAAAGGCAGGAACATTCCGGAATCCATGTTGCTTTTTACTTTAAGCACATTCTTAATATACTGATTGTGACCTGCAATCATACCTATGCGCCATCCTGCCATATTTTGAGATTTGCTCAGAGAGTTAAGTTCCAATGCTGTCTCTTTTGCTCCATCAACCGCCAGGAGACTTATATATTCTTTATTTAAGATAAAGCTGTATGGGTTGTCGTTACATAATAGTATCCCATGTTTTTGTGAAAAGGCAACCAGCTTTTCAAATAGTGTCATTGATCCTTTTGTCCCGGTGGGCATATGAGGATAGTTTACCCACATCAGTTTAACTCTGCTCAGATCACTCTGTTCAAGTGCCTCCAGATCTGGAGGCCAGCCCTTCTTTTCATCAAGGTCATATTTTCTGACGATCCCACTAACCAGATGTGTTACAGATGAATATGTAGGATAACCAGGGTCCGGTACAAGCACTTCATCTCCCGGATTGACAAAAGCCATACTGATATGCATTATACCTTCCTTGCTTCCCATGAGTGGCAGTATCTCATCATCGGGGTCTAACTCGACCTTAAAATATTTTTTATACCATTGCGAAAAAGCTATTCTTAATGCCGGGCTCCCTCTATAGCTCTGGTAGCCATGTGAAGTTGATTTTTTTGCTTCTGCTATAAGAGCTGAAATAGTATTGTCAGAAGGCGGTTGATCGGGGCTTCCAATACCAAGGTTTATTACATCAGCACCATCTCTGCGCATCTGATCGATATGGGCCAGCTTCTGAGAAAAATAGTATTCCTGAACATTGCTGGTACGGTCAGCAGGTTTAACTTTCATAAAGCATGTCTCCTTTAAAGTATACTCCCAGAATTTCTAAATTACTTGTATATTTATTCAATACTCTTTTAATTACTTCAGAGTTAATGTTTTTATTCAATTCCAGATCGGTGTAAAACATATATTCCCACTCACCATTTAATCTTGGGACAGATTGAATTTTTGAAAGGTTAATTTCCAATTCCGCAAGCTTCACCAATACAGTTGCAAGCGAACCTGGTTTATGTCCTGTTGAGAAGCATATAGAGACCTTATTTCCTTTTTTATTTCCCTTTTCTTCACCTCCCACAATAAGAAATCGTGTGTAGTTTTGTTTATATGTCTCTATGCCAGAGGCAAGTATTTCGAGACCATATATCTCTGCAGCATTTGAAGATGCAATTGCAGCAACACCTTTGAGCTGGGTTTCGCTTATCAGCCTGGCACTTCCGGCAGTATCGTCGCTTTCAATAAGAATCATCCCCGGAAACTGATTAAGGAAAGTCATGCACTGTGCCAGAGCAATCGGATGGGATCGAATCTCTCTGATATCAGTAATCAACTGGCCATGCAATGCCATCAGGTTCTGTTTTACCCTGAGGTTATGTTCCCCCAGGATCTTCATTCCGGATTCTCTTATAAGTGTATAATTATAAAGGATACTGCCTGACCTGGCATTTTCAATTGCCATTATTGCAAAATCGGCCTCTCCGGTTTTCAGGGTGCTTAGTGTAAGGTCGAATGTCGGACAAGGTACAATATCAATTGTATCATAATTAAAGTACTGTCGTGCAGCAACTTCATGAAAACATCCTGCCTCCCCCTGTATTGCTATTTTCATTCCTTAAGTGTTATTAAATAAGTAAGGGCCCCTTCGTGGGACCCTTGCTTTCATATAATATTTATATTATCTGTATACAATTATCCCTTTATCTATTATTAAAATAAAAATAGAAGTTAAAGAAATAGGTAAAAAAGTTGTATACAATATTCATCTGATCGCTTTATTACCTTACAAAAGTAATCGAATTTTTAAAAAAACAAGTAAAAAGTAATAAAAAGAATGTATTCAATTGAATATTAATATTAAGAGCCTTATTGTAGGCCTTGTACCCGTTTGCCCTTGTTATCCCGCATGTTATACTCTCCAAAATCGACCTGCGCCTGTTTGCCGACACGCAAGCAAGAGTTTTGCAGCCCATCCCTTTACCCTGTGAAATAATGCTTCCCGTTAACAGCTTCGACCACGAAATAGCTACCCTGTTGAAGAGCTTTGCCTTTCATCGCTGGGATGCAACAAATAAATGGTGGACAGTGCCTTATTCGGAGAAATATTTGTCAGAAATAAAAGAACTTGCCCTTGCAAAAGGCATGAAAGTTACTTACGAGGAAGAACCTAAGGGAGATAAAGGAGTACCAAGAGTTTCGCCTGAAGATGTTCCCAACTATCGTCGGTGTCCTGATGAAATGATTCAGAAACTCAGGGAATTGCGATACAGCAACTCAACCATAAAGACATATACCAATCTTTTTGAGGAATTTATAAACTACTTTTTCAG
>DATKUO010000073.1:0-6094 GCA_035530515.1 Bacteroidales bacterium
GTTTAAACAGTACAAAACTAAGGCGTGCAGAAAATGTCCCGTGCGTTCGCAGTGTACAAGATCAGAAAAGGAAAGGCTCATTCAGCGGAGCGAATTTGCAGAATACTATGAAAGAAACCTTATCAACACCCTTGAGAAAGAACATCTGTATAAACGCCGCCAGGCGATTGTTGAGCACCCGTATGGAACAATAAAGCGACAATGGGGATTCAGCTATATCCTGACAAAAAAAGGAATGAAAAGGGCAAGCGCCGACGTTGGTTTTATATTCATTGCGTATAACCTAAGACGAATTGGTAATATTTTAACATTGAATGTGCTGAAAGAGTATCTGAGGATGCTTATTTCACTTTTTTTAAGCATAAAAGACCTTGTCAGACCAGGAATCGATCATTCTAAGACACTTTTCCCCCGGCTATCAGTCTGGAATAACAAATTCCCGGGTTTGCTGATACCGGCCTGAATCAGAAGAATATTTAACTCCCTGGAAAGGTTAATAGACAAACTCCCGTTAGCTGTAAGGCAAATTGCGAGCAAGTCCTCATTGCACCATGACTTCCGACGCGCAAGCAAGAGTTTTGCAGCCCGTCCCTGCAACCGTCCTTTCGCTGCAAAACACATGTTTTTTTGCCTACCCGGACTACGCCTTCTAGACGACTTTATCATGACGTGACAACTCTGTACTACCTATCTTGACATGTAAAATACTCAGCAACTCTAGCCTGATCAGTAACAAACTTTACCCCAGCATATAATAGATAAGAAAAAATGCATATTTATAACAGTCTGATTTCATGTGCCTTGAAAAATATTTTAAAAATAGTTGATTATTCCATGTCACAAAATGGTATGTACCGACATGTAGCAATAGAAGGTGATTGATAAATTAGGCAAATTTAGGTTAATTGGTTTGATTTACTTCTAAAGGCAATAAAATAGTTTTAAAAGGGTTTAAGGCTTCATTTCTGGTTATGGGTAGACTAATGGAATTCATAAAATATGACGGCTTTAAATAAAATCCAGAAAATCCTGATTTTATCACTTGAATAATAACATAGAAAGAGTAATGGATAGTACAACAAATATTCATAAAAACTATTAAAACTACTTGACTATGAAACATCTGTAAAAACACTGATTCTGATTCTTTTAATTTTCGGTATTGAGAAGTTAGAATCTATTGGTCAAATTAAGGTATTTGATAATAATTTTGTGGGAATTAACCAGGCCACAACCCCTGCTTCGCGTTTTGTTATAAACCATGTCGGCAGCAATACTTACCAGGCATACATATATAATCCAAACATATCAATTTCTGGTGGTGCTTTAGGTGTAATGACTGAAATGGGCAGTGGATCTTCTTATCATATAAGATCAATAACCGCAACAACAAATATTGGTAGTAATAATTATCTGTATGGTATTAAAACCTCTGCATTTAGTACAACTGCTTATTCTTCCGGTAGGACTTACGGTATTTACGCACAAGCTGGGAATGCAACTTCAGGCTATAACTATGGAGTTTATGGGTACTTATTAGGGAGCAACAACGGAGTTGCAGTATTTGGTACTACCAGCGGTGATGTTGTATTATCACAAAAATGGGCTGGATATTTCAAAGGTGATACAAAAGTAGAAGGCACACTATGGGTAAATTCAACACCTTATACTTCAGATGAGAAATTCAAGATTAATATATCAAGTCTCGAATCCTCCGAGACAATATCAAACATATTGAAAATAAATCCTATCAAATATAATCTTAAACAATTTGAAGTTAGTTCCTCAGGAGGAGACACTATTAAAGTATCAAAGTATTATGATGAATCAAGTCAGTTATTTGTAAAAGCCAAATATGGAGTCATAGCCCAGGAGCTTCAAGAAATTTACCCGGATTTGGTATACACTGATGGAGAAGGTAATCTTGGAGTTGATTATATAGAATTAGTGCCAATTCTGATAAAGGCTGTTCAGGTGCAACAAAGGAATATTGAAGCTCTTGAAATAAGGATCAACCAACTTTCTGGTAAATAAGTAAAGTTTTACAGACAGGCTATTATGTAATTGATCAAATAATAGGAACATGAAAAAGATATTTTATTATAGTGGTCTACTCTTGTCAATTAGTTTCCCAATCTTATGCCAGGATGTTAGTTTGGATGACACAAGACAAAAGGCAATAAGCTTTATGAACAGCAAATCATCCAGAAGTAATTCTATTAAAACGATTGAGACATTAAGTGCTAATAATACTCCCGCCATTAAGCTTGTACATTTTAATACGGGAGGGTGGGTATTAGTATCTAATGATTACAGAACCAAACCGATACTGGGTTATGGCCTGAAAGGTTCATTGGATCTTGAAGCCATGCCGCCGGGCTTAATGTCCTTGATTGATGACTATAAACAGCAAATTCTCAAAGTAAAGGAGAATAAAACTGCAAAACTAAGATCTCATGAAGAATGGAGTAAGGAAGATGAAGTTAGTAAAAAAGATGAAGAAACCAAGGGTTTGCTCACTACAGATGTTTTTGGCCTTCTTAAAACTTCGAGAGGTTTGGTTTTGTGGAATCAAGACAGAAATAATAGCGGAGGATGCAATCCATCATATAATCAAGATTGTCCACCTTCTACTTCTTCTGATTTCGGATGCTGGCCAGCTTCCCCATCGGAATGTCGGTGCGATCACAAATATGCGGGTTGTGGAGCAGTCGCAATGTCTCAGATAATGTGGTACTGGGAGTATCCTCATTCCTATAATTGGAACATAATTCCTACTGCACTCTTCGAGGGTCATGACCCTGAACCAGCAGCAGAATTAGCAAGATTAATACATGAAGCTGGCCTCGCTGCAAACATGCAATATTGCTGCTCCGGTTCTTGGGCGACCACCGAAAATGTTGAGCAAGGACTTAAAGATTTTGGATTCACGGGGGCCACAAAAAGAGATCGATCAAGCTGGCCTAGTAGTTCAGGATGGCAAAACTTAATTCGTGCTGAATTAGATGCCGGCCGGCCCGTCCTTTATAGGGGTGGGGCAATTATTGATCCTGGTGATTGGGGCAATGTACACTACTTTGTCTGCGACGGATATGACAGAAACTCACCATCTTATTTCCATTTTAATTGGGGTTGGGGTAACACTGCTCTGAGTAATCCTGATTATGGCTATTGTTTTACGCTTGATGATTTGGCCCCTGATGCTGAACACGATTATACGAGTAATCAGCAAATGATAATAGGAATCTCTCCGGAGTGTGCAATAGAAGAAAGCATAACTAGCTTACCCTACACAAGCATATCCACGGAAGTTTATCTTAGTGCTAACACCATATCTATACCGGGGGCTGGTTCGATTCTTGAAATTGAGCCCGGAGGCAGTTTAGTAATGTCAGCAACAAATAGTATCACATTAAATCCCGGGTTTTATGCAAAGGCAGGAAGTGCGGTTACAGCAGACGTAGGGCCTTATGAGTGTGAGTGTGGTGAAATATCTGTTCTTGGCTGGACAAATTTCTTTGCATGTGATGGGATGCTGTGTTATCAGGTCTCAAATGCAAATACATTTGAATTTGAAGTATTTAATCTCGCAGGGCAATTGGTCTTTCAAGATGCTGGACCGGCATATGAAAGACCTACTCGAACTTACGTGTGGGATGGAACAGGTTCTATCTATGGATGGTATGTATGTCGTATAACTTTTCGTAACAATTGTGCAGGTGAATTATACAATTCCTATCAAGTATTATCATCGGGAAGTCCATCTCTAATGTTATCACGTCCTGACCCCGAAGGAGTATTAATAAATGATGAAGGAATAGAAAATAAGGGTGAAAATGATAATGAGGCAGATGAGCTTCAAAATGAGGATGAGAACATCTTTCTGGTCCCTAATCCAAATGAAGGCAGATTCCAATTAAGAACAGTTTTTGATAATTACAGAGTCCAGATATTTAATTCTTATGGAAATCTGATTTATCATAAATCAAGTCGTAGCCAAACAATAGAAATTGATTTATCACGTTTTCCTAAAGGAACATACTTCATGAGATTGACAACGGAGCATAATGTTTTTACAAGGAAAATTTTAAGACAATGAATTCAATTTTAAAAAGTGCTTTACTCTTAGTTCTCCTTTGCTCCTGTGGTAAAAAAGAAACTGAGGAACTTTGTCCTAGATTTTTTAATATTACACCAGGTACATTGAATATTATTACTTATGTAAAATCAAATGGAAGCACTGAAAACATTACCCCTAACTCTCTTTCATCAGTTTGGATGATTCCTTATACCCTAGATATTCTGGAAGGTATAAATTCCCATCTTGATAGCATTTATGTTTACGATGGTGATTCACATCTAATCTGTAAATTCACAAAAACCACCACATTTAATTACCGGGGCAACCCATTTACTGATAGGGACAAATGGCTGTATCAGGGAGTAAGAAAGGAAAAAAGATTAACTCAAACTATCACTTATGTTAATCTTCACGAGTATTGGTTTAAAATTGAATATGATTCTATTATAGTCCATCCATAAATTACTCGGACCGTAAAACTGAACCATACTTCACACAGAATCCTCCGAAATCTTACACGGTCCCGGAGGAAGATTTTTCAGTTCCTGATGATGATTCGGCGGAAGTAAAATATAAAAGAAAGGTTAAATAACTTTTGATAAATCAGTTTAATTTGTTTCATACAAACCATATCATCATGAAAAACTTTGCTGTTTTTATCGGATTACTCATTTTGATGTTCCTGTCATGCACCGAACAGGCAGAAGACAGGCCCACCACATTGATTTTAACCGGGATATCAGAAGCAAAAGGTACAGAAATAATTTGCGTTAATATTGACTCAGGAGCAGTAGTGAATTCCACTCCCATCGATTGCTATGTATTTGGTTCTACTGTTTATGAGCCTACAACTTAGGGGTATGGATTTGTAGATTGTGATACAACATTTAAACTGGTTAACCCGGAATCAGGAAAACTTATTAAATCGATCAAGCTCCCCGGATTTGTCTCACAAACGGTAATTGATTCCAAAGATAATATGCTGATTGGCAGATATACAACTATAACTTATGAGGATGACCCCGATACAACTGGTATAAAATCGGGTAAATCAGGGCCTCCGATTTATACTGATTATGTTATCAGGGTAAATTTATCAACAGGCACCATTGTTTCAAAAAACAAAATAGACGTAGGCGAAGGTGTATACGGAACTACTTACTATTATGATGAAAAAGAAAAACACTACATTCTGTATCGATCAGATAATTATTTAATTACAATCAATCCATCAACGGGCGAAATCATTAAGGAACGATATGTAGGAAAAATCTTGGTAAGTTCAGTATATAATCCTGTTAATAATATGCTTATTAGTTTAAGTTATCCAACCTCCGATAGCCAACGAAATTATTTATCTGTAATAAATCCTGAAACAGGAGTCGAGATCAGCAGTAACCCCATTGAATCAGGGGATGGCTATTATGCCAATATTGCAGGTTATGATATAGAAAACAACTGGTATATTGCTGTTAATACAAAATTTGAGGTAGTTTGTTTTGACGTCTCAACAGGAGAGATTAAAAAGAGATATAAATTGGAAAATCCTTTGGCCGATATTAAATTCTGGCGTCGATAAAAATACATCGATCGGCTAATAAATAGAATGTTTTGTTAGTTCAGGAATATAGATAAAATTTTAAAATGTCAGAAAAAATAGGCCTTAATTTTGTACCACCCCGGCTGTCAGGCACATTCCGCAAAAAGGAAATGCTGCAAATTTAGTTGCATCGTGCTTTGCGTAAAGAGCCTTCCAGCCATCCCTGCCCTATTTACCAAAATTTGGTGCACAATGACAAATATAAAATCTAAAGCCAATTGATAAAATCCTTAATTAGAGGTAACATGACAGTAAAAAAATTCCCTACAGCTAATAAAGAGGACTTCATTTGGCATGGAGTGCCAAGAATGAAGTCTCACGTGTGCGCCTTGAATGGTGAATATAGATAAATTCTTAGAATTGCCAAAATTCTAAAGAAAGTCCAGAGGGTGTAAGTCCCTTATACGCAAGAG
>DATKUO010000074.1:0-34560 GCA_035530515.1 Bacteroidales bacterium
TATACATCTGTAATTCAAATATTTACGAGGTAAATTACCTGGCTATATGAACTAGCAGTCGTGGAGTATGAAATAATAGGTTTTTGGACAAATTCAGATATCTCAAAGAACGTTTTTTTATAGTCGTAAAGTAGAACTAAATAACATTAATAAAAATATCCCTGAGGCAAAACTCGGAGATCAGTATGGAAATGAGCTTTTCATCTTAATGGTTCATGATGCAATTCGCAATTATTACAAAAGATCCTTCTCATTTATTGAGACTTTCTCGCAGGATTTTATTAGTAATCACATTTTTGAAGATCCGGTTCCGGTTTATAACAATAATCTGCTTCTCTATAAAATAAATTTCAGTACCAGACATAGTGTTGCAGGAGACTCTCTGTTGTTGTCAGGAGCAATCTATATTCAACCCAAAGATTATTCAATTCACAAAATAGAATATTCGAGTTATTACCTCAATAAGAGAATGGTAAATAAAGAGATGTTTAATATTGATATTGAATATGGTTATGAAAATGCATTAAACTCATTAATGTGCCTTAAATACATTTCTTTCAATAATATCTTTAATGTGGTTGACACAACTGATAATTTATATTTTAAACTTTTGGAATCCTATTGGAATCCTTCTGAATATTCAAAACTAACAATGGTTTTTGCATTTAACAACAAGATAGATCCTGAATCAGCAGCCAATAAGGATAACTATGAAATAATGGTTGGAAATAAGGATCTGAAAATTAAAAGCATTCAGGTCTCCGGGAAAAAATTACTCATCAAATTAAAAGACGAGAAAACAATAGGATTGAAAAGCAGATGCAGAGTCTATATTCATAATATTAAAGATATAGATGGCAATATTTATAATAAACGTAAAAACATAGAACTTTATCAATACCGGGAACTCTTTGTACAGGAGTATAATAAATCTGTACAATTTGCCGATAGCTGCCTGCTCCAATATCTCCCACTCGAACAAAACTGCATTTCAAAAACTACTAGTATTTATAATTACTGGATGAACACTCCTGAGAATATTAAAGCTGACAAATAAGAATTCAATTTTAGTATGTTTGCCTTCATATACATGATCCGGGGAATTGAAAAACAGGATAAATAATCTAATTTTTAATTATTTAACATATCTTATATGAATACATTTAATAAAGATTTTTCAAAAAAATCAATGCCTAAGACCTTGCTTATCCTGGTCCTGATTATCACTTTTTCACTTAACGCTGTATCTCAGAGTGGAGGCATCAAGTGGTCGGATGATGGAAACTCCTACTACCGGTTAGAAAAAAATGAGCTTTTTAAGTACACCCTTCCGGAAAACAAAGCCGAATTGATAATATCTGAAAATCAGCTTACTCCTCAAGGAACAGCGACTCCTCTGAGCATCAGCTACTACACATTCTCCGCAGACCAGCAGAAAGCATTGCTTTTTACCAACACAAAAAAAGTATGGCGATTAAGAACCAGGGGCGATTACTGGATACTGGATATGAAAACCGGCTCATTAAATCAATTGGGAAAAGCCTTACCCTCCTCTTCATTAATGTTTGCAAAGCTCTCTCCAGATGGAAAATCTGTTGCCTATGTGTGTGAAAATAACATCTATGTGGAAGATCTGACTACATCACAAATCAAGGCCATGACCACCGATGGTTCCATAACGTTGATTAATGGTACTTTTGACTGGGCTTATGAAGAAGAATTATACTGCCGTGATGGCTTCCGATGGAGTCCCGATGGCAAATCGATCGCCTACTGGCAGGTTGATGCCAGCAGCATTAAGAAGTTTTATTTGATCAACAATACCGATTCCATTTATTCTCAGTTAATTCCAATCGAATATCCTAAAGTTGGAGAAAACCCTTCCTCCTGCAAAGTGGGTGTCGTAAATATTGCCGATGCCAGAACTACATGGATGAATATCCCTGGTGATCCTGCTCAAAATTATATTGTGAGGATGGAATATATTCCTTCTTCAGATAATCTGCTTATCCAGCAAATAAACCGAAAGCAGAATTGGAGTGGCCTTTTTATCTCAGAGACTAAGACTGGCAACTCCAGGGCTATCTATGAAGAGACAGATGAGGCGTGGGTTGATTTGTTTGTGTTAGGAAACCCATATACAATTGACTATACTAATAACTTTGTCTGGATTAATGATAACAGGAACATTCTTTGGGTTTCTGAAAAGGACGGATGGAGACATTTGTATCAGGTTTCATTGGAAGGAAAACCGGAAAAGCTCGTGACTAAAGGAAACTACGATCTTATTGACCTGAAATATGCTGATCAGAAATCAGGTTATGTTTATTATATGGCATCACCGGATAATGCCACCCAAAAATATTTGTACCGTACCAGGCTAAATGGCTCCGGAAAGCCCGATTTAATAAGCCCGCCATCTTTAATAGGAATACATGATTATTCCATTTCTCCTAACGGGAAATTTGCTACCCATGTTTTCTCTAACCATTTTACTAAACCATCTCGTGAGAATATAACTATACCCGATCACAAACCATTGGTTGAAAAAGAGGGCATTATAGCCAGGCTGGATAGCCTTGAGATAAAATCCACAACTGAATTCTTCAGGATTACAACCACCGACAATATTGAAATGGATGGATGGATGGTTAAACCCATGGACTTCGACCCAAATAAGAAATATCCGGTGGTCTTCTATGTTTATACAGAACCTGCATCAACTACTGTAAATGATTCGTATGGAGCTAATAAAAATTTTCTATATAAAGGAGACATGGCTGAGGATGGTTACATATATATTTCTTTAGATAACCGAGGAACACCTGCTCCCAAAGGTAGGGCATGGAGAAAAGCAATCTTCCATAAAGTCGGGCAAATAAATATCCATGACCAGGCTATGGCAGCCAGAGAAATAATGAAATGGAATTTTGTAGATTCTGAAAGAGTTGCAGTATGGGGTTGGAGTGGAGGAGGCTCAGCAACCTTAAACCTTATGTTTCAATATCCTGAAATTTATAAGACCGGAATTGCTATTGCAGCTGTTACTAATGACCTTACTTACGACAATATTTATCAGGAGCGTTATATGGGACTGCCACAGGAAAATATGGAAGATTTTTTGAAAGGATCACCAGTTACTTATGCCAAAAACCTGAAAGGGAATCTGCTTTATATCCACGGAACAGGAGACGACAATGTACATTACCAGAATGCCGAAATGTTGGTTAATGAGCTAATTAAATATAATAAACAGTTTCAGTTTATGCCCTATCCCAACCGCACCCACAGTATTTCGGAAGGAGAAGGTACACGGGAACATCTGATGACCCTTTATACCAATTATTTAAGAAAGTATTGTCCTCCGGGGGGAAAATAATCTTAATCTGGAAGCATCCTTCCGTAAAGGATTTATATTTATAATGATAGATGTAAATGCATTTGTATATCATATAAATTCACTCTAATAGAAGGCTTTTGGATAAATTAAAATTTGATAACTTTATCCCGGGAAAGATTGAATATTAATAAAAAAGGTGGAAATGCAGCAGAAAAAAATCATATTATTCTTATTAATACTGTTTTGCATTGGGCTGAAAGGGCTGCATGCGCAGACAGTGACAGATATTGACGGCAATATTTATCTTACAATAACCATTGGAAAACAGGTCTGGATGGCAGAGAATTTAAAAACCACCAAATTCAATTATGGTACAGCAATACTTTTGGTTACTGATAATAATGCATGGAAAGAATTAAAAACACCTGCATATTGTTGGTTTAATAATGATATTGAAAACAAAGAGTTATTCGGGGCTTTGTATAATTGGTACACTGTTAATACAAAAAAATTATGTCCAAAAGGTTGGCATGTACCCACAAAAACAGACTGGGCAACCCTGGTAACCTATTTGGGAGGACAAAGTATGGCAGGCAACAAACTTAAAGAAAAAGGCACAGCCCATTGGGAAATTCTCGACAACAGAGTAACTAACGAATTCGATTTTACAGCTCTTCCGGGAGGTTTGCGAATCGCTTCCGGAGTTTTCCCAACCTTTGGTAATTCTTACGCTGTTTGGTGGATGGCTACAGAGAAGGATCCGGTAGTCGCCTGGAACTATGGCTTATACTTCAGAAGCAGTAAACTTTTCAGCGGCTTCGACAAGAAGGTGAATGGCTTTTCTGTTCGCTGCCTGAGGGATTAAAATTGATTTATATCAGCTTATCAAGGTAACTCAATCTATTCCTATTAGTAATCATTTATCAGATCTTGACTTTATATAGAAAAATAGTAACGATGAAATATATATTGCTTATAATCAGCTTTTTATTGTTCTCTCTTATTCAATCGTGTAGTTCACAAAGTAATAGATCTGTTATAGATATAATGCCTGCCGGTTTTGAAAAATACAATAATTCTTCTCTGGGTGAAAATGTTTTTGTGTTTGAACCATCAATGGATATGACAGAGATTCAAAAATTAATTGATACTATTCATGTCCGACAATCCTCTCGCAAGAGTGAATTCAGTAAAAACAGGTATGCTCTTTTATTTAAGCCTGGCAAATATAATCTGGATGTGAAAGTTAGTTACTACATGCAGGTTATGGGATTAGGTGAATCTCCTGAAGATGTGGAAATTGTTGGGGCAGTTCGGTCAAATACTACACATGGCAATAGTGTATTGACAAATTTTTGGCGTTCAGTTGAAAATCTTACTGTGATACCAACAACTGATTCAACAAATATTTGGGGTGTTTCACAAGCTGCTCCATTGCGAAGAGTTTATATCAAAGGAAATTTGCAATTATTCGATAAGGGCTACGCCAGTGGCGGGTTTCTTGCCGATTCAAAAATTGATGGAATTGTATCGTCGGGACCTCAACAACAATGGTTTTCGAGAAACAGCAAATGGGGAAAATGGTCAGGAGGAAATTGGAATATGATGTTTCTTGGCGTTCCTGATGCACCAGAAGAAAATTGGCCGGAAAAACCCTTTACAATAATTGATGAAACTCCAATTATTCGCGAAAAACCCTATTTGACTTACGATGAAAAGGGATATAATATTAAAATTCCTCAACTTAAGCAGAATAGCATAGGACCAGGCTGGGTAAATCAAATTAATGATGATAAAACTATGTCTTTGAATGAGTTTTATCTTGTTAAGCCCGGAATTGATAATTCGGAATCAATAAATTCTGCTCTAATATCTGGTAAAAATTTACTTTTTACTCCGGGGATTTATTCTCTTGACAAAAGTATTAAAATTACTCGCCCCGGTACGGTAATAATAGGTATTGGGATGCCTTCATTGGTTCCAAAGAATGGTAATTCAGCTATGGAGATTGCTGATGTTGAAGGTGTAACAGTCTGTGGGATTCTCATAGACGCCGGTACTATTCATTCTGAAACACTGCTTCAGGTTGGAGAAGCTGATTCCGGAAAATCACATGATACGGATCCCACTTTTTTATATGATATATTCTTCAGGGTTGGTGGCCCATGGGAAGGATCAGCTTCCAGTTGTATGATAATAAACAGTAAAGATGTTTGTGCTGATCATATCTGGCTCTGGAGAGCTGATCATGGAAACGGAGTTGGGTGGGACAAAAACAAATGCAAAAACGGTTTGATTGTTAACGGCGATAATGTCACAATTTATGGTTTGTTTAATGAGCATTTTCAGGAATATCAGACTTTTTGGAACGGGAATAATGGAAGGGTCTATTTTTATCAAAGTGAGATGCCATATGATCCACCTTCAGTAGATGCATGGAAACATGACGGTATTTATGGCTATGCTTCTTATAAAGTAGCAGATAATGTAAAAAATCATGAAGCATGGGGAATAGGAATTTATAATGTGTTCTATAATGCTCCTGTAATTGTTGATAATGCAATTGAAACTCCTGTTGCTCTGGAAAATAAAATTCATCATAAAATCATTTTCTGGTTGAATGGGAACAAAGGAAGTATTGTTAAGAGTATAATTAACGGAAAAGGCGACGGTGTAAGCTTTTCAAACCGAAAAGCAACCATGGAATAAATAGATACTAATTATGTTAGCATAAGTTAATCCGGTTAGATTTGCTTATACGAGAAAGAAGCAACATATTCATTCTGGCTTTTTCATAAAATCCTCTTGCCTAAGAATAATTTGCAACTGGATTTCTCCTATGGATTAGGATTGAATCAAAAAATGAATTATTTTTCAGTCGGTTGTAGTTGGAATATTAGTAAAATTCATACTTAATTTGTATCCCAGTATTAACCTGCATTATTCATGCAGAAGATAAAAGACACAAGTAAAAAGTCGAAGCGCAGCGAAGATTCCGCCTCGGCGGGGATAAAAGTTAGGCATTTGTAAATTTTTTAAACTATTTTTTTGTATAAATGATTTTTATGATTGTTTTTTATAATGTTTTAAACCTTTTGTCTTTAGCCTTTTGTCTTTTGTCTTTTTTGATGTTTATGAATTAATCAGATTAAATCGATTATTGAATTATATCTAAATTTTCAGAGAATCAAATATCAATCAGAACACAACAACGATGGAAATAGACTGGATGCTTGATACAAACCCGGTTTTATTAGCTCTCTACGCTACTCTGTTTACATGGACCGTTACAGCTTTAGGAGCAGCAATGGTCTTCTTTTTTAAGACCATAAATAAAAAGGTTCTTAATTCAATGCTGGGCTTTGCCGCTGGTGTTATGATTGCCGCCAGTTTCTGGTCACTTTTAAAACCGGCCATTGAAATGGCAGAAGCAAATGGCTCCATTCCATGGGTGCCGGCACTCATTGGGTTTCTGGCCGGCGGGGCATTTCTATTACTAATTGATAAACTGTTACCGCATTTACATTTGGGATTAACTATTGATAAAGCAGAGGGGATAAAAACCTCATGGCAAAGAAGTATATTACTTGTCCTGGCCATTACACTGCATAATATCCCTGAAGGTTTAGCCGTTGGGGTGGCCTTTGGAGCTTTAGCACACAACCCGGACCCTGGTATGCTTGCAGGAGCTATTGCACTGGCTATAGGGATAGGCTTGCAGAATTTCCCGGAAGGAGCGGCGGTATCAATTCCGCTAAGACGCGAAGGATTCAGCAGATCGAAATCATTCTTCTATGGACAATTGTCTGGTATTGTTGAACCAATAGCAGGGGTAATAGGTGCCTATTTAGTATTAATGATAACACCGTTGTTGCCATATGCTCTATCCTTTGCTGCAGGAGCAATGATATTTGTTGTAGTGGAAGAGTTGATACCTGAATCACAAACCGGCAATGAAACTGACTTATCAACAATAGGTGCGATGCTTGGATTTGCAACAATGATGTTACTTGATGTTGCTCTTGGATAAGAATAACGAACACTTTCTAATCAAAATCAGATAATACTGATATAAATATTTCCTGAGTATGATGAAATACCTATTATTAGTGTGTTTTTTAGCCATCCAAATCGCCGGGTGCAGCAATAATGAATCTCAAACAGTTAAAAAGGTACCAATCGATGGTCCCATACAACTCCATCCTGAAAATCAACACTATTTCTTATACAAAGGAAAAACGATTGCATTAATCTCATCCGCAGAACATTACGGTGCTGTACTTAATCTTAGTTTTGATTTTCAGAAATACCTTGAAACATTATCTGAAGCCGGTATGAATTATACCAGGGTTTTTACCGGGACATATTTTGAAATTGAGGGAGAGAGTTTTGGAATTCAATACAATACCCTGGCTCCAGCGAAAGACAAAAGATGCGCTCCATGGGTCACAGTATCATCTGACTTTTCGGGGGAAATTAAGTACGACCTTTCGTTATGGAATGAAACTTATTTCGAAAGGCTTAGAGATTTTATTTCTGAAGCAGCCAAACATGATATAATAGTTGAAGTAACACTATTCACATCGATCTATAGTGATGAACAATGGAATATCTGTCCATTGAATCCGGTTAACAATATTAATATTAAGCACAAAGTATCCCGGCTTGATGCAAATACTCTCAATAATGGCACTCTGTTCAATTACCAGGTTAGTTTTGTGAGAAAGATGATCAATGAGCTAAATGAGTTTAATAATTTTTTCCTTGAAATACAGAATGAGCCATGGTCTGATCGACCTGTTGCAGTGTTCAATCTGGTTAATAAAGAGGACCTTGATATCCTTGATTGGACCTATAATGCCCATTTTGCTGACCATGAATCGATGCAATGGCAGGAAAAAATTGCAACAGTAATTGTAGACGAAGAAGCCAAACTTTCTCAGAAGCACCTGATTGCACAATGTTATACCAACTTCAATGCACCAATCCCTGTTGTAGGCAATGATATCTCAATCATTAATTTTCACTATGCCTGGCCCGAGACCGCCGAATGGAACTATCACTATAATAGGGCTTTAGGATTTGACGAATCAGGATTCGCTGGTTCCGAAGATCAGGTTTACAGAAGACAGGCATGGAAGTTCATGTTAAGTGGCGGTGGATTATTCAATAACCTCGATTATTCTTTCTTTGTCGGACATGAAGATGGTCTGGGAAAAAATAATGCCCCTGGCGGAGGAAGCGATACCTTACGTCAACAGCTAAAATTATTGAGTGATTTTTTACACGGCTTTGAATTAGAAAAATTACATCCAGACAATAGTTGCATCTTAAGCTCACCAGGATTAATCCCCTTCATCTTGTCTGATAAATACAATGCTTATGCTGTTTATCTAAGAGCTATTGGTACAAAAAAAACAACTCTTAAATTAAAAGCAGATAATGGAATTTATCAAATTTGGTTCCTGAATACTATTACAGGCTCCTACTCAGAAATGCTTACAATTAAAAACAACTCAGGAGTTATAAACATTGATATTGATATACCTGATGAGGAATTAGCTTTGAAAATTTTAAAACAATAATAATTACAGATATGGTGATCATGATTTTAGTTTTTGGGTTTTTATTCGGAGCAACATTACAGTATGCATCCCTTAATAAATTTAATGTGATAAGTGGTATGGCAACGCTTGAAAATTTTGCTGTTGCTAAAGCTATTGCTGTTGCTATCGGTGTCGGAGCAATTTTGCTAAATATTGAACTTGCATCTGGCCTGGCCTTATATCATGTTAAACCCTTAATTCTGACTGGCATTATTATTGGCGGATTGATCTTTGGAACCGGAATGGCAATTTTGGGCTATTGTCCGGGGACTCTTGCCATATGATTATTTTATGAAAATTCAAAAGCCGGGTAATTGGGAATTGATATTCTTATCCGGGGCCTTTTTGGCCGGTCTTATAATTTCACTGATAAAGAAAGATTTTAAGATCACCCTGATACACAATAATTGGAAGAAATACAAAGGTGATTCAGCCGTTAAAAGGGTAGTCTGGTCATTTATTGGAGGATTTCTCTTAATTACCGGAGCCAGAATGGCTGGTGGATGCACAAGCGGACATATACTATCCGGAGGGATGCAACTTGCTGCAAGCAGCCTTCTATTTGCTGTTTTTGTATTTGCCGGACTGTTAATAACCGGAAAAGTATTTTATAAAAAAAGATAACAGAAGTGCTTGCATAATCAAGCTAATTTCCATTTAATAAATCAGATTATATCTGTGTTAAAGAAGAGTCTGTAAGATTTGTTAGGATTAGTTCCTGCACTACTTCTCAGGCCAAATATTATTTAAAGACCTCATTGTGAAATTATTGGTCAAGCAAGCATCAAATTATTAAAATGCACGTCTTTTCACTAGTGATGTAAATATTTCATGATTTCATGCTAATTTAGACCAGAAAACCATGCTCTTCAACTATCTGAAAATTGCAATACGCAATATCAAAAGACAAAAGTTTTATTCCTTCATCAATATTACAGGACTAACAATTGGATTAATAACAAGTTTGTTAATCGTTTTGTATGTCGTTGATGAATTCAGCTACGATAAGTTTCATAAAGATGCAGATTTGATTTACAGGGTTAATCTTACCGCCCGGATGTCAGGTCAGGCGTTTAACTCAAATTACACATCAGCACCCGTTGCCGCAGGTTTTGTTGAAGAGATTCCGGAGGTCGAGAAAGGATGCCGTATTGCACCATGGGAGGATATCTCGATTGTATATTTGGAAGATGCATATACAGAGAAAACAGTAATGCTGGCAGATTCCAATTTTTTCGATTTTTTCAGTTTCATTCTTATCCAGGGCGATCCAAAAACGGTTTTATCCAAACCCTATAGTCTTGTATTAACAGAATCTGCCGCTAATAGAATATTTGGATATACCGGCCCGGCTGACAACAGTCCCATTGGTCAAAGTCTGGAATTTGGTATTGAAAAATGGGCCTGTACCATCACAGGTATTGTAGAGGATCCTCCACCAAATTCCCATTTCCACTTTAGTATGATCCTTTCCATGGAATCGTGGGATTACAGCCGGAATTCAGTTTGGGTAAGCAACTCTTTACTGACCTATATTAAACTCCATGAAAATGCGGATTGGAAATATGTTGAATCCAAATTTCCGGAAATGGTAAGAAAACACATTGGACCACAAGTACAGGCTTATTTAGGAATATCTTTTGATGATTTTTTAGAGCAGGGAGGGGCATATGGCTTTTATCTTCAACCCTTATTGGATATCCATTTTTCCCCGGAAGTTGACCTTCATCTGGAACCGGGCGGTAACATGAACACTATCTATTTACTAATTGGCATTGTCATATTTATTATTGTTATAGCATGCATTAATTTTATGAACCTGTCAACAGCAAGGTTTTCCGGGAGGGCAAAAGAAGTTGGAGTTAGAAAATCTCTCGGAAGTTCAATCAGCAGCCTTCGGATGCAGTTTCTGATTGAGTCGGTATTATACACACTGATATCTTTAATCCTTGCACAGGTTATATTAATCCTTATCCTTCCACAGTTCAATATACTATCTGGTAAGCTATTGACTATTAAGGCACTCTATAGCTTTTACTATTTGTCAGCCATTCTGTTTCTGGTATTTATTGTTGGTTTCCTGGCTGGTAGTTACCCGGCATTTTATCTTACCTCATTCAAACCGGTTGAAGTGTTAAGAGGCAGGATAAAAGCCGGTATGAAAAGCAAAGGTATCAGACGCATTCTTGTGATTTTTCAGTTTACCATGTCCATTGGACTAATTATTTGTACACTACTCATTTATAAGCAGCTGCAGTACATGCAAGACAAAGATTTAGGTTTTGATAGAAATAATGTATTGGTAATCAGGAATGTCGAATCATTAGGATCAGACAAGATCCCTTTCAAGGAGGAATTATTAAATCTGCCTGATGTAATAAATGCAAGTATTTGTAATCTGGTACCTCCTGAAATGAATTATTCAGATATTTTCAGACCAAGAGGAGAAGACACACAAGAACGTGGCAGCCACTATTGCTTTGTAGATGAGGATCTTCTGGCAACCCTGAAGTTATCAATGGCAGATGGAAGATTTTTTTCAAAAGAGTTTCCGTCTGATTCAAGAGGGGTGGTAATCAATGAAGCCGCAGCCCGTTTGTTTGGTTGGGAAAATCCTGTTGGTCAGAAATTTCAGACATTCTGGAAAGAAAATGAAGAAGATCTCTGGGAGGTAATAGGCGTTGTAAAAGATTATAATTTTCAATCACTGGAGCAAGAAATAACCTCTCTAATTATATTCCCGGGAACAGAAGGAAACAACCTTCTTGTAAGACTAACACCTGACGACATCAGCAGAAAGATAAATCTGATTCAATCATTATGGAAATCTTTTCCTAACGCAGGTTCATTTGATTACTCATTCATATCAGATGATTTTAGTGCAAAGTTCCGTAAAGAACAACAACTTAGCAAAATCTTTTTTGTATTTACCCTTTTAGCAATAGTTATTGCCTCATTGGGGTTGCTTGGTCTTGCAACTTTTACAGCTGAGCAGCGATCGAAGGAAATAGGTATTCGTAAAGCTATGGGAGCTTCTTCAGATAGTATAATTAAAATGACTTCGCTGGAATACCTGAACCTTATCTTTATTTCGTTTATTATTGCAATCCCTCTTTCGTACGGTATAATCAACTGGTGGTTGAAGAATTTTGCTTATAAAACAAGTATTGGAGCTGTAAGTTTTATTCTTGGTGGAATAATTGCTGTCCTTATAGCAGTGATATCTGTAGGTTATCAATCCCTGAAAGCAGCTTCCCGGAATCCTGTTGATTCTCTGAAGTATGAATAGAAAATGTTCCTGATAAACAACTTAAAAAATATCGAGATCTGAAAACCCCTTTTCACGATTGAATAAGTAATTAATATAGTTTACATTTGTCGTGTTACATACATAATACGATGATGAACAAACTTATATCTATCAACTCAAAAGAAGAAATTCCTCCGGAGTACCTACATACTCCTATAGGACTTCTCATACAGTATCATAACCTGGATAAGGCTTATGATATTTATGATAAAGCAGAGCTCCTGGTCGGCATGTGTATGGATAACAGGAAACATTTGCATATACCTGAAAAATTTGCATATATCATACGCTCCGGGGGAGCTAACTTGCGATATAGTGAATTTCAAGTATCATACGCCATTGCTGTTGGACAAGTAAGCCATATTGCGTTAATCGGACATAATAACTGTGGTATGGTTAACCTTGCTTCGCGGGAAGAAGAACTTATTGATGGATTGGTTACTAATGCCGGATGGGAAAGGGAAAAAGCAAAAGAACATTTTATAAAATTTTCACCCATATTTGAAATTGGCCGCTCTGACGACTTTATCTTAAGTGAGGCCAGGCGACTACGCCTTCGTTATCCAAAAGTTATGATTGCTCCACTATTCTACCTTTTGGAAGAAAATAAATTATACTTCATTAAAGAATAAATGAAATTCTGCTACTGAGAAAATGAAGCCAAGAATAAAAATTTGCTGCATAAATAGTATTGACGAAGCAACAACAGCTATTGATGTATGCAGCGGGGTCAGAACTAGCGGATCCCTTGATAGTCATAAACTTGACCGTTTTATTCGTGAAGTATTAAGAGACTAAAAATATTTAAATATGAAAGACTATTATAAGATACTTGGACTAACAAGAGATTCATCAGCAGATTCGATAAAACAACGATTTAAAGAACTTGCCTTTGAATACCATCCGGATTTAAATGACAATAAAAATGCGAATGAAACATTTATTGAAATTTACGAAGCCTATCATATTTTAAGCATTCCTGATAAAAAGTCAAATTATGACTTATTGTATGATAAATATATAAATAAGTCGACCAGTCAAATTCATAATGAGGAATATATTAAGTCTGATATTCAGAACATTGCAGGCTCAGCAAGAAAAGATGCCCAACAAAGAGCGAAAACCAGATACAAAGATTTTATTAAAGATCAGGATTGCTTCTTTTCAGATGGTATAAAAGCAGATGGGAAACCATTATATTTTAATATGCATAAGAACATTGGGATATCCGGAGGAACAGGTCCTATGGGAAGCATAAAGTCCAGAACTGTCAGTATTCCCATACCAAGGAGTAAAAAAGCAGCCAAATTCCATCGAATTGGTTTCCTGATCAAAGTTCTTTTCCTGATTATTCTTATAGTTTTCTGGACATATAATATTATTCCAGTGACCGGAATAATAAATATTATACTGACTTCAACTGGGATCTTACTTTTGGGGGGGACTACTACATATCTGATATATTTCATTAGTAAAACTAAATCCAAATTCTTTCAAGCTTCCCGCTACTTCCTGGTAAAGAAATATAAGAAAAAAGGTTACAACAGAGGTTTTCATCCAATGATCTCTACCACCCCGTTTGGAATAGTTGCATATATTCTTCGATGGATTTTTTAGGCCAAATATTAAAGTGTTGGGCTAAAGCCCGATTCTCTTACCTGTCCTGAACCGTTGGCTGAAGCTAACTGTTATTGACCTGAAGAAAAAATCAATTGCAACACTTCCCCTGGGACTTTAGTCCCTGGTTTGTGGGCTAAAGTCCAACTCTCCCAGCTACCCTGAACCCGTTGGCTGGAGGTAAGTCTAAATAGGCATGTAACAGTTACAGTGTTTTTTATTAGATTTGAGATATATTTTTATAAGTATCACTTACAATAAATGAACCTGGATTCTTACTAACCAGTAACTATACTAAAATATTTCTAAATAACTAGTTAAAAAAAATATCATGATTAAAAGAGCTATTCCCTTTTTGTTTATAACAGTTCTGATACTTAGTGCATGTACTCTTACAAATGCGCAGCGTAAAAATGACACTCCTTTAAAAGCAAAACCGATTCCAGTTGAGAAATTTAAATATATCGATATTGGAAACCCTGCAATTGCTGGTTCAGTAAAAATAATGAATAATGGCTTTGATATAACTGCGGGGGGTACTGATATATGGGGGACAAAAGATGAATTCAACTTTATATATATTGAGCGGGACGGGAATTTTGATATGGTATCACGAATTGAAAGCCTGACTGATCCGCATCTTTATACCAAAGCAGGAATAATGGCACGCGAAGATCTTACTTCTGACTGCCGGCATATTTACTTCCAGGTATTCCCAAACAACAAACCTAGAAATAAAAACAACGGAGGATTTGAATTCCAGTATCGCACGGCAAAAGGAGGAGACATGAAAGCTATCTATCCTGAGAATTTCGAAGGAACACCCGAATTTCCGGTTGCATTTCCTAACACATGGATACGACTCCAACGTATTGAGAATAATTTTACAGGCTATTACAGTAGTGATGGAATAAACTGGAAAGCATACACCACTTTTACTCTTGAGCTTCCAGTAAAAGTTTATCTCGGACTGGCAGTCACTTCCCACAATGCAGATGATTTTGTATCTGCAAAATTCAGAGATATCGGGGAACTAAAACATTAAAAATAAATATTAAAAATAATGATACTAGATCATGTTGCAATCTGGACAAATCAGCTGGAGAAATTAAAAGAGTATTATGTGAACCACTTCAATGGCAGGTCAAATGAAAAATACATTAATAAAAGCACCGGTTTTGAGAGCTATTTTCTGACTTTTAGTTCAGGCTCAAGAATTGAAATAATGAAGAAGCCGGGCATCCCTGAAAATCTTAACGACAAAATAGAAAAACAGTATCAGGGTATAATCCATTTGTCATTTGGAATGGATAATATGAAAGATGTTGATGAGAAACTTGAAGAATTAAAAGAGTCCGGATTTAGAATATTACGTGGGCCCCGTAAAACAGGTGACGGATATTATGAATTTGAAACATTAGATCCGGATAATAACAGGATTGAAGTATCAACAAAATATGTGGAATAGAAAATATGAAAGAAATTGCCGCTATTATCCTGGAAAACGACAATGGAGAGATCTTACTATATCTGCGTGATAATAAACCCGGAATACCTTTCCCTGAACACTGGGACCTTATAGGCGGGCATCTTGAAGAAGGAGAGACACCGGAAGAAGCACTTGTACGTGAAGTAAAAGAGGAATTAGATATTGACCTGAAGGAGTATAAATTTTTTAACAAATATGAATGCCTTACAGGTGACGCGTATGAGAATATTAAATATATCTATACCGGAAGAATAAATATCCCGATAGAAGAGATCACCCTCCTGGAAGGCGAACGCCCCCGGTATTTTTCAAAAGAGGAAATCCCGGGAGTAAAATTCGCAAATATTCTCAAGACAATAGTTATGGAATATATTAATCAGTAAAATAATTGATATGAACAAAGTTCGAAAAAGTTTTCTTCTCCTGTTACTTTTTGCAGGAATTACAGCCAGTGCTCAGAAGATCACTGTCTCATCGCCCGATAATAATATTGTCGTCACTATCAGCAATGATAGTATGCTTACATATTCCGTGACATATCATGACAGGGATATTGTGAACTTGTCTCAACTCGGCTTTGAATTTAAAGACGAACCTGCAATGGTTGGAAACTTCACTATTCTGAATAAGTTGGTCAATACTTCCAATGAGACATGGATCCCCATTGTTAAATCAAAACATGCTGAAATATTAAACCACTATAATGAGCTCCAACTGACACTAAAGGAACAATCTGGTCCGATGAGACAGTTAGAACTTTTTGTCAGAGCCTATAATGATGGTGCCGCATTCCGATGCAAGTTATCAAGAGCGGCTAAAGTTGGTGACAGACAGATTATTAGAGAACTAACAACATTTAACATTCCCGATAATCCCAAAGCCTGGGTTGTCGAATACGGAGCTTATGCCTCATCAAATGAATCTGAGTTTATTGAGCACCCGTTGAGCTATCTTACAGAGAAATCTATTGCAGGAATGCCATTCTTAATGGATTATGGAGATAGTTGCTGGGTTGCAATTACTGAAGCTAAAATTGATAATTATCCTGCATTCTATATTGGAACAAATGGAAACACAAACCAGCTAACAACAAAACTAGTTCCTGTTCCCGATGAACCTGAGTATGGAGTTAAAGTGCGGTTTAGCGATGAAGTATTTACTCCATGGCGTGTTCTCTTGATCGGGAAGACTCCGGGGACACTAATAGAATCTGAGATCATTCAAAACCTTAATGATCCATGTGCAATACAGGATCCTTCGTGGATTAAACCTGGCATTAGTGCGTGGGATCATTGGTGGAGTGGCGAAGCAAAGATGGAGATGCCTGTCATTAAACAATATATTGATCTGGCCTCTGCTTTGGGTTGGCCTTACATGCTTGTTGACTGGCAATGGTATGGGAAGTTTAATATGCCTGAAGCAGATATCACATCATGGGCCCCTCAGATAAATATGCCTGAAATTATCAGCTATGCAGAATCCAAAAATGTTAAAATTATAGTTTGGCTCTATTCAAGCGATGTCAACCGTAATTCAGCTTATAAAAAAGCATTCCCCCTGTACCATAAATGGGGCATTGCCGGTATTAAAATCGACTTCATGGACCGCGATGACCAGCAGATGGTTAACTGGTACCACGATATTATTAAATATGCAGCCGAAAATCATCTGCTTGTCGATTTTCACGGGGCATATAAGCCAGATGGCATAATCCGAACCTGGCCAAACATGATAACCCGCGAAGGTGTTATGGGTAACGAATATTACAAATTCTCTGATAAGATGAGCCCGGAGCACAATGTCAAGCTTGCTTTCACCCGAATGCTTGCCGGACAGATGGATTATACTCCTGGTGCCTTTCTGAATGTTACAAAGGAACAGTATAAACAGCAGGTACCAGTTGTGGTATGGAACACCCGTGCTGCCGAGTTATCCAAATTTGTTATTTATGAAAGCCCGCTCACTGTGGTATGTGATCATCCTGATAATATCCTGAACCAACCAGGAGCTGACTTTCTAAAAATTGTGCCTACAGTATGGGATGATATAAAATTTATTGGCGGTTATCCAGGCGATTATGTGGCTTTAGCTAAACGAAAGGGTGAAAAATGGTTCGTTGGAGTAATGAATAACAGCATAAGGAAAGATGTTAAAGTAAAACTTGATTTTTTACCCGAAGGTAGCTATGAAGCAGAGATCTGGGCCGACGATAAAAGTTCGGACAAATATCCAATGGAAATTAAAAAATCTTTAAAATCAATAAGATCCGGAGAGACTATTAAAGTGACTATGGCCAAAAATGGTGGATTTGTTGCCATCCTGTCAAAGAAATAATCACAAGAGGTACAGCGCATTTGAATAATGGTGATAACAATTAATGTGGAAGATTAAAGTTGAAGAAAGATTGGAGAAAAACCCAACAACATCTCATACCGGGAAAGAAACCGAAATTTCCCGGAGAAAATTATGATATCTATCCTTCATTCAAACTGAAAGATAATCAAATCTTTAGTGGATTTGAATCTCTCGCCGCCGAGATTAAAAAACACCGTATAGTTATTATTGATGGCTATATTGGTGTCTTCTTTGACCGGTTCCGGAAAGTGTTAGACATACACTTAAAAAAGCAGGGGGCAACGACTGTATGGAAGACTACTTCTGATTATTATAAACCTCCCGATCACATCAAAGAAATGATCTCCCCTTTTCTGGGTGAAGATGATCCCCTTTTCGGAAAACGGATAAACCTGAATCTTGAAGACTTTTTTGACACTCCCCGCTTAAAAGCATTATCACCGGATTCTGAAGCTGATATTACTTTAATAATCGGACCAGGAGCGGCACTTACTGACTGGAAAGGATTGCTTGTATATATCGATCTTCCAAAAAACGAATTACAGTTCCGGTCACGGGCAGGAAGCGTTACAAATCTTGGAGCAACCACTTCGACTGACCCAAAGGAGATGTATAAACGATTCTACTTTGTTGACTGGATAGTGCTGAATAAGCACAAAAGAAGCATTTTAAAGGCAGTTGACCTGTTTGTCGATGGACAGAGACCCGAATCACCATTCTGGATGAATGGCGGGCTCCTGAGGCATTCCCTGACAGTGATGAGTCATAATCTTTTCAGGGTAAGGCCCTGGTTTGAACCAGGTACATGGGGTGGAACATGGATCATGGATCATATCGGGGGTTTGAATAAAGAAGTTGCCAACTATGCCTGGTCTTTTGAGTTGATAGTCCCTGAAAACGGACTCCTTTTTGAAAGTTCAGGAATGATGCTCGAAGTGTCATTTGATTGTCTAATGTTTATGGAAGGAGAAGCTGTGCTTGGTGATTGTTTTCCCCGCTTTGGTACAGATTTCCCCATCCGCTTCGACTTCCTCGATACTTTCGATGGAGGAAATCTGTCGGTGCAATGCCACCCCCGCCCCGATTATATGAAAAACCATTTTGGAGAAAATTTTACCCAGGAAGAGACCTACTATATAATTGATACTAAAGATAACGCAATTGTATATCTTGGTTTTCAGAACAATATAGATCCTTCACATTTCAGAAAGACTCTTGAAACAAGTTATCAGAAATCAGAACCAGTCGATCTTGAAAAATTTGTACAGAGACATAATGCATCAAAACATGATCTGTTTCTGATACCATTTGGAACAATACATGGATCCGGGAAAAATAACCTTGTTCTCGAAATCAGTTCCACTCCCTATATTTTTACATTCAAGATGTATGACTGGCTGCGTCCTGATTTGGATGGAAAGCCACGTCCACTAAATATACAAAGAGGCATGAATAACCTGTTTTTCGATCGAAAAGGTCCCTGGGTAAAGGATAATCTTATCTCTCATCCGGCACTCATTGACAAGGGAGAGGGTTGGCAGCTCTACCATTTACCGACACATGAAACTCATTTATATGATGTTCACAGGTTTCATATTAAAAACTCCATTGATGTCAGAACAGAGAATAAATTCCACGTATTGAATCTGGTAGAAGGAAGCAGTATAATTGTTGAAACTTTAAATGGGATATCACAGGAGTTCAATTATGCTGAGACTTTTATAATTCCGGCTTCAGCTTGCAGCTACAGGATAACAAATAAATCAGATAATGAAGCAGTTGTTATTAAGGCATTTGTGAAATAAAACTTTATAATCTCAATGCTGCTAAGGCCTCCTGTGGTGGATAAGAACTTAAAGGACGCCAAGAAAAAATGAAAAAACATTTACATTATGAGAAGATTATTTTTACTTTTCGGAATTCTGAGCCTTGCAATGAGTTTTCTGCAAGCCCGGTCATTCATCACACCTGCTGATTACCTGATAAATGGTTATGCAAATAAAGTTGCAGGGTTAGATTTTGATTATCATTCCTGCATTCCGGGTCATAGGGAGAGTTTATTGCTAAGGGCTACCAGCGGAAAGGACTATATCGAGTGGGAAACAGAACCTGTTGCCACCAGTATCAGTAAAAAGTATGCCACCTTTATCTGGGTCGCAGCATTAGGATCAAGTCCGGGTAAGGCTCGTATGGATCTTACTGTTGATGACAAACCCGCTTTTTCATTCTATACCGACGGATGTCCCGAATGGATAATTGAAAACGAAGATGGTTCCTCCTTAAGTTTTAATTCAATTATGGTAGATCAGCATGGTGATAATCATGGTTATATGGTTTTAAGAATTCCTGCTGAAAGATTAATAGCGGAAAAGCCTTTAAGAATAAAAGTTACAGGAAGCCGGGCGAATCTCACTTCATGGTACATGACATTCAAAAAAGCTGTAAAAACAGGTGTTACTTTGATCCCCTTCCCGGCAATATTAAAGAGAGGATCTTCCCCGATGCAACTTGTTGAAGCCGGAATTTTCTATTTCGGTCAGCAGGCTGATGCAAAAATATTTGCTGATGACAAGCTGATTGAAAATACAGTTCTGAAATTCGGTTACAATACTGTAAACCTGGGATTAACTCCTGTTTTAAAACCAACTGAAATTGAGTTAAAAGTTGTAGCAGGTGATTTCTCAATGAAGAGCAGAGTTACCCTTGATCCGGTAAAAAAATGGAAAATAAAATTCATCCAGCATTCACATACCGACATAGGCTATACCCGCTCACAGACAGAAATCCTGGCGGAACACTTACGCTACATCGATTATGCTCTTGACTATTGCGACGCAACAGACAACTATCCGGATAATGCGAAGTTTCGCTGGACATGCGAGGCGTCATGGCCTGTGGATGAGTATCTTAAATGCAGACCTGCAAGTCAGGTTGAACGGTTAATAAGGCGTATCAGGGAGGGAAGAATTGAGGTTACAGGAATGTATTTCAATTTCGATGAGATCCCCGACGAAAAAATACTTGCCACCTCACTTAAAGCAATTGGAAGACTTAAAGAAAAGGGAATACCGGTTACCCTGGCAATGCAGAACGATGTTAATGGTATAGGCTGGTGCCTGAATGACTATTTTGATCAGCTTGGAGTAAAATACCTCAATATGGGAACCCACGGCCACAGGGCACTTATCTGTTTTGATATACCCACAATGTTCTGGTGGGAATCTCCTTCTGGTAAAAGGTTGCTGACATTCAGAGCTGAACATTATATGACCGGAAATACTGTTCTTGAAATGCAGTCAGGAGATATAAACAGGTTTAAGAACAATCTCCTCAATTATCTTATCAGTCTCAATGAAAAAAAATACCCTTTTGATGAGATGGCTATCCAGCATTCTGGATACCTCACAGATAATTCTCCTCCATCTACAATTGCAAGCGACCTTATTAAGGAGTGGAATGAAATGTTTGTATGGCCTCAGCTTTCAACCTCTACAGCAGAAACCTTTTTCATTGATATGGAAAAAGATCACAGCAGTGAGTTTCCGGTAATACGGGGTGCATGGACTGACTGGTGGACAGATGGTTTTGGTGCCTCAGCGCGCGAAACAGCAGCAACACGTTTAGCCTCTTCATCTCTTACAGCAAACGAAGCCGGACTATCGATGGCTGCATTAGCAGGAGTTAAACTTCCTGATGAGATAGGTATGAATATCTCTCTTGCCAACAATGCTTTATTGTTTTATACTGAACATACTTTGGGTTATTCTGAGAGCGTCCGGGAACCACTTAGTCAGCCAACCATGGAGCAGCGTGCACTTAAAGAATCGTATGCATGGGAAGCAAACCCATAGCCTCTTCACCTATTGATGCAGTGCGGTTTGATTCAATGCCCCAGAGCACAAATCTGTTCTCATGGCCTATGAATAATTACTGGGTGACTAATTTTAATGCCGACCAACGCGGAGAACATTCATGGACCTATTACCTGACAACCACTTCTGATATTTCAAACAGTTTTGCAACACGATTCGGCTGGGGCTGCCGCATTCCCTATTTAACCCGAATACTTCCCGGATCAGGACCAGGGGATAACAACTGGGAAGGATCATTTATTACAGGATGGCCTGCAAATGTTATTATGGTAAGCGCCGAACCTGACGCTGATGGTAAATCTTCCATTATACATCTGCGTGAATCTGACGGGAAGAATGCATTGATAAATCTTAAAAACGGACTTACCGGAAAAGAATTGGTAATTAATGAAGTTGATGTTACAGGGAAAGCTGTTATTAATAATTCCCTGAGCTTAGCTCCGCTTGAATCCAGGTTTTATCGTATCTATTATACACCCTGATTGAGGTTTCACTGAAAATTATTATATTTATCGTAAGAATTTTAAAAATTTTCTAAAATTGAAAATTCAGGCCAGTAAGGGTTATGAAAAACCTGTTCTTGAAGTAAAAGATATTGTTGAATTATCTAAGCGATAATCCTGTAGGTCAAAAGAATATCAATGTTTATAAAGGTCATAGAGCGTTGAGCCGATTTGATAAATCATCAATGTTCTCATTTTTAGACCATATTTTTATCAAATCGCCATTCTTATTGTATAATGCGATAAATGGGAATCGCTTTACATTATAATAGTACCTGACAACAAAGAAGTTTTCCTCCGTACCGATATAAATATTCGGATATATATTTAATTTATTTTTTAATACATATTGTGCAACATTCGGGACGGGTTGATAAGTAATCATTGCAATTGATGCATTCCAGAAATCATCCATCCGTAATAGCATGGCCTCAATAAAATTATGACAATCTTCACAATCCGGTGAAAAATATATAATAATTACTGGCTTCCCTATTGGCAAATCCTGTGCACTGAATAGTTTCCCATTAGCCTGAATCATTTTAAATGGCGGTATTTTACCTGACTGAGAGTATGTATTAGATGAAATAACAAACATCAGAACCACCATCAAAGAGAACACTATTCTTATTTTTTTCACTTCACTAAGTTTTAATCAACTTATAACTATTCATTATGTAGAATTAACAAATTTCTAATATTGAGAAGGGCACTGAACCTTCCAATTATTGTGACCAATCTGTTGGTTCACGGTCCCAGCGATGCTTTTCCAGTTTTTCCATCAATGCTGAATCAAGCGGACCTGCATCGCTGGCAGCAATATTCATTTCGGTATGTGATAATTTTCTCATTCCAGGGATAATGGTGCTGATTGAAGCTTCTCCTAAAATAAAGCGCAACGCCATTTCCGGCATTGACATCCCTTCAGGAACTAATGGTTTTAATGCATCGGCATGCTCAACGGTAGATATCAGATTTTCAGGAACAAAATAGGTGTTCCTCCAATCGCCCTTTGGCCAGGTTGTTTCCCTTGTGAGTAAACCTGTTAAAGATCCTTCATCGAAAGGCACCCGTGCTATAACACCAACATTGTGATCCTTGCAGGCAGGAAGAAGTTCATCTTTAGGATTCTGGTCGAAAATGTTATAAATAAGCTGTACTGAATCTATTATTCCGCTTTTTACAGCCCTTACTCCATTCCATGGCTCCCACCTGTTCATACTTATACCAATAGCATGGAACAGTCCCTGAGATTTGAGATCCATCATTTTAGTAACCCATCTGTCATCGTCCAGCCAAAGATCCTCCCATGTATGAAACTGCATCAGATCATAAGAATCAAGTCCTGCATTTTTAAGGCTCTTTTCCACATATTGTTGAATATGATCAGGAGGGAAACAATCATCAAGGGTGTACTCCCGTTTACTGGGCCACTTGAAATTTTTGGGGGGGATCTTTGTTGCGGTAAATATCTTTTTGTTATTATTTGACCTTACCAGTTCGCCAAGCAAGCTTTCGCTCTTTCCTCGTCCATAACCCCAGGCAGTATCAAAAAAATTGCAGCCAAGATCAAGGGCATGCTGAAGTGATTGCATGGACTCCTCATCGTCTGAACCTGTCCATCCTCCCATTCCCCACATACCATAACCAATTTCACTAACCTCCCAGTTTGTTCTACCAAGTTTTCTATACCTCATAATTCAATTATTATTAATTTTGATCTGAAATATTAAGTTAATTTTATTCTAAAATTCAACTTATAATATTAATAAAAAATATTTATCAATAATCAAGAATAATATTCTTTACCCATCCTCCTTCATGATGAATTACACCCTCCTACCTTAGCTTAAAGGGAAGGAGTACGGGGTAGAGGGTCCAGAAATAATTGGGAATGACTTATATTTGATTTTGCATCATATTAATAATCCCCGATATTCTATTCCTAATAAAACACAGTTTTTACTGCAATTGAACAAAGTCAAAATTAAATTGTTTGACAAATGTTTACCAAAACTTGAGATATACTAATTAATTATTCACATTTATAATAATGACCTAAGCCCTTACTAATTAAATAAATAGATTGGTATATGAAAAGATATGTTTAACTTAGTATAGTATAGAGAAATAGCTTATCGGTCACAATACAAACAAATCAAATATTAATTGAAAAACAGAAATGAAAACTAAATTTTTAACGACAATTTTTTTATTGACAGGATCGATCAGTATTGCACTTGGGCAGGTCACTGAAGGAGAAAAAATCTTACGAACTGTAACTGCCGATACTATACAGGGATGGAAAAAAGGTGGTGTCTTTGCAGTAAACCTTGCACAAACTTCCCTGACTAACTGGGCTTCAGGGGGTCAAAATCCTGTTGCTACCTACCAGGCTCTTGGCGATCTATATCTCGACTTCGGCTCACTTAGAGGGGTAACCAATTACCACCGGGAGCTGGATATTGAAGATGCAATTGCCAGAGTGACATATTCTTTCAACCAGGTAAATTTTACACGTGAAATCTTCTCAAGCGCCCCTGATCAGGCTATTGTTGTTCGCCTGACTGCTGATAAGCCCGGAGAAATAACTTTTAACTCATGGCTTTCGCGACAAGAAAATAAATCTTCAATAAAAGTTGCAGATAACGAAATCATAATGAGTGAGCATGTCGGCGATGGGATCGGTGTGAAAATGTATACACGTATGAGATTGATAACCGAAGGTGGAAACATTAGTTCTGATGGAGATAGTATAAGGATTGAAAAAGCAAATAGTGTTACTATTTATCTGACGGCTGCAACAGATTATTTCGGTGCTGATCCCTCAGTACTTACTAAATCACAAATGGATGCTGTTGTAAACCAACAATATACAAATGTAAAAAAGAACCATATTGCTGATTACCAGTCACTGTTTAAACGTGTTGATCTTGACCTTGGTTCAAGCGATGGAAATTTCTTTACAACTGATGCCAGGATAACAGCCATGCAAAATGGTTATATCGACGCTGATCTTATAGAATTATACTATCAGTTTGGCAGGTACTTGCTTATCAGCAGCTCCCGCCCCGGCGGTCTTCCTGCTAATCTTCAGGGGATATGGGCCGATGGTCTGCATCCGCCATGGAGTGCAGATTATCATATAAATATTAATATTCAGATGAATTACTGGCCCTCAGAGATTACTAACCTTGGAGAGCTACAGGAACCTTTTATCGATTTTATTGATGCACTGCGTCCGAATGCCCGTCGTACTGCAAAGGAGGTATATGGAATGCATGGAATTGTAGCACATTATACAACTGACCCCTGGCTCTTTACAGAACCAACAGGAGCAATCGGATATGGTATGTGGCCAATGGGCATTGCATGGAGCTGTCAGAATATCTGGGATCATTATCAGTTTGGAGGAGATATTGTTTATCTGAGAAATAAATCATACCCGATAATGAAAGAGGCCGCGGAATTTTGTATGGACTGCATCCTGGAAATCAGATCACAGAGCAACATAACGCCGAATTTCTTAAAGCTGCACAAAAAACTATCGATTATCGCCTTTCAAATGGAGGTGGCCACACGGGATGGAGCCGGGCCTGGATAATAAACTTTTTTGCGCGTTTGAAAGATGGAGATAAGGCCTATGAAAAAGGGTACATTCACGGCCTGATAGCCCGTGGTGGCTTTGAAGTGGATATGAAAAGATTCTTACTCAGGAGATGAGTACAATAAAAGACAAAAAGTGCTTTATCTCTATAAATAATCTCAAACCCGGGAGATATGCTGTAAGATATTATCATGATGAAAACCTCAATGGAAAAATGGAGACAAATATCGTCGGGAAGCCAACAGAAGGTTATGGATTTTCAAATAATGTAATAGGAAAATTTGGTCCTCCTCCTTTTAAAAAATGGTTATTTGAAATTACAGATGATTTAAAGATTGAACTCCAACCTACATACTAATATTTAAACCCAGAATACGGAAATTTAAATATTATCTGAGAATGTATTAATTTGGAGCCCCAAAAGGGGACTATTTGAATTATTGCATGTCTTTAGATTGTATTTTATAATAAGGAAGAAGATTTTTCTATGTCTGGAAACAAATCAGCAGTGATCATTGGAGCAGGAGTTGGAGGTATTGCGACAGCAATCTACCTGGCTAATAATGGATATAGTGTTAATATATATGAGAAAAACTCCTCTCCGGGAGGACGCTGTGGCCAATTGATGCGCGATGGACACCGGTTCGATCTTGGAGCAACAATGCTTATGATGCCTAATATCTACAGGGAAGTATTTAATTCGCTTGGGATCCCTCTCTTTGAAAACAATGATATAATCCCCTTAGAAGACCTCTATAAAATCTATTTTGACAATAATGAAATAATTACCTTTTCCACTGACGAAAACATTATGAGAAGCCAGCTTGAATCAATAGAGCCCGGAAGCTTCAAAAAATCACAGAAATATGTTTCCGACGGGTATGAGATCTTTCAACTTGGAACAGGAAAACTGATCGGACGAAATTTCGATCACCTTTTCCAGTTTATAAATTTCAGAAATGTTGGACTTCTTATTAAACTTAAAACCTATATTTCAAATTACAGGTATGTAAAAAAATTCTTTCGTAATACTCACTTAAGAATGGCTTATACCTTCCAGAATATATATGTCGGGCAGAGTCCTTTTAATTCTCCAGCACTGTTCTCGATGGTCCCGGCTGCAGAACTGACCGATGGCTCATTCTTCCCGAAAGGGGGGATGTTCGCTATTGTTGAAAAACTAGTATCTGCAGCAGAATCGGCGGGAGTCAGGTTTAATTACAATAAACCTGTTATGAATATCAATATTGAAGGGGGAAAAGCTGAAAGTGTAGTCTTTGGCAACGGATCTGAAATAAAAGCGGATATCATTGTTGCAAACGCAGATCTTCCATACGTCTATCGGAAATTATTGCCAAAAAGCAGAAAATCCCGAAAACTTGACAGATTGAAATATTCCTGTTCAGCAATTTGCTACCATTGGGGACTCGATAAGAGTTATCCCCAAATTGGACAACATAGTGTATTCCTTTCTGAAAATTTCCGTGAAGGCCTTGACAAAATCTTTATAGATAAATCAGTAAGTAATAATCCAAGCTTTTATGTTCATGCTCCTGTGAGAACTGATGTTTCAGCTGCTCCTGAAAATCAGGATACACTTTCAATTGTTGTAGGAGCCGGCCATCTTGATAAAAAGAAAAAGCAGGATTGGGAGGAACTTAAAAAGAAAACGCGTTCTGCAGTTTTGAAAAGACTTAAACAGGCTGGTCTTGAAGATATTGAGGACCACATAAAATTTGAAATCTGTTATACCCCTGAAAATTGGGAATCTGCATGTAATATAACCAGGGGTTCCGTGTTTGGGAGCCTTGCTCATAACCTCTTGCAGATGGGTTATTTCAGGCCGCATAACCAGCATCACAGTTACAGGAATCTGTACTTCGTTGGAGGGAGTACTCATCCCGGTAACGGAATACCAAATGTTCTTATTTCTGCAAAACTTACAGCAGAACGGATTCTGAATAAAAAATTTAATTAACATGAATAAATGGATTCCCAAAAAGAGAAATTTTTAGAAATACATAGTTCAATAAATTTTCATCAGATTAAAGATCATCCTAACATCCTTATTGCTGCTAATTTCTGGGAAATTGACAGGTTTTGTGCTGCAAAAACATGTTATAAGTTCATGCGTGCTATCGACGATATGATTGATAACCATAAGGCAAAAAACAGCTTTATAGCTCCTGATGAACGAAAAGAATTTGTAGCCAATGTTGAAGATTGGCTTAAAATGATCATTATCTCAAAAGAATGCAATCCACTTCAGGCTGAACTAATAGATACTGTAGAAAAATTCAGGATACCATTATGGCCAATAGAGGCCTTTGCAAAATCGATGATTTATGACATTAATAACGATGGCTTCCCGACAATTGATGCATTCCTTGAGTATGCAGGAGGAGCATCAGTAGCACCGGCATCCATATTTGTACATCTGAACGGATTATTAAAAGTGAACGGAAAATATGAGAATCCTCCCTTCGATGTAAAATGGGCTGCAACACCATGTGCAAGTTTTAGTTACCTTGTTCATATAATCCGTGATTTCCAGAAAGACCAGCTTAACAATCTCAGCTATTTCGCTGATGATCTGATAATTAAAAATGGTCTTTCACATGAAGAAATGCGTGGTTTCGCAGAAGGAATCCAGTTGAACTCTGGTTTTCGTAATCTTATAAAACATTACTATCTCCTCGCCGACGAATACCGGCAAAAGACATATGATATTATAAATAAAATCAAACCTCTTCTTGAACCAAGGTATCAGCTAAGCCTTGAGATCATATTCAATCTCTATCTTATGGTATACGAGAGGATCGACATTCAGAATGGCTCATTCACCACAGCAGAACTTAATCCGTCACCTGAAGAAACCAGTGAACGGGTTTATAAAACAATCATGAATTTCGAAATTGCTTAAGTAGATTAATTCCAATCTCAAAAATTGACTAACCCAACTGTCTTGTAACTTGACAGAACTGAAATATATCATGGAATGGTAATTCAGTTAATGGTGTGCTCGAACAAAACCTTAATACAGGATAGGTTCCTTTATCCCCTGGTTCCCATAGAAATATAATTCTTCTAATAATAATCAAATATAACAAGGGGTTTTTTAACTTTAAAATTATTGAAGGTTAGAAAAATATTTTCAAGGACAATGCCGAACCTGCCTATAACAATTATTACATATCTGCTCATTCTTTTCAGTTGCATAGAATGTCCGGCATTTGCTCAGCAAGAGGTAGATACTTCAGTTATCAATAATCAGACCAGCGATGCATTAACCAGTGCCAGAAGGAATCCTGATATATCTATTTACCTTGCTCATCAGGCCTTGGCAGAATCACGTAAAATGAAATACAAGAAGGGAATTGCTGATGCTTCATTTGCTATGGGCATGGCATACCTGGCTAAATACAATAAAGACGACAGCGCCTCATACTATAATATGCAGGCCTACGATATTTACAGGGAGCTTAATGACAGTCGTGGTAAAGCCAGGGCTTGTTATGGCCTGGCATACGTTTATAGTTTTAAGGGAGACCTGGCAGAATCTGAAAGATATGGGGCCCTCAGTCTGAATTTTTTTGAACAGGCTGATGATAAACGTGGAATGGTCAATGCATATAACGCCCTATCTTACCTGGCAAAACAACAGAAAGATTTTAATAAAGCCCGAGCGCTTATACAACAGGCCATCATAACTGCTCGCTCGGTAAAAGACACAATACCTCTTGCCGATGCATTAAACAGTCTGGGAAATATTTACAAAGATATGGCTCTTTTCGGCCAGGCAATCGATACCTACTTTGAAGCGCTTCATTTATGGGAATTGAAAGGCGATTCCAATGGTATTTCTATAGCCTATGGCAGCATCGGACTAATGTATTACTACCAGAAAAACTGGGACAAAGCCCTGGAATTCAACTTCCGGAAAATGCCACTTTCCGAAGCTACCGGCGACCTCTGGGAAGTTAGCAAAACATGTAACACTATTGCACAGATTTATAACTCAAAAGCTGACCATGACAGTGCACTTATTTTTCTTCGGAGGAGCCTGATGCTGAACAAAAAGATGAATTTCCCTTCTGGTATTGCATTAGCATATCATGACCTCGCTAACACATTTCTATTAAATAATGAAACAGATTCAGCATTTTATTATATAACAAATGCTGTTAACCTTGCAAAAAAAATAGATGACCCCGAACTTGTTAATGATTATGTTACTCTCGGAAATGTTCAAAAAACGATGGGGAAGAACTCTCTGGCATTGAGAAATATCCTTGCAGCCTACAAAATCGGTAAAAAACAGAAGCTGCCAATTGTTATCTCGGAATCTTCTGCATTATTAAGCGATATCTACAATCAGATGGAGCGTAACGACCTGGCTTACAGTTATCTGAAAGAGCACCATGAAATTCAGGATAGCATAAGCAATAATGAGTTCCTTAACAGAGTCACCCGGCTTGAGATTCAGTATGAATACGACAAAAAACAGAGAGCTGCAGAGTTTGCACAAATAGAAGAACGAATGGTCAGGGATAATAAGATTAAACAGCAGAACCAATATGTTAAAGGATTGATTATTCTGATTGTTTTGATTGCCTTTATGTTTACACTTTATATACGTCATAATCAGCTACGTGCCAGGTATGCAAGGATCGATCTCGAGCAAAGGCTGCTTAGAGCCCAGATGAATCCACACTTCATATTTAATTCACTATGTGCTGTTCAGGATTTTATCCTCGCCGACAAACCACAAAAAGCCAATACTTTTCTTACCAAGATAGCACGATTGATGCGTAATATACTTGAGAATTCAAGGGAAGAGTTTATTTCTCTTGAAAAAGAGATTGAGACACTGAACCTTTACCTCGATATACAACAATTGAGATTCGAGACAGAGTTTGAATATAGCATCTCCCTTATTGGAATAAAAGATCCGGAAAACTTTTCTGTTCCACCAATGCTTTCACAACCATTAGTTGAAAACTCTATTGAACATGGTCTGCTCCCAGGAAAGAATAAAGGAAAACTAAATATTGAATACAGCCTGAGTGACGGACTGATGAAACTTGAAGTTACCGATAATGGAGTGGGAAGAATGCAGGCTACCGAAATGGCAAAAGGAACCCGGAAGAAACAATCTGTCTCCACAAAGCTTACTTCTGAGCGACTGGAACACTTCAGAAAAACTCTACGGAAAAAAAATATAATTTATGAAATTGTTGATCTTTATAATGATGATAAACCTTCCGGAATAAAAGTTATCATGATGCTTCCTTACCGAAAAATTTACGACTGACAATCTGCACCCCTAAACATTTTGAACATGAATGTAATTATTGTAGATGATGAACTTAGTGTGAGAAACACAATTACTAAACTCCTTACTGAACAATTTCCTGATATAAAAATAATCTCTTCTGTAGGCACTATAAATGCTGGTTATGAAGCCATCTTACAACATGCCCCTGAGCTTCTTTTTCTTGACGTTGAACTACCTGATGGAACAGGTTTTGATCTTCTGAAAATGGTCTCGCCGGTAAATTTCAAAGTGATTTTCATTACCGGTCATCAGGAGTATGCACTTGATGCAATTAAGGTGAGTGCACTCGATTATATTTTAAAACCATTTGATACTGATGAGCTTCGCAGTGCTGTTGAAAAAGCGAAGGAAGTTATCAATCATGAAGAAGAACAGCTTAAACTACAAGCTCTTAATGAAAATCTTCAGGGGAAAAAACAATTAAAACGAATTATACTTCCTACCTCTGAACATCTTCATATTGTTTCAATCAGCGATATTATTCGGGCTGAAGCTGACAGCAACTACACCACTTTCTGGCTCACAGTGGGAAAAAAGATAATGGTATCCCGTACCATTAAAGAGTATGAAGGAATGCTTTCCGGATCGGGTCTGATACGTGTTCATCAGTCACATTTAGTTAACATAAACCATATCGACAGGTTTGTTAAAAGAGACGGTGGGTATCTTCAGCTAAAAGATGGTACTAATATCCCTGTCTCAGTCAATCTTAAGAAACAGGTGGTTCAGGCTATCAAAGATCACATGTACGAATAATTACTGAGTAAAACTGTACTTCTCTGACCAATTCTAATTTAAGTGGCCTGTTGGCTCATTTACTATTGATTCGTACAATAATATTAATTAATTTTAGAAGAAAAATCAGGATACTATGAAAAATTCAGTAATTATTACGGTCCTAATTATTGCCTTTACATTTTTATCCCAACCTGTTTCAGGTCAGATAAAAATTAATTTAAAGAAAAAAATTAATCAGGAGGCAAATAAACGCGCTAACAAAAAAGCCAATGAGGCTGTAAATGCCGGGTTCAATAAAATGGAAGAGGATATTGAAGGCGCTTTAAAAAAAGATGCTGACACTAAGAGTGCAGATGAGGGAGCTCCGAAAGCAGATACTAAAAAGGCCAGTGGTAATAATCAGTCCGGGGACATTCCGGGAAACCAGGATGCAGCACTTTCACTATCCTGGAATAAGTACGATTTTGTACCCGGCGATAAAGTAATATTTGAGGATAACCTTATTGGAGAAGAAAATGGTGAGTTCCCCTCGCGTTGGGACTTAAGACAAGGAAATGTAGAAATAGCTCAACTAGGGGGTGAAAATGTCATTATGTTTAGGGCTGGGTCTCCCGGCATTGTCCCTTATCTCAAAAACCCTGAAAAAGATTATCTCCCCGAAATATTTACTATAGAATTTGATTTGTATTGTGGAAGCGGCACCTTTCAAGTTCATCTTTATGATAGAAAAAATCAAAAATCAGATAGCCCAACAGGATATACATCCTTTAAAATAAGTCAAGATGAGATGGGGTGGGCCAATAATTTTAGCAAAATCCCTGACAAAACACTTCCTGAAAGGCGATGGGTTCATATTGCCATTGCATATACCAATGGTAAATTGAAGGGTTATATTGATGAAACAAGGTTAGTAAATATTCCACGAATGGATTTTGACCCGAAAGGAATTACCCTATATACTTATATTTTCGGAACTTTAAATGAAGGGCATTATTATGTCAAAAACTTGAGGATAGCTGAAGGAGGTGTTAAATATTACGACAGGTTTCTCCAGGATGGAAAGATAGTATCCAATGGGATAAGGTTTGATGTTGGAAAGGCAAGCCTGCGACCAGAGTCAATGGGCGTTTTAAATGAAATCTTTAAGTTACTCGATGAGCATCCTGATGTAAGTGTCAGTGTTGAAGGTCATACCGACAGCGATGGTGACTTTGACCTTAATCAGAATCTATCCCAGGATAGAGCGAAAACGGTAATGAGCCAACTTGTCTCAATGGGAATTGATGCCGGCAGAATTACATCTAAAGGCTTTGGAGAAAGCAAGCCAGTAGGCACCAACGATACTCCCGAAGGTAAAGCAAGCAACCGGAGAGTGGAGTTTGTGAAAAACAACTAAAATCAGATATAAAATGAAAAAAATAATACTATCGGTTCTGGGTCTGGTCTTAGGAATTTCACTCTGAAAAACGAAACATCTGAACCGGCAAAAATTATCAGGATCCCAATGAGGGATGGCAAAGATTTGCCAGAAGCCGAGCAAATGCCAATCGGTTACCGCACAGAACGCCTATATGCTGACGAAACAGAATCGTTTGGTAGTTATTTTGAACCTGGTGACGATGTTATTATTGAGGTTCATGAGGGAAAAATGCATATAGAAATTTCGAAGGAGGAACGATAATCCGGGTCTTCGAATTGCATTAAGTACCAATAAAAAGCAATACTTATAACCTTACACATTTAATATTAGCTAATTATGAAAAAATTAATCCTAATGTTTGTAGTAAGCTTGTTCTTTCTTCCATTGTCCGCTCAGTTCAAGGCAAAAATGGTATTTAATAACTTGGGACAGGCACGGAGCTTTAAAGTCTTCTCAGCCGATGAAGGTTATCGTTACGAATTTAATGAGAATGGCCAGGAGGGCGTTGTTATTGTTAAAAAGGACTCTCCTGAAATTTTAATACTTATGCCTCAGCAGAAGATGGCAATGAAGGGATCAGCAGGAAGCTCTATGAGTATGGGGAATGATCCGGTCAGTGCATATCAATACTATGAAAAAGATGGAACTGTTAAAGAGATAGGATCCGAGACTATCAATGGAGTAAAATGTACAAAATCTGAACTGTGGAATATAACCGGCGATGAATACGGGCAGGTAACTCAGAAAATGTTTACTGTATGGACATCCGATAAATACAAATTCCCAATGAAGATAATCAACCATATTGATGGCTCCCAGGGATCAGGTATGGAGTTGAGAGATATTGAACCATGGACACCCGATGCTAAAAGCTTCTCAATTCCCGAGGGGTACCAGGTAATGGAGATGCCTGATATGATGCCATAACAATAAATTTTAATAATATGAACCGAGCATGTTTAACTAAAAACACAAACTTGCATGAACAAAATCAACATGCGAGCTCCATCCGACCTGTTAAAAATAATTTTGTGCGGATGAAAACAACATATATAATTCTTCTGGCAATCCTGTTCTTGTCCACAGGAGCTATAGTGCACGATCAATCAAGAAAAAGATCCCTTTATTAAAACTTATGAGAACAAAAGCTATGATGCCTGCCTGGGACGGTTCAGTGAAGACGAAAGCGGTACAAACAATATTGAATTACCTGTTGCTATGCCGATGGCAATGCAGATGAAAGGCACATATACACGTGGTAAAGATGGTAGCGATATCATTACGGCAACAATCAACAAAACCGAAAACTCACAGGCAGATTTCTATAAAGAGATGTGCCCGGATGTGATTACCATAATAAATGGA
>DATKUO010000075.1:0-2103 GCA_035530515.1 Bacteroidales bacterium
TGTGAAAATCTCTACTATGTCGCCGGGGTTCATGGGTTTTGATTTCATTGTTAATTCATCTTCAATTTCTAAAATTAATGACATCGGGAATAATTCATCACAATCGCAGTCTTCCCATCGTTGGTTGCAGGAAGGGCAAAAGTCCTTATTTGTTTTGTCTGGTTTCATAATGCTCTATGTAAACAATAATACTGATTAGTTAGTTCGTTTTTCCCAGGCATGAAATAATGCATCCCGTTCAATTGTTTCCGTTTACATTTTATCGGGCAATCGGTATTCGAGCAGGTTGCAAGATCTATTTTTTTGGTTTGCCTTTTCATAATTTTCCCTTCCAATCTACTGTCAACATGATACCTAATATTGGGAGATACAAAAATATCCATATGTAATTTTCCATCAATACACAAAGCGCAAGGGGAGCAACCAGGATGATGCAATAGATAATGACAGCAAAACCCAGCAATAAATAAAAGAAGATTGCCTTTCCTAAATTACCAACTTTCACGAGGGTGCTTATTATTTCAATTAAGGGGTTTTTCATATTTTATCCAGTTTCTCAATAATGGTTTTTAACACTTCATTCGCTTCGGGCCCTAATTTCCCTGCATACATTTTCGCATAACTTATTACTTCTTTTATCAATCCGTCCATGTGAATAACCAGATTGGAAACATTGAGTTCCCTGGTCAGTTCGGGCGGCTGTTCATTATATTCCTTTTGCCTCATCAATTTCGCTCAAATCCCTGGTGGATATCCCTGATTTAATAGTCCCAACCTTTAGCGGATTGACCGAACCGGATAAGAACTGGTCCTCATTTTTATCAAGTTTAAGCCAAATTACAATCTCTTTGATTTCTCCGTTTATATTGATCTCTCCCCGGTAATCAGGATGTGTATCCTTTTGCTTTACATTGCGGAATGCTACAAAACTCCCTTTTTTTAAGTTCTCAAATGCCATATATTTATGATTTTTCCATTAGTAATTCAAGCCTTTCCAGGAGTACTGTTTTGTATCTCGGGAAAAGATTTATCAATTCGTTGACTTCATCGAGATAATCCCTTTCAGTAGCGCAATATTGCAAAGCCTGTGATTTGTTATGAAAGGAAGTTGAATGATTCCGCCCGCCAATTTCCATGCCTATCGCTTCCTGAGAATATTTAAACAGTATCGCTATCAAACAAAACTGCTGCCTTGTCCTTACTAACTTCTCCTTCCTTGATTGGGATTTAACTTTCAAAACCGGCAATCCGTGATATCTTGAAATTAACCTGATTATCTTCTCTGTAGTTGGCCTGCGTATTAAATGCGAATTAATAGGTGTCCTATCAAATCCGTTACTTAATCTTTTTAATCCGGTTTTAATATCGGGATTGTTAATAATGCAGGTAGTTATATCTTCCGGTATTATATCCTGATACCGGCGACAAAACTTTATAAGATCAACTATTTCACTTTGAGTAAAGTTCATGGCTAACTTTTTAGGCTACGAAATTCAAAGCACTTCTCATATTGTGGATTTTCCTTTACAAACAACCTGGCATAATGCGTCGTAAAATTGTTGTTGATCTTAAATTCGGGATCGCTCGTTTCAACAAGTACCTCTGCTCTTACCCGTTCTATGATTAGCTTAGCAGATACCCTTTGCCAGCCCTTCCGGTGATGGAGGTAATTGAAATAAACTTTGAATAACTTATAAATTTGGGGGTTTTCTAGGTGGAACTTGGTGAATGCCTCCTTTATTGTATGCCCGGATCGCTCTTTATAGTTCATGTATTTAAGTATTAATGACAATTTGTTACTGCAATTTACGGAATAATTCTTGGTTTATTGCCATTTCTTTGAATCTTTTTCATGGCATTTTTGAAAATGGTTTTTTCAGATCTGTTCATTTTATGAACTTTCGGCTTAAACAGGATCAAAACCAGTATCCATATTGCCGCACAAATTGTAATAAATATTATTAGTTTCATGGTTGTAGTTTTATCCAAGGTGATCCAACAGATATGGTATTGTTATTAATTAAGACATCGTATTTCCAATATCTTTCACCGAAAAAGATTGATGGTATTGGACGCGGGGGATTAATAATGATCCCTTTGTGT
>DATKUO010000076.1:0-3111 GCA_035530515.1 Bacteroidales bacterium
CGAAAAGATATCGCTATTGCAGAGCGTTTTGAAATTGAAAACTCAGAACGTAAAGTATTAAATGGCGTGATATCTCCGGAAACGGGTGCCATGGAGCTGGGTTATGACAAAGCACATGATCCAGAACTTATTTTCAAAAAAGGTAAAGATTCAGAAATTAAAACACCTGAACACAAAGACTCAAGGGATAATAATATGATTGAGGATAAAATCACAGACCTTGAAGGTAAAATCGATTCTGTTACTGATAATATTGATAAGATTTTAACTTCGATAGAAAATCCAGTAAATTATCATCCTTTTTCTGGAGGAGATGAATAATGTCTTTCATTTTTTTATATCCTGCCGGCGCAGGTGACAATACGGCCCTTACAGCGGAGCCTGTTGCTTTAGCAAATTGGGAAGCTACGCGGGATATTTATACTACCGGAGGGGTTATTTCTTATGTTTATAACACTGCAGCTATTGATGATGATTTATATGTTCTTGATTCTATTCCAACATATTTATCTATCTTCGTTGGTTCGGTTACAGTTTATGCCCTTTGCAGAAAAACTGCCGCACCGGCTTCACTTTTTCAAATTCTTCTGCGCACTTTGGGTTCTAATGATTCATCATCAACAATAGAACCAAGTGCTGTTGAATATACACTCTATTCTAATGTTTGGCATTTTAATCCTACGTCAGGTTTACCATGGACTGCTGAAGATTTAGCTGATTTGGAAATCGGAGTCACGCTTCAAAATGTTTCTGGTGCTCGGTGTGCTAACATCTATACAAAAGTGGAAGTGAATTTTTTAGGTGAAAAAATATCGAATTCTTCTTCCTATCAACCTTCTGATGTTATCCATGTCAATCAGGGCTTTTCTGTCGTAGCTAAAGAAAATCAGGGGCGTTCGTTGGCCGGGTCTTCAACTCTTCAAATTAAATATAAAGATCCGGATGGTGTTGAAGGTACTCTGTCTGGTCTTGTTATTGATCAGAATGCGTTATTTGCTTCTGTTCCTGCTGCCACAAATACAAAAACCGGCAAATGGTGGTTCAAACTCTATGCCGTCCTTGCCGGAGGTGAAATCCTCGAAGGTGTTCCTTTTTTTACAAATGTTCAACCTATGTGGGTGTAACTTGTGCTAATTCCTAATTATCCACCAAGGACTATTGTAGGTGCAGGGATTGACAGCCGTACTATCCATTCTTCAATCTATCCGTCGTTGTCTCTTCCTTCCGATAAAGATGATGGTGATTCTCCCTATACGGTTCAATTAAAAGATGAAGAATTTGCCATCGACACCGATGGAGGAGCTTTCTCAATTCTTCTCCCTACAGGTGTCCCTGGCCGGCGATTAAAAATTATTAATGCTGGCACTTCAGGTAATGATGTTACTGTTACCCCAAATGGTACCGAGCAGTTGTTCAGGGGCGGGGCAGGTGTAGCATTTACATTGCACGATGTTGAAATAATTGATATTTCCTTTTTTACTAATCAAGGTTGGCTATAATGTCACTTTTGAGACTTGTTGAAGCACTTGGTATGCACAGACTTGAACAAAATATAACATTTGATAATGATGTCGGCGTTGTTCCTTTATTTACAGTTACCGGCGATGTTCTTGTTTCTGTTATCCCTGTTGTCGTTACAGATGTTACAAGTGCCGCTGCCGGTCTTATTCGCCTTGGTGTTGTTGGTAACACTGACGCTATGATAGTTGATTCCCTTTCAACTAATCTTGATGCACGAGGTATTTGGGTCGATCAAACTCCTGATTTTGAAATTGAACCATTTGAACGTATCCGCAGATATATCATAACAGATGGTAATAATATTATTCTTACGTTATCCGCTCAGATAGACGCGGGCGCCCTTAGGTTTTATTGCTTTTGGTCGCCGCTTTCTACTACCGGTAAAGTGGAGGTTTCGTAATGGCTGAACATATAGCAGGTAGAGCGAATTCATGGGACAAATTATCTGTTTTGGATGAACATGTCCATTCTCTTTCACAAGTTTATCCGCACCTTGCTAATCCTGTTCAATTACAGAAAGCGGCTGGAGCCTGGGCAGCTTTTCCCGCTCCTACTGAAATTATTCCTGTTAATACTGTTGCTGCAGATTTTGATATTCACTTTATTTCAGTCAGCACTATCTCTGCTAATGGTTCTTATCTTTTGGCTTTGTATATGGGAGCCGCACTTTCTGAAGTTTTAATTGGTGAATTTGATTTTTATCGTAACGCCGTTCAATCTCAGGAAGGTTCACAACCTTTCCAAACAATTATTATTCCAGCTAATACAAGAATAAGCGCTTCTATTTCAAGTAGCAATGCTGCACAGGATACTTGCTTTATAAAATTAAGATTTCACGTCTATTAATTTTTTAGTTCTCTTTTCCTTCCTTTAAGTTTTATATTATTGTTATTGAGGATATTTTTTGTTTTTGGCTTTTTGACAATTGCCCGGGTTTACCAGAGCCCGGGCTTTTTTTGTGGAGGATAGTATGAAACTTTTTTTTATGGATACCGAAACAACGGGTTTAACCAAAGGTTTTCACGAAATACATCAACTTTCTTTGATTATTCAAATGTTAGGTGTTGAAACGAAAAAATATGATATAAAAATTCGACCGCTACACCCTGAACAATGCGATCTCGAAGCCTTGAAAATAGCCGATAAATCTATTGAAGAAATTTCAAGTTACACTGAAGGCAAGGTCCAATTCTCACGCCTCTGTAATCTTCTTGATAGTTCTATTGATAAATATAACAAAGCTGATAAATTTGCTATTGTCGGCTACAATGTTGGTTTCGACAAAGACTTTCTTCGTGAATGGTTTATAGCTAATAACCATCAGTATTTTGGTTCGTATTTTTTTCATTATGTTTTTGACGTTTATTCCTTTGTTTCTGCGGCTTTTTTAGCAGGTAATCTTCCTGGTATTGTTAATCTTAAACTTTCTACTGTAGCGGAATATTTCAAGATTCATATCAATGCTCATGATGCTATGTCTGATATTGAAGCCACTTATGAATTGTTTCAAAAGTTCGTTAAACCTTATCTTGATTTACTTCACAATACCGACATGGGAGAATTGTAAATGTATTTACACCTTGGAGATGG
>DATKUO010000077.1:0-8510 GCA_035530515.1 Bacteroidales bacterium
GGGTATTAAAGGTTATGTAAATAACAGTGCAGGGAAGGAAACCTGGGTTGAAATTAAGGCTCCGGCATGGACTCGGGCACAGTTCAGCCTGCCTGACGGCACTACCGGGTGGTTAAACAGCAATTCGAGTGTAAAATACAATGGAAATTTTAATGCTGATCGCCAGGTAACTCTTACAGGCGAAGCTTTTTTTGATGTTTTTAAGGATAAAAAAAGGCCATTTATAGTAAACACTAATGAAGTCAATGTTAAAGTTTTAGGCACCCGATTTAATATAGCTTCATATAAAAATGAGAATAATGTCGAAGTGGTTCTTGAGGAAGGGAAACTGGTATTCAATGATAAGGAAATAAATAAATCGTACACCATGAGACCTAATGATCTGGTTGTATATGACAAAACTCAAAAGGATTTTTCATCTGAAGTAGTGGACCCTCGCAAATATTTGTCGTGGACAGAAGGTAAGCTGGAATTCAGGAATGATCCGATTGATGTTATTGCAAGGAGACTGGAGAGATGGTATGATGTTGATGTTGAAATAAATGGCATTGTTTCTCAGCAGCAGAGGTTACGGGCCACTTTCATTGACGAAAGCCTGGAAGAGGTCCTTTATTTATTGAAACGCACTATGCTATTAGATTACAGAATTGAAAACAGGAATCTCAAACCGGATGAGACTTATGCTAAAAAGAAGGTGATAATTACACTTAGAACCAAATAATCTGATTACAAATTTTAAAGACATTTGCCTATGGAACAGTCTTTTACCAGCAAAAACAGGAAAGCGATTGAACCGCCTTCCTGTATGTATTGCTAAGTTACTATTTAAAAATAATAACCTAATCTTAAAACTTTTCAAAGTTATGGAAATTTTTTTTAATTTATGGATGTTATTACACCCAACCCTAAAAAAACTAATCATGGAACTAAAAATTGTATTCTTCCTTATTGTGGTTAGTGTTTCAAATGTTCTGGCTATTCCTGCCTATTCCCAGGTAGCGAAGGTTTCATTAGACATGGAGAACAAAAGTCTTGAACAGGTAATGGATGAGATAGAAAAACAGAGTGAATTTTATTTTATCTTAAACCAGAAACAGATTGATGTCAATAGAATTGTAAGTATTCAGGACGACAATAAACTGATTACCGATATTCTTCCTGAATTATTTAAAGGCACTAATGTCAATTATGTAGTTTTAGACAGGCAAATCTTACTAACCACTGATCCCCTGGAGAATAACTTACTGGCTATTGCATCAGGAACCGATGCCCAGCAAAAACAAATAACCGGGACTGTTACCGACAACAATGGTACACCTCTTCCCGGAGTAAACGTTGTTGTAACCGGAACAACTGTGGGAGCGATTACCGATATAAACGGTAAGTACAGTATTGAAGTTCCTCAGGGATCAAAAAGCCTTACATTCTCATTTATTGGAATGGAGCCACAGGAAGTCAGTATTGGGACAATGACCCAAATAGATGTAACAATGACTGAGTCGGCAATTGGACTGGGAGAGGTTGTTGTTATTGGATATGGTACTGCCAGAAAAATTGACTTAACAGGTTCTATAACAGCTGTAAAGCAGGATGAATATAGAAATCAACCGGTTAACCGTGTCGACCAGATACTTCAGGGCCGGTCAGCTGGGGTCAACATAATGAATTCTTCCGGAGCACCAGGAGGTACATCTATCATTCGAATCCGAGGTGCAAACTCAATAACGGGTAACAATGACCCTCTGTTTGTTATTGATGGGTTGGTGGGTGCTGATTTTCGGGATGTCAATCCCTCCAATATCGAAACCATCCAGGTATTAAAAGATGCGTCATCTACTGCCATATACGGTAGCAGGGGAGCAAACGGAGTAGTGCTTATTACTACAAAAAGCGGAGTCTCCGGTAAGCCTAAGTTCTCATTTACATCCCGGTTTATTACAAGCAAAGTGGCTAAACTATCGAATATAATGGATGCCGGCAATTTTGCTCAAACAGTAAATGACAGGGCCGACGCTTTAGGTTATGCACCTAGATTTACTGATGCTCAGGTTGAAGATTTCATAAAAAATGGGGGTACCGATTGGCAGAATGAAGTTGTGAGGACCGGGAATGGACAGGAACACCAATTAGACTATTCGGGTGGCACTGAAAACGTAACTTATTTTATTTCTGGTAATTACTTCGATCAGGATGGTATCCTTATTAATTCTTATTATAACAAATATTCAATAAGATCTAATATTGATGCAAAAATTTCAGACAAACTTAAAGCCACCCTGAAGGCAAGTTTTACCAGAAGGACAAATAATAATACAAGCGGTAATTATAATATTTATGGTCCTCTTTCACAGTCAACTATATGGTCTCCAACAACTCCCGCATATGATGAATTTGGAGTGCTTACAGTTAGAGATCCTATCTGTTCAATAAATGCTAATCCCATTGAACTTGCTTTAAATGATGCTATTTCAGAAAATAATGCATTTAATGCTAGTGGCGGATTTGTTTACCAGATAATTGAAGGATTGACCCTCGATCTGGGTTTTGGTGCAAGTCATTCTAGTACTCAAAGGAAGAACTTTAGATTGAATGCACAGGAAAAACAGTCATCAGCCTCTCGTGCGTCCACTGAACAAATATTCCTGCAAAGTACAAATATCCTGACCTATACAAAGACTTTTAACGATATCCATAAGCTTTCATTAACAGGTGGCGTTGAATATCAAATTCAACAGAGGGACTATTTTAGTGTTGATGCAACTGCACTCAAGTTCCCCGAGTTAAAGTATGACAATCTAACTTTATGTTCGACAACAATTGCTAATGCATCAAATACCAAGTCGACAATTGGATCATATGTTGGAAGAATTAGCTACTCTCTAATGGACAGATACCTTGTCACCGGTTCTGTACGTAATGACCGGTCATCAAAATTCAGAGGTGACAACCAAAAAAGCACTTTCCCAGCGATTGGTCTTGGCTGGCGTATTTCAAAAGAAGCTTTTTTGAGGGATATAGATTTTCTTGATAATTTAAAACTGAGAGCCAGTTGGGGGCAGACGGGAAGCCAGGCGATAGATGTATATGGGACAGTATCAACTTATAACACTGATGCTGGGAATGCAGGAGTTGCTTTTGAAAATGGGTTATTAACCTCAGGTATTAATTTAGGTAACCCCGGAAATACCGCTTTAAAATGGGAAACCACAACACAATCGAATGTAGGTTTTGATATAGCTGTTTTAAAGAACAGGATAAGTCTCGAAGCTGATTATTTTGTAAAAAACACAAGAGACCTGCTACTTTTGGAACCTTTACCTCGTTACGTTGGCGGTGGAAATATATACAAGAATATAGGTGAGGTTATGAACTCCGGTTTTGAGTTTAGTTTAAGAGGATTGATACTTGATAATAGTAATTTTTCCTGGGATGTAGGTTTAAATGTCTCATTAGTAAAGGAAAATAAGGTTGTAAGTATTGGTTCAAGGGAATTTATTACCGTAAAGCAGGGTGCTGGTGGCGGAATAGTATCCTTTGCTGAAACAATTCTCATGCCTGGTTATAGTTTATTTAGTTACTATGGGTACAAATGCCTTGGCATTTGGCAGGTAAATGAAGCCACTGAGGCAGCTTTATATGGCAATGTACCCGGTGATTATAAATATGAAGATTTGAATGGGGATTATGGGATTACTGGAGCTGACCTTCAGATTATCGGATCAGGTATCCCTACTAAAATTATTGGATTTAACTCCACTATGTCATACAAAGGTTTTACTTTGAATACATTCTTTCAGTCAATGTTGGGATTTGATAAATGGAACTTTGTTTATGCTCAATCAATGACTGCAATGGATGCCCGCGAATATACAAATGCAGATATTATGACCAGATGGTCACCTGAGCATCCTGACCGTATGGTTGCTGCTTTTAGCCCCACAAGGAGACCGCAAATACAGTCATCATTGTTTGTTGAAAGTGGAAATTTCCTCAGACTTAAAAACATCAGCTTGCAGTATAATCTGCCTAACAATATATTGAAGTGGGCAGATGCTTCAATCCAGATTAGCGGACAAAACATTTGGACTCTTACAAAATATAAGGGTCTCGATCCTGAAGCATCCTCTAATGTTGGCGATAGCGATTCACGTGGACCTGATGCTGGGGCATATCCTAATTCAAAGTCTTGGACATTTGGGATTAATCTAACCTTTTAATTTTATAAATTATATTTATTATGAAAAAAATATCATATATATTAATACTATTATTAGTAGCAAGTTCATGCACCGAATTTTATGAAGAAGATTTATCGTCATTGATAACTAGTGAAAGCGGTGCGTTAACCAGTGAAACAGGCCTTACTGCCGCATTGGCAGGATCCTATAAACCGTACGGTTGGGCCTTTAATATGGGTTTTTCAAATGGTTCCACTATGACAGTTTTAAGTGGAAGTGACGACATAACAACTCATCACGGAAGTAACAAAGAAGCACAGCGCGAATTTGACCGGTTTAAAGTTTCTAATGTAAGTAAGCATTCTGATCGCATTTGGAGAGGATGTTATAAAGCTACACAGGGAGCTAATAACATCCTGGCAAATTATGAAAATGCAACCGGGAACCCGGAAGTGATTAATCAGATAGCTGGGGAGGCTTATTTCCTTAGGGCTTACAGCTATTTCTGGATCGTACGTTTATGGGGTGAGGCTCCACTAGTGCTTAATTCACATATTTATGATGAAGAATTGTTGACTATTAATTCGAGCCCTGAAGCAGATATTTATGCCCAAATAGTTGCAGACCTGAAAATGGCAGAGAGCCTTATGGCAAATAAAAAAGTTAAGCCTGGAAGAGCCTGCAAAGGAACTGCAAGCGCTGTATTGGCTGAAGTCTATTTAACTATGGCCGGGTGGCCTATTAATGACGCATCGTATTATGCAAAAGCAGCTGCTAAAGCAAAAGAAGTTATTGACAATAAGGACACTTACGGATTCGATTTGGTGCCTAATTTTGCTGACTTGTGGACAAGTCCTACTTACAACGCTGATAACAACAAAGAGGAGGTATTCGCTCTTAATTTCGCTGGGCGAGATGGAAGAAATGCTAACGCAATTGTTGGAAAGTGTGCTAGACCAGGCGAAATGAACGGATGGGATGATTTCTTTTGTGAACTCACCTTTTTCAATGAGTTTCCTGCCGGAACAAGAAAAGATGTGACCTACCTGACTTCCTGGCCCAGAGGTGATGGTGTTATTATTTCATGGCAGCAAAGCGCAACCGCACACCCATACTACAAAAAGTTTTTTGGAAACGAATGGAGCCAGATTAGTGCGATTTCGTTGCCTTTGGAAAGATTTGCTGAAACTTACATGGTATATGCTGAAGCACAGGTGATGGCAACTGGAAATACTTCCGATCCGGAAGCTCTGGAAGCATTCAATAAAATTAAGCGTCGTGGAGAGGGGGTTCCTTTAAACACGCCAAATGCAGCTGTCGATGCAACTTCAATAACCCAACATGATATCATTACCGAAAAAGGATGGGAATTTGCAGGAGAATTTTGTCGTTGGTTCGACCTTGTACGTTTACAAATGGTACAGGAGGTTGTTGACAAAAAGGATCCTGATGATCTTCAACCGATAGGTCCTGTTGTGTACTATTTACCAATACCATTCAGTGAAACTTCGGTTAATACTAACTTATGATCAAACGTTAGATATAGGAGTGGTACAATTAGGTTCTTGGAAACCAAAGAAATATATTTGTCTCAAACAAGGGCACCAAAAAAAAAGTTTTCAAGGTGCCGTTAAATTTAGTAAAAAGGTATTTAAATCAGAGTTTGCTGATAAAGTCTTTATAATACATTTATAGTTTTAATAATCATTTTTATAGTTTTAATAATCATTAATATATATTAATGATGTGATCTCGAATATGTATTAAGCTGACTTTATCAGCAAACCCTATAATAATTTATTCAATGAGGAAAAACATTATATCAGGCTCAATTATTGGATTGTCTACATTGGCATCAATAGCTTCATATGGCAATAATCCCGATGCTAATTCCAAGCCCAATATTATCATTGTTCTTACTGATGATCAAGGTTATGGTACTCTGTCATGCAATGGGAATCCTTTTATAACGACACCACATAGCGATAGACTTTATAATGAAAGTGTAAGGTTAACCAATTTTCATGTTAGTCCTGTCAGTGCACCAACAAGAGCAGCTTTGCTAACTGGAAAATATCCAAACCGAAGCGGTATTTGGCGTACGTATAAGGGAAGAACAATTATGGATAAGGATGAAGTAACCTTAGCTCAGGTTTTTGAAGAAAATAGCTATACAACCGGTTTTTTCGGGAAATGGCATTTGGGTGACAATTACCCATACCGCCCGCAAGACAGGGGCTTTCAGGAAGTATTAAGTCTTGGAGGCGGTGGGATTGGCCAGATTCCTGATTTCTGGAGAAACGATTATTTTGATGATATTTATATGCATAATGGCAAACCTGAATTTTATAAAGGCTATTGTAATGATGTATGGTTTGAAAATGCCATGAGATTCATTGAAGAAAACAATCCTGAGAAAACGGGAAAACCATTTTTCTGTTATTTACCTACGAATGCACCTCATTTTTATTATTTTGTTCCGAATCGTTATACCCTGCCCTTTCGTGAAAAAGGAATAGATGATGAGTTGTCTCGATACTTGGGAATGGTTGCAAATATTGATGAGAATATGGGTAAATTATGTAAAAAACTCGAAGAACTTTCTTTAAAAGAAAACACTATACTAATTTTTATGAGTGATAATGGTCAGTCAAATTACAATTTACCTCGAAGCGGACCTTTCTATTACAATGCAGGTATGCGTGGTGTAAAGGGAAGTGCTTATGATGGCGGACACCGGCAGTTCTGTTATATCCGTTGGCCCAATGGTGGAATAGAAGGCGGGAAAGACATCAGCCAATTAACAGCTCATTTTGATCTAATGCCAACCTTAATAGAATTATGCCAGCTTCAAAACAAACATACCATTGATTTTGATGGGAAGAGCTTTGTTCCGCTTTTAAATGGTGATAGTGCCGGATGGAACAAGAGAACACTTTTTGTTGATTTTCAAAATTTAGATATCCCTGAGAAATGGAGGAGAATCGCAGTTATGACCGAACAATACAGGTTAATTAACGGAAAAGAATTATACGATATTAAAAAGGACCCTTCTCAGGAAAAGGACATTGCTGAGGAATATGCTGATGTTGTTAAAAATCTTCGTAAGGATTATGAGCAATGGTGGAAACATATCTCCGATCATTTTGACAGATATTCCAGGCTTTATCTGGGCGATGATCATGAGAACCCCGTTAAACTTACCTGCCATGACTGGCATACTAATGATAACATTGGAGTATATCAGGAAATCATTCTAAATCGTCAACAAGGCAATGGATTCTGGGCAGTTGATATAGTAAAGGATGGTGAATACGAATTTACCTGCCGAATTTATCCGAAAGAAGAAGATACCCGGCTGAATGTTGTGAGAGTCAGGATAAAAATTGGAGACAGGGAAATTGAAAAAGATTGTGATCCTGGGACATCCGAGGTTAAAGTAAAATTGAACCTAGAAGCAGGAGAAGCTTTCATGCAGACTTGGTTTTACGAAATCGATGGGAAGAATTATGGTGTGCCGTTTGTATATGTAGAGCGTTTATAAATTTTAAAACATAACGGTCATAAATAATTAATAAAGGATTATTATGAAGAAGACTTGTACTCAGGAAACCCGTCGTCAATTCATTAAGACATCGGCCGCTGCGGCCGTGTTTACAATTTTACCGCGGAATGTGCTGGGGGGGACAGGATTTGTTGCGTCCAGTGAGAAGGGAAAAATGGACCAAACAGATAACAACTTATTTGAAAAGAGAATTGGCTTTTTAGCCGCGCTCGATTTTGCTAAATGGGAGCCGGAAAAGGTAATAAGCGTTCTTTCTAATCTCGGGTATTCAGCGGTTGGCTGGACGCTATCTCATTTCAATCCAAGAACGAAAACGAAAAAGCAATTGCAGGAATTGGTAGAGATTACCCACAGGTCTGGAATGGAAATTAGTGAAATAATAGTTCAGCAGGATTTTGTTAACCTTGATGAAACCGTGAGGAAAGACAGATTGAAATTAGTAAAGGAATCGATTGAAATTTGTAGCGAACTTGGGGTAGGACCTGTCAATCTCTTTACCGGCCCCGCTCCGTGGAATGCGAAAGCACCGGTAATTGGGAAAAACATAAAAGAGGGTGAGGCTTGGGATTTTGTTTTTAGCGCTTTTGATGAAATTGTACCCTATGCAGAAAAACATAGGGTTGAAGTGGCGGTTGAAGGAGTCTGGGGTATGCTTTGCCACGATTATTATTCAACGCGTCCGCTGATAGAACACTATGATTCGGAATATTTAGGGGTGAACCTGGATCCTTCGCACGGAATTCTTTACGGTAATCTGGATGTGGGCT
>DATKUO010000078.1:0-55921 GCA_035530515.1 Bacteroidales bacterium
TCATTAGGGTGTTAAATAAAAATTAACAAAAAAACCATCACTTTCATGATGAAAAATACAAATAATAAATTATACAACCAAATAAAGATAGTTAATGTCTAATTTAAGGCAGTAACATTACAAAATATTCATGGCTCAATATCGTAATTAACTACCTATATTATTTCCGAACTTCCATACCTCGCCCAGCTCATATTGACCATTCTCTAGTAATTGTGTAATGTTTTAAAATTATATTCTAAAAAAGACCTAATATTTTGCCTGTAAATTATTGATGCATCAGGAACTTAGTATTACAGAAGTATGCTTTGACAGCGGTTTTAATAACATCAGTCATTTTAACAAGCAATTTAAGAAAATTATGGGTGCTCCACCTTCAGAATACCGAAAAAGGTTTAAAGGATTGAGATAATTTGTAAAACCGGACCAATTGACCACCATTGGCCATTCCACTTAAATTTATTTTAATTAACAGAACATTAAATCATTAAGAGGCAATCATATTCAGATAATTGACAGCTTTTTTTAGAATTTTGATTGATTTTTTTCTTTTCATCTAAAATTCCTTGCAGTATCTATCATCATTTTTAGATTTTCTGAAGGTGTATCAGGAGGAATAGCACAGCCAGCATTGAGAATAAAACGATTTGAATTTTTGTATAAAGTCAGCACTTCCAGAGTTTTTTTCTGCACATCATCTACTGTACCCAATGCTAAAACACCACTTGGATCAATGTTTCCAATGAACGTAGTAGTATTATGAAAGGAGTTGTAAATTTTAGCAATGTCAGTTTTGTAATCCAGTTCAAATGCATCTGCTCCGGTCATCAGCATACACTCAAGTATTACATCAGTATTTCCGCAAATATGCAGAGCATAAGCTTTTCCTGCCTTATGAGCTGTATCTACGATTCTTTTTTCATATGGCATAGCATATTTCAGATACATTTCTGCCGAGATCATTTCGGGGCCGGCAGGACTATCTCCATTTGAAACCATATCGCAACCAGTCTGTGACATCAAATTTATAAATTGAGTACTTGCATCAGTACAATATTCAAGCAATAAATTGACATACTCTTCATCACCCATCATTAAGTCGATCATCCATGTCTGTGCACCACGCATCATACTTGCCAGGGAGAAGGGAGCCTGGTCGCAATTACCCCGGATATAAATCTCATCTTTATAATAATCTTTGAGTAACCTCACTGCCTCAAGCCAGACCTGTATATATTTATAATTTTCTACTCTGGCAGGCTTTAGATGGACAACATCCTCCAAAATTAAGATATTTCCATCGTGACTTCTTGCAGCATCATCAACAGGAAAATCAACCTTAACCCCAACTGCTCCCGCAAGAGTAACTGTATCAATATCAATCAGTATCCCATCATACTGATACTTATCTACAGCAGCAATAAATGTCTCTGTTATTACCTTAGGGCTGTTACGGTATTGTTCCATAGTAACACCACATTCTCTGGCAGCCATTAGAAAGTTGTGTAACATTACTGGAATTTTATCAGGTTTTTCATCTTTCAGCGCAGCAGTTACTCTTTCATATCCGTTCATTAGTTTCTTTTTTAAATAGTTTAACAAAGAACCTCTTTTTCTATCTGTTCCAGTGTCTTCCCTTTTGTTTCGATAATATGCTTCTTTAAATAGAAGAAACCAATAAGTGTTACTATTGACAGGAAGATAAATGCATAGCTCATTCCCATCTGCTGAGCAGACTGTGTTGTTCCGAAGAATCCTACTGCTACAGGAAAAAGGAAATTAAGAGAAGCACTTACACCCCAGTTGGCAAAAGAGCCAATAGATGCTCCTCTGGCTCTTATGATATTTGGGAACATCTCAGACAATAATACCCATATCACAACTCCCATTGAGGAAGCAAAAAATGCAATATAAGCAACCAGTAACACCACTAACCAGTACCCTGTTATATTTCCGGTAAGCAACCCGTATCCAAACAGACCAAGTACTATCACCATTCCTACCTGTCCGACAAGTAACAACTTTTTACGGCCAATCCTGTCAATTGCTAACATGGCAATTAGAGTGAATATCAGATTAGTAACACCCAGTATTACACTCTGAAGCATCGAACTGTCGCTTGAGAAGCCTGCAATACGGAATATTTGAGCTGAATAGTAAAACACAACCCCGATACCTGTAAGTTGGCTAAAAATACCTACAAATATTCCGATATAGATAATTTTCCGGTAAGGTTTTTTGAACAGGTTAATTCTCCTGCTCAAATCTTCCAGTTTGATAGATTCCTGTATATCTAAAAGCGTTTGTTCAGTATCAATCTCATGTGATGATAAATCCTCAATATTTTTTTTTGCTTCCTCTATCCTCCCTTTCTTTACCAGCCAGCGGGGACTCTTTCTTATAAAGAAAAGCATCAGAAAAAATACTACTGCAGGAATAGATCCGCTGAAAAGCATCCATCGCCAATTCTGGTCACCAATATTCAATAGGAGATAATTGGAAATTAATGACATCAGTATACCAAGAACTATCGCCAGCTGAAATGTTGAAGCCAATACTCCACGATGCTTCGGCGGAGATATTTCAGAAATATAAACCGGGCAAAGCACTGATGCACCTCCAATTGCAAGACCACCAATAAACCTGAAAAATATAAATACATTTATAGTCGGTGCTAATCCGCAGCCTACTGAAGAGGCTAAAAACAAGATAGCCAGTAGTTGAAGCAACCGTTGTGCTCCGAAAATATCGCCGGGTTTACCTATTAAAATAGCACCTAATATGCATCCTACCAAAGCTGAACTTACTGTCCATCCTTGTATTGTAGGATTCAGTTGAAAATACTTAATCAGACCAAGCATAGCCCCGTTGATGATTACAGTATCGTAACCAAACAGTAGGCCACCCAATGCTGATGCAATTGTGCATTTTAAAAGAACTTTATTCATTTGTTTAATTTACTGGAGTTTACTCAAAAAATAATCAATCAGGGAATAATGATAATTGAAAAGTTATTTTCTATGCAGGATATCCAATGTTGTTCAAATCTTCATACTATTTCCCAATATTATACTTTTTTATTTGTTTATTATTCATAAGTCATCTTCAATTGAAAGCTATTTATTCCAAAGCAGCTCTATTTCCTCCAACGATTTTCCTTTGGTTTCAGGAACAAATAAATAAGTTAATAGCCATTGCAAAAATGACATAAGTGCTAAGAACAGAAAGGTTTTTGCACCACCAATACCTGCCAAAAAGTGAGGAAAAAGCAGAACAACCAGAAAGTTAAATATCCATTGTGTAAAAGATGCAAAGGCAACCGCTGTTCCCCTTATTCTGTTAGGAAATATCTCAGAAACAAGTGTCCAAAATACAGGGCCGATACAAGAGGCAAAAAAAGCGATGAAGAGCATAATGCAAATCAAGGTGAATATACCGTCCATTTTTAAAAAGAACGACACTGACAGCATAATTAAAGTAATTGCCATGCCCATAGAACCTATCAAATAGAGCGAGCGCCGTCCCACTTTGTCAATTAGTAATATTGCAACAAAGGTAAACAGAGCATTGATAAGTCCTATAAGAGAGGTCTGGAGAAGAGCATTTTTAATCTCGATACCTGAAGCCAGCAGAATTTTTGGGGCATAATCCACAATAGTATTTATACCACAGAGTTGAACCAATATGGCTAGGAAGAATCCTATCAGCATTACTTTGCGTGAGGATGGTTTAAATAACTCGCTAATTGATACAGATGATGAATTACCTTTAAGTGATTCAGCTATTCCTATAATCTCATCTTTTGCAAACGAAGCACCACCTATTCTTGTAAGCACTTTTAATGATTTTTCTTTCCTTCCGGCTTTGTACAACCAGCGGGGACTTTCAGGGATGAAGAACAAACCAATAAAAAAGAGTACAGATGGGACAACTCCGGTAGCAAACATCCAGCGCCAATTATTATCTACATCATGTAACCAATAATTTATTGTGTACGAAATTAATATCCCCAATGTAATTGCCAGTTGATATATTGCCACAAGCATTCCTCTGTTATTAGCAGGAGCAACCTCTGCCACATACATGGGAGACAATACTGAAGCGGCTCCCACTGCTAAACCACCAAACACACGCGAGGCAACAAAAATAACAGATGACGTTGCGCTAGCTGTGATTGCACATGAGACTGCAAAAGAAAGTGCAACTATTAATAGGATACTTTTGCGCCCATACTTATCAGTAAGAACACCGGATCCAAAAGCCCCGATAATAGCTCCAACCAACAAAGAGCTGACTCCCCAACCTAATTGCAGTTCGTCCCACCCAAAATAGGGCTGAATAAACGGAACTGCCCCTGAAATAATTGCAATATCGAAACCAAACATCAAACCACCCATAGCTGCAATCAAGCATATGAAATATAAATACAATAGATTTTTATTCATAAATTATATTTTAAAAATTAATTTAAAGTTCAATTGGTTTTACATTGGCATAGTGGGTAAATTCCAACCCTTCTTGTTCATGAGGTCCATCAGGAAGCAGGTCAGTAAGGTTTGGAAGTAACCCTCCATCGTACCTATGTACTTTACCAGGTCGAGCATAGCCCCGTTAATGATTACAGTGTCGTATCAAAATAATAACCCTCAAAGAGATGAAGCGATTGTGCATTTGAGAATAACTTTATTCATTTGTTTAAATCATTTAATAGTTTATAGCTCGAATTATGGTAAGGAATAAATATTAAAACTGCTTCATAAAATTGATTTAGGCAATTACATGATCTTCAGTTTGCCGAACTTGTAGAGTGTTATTAAGAGATTGCTTATTAATAATAACAGATAAAAATGGTATAAATAATAATCCTCTCATTAAGAATACGACCCTACTATTTTTACTATTTGAAAATACTTTTTACAATTTACCCCAGGAAAAAGAAAATTGAATTTTTCAAAAGCCCAACAAAGTGGAGTTTCAAAAAAGACTTCGTAAAAAAGGCTATGCTTTTCTATCTATGGGATCATACTGTAAATATCAAGTAAATTAATAGATTTATAATGATGATTAAGTCTCACACTAAAATCTTTCCAATCTCTGTTTTCCCTTTCGGTCCATCCCACTTCTGCCAGTGCCAGGATTCTTGGAAAAATCTGACGATCCATGTTGGGTTCCGTACGATCAATATGCGACCAGAAATTAGCTTGTACACCCAGAATATGATGTGCATCAACATTTTCAAGTTTGCCCGATAATGGTTCGAAAGAGTATACTTTCTCAATTGATATTTTTTCATAGGAATAATCGAAATAACAGTAAGAAGTCGGGCTCATAATTATATCATTACCCTGATTAACAGCAACTAAAGGAGCATCTTCCTTCGAGCCCCTCCAATACATTAAAGTAGCTGTGTTACTAAGACCTCCTTCAATTATTTCATCCCAGCCAATAAGCTTTTTACCCTTGCTGTTAAGATATCTTTCTATTCGCTTGATAAACCAGCTCTGCAATTCATTTTCATCTTTTAATACTTCATCCTTTATTCTCTTCTGGCATAATGGACAGGCCTTCCATGCTACTTTTGGTGCTTCATCACCTCCAATATGAATATACTCTGATGGAAACAATTCAATTACTTCAGAAAGAACTCCTTCAAGGAACTCAAATGTCACCTCTTTGCCTGCACATAATATTTCATTGTGTACTCCGGGACCTTTGAAAAAAGGTTGAATTATTGAAGTATCACCTGTACATGAAAACTGTGGGTATGCAGCAAATATTTCTGAAGTATGGCCGGGCATTTCAATTTCAGGAATTATCTCAACATTCCTCGCTGCTGCGTAATGGACCAGTTCCCTAATATCTTCTTTCGAATAATATCCTTCTCTTTCCCCTGGTTCATGATAAATTGTATCAAACTTTGATGCTATTTTAGTCAGGGCCGGATAATTGTTAATCTCTAACCGCCATCCCTGATCATCTGTAAGATGCATGTGTAACTTATTAAGCTTATAATAAGACATTGCATCAATATATTTCTCCGTTACTCTCTTGTTCCAAAATGTACGGCTATAGTCAATCATTAAGCCTCTCCAACTGAAACGGGGTTTATCAACAATACTTACACATGGAATAATCCATTTTATATTATCAGCAATAGCTTTTCTCAATATTTCATCAGGTAACATTTGACGTAACGTTTGAATACCACAGAAAATCCCATTTGGTTTATAAGCAGAAATAAGAACTTTTTTGCTTGTAATATTTAGTTTATATCCTTCTTCACCAAGAGAGGATAACTCATCTGATAATTTCAATTCAATTAAATTTCCACCAGCTATTCTCTTATTAACGGGAAGTATAAAACCGGAAGCCGGATAAAGATAAGTCCTTAACTGCTCAGCCTGCAATAATAAATCGCTACAAGCTTTTACGGATGTTTTATTTGTCAGTTCGAATGTCCCATTTAAAACAGCTATTTTACTGGGCCTTGGAATAATCTTTATTTCTGATTTGATATCTGCTTTTGAATATTCCTTGCATGACAAGGATGTTATTATTAGAAAGGAAAGCCACAATAATTTTTTCAAAATTCCAATTTGTTTTAAGACCAGTTCAAAACTGGATCTAAAAATAAGAAAAATTCATTATAAGCATTATGTATACTTATATTCTCTCAACTTCTTCAACCATTATTCGATAATTCCGAAGTGTACGTTCTGAAATATTTCGACCGTATGGGGATGCAGATGGCATTAGTACAAATCCTCTGCCTTCACCTGATGTTCCATCAGCAATAGTTTGTTTTACAACTCTTCTGAACATATCACATGGCATATTTTCAATATCAGCAATTTCTAAATTTCCAAACAGAACTAAGTGCTTCCCATATTTTCTTCTTACATATTTTAACTCTACGTCGCCATGAGGTGGCGGTTCAATAGGGTCAATTGCATCGGCTTCCATATTTATAATATAATCGAGTATATTCTTTATACAACCATGAGAATGGATCCGGACAAAACCACCATAATTTTTAATCTGTTTCACCATTGGGTTTGTGTATTTTACCACATAATCATCAAAAAGAGTGGGAGGAAGAAACGGTTCTGTAATAAATTCAGGGCCATAAATACGCCATAACCTGCCGGGAAATTCTCTTGCTACTTTTTCAGTACGTTTATGAATATAGAGGGCATGTTTTTCCAATAGTTTATGACATAGCTCTTGTTCAGTTAATGCAAAGATTGTGAAAGTCTCAAGATTAAAAAGTGAAGCTACAGCGCACACTGGATCTTCAGTATCTACCATGACTATGCCACTATCTCCTAACCTGTTTTCCTGCTCTTCCATATGACCAGTATTTATATTCTCCTCAAATATTTCGTCCGGGAGTTTAAGAAACAAATTTACATCATCAACATTTTTTAATAAAGGTTCTGTTGTCCATACAGTATCAATGTCCTTATCTCGACGGGAGAGACAGGTTAGTTTTTTTGTACCAAGCTTATAGGTTAGGCGAGTAAAACGACTATTGTTTTCTTCCCATGCTTTCTCTTCGACAAATTGTTTCCTTATGTCAACTGTTGAACTTCCATTCCAGGATAAGTGTGATTGGGCTCTTACAGGACTCACCATTCTTATTATATCAGTTTGATTTTCAGCCAGTTTTAATAATGGTTGCCACGAAGGTGAATTGTAAATATTATATCCATCGGGGTCATCGGGATTTACTAAAAAACCTCCAATTTCGTAAAAATTCACAGCTGGACGGTCTACAACCTCACCTTTAAGGATTGCCATTAAACGTTCACGTCTTGTCATTTGCAGCATTTTATATAAGTCGTTTTTATTGGTTGAATTTATTTAATACGTATTTTATACCCGTTCACAGTGTAGAAAAGAAAATACAGATAAATAGGCAACAACATCCAATATATCTGCTAATATGAGGAATAGTAGTCTTTCAATAAACCAAGTACGGGTGGTAACATGCCACCTCCGGCTATGCCCATAGCTAGCAAGGCAGCCTCTGTCTTTATTGAGTTAACTTCATTTTTTATCATACTTAATTTTTAAGGCTGATCTAATGCTCTTTAGAAAATAGCCAGGTAAAACTGTTAATTGACAGACTGTTATAATCAAACAAACGATGGCATTAAAAATTTATCATAAAAAATATTTTTTTTGCGGTTATTATCTCAACCGGACAATAAAATTTGATCTTTAGGTGTCTTCTTAACTTTAAAAAATAAAATTATAATTTCTCAAGATAAATCCTGTGTAATACAAAATTTTTATTAATCGCCTGACCGGAATTTTCTTTTAAAATTACAGTTATAGTATTAGTACCTTCTTTAATAAAAAACTTACCGATATAATCTTTCTCAATAAAGGTGTCCTCTTCTGAGTACCCAATAATGAACTTCTTTATAGGAATTTGCCTTTGATTTACCTGAAAAGCGCTACAATTAGGACCTTTGAAATATGACATATATAACTTGTATTCACCATCAGAAGGTACTTCAAGTTCAAATTTCACAAAACCATTTTCACTCGCCGAGAATCTCAGCACATTGTAACTTACTTTGGTTTTACTATCAGTCCACCTTTCATGAGATATCGTTGCCCTGTCACTGAAAGCTTTAATTGGTAATAAAGCAAGCCAGTACTCCAGGGTTGATGGAGGATTTATTCCTGATAATAACTTTGCTGACGGTGCATTATTTTCAACCGGAGGTTGATCACAATAATAAAATGCAATTGAAGTATAATCAACAGGGATATCATTGCCAACAGGCCCATGTTCAATCGTTAGTTGAAAGCTTTCCCTAAAGGAAATTTTATCCGAAATATAAAAACGGTAACCTCCTGTTCGTGCCAGAGGTATTGAGTAAGCCAGAGCTCCATGAACGGGTAAATTATATGCCTGATCCCACCTGTCAGCTAATGCATACCAGCCTCCGTTAAAATAATCTTCTGACCCTGTTCCATGAAGCCTCAATTCTCCATCTATTAAGCACGCGTCATCTCCTTCAAAGAAGATAGTAATGCCTGAATCTAAACCTTGCGCCTGTAAAATGGTACCTACATAATGTCCATGTCCCTTTGCCTCAAGTATAGTATATGGTTTACCATGCTCAGGATCAATTTCTCTTCTCCATTTTGTATATAGTTTCCCTTCATCAGTTCTTTGTTTGACTTCATTATAATATATTTTAACCTTGAACGATATTTCTTTAGAAACATTTTGCTCGTTTTTAAGATATACTAATTCCAAATTAGCTTTTTTTTCATAAGGCATTGGCAAATAACAATAATGAAGCTTATCATTTACACCAATCAACATCGATTGCATTGACGGCTTACCGAAAGCATATCCGAAAAAATCTGTAAACGGACAATTTATTGCAGCTACTTTCTCATCATCCCAGGTAGCTCTGAGTAAAAGATCTTTGAAACCACTGCTTAAATCTGATTGTGGTATAAGTTCAAATCCTATTATCCTCCCTCCGTTATTATCTTTAAAGAGGTTGGTTACTTCACCGGATTTCAATCTGATTGTTGACGTTTTGGATTTTATCCCTGACCTGTCTGATTGTGATAAATCAATTACAGCTTTACCATAACTACCCCATGTCTTTATTGCAAGGGCCAACGCATCTGCTTCTTTCTCTGAAAATATTTTAGGGAAAGAAACTATTGAGTTTTGATCGGTATTCTGGCGATACTGTATTTGAATAAACTGCATTCTCTTTCCTTTATACACAATTTTACAGGATTTTTGATATGGAATTGGCAAATAACAATAGTATCCACCAACTTCATTTCCAACTATTGGTCGTAAAAACGGATATTTATCCCCTGTAAAGAGCTCAATAAACTTAATACTAATTCTGGGGCTATTCTCGCCATCAAAATAAAACTGTATTGTGTCTTCTGTTGGTGTTGGAGTCCAAATTCGTTGAATGACACCTGATCCTTTCATGTCAGCAATAACAAGATTATTGTTTTCAATTCTCAAGAATGAATACTTTCCGGAAAAACCATCATCATTGCCTCCTGTAGTATCATAACTTGATATTTGATGTACAAGTGAGTTATCTCTGTATTGAGGCAAAAAATCAATCCTGGACAGTGATAATAATTCCTCATAAATTCCTACCAGTGAATTTGCCGGTCTATTCATGATTTCCCAATCCTATAAATTTCCCCTGCCATCCAGGGAAAATGTATCCGTGCCAATCCTTCCTGTTGAAAGAGCAATCTTACAGGCATGCTCCTGGTAATATTTTTTAAGTAAAGGCCAGTCAATCGAATAAGCAGACTGAAATAAAAATAAAAATAAGCAGAGTGTTGCGGAAGCTAATTTGTTTTTCATAATTTAATTTATTATTTGCCCATTTTTCATAATCAATATTCTTTTATCAAAGTTGTCAAGTGCACTCCCATGAGTTGTTATAACAAGTGTTATATGACGTTCATTTTTAAATCGAGAAAATTCACATACTATTTATCATGGTTTAGTATGAAAAATCCTAGTTTATCAATTGGGATAATACTATTATTGATTTCCAACTGAACATTTTCGGCATTCTTTATTTGCAATATTTTACCAAAAAATTGATCATTTGTAATCCTGTCAACGGATAAAATGATCTTATTGTTGACAAAGTCAGCAGTATTGACTACAATCCCATTTATTCCAAAGACATGCTTAAGTTTGGGATCAATATAGAGGTCGCCATATCTGTTTAATAAATTTATACTGGTACATAATGCACTTCCCGTTCCCCAGTGAAATCCGGACTGACCGGAACGGCAATCTGTGCCACAGTGGCCATAATTTTCAGCCATTCCCCCATGTATTTCAAATTGTCTTTCTGTTCCTTTAAAATTATAAGGCGCCACATCTTTATTCTCATCAATAACCATTAATGTAAATGAGGCTTTTGCTGCAGCGATGGCCCTTTCCATGTATTCACTATTTCCCGTAAGATCATAAAAATTAGCCAGAGTCTCAGCAAATTGTGCCTGGCGGGCATCATTCCATTCTGCGTCAGTGTTCATTACACCAAAGCCACCAAAGGCATAAAAACTCAGGTAATCAGGATTCCAGACCTGTTGGTATAAGCATAATAGATCGATGCAATACAAAGCGTCTTTATAATCCTTTTCACGCTTAAACAATTGGTAACCTGTACGGAAAGCTTCTGCACACCATTGCATGCTAAGCGTATTTTGTCCATACATTTCAGAAACAGAATCATAAAAATCCAATGGTTTACTGGAACAAGAGAAGTATAATTCAAAATCTTCAAATTTTTGCCGGGGCAATATTTCTCTTCGAAGATGATCCAATCCGGCTTTTATAGAATTATCAACTGATTTCTCATATTTTACCGGGATCAGACCTCTCAAACGCATTTCAGCAAGAAACCAAATCGTAAGACCTTCAGATGCAGAACCGTTTAAAACAGAATCAGGTCTTAAGTTATTTATAAATACACGCGTAGGGAAACTACCATCTGATTGTTGGCATGAAAGCAGCGCCAGGGCATAATTGAGAATAAAGTCATTAATTTTTTTATCAGGTTTGCATTCCTGATTAAACCTCATTAACCAGTAAGCAGTCCAGGAGTTGTCAGGCAAATGATAGACATTTTCACCTCCGCCCTGACCGGACGACACCCATGAATTTGCGCGGGAGTTGTATATAGTACTAAAAAATCCTTTTTCAACAGGAGCATTAAGAATTAAGTTTTTTACTTCCAAAGCTCTTTGTTTCCACTCAGGTTTTGCCAGTTTTTCTCCCCATTGATAAAGACCATAGGAAGTTCGCATATTATTAAACCAACTTTGAAACCATAAATCGTCCAGATAGTAACGTCCTCCCCATTTTTTGCTTTCTTTATCAAAATATGTTGAGAGGGTAATGCCGCCGGAATTGGGATAATTTGCGTTAACCCATAATTCTTTTAGTGCCATATCATACCCATATTCAGCATATTGTTTAAATGGGACTGTTTGAGGCTCCTGGTGAAAAAAATAGTTTTTGCCAAATTTTTCCCATAACAGAGCATTGGTTTCTCTCAATAATTTATTTCTTGAACTTGTCTTGTCGATAATTATATAAAAGCCAAGTTTTAGTATCCCATTTTTTATAACAAAAGGATCACCACTTTTAGAATAATACGTATGGGGTTCTACTTTGGCAGGGGCAATGCCGTAGATAATCTTTGGAGCTTCTGTTTCAGAAAATCGCATATCAAGATAATATGGAGCCGGCCTGTTTTTATTAATCAGGTCGATGTCAGGAATTAAAGCGACACCAACAATATCAGACATCATAATAACAGTTGGTGAACGGAAAACATGGTCAGATGCGATTTGTGACGGTTTGGATTTAATATTAGGTATCCAATGGAAATCCTTCCCGCATTTCGACCATGCGGCAGTATCCCGCGGCAGAAACTTTAACTGAAAAAACAGATCACTAAGTCTGGTTAAAGAGTCTGCCTGTAAATCACACTCCAAATGGATGATGTTCCTGCTAGCCTCAGAAATCGTTATCCGAGCTGAGAGGTTATCTTGTCTGAGATTATTCCAATTGTACAGTTTTTTTATTCCATCACCATACTCCTCAATTACAAAATCAGATGCTGAAAGGCTTAAAACAGGAAGATTTCCGAAATAAACTTGTCCCTTTTTCTGATCATAAGAAATATTATCAGAGACTATTTTATTTTCAATAATTAATTGGGCATTACAATCCGGAATTGAAAAGAACCAGACAATAGCAATAAAACAAATTGTGATGTTTCTCATGGATACATATAATTAAATTCTTTTTTTGAACTTTATCTGAAAAATCATCAATGTAGTTATTTTTCTTGTTTCGCTTTCTCCTCTTGACGAAAAAAAATATCGTCACTAGAGCTACCTAAACTGGATTATTGAGCATACAACGATAAATAGTTTTTAACATTTGAACTAATCGGAGTATAAATTCGAAGTAAACCTTGGGGACCCAGTATCGGTTTAGATTAATAAAATTAGAAATTATTTGTTAAAGTGAGTTATTGAGGTATTTATGAGAGGTTAATATGTGAATAGAATTAAATCCCCAAGTGCCTTTGTTAGCGCTGAAAAGCCAGCTGGTACATGGCAGTCCCCGGATATTACTCTTTGTGATCGTTATAATAAATGATATTAAGTACAGCGACAATCAATCGGTATCTGTTCCAAATGGAAGGTCAATCATCTCAGTTGGGAGGCACTGGGGTTTTTTTGTCACCGTAATGACGGATATATTTATACCTTTTTGTACGGATAGTCCTTATGGGCTCATAAGCTGCATGGTAATTAACCTGGCTAAAAATATCTACCCTGATTTCCTTCTTTTCCTCCCTGATTAAAGGCATGACAGATGTCCCATCAAACCAGTCAGGGTTATTAATCTCCAGAGGTTCACAAATTGTTGGAAAAATGTCTATTACGCTGACCAATGCATTTATTGTTTTGCCTCCTGAAAAACCACCGGGTCCACGCATTATTAAGAAAATACCTGTGCCGGCATTATACAGGTTACATTTCATAGTTGGAAATGCAATACCGTGATCGGTGGTGCATATCACAAGCGTATTGTCTTCAAGGCCGTTACGTCGTAAAGCTGCAAGCACTGTTCCCATTTTTTCATCCAGAATGCTGGTAGATTCCATAAAATCAGCCATATCCTCCCGCACCTCCGGAACATCAGGCAATGGTTGTGGTGGAATCAGATGATCAGGATTGATATCAATATCGTGTTTGGGGTATTTCCTGTGAGTCTCAATAAAACCGACCGACAGGAAAAAGGGATTAGCAGGTGCTTTATCGAGCCATTCTGCAGATTAGGAGTTGGAACAGGATATCCGTATGGTTAAATTTACCGTCCTGTATCGTGAGAATGAAGGTAAAGAATATTTGGACGATTGGAAACTCTGTTGCCTTTAGTAGTACTCTTTTCTACCGGTACATCTCTATAGGTGCCGGGAACATTCTTAATAGTTGAAATGGGAATACCAATAGCCAGACTGCCTAATCCTGCCTGACGAATGAAGTTTCTACGATTAATGTTTTTAATGCCCATTTTATAAAGTATTATTTTACCATTTAAAGATATTGAAATTATTTCTCACGGTTTTCTTTAAAAAAGCTTAAAAATAAAAAATTGACCTGGTTAAAATGAGAAAATTATATTTTCAAATATTTGGTTTTCAAGACATTAAAAATTGTGTTTTTGCAAAAATCATCAATTTTGACTTATTACAGCGGGCTCATCTGCTTTAATCTCAAGAACGAGTACACTTCTGGCTGGCATTTTCTCAGTTCTGACAAAAGAGCCTGAATTATAACTCTTTACTTTCCCTGTACCAACTCCATCGATTATTTTTACACTATACTTTTTGGTTTGGGGTAGTTTGTATTGTTCAATATCCACAATGTAGCTAATGGTGTGGGCTGAGTTATCCATGTTGGTGAATACCAATCCCAGAGTACCATCCTCTGCCTTCCATGCAGAATGTGAAACTGCCGGCATCTCAGTATTTTTTTGATTTGCACTCCATGGTGCACTGAGAATCGGATTGTCTCCTTCAAGCTTCGGAGGACGTACCATTTCACCAAAGAATAGGAATTTTTTTACCGCATCCTTATCTAGTGCCTTGCATAAAGATTTTAAATATTTAGCCTCAGGACTCTCCAGGTTCAAAATATTTGGATCAAACCAGCCCATCTGCTCACCCCATAAAAACATCTGCGCGTTCCTCATCCTAAAAGGTAACCCTGTTGAATAGGCCGAACCTTCTATACTGTCCCAATAACTCGTGGTTAATCTCCCAAATGTTAAACAGAACCCAGAATATACATAATTAAACATCGGGATAAGTTCAGGTGCAATACTGGAAGCATTACAGGCTAATAACCCGTCAAAAACATCAATATAAGGTTCTGCGAAATCTTCAGTTGTGAGAATTATCTCCGGATTCTTTTTACGGGCATTTTCTTTACATAACTCAACCATCTTTCTGTTGCCTTCGACCCAATAACTTCCTCCACCAATAGAATGATTATGGTTGGTATCAAAACAATATACAGGCTGGCATGATGCTATCTGATCCATATACACACCGTCAACGCCATACTCGGAAACCAGCCTGGTTATAACTTCAGACTGCTTATCTTGCCAAAACTTGGTATATGGACACATTATCGCTTGTGGATTTCCGTCCCAGTGCTCTAAATAAATAGTAAGATCCTGCCATAAACATGTTGGCCACTTTGAATAACTTATTAAATCATCAAATAATTTATATGGTACTTTGCAGGTATATGGTTCAGGATACTCATTCTTCCAGCTTTTGGCATTTGTTGCCCAGAATCTCGAATCAATGTATGGTACCAGTTTTATGCCAGCACCACTCAAATTTTTTATTTCTTTCAAGAATAACTGCTTGTTTGGGATATAATCAAAATAGTCTGGATCAGCAAAACAGCTGGAAGGAAATTTATACCAACTATACCACTGATATGCAATGGGTACATTTAAGTATTTTTTAAGAGGTATCATGTTATTGGTCGGCAGACCTGCAAACCATAATGGGGTATTCAGATACCACTCTGGTATATCCTTCCTCTGAGATAGTTTGCCTTTTGAACACCATTTTTGTTTAATTGCCCAATCGTGGTATATCTTTGATGCTGTTATCCAATCGCCCTCGTAAACTCCGATTACCACCTCGTATGGCATCATATAGCTGCTTCCGCTTCCAGGAATTCCCATCCCCTCCGGATAGTTCCTTATCCCATATTTTAGGCTTCTGCCTTTTTCATCTATGTCATACCCGAATTTTTTAACGTTGGCTTCCGAATCGTGCGTTGCAAGATACAATCCATTGTTATTCTTCCCCTCAAAAAGAGTGCTGAATTGCATTGTACATCTTGCCGACGGATAGGACATAACCTGTGGTGGCCTGGGATCGTCATCTAACATCTCCTGTATCCTTTTAACGGGATTTTTTAACAGACACCCATGAAAATCAGAATAAGCTAACTGAACATCTTCATCCTCTGAAGCTCTCAATCCTTTTATTGAGGGGTATGTCATTTCCCATGTTCCAAAATGTTTACTCCTATTTTCTACATTAATCTGCCAATACGATAGAGCCGATTTATCAAGCCTGATCGTCGCATGCACATTCACTGCATTTTTCTCAGTGTCAAGAGTAATATCCTTCCAATACAGATGCAGAGTGAGGTTGCTGCCATCAGCCGATTTTTCTATATTATATGTCCGATTACATTCTACATTGTTATCAATAGTCACAAGTCGATTAGACGTGTGTTTGAATTTTATCTCCCACAGACTGCTTTTCATCGTTTCCCCTAGCAGAAAATCAAAATCCTTCTGCACATTTTTTATGCTATACAAACCGAATCCGGATCCTTCTTCAAAAAACTTCAATTCAATAATCCCATTGGATATTGATATGCTTTTTGTGGTTTCTTCTACCGAAAAATCCGTTTTAGCAGGTTTCTCAATACATTTAAATGCCATTGCTTCAGTGACTGAAAAAGATGAAATCGTCAGAAAAAGCACAAATAAACTAACCCGAAGAGTAATTTTGCAAAACATTTGAACCTCCTTTTTAAAAGTAAAACACCTACAAAAACTTCTTTTTTCGATGCCGTTGGTTAAGACAAATATATTTATTAGTTTTCTAAAAACCTGGCTCCCACCCCCTCTATATATCTAATAATCATCACGTCATAACATTGTGGTTTTATACCTGCACATAACTATCCCATGGCAACCACTATTTTTAATTGAGTTCAGCTACAAATATTCGCTTTAATCCTTGTAATTCCAAGTTTCCCTGCAACAAACAATGCTAGAAACAAAATAATGGTTTAATTATATAATTTTTTAAAACAAATATGCGGATATGACTGACCTTTATTTAGTTGAAAATTACATTAGTACGTTTGTGTTTGCCCCTGCATTGAGGTTTCAGATACTGCCCCTCATCCATATAATCGATCAGATCACTTAGCCTCGAGGTTGTTTATACATTTAAAATTATTCCCGGCAGTAGAAGGTGAGATGGCTGTCCTTGCTTCTCTCAGATCATTATTCATAAAAAAACTGTTATCTTTTATATTTTCTATTTCTAAGAATACATTCGTACCCGGCTTGGCCGTGCAATCTTTGACCGTAGCGTTCGTTCCGTTTTTCAACTGAATGACAGCATAATCATTACCCGGGTTGAGTTTTGTTCCCGAAAAGCCATCGATTTTGATATTGGAAAAATCTTCGCAGAAGATGGCGCTTGTGCAAAAGGCAGGCAGATCATTATCGCAAGTAAGGTCGTACTTGGAAATTGTCAAGCCCGATACATTTTTTGCATAAAAAGCGGGGATGTCATGCTTAAATATCGCGTATTTATTATCGAAAGCAGGTCTTAATTCAAAATTTCCACCCCTTGTTAAACCGTAAGGACCACTTTTGAAGTAATGACGAATATTAATAAAATCAATATTTTGGATGGAATTTGGATAATACCCGTAAATAAGTAAACAGCTTTCAGAAATAATATTAATATTAGAGAACCTGATATTTCTGATAACTCCATGATTTTTAATATTTTGCTCAACTCCATACCATGTACCCAATGGTATTTCAGAAATATGTATTGGTTCGCCGCTGCCCCACCATCCAGTATGCAAACGCGTATTTATAATAATGTTATCAAAAAGAAGATCTTCAATAACTTCATTTTCTTTTGAGAAAATACCAATTCCTCTGTTGGAATATATAACAAGATTTTGGAAAGTACAATTATGTATATTTTTTGCGGCCCAGCCGATTCTGATGCCCGAGGAACGTGAGGTAATTGTACAATTCGAAACATTAATATTCTCAGTTTCACTTGTACAAAATCCGTCCGCACAAGGGCTTATTGCAATACCATCATCACCTGCTATTATAATACAATCTGAAATATTTACATTTTTCGAATTACTTATATCAATCGCATCAGCATTCGGCACGAGAAGGCTATTAAGAAAATCCACACCTGTAATTTCAACACGGTCGCAGCAGGCTAAGTGAACACACCAGTTAGGAGCATTTTTGATAGTCACATCCCTCATCAGGATATTGTTACTTTCAATAAATGTTATGAGTATTCCTGGTCTCCTACCATGATTTTTTATTGCGGCCGGTCCATCAGGAAAAGCATTTTGATAGTTTTTACCCTGTCTGGTGTATTCAGGATCATAACAGCATTCCGGATGTATAACATCCCAATCAATAAAAGCAGAGTCATTACCGTCAATACTTCCATGTCCTGTAATTGCCACATTCGATACATTTATACCATAAATTAGGGATATGCTTCTCTGTTCGGATGTACGCCCCATATTTTTATAATCTGAAAGATTTGGACTGCCTTTTATTGAGGCGCCTGCATCCAAATGAAGCGTGATATTGCTGAAAACTTCAAGAGAACCGGACAGATATGTTCCCGAAGGGAAAAAAACCGTACCCCCACCCGCTTTCTCGCAAGCAGTTATCGCTGATTGTATATAATTTGTATTAAGGATTTTATTATCACCTACAGCTCCGTAATCCACTACGTTAAAAAACGGACTATTTTGAATACTCATACCAGATTTTTCACTGAATATCAGAAGTATAACCAACATATATTTTATCAAATGGTAAGTTTTCATTAACGTTAGCTTATAATTGATTAAATAAACGACTAAAGTTTTGTATATGATTTAAAGGCACCTCGAAAAACTATTTTTTGGTACCGGTGTTTGAAACAAATATATTTATTAGTTTTCGAAAAAACTAATTATTGCCCCCCTCTATCAGGGTCAACGCATTTAAATTTTAATGAGTATCTGGAATAATGCGCATAAGCTCTTTGGCTTTTCTTTGTGAGGTAAGATTACCTTCGATGAGCTCATCCGCTCTAAGGCGGATTCGATTCCTCATTACTCCGCCTTTCGGCGTATCCATTACTAATGACAATATTCTGTAATTCATACATTACTAGATATTTGTACCTTTAATTCTTTTGCTAATCTTTCAAGAGATTTATGCTTTTGCGCTAATAGGCGTTCTTCGTATTTTTTAATTCACTCTTCAACGAATGCCATTCCTTTCACCATTATACGCCAATATAAGACAACCAATTTTCATGCAACAGATTTGATGGCTATATGAGAACCCTCTAGCTCGCAGTCTTCTCCCAAATGCACCAAGAGCGATGTGTTTACTTGTTAATAAGCTCTGAGCTATCTGCCTGAAGATTTGCCCTGCTTTGGGATGACCATTTTTCTTTTTGGTTTTTTTCATTTTACCAGATGTATGTTGGCCAGGAGCGAGGCCAAGCCAACTGGTATAGTGTTTTTCAGATGACCATTTGGATAAATCGGTACCTGTTTCCGACAGGAGCTGCATCCAGGTATAATCTGTTATTCCAGATAATGCTGTAGCATCTTTGCCGTCAAATATCTTCAATAAAGATATGCCAAGATTATCGATATCAGGTTTATTGTGCCTGATTGGTTTTCTAAGACCCTCAGGATTTTTGTCCGGTTTTCCTTTCCCAATTCTTTTTATTACCTCACTCAGCATTTGATCGCATTGTTCGATTTGATGCTGATAAAAAATATATGAGTCAAATGCCTTTTGTAAAGCAAATAATCCAAGTTTAATGTACCTTCCATTTAAAGATTTTAAAACCTCCTCTTTCTTGTTTTTAATGATTTTGCTATGGCACATTTTTAATAATGTCTCTTTATTACGTTCTCCTCTTAGGATTGCTTCTATTAATAGCCAGACCGTTTGCACCATGTATTTGACTTAGAACCTCTGTTAGTCTAATATTCATTTCAGTTAAAGCCTTTTGCATGTGATTAATATGCATTGCAGCAGAACGAATATGATCTTCCCTTAACCGTTGATAAGCCTTAAGTTCTTTTATATCGGCTTCCGCAACAAAACACCGGTTCAGCAAGCCATAGCTATGAAGTTACTGTATCCACTGACAGTCTTTGACGTCAGTCTTACGACCAGGTACCTGTTTGGTTTGACGACCATCCACCAGCCATACATCAATAACTGCCTCTTCTAATATTTCGTATAAAATATTCCAGTAAACTCCGGTTGCTTCCATTGCAACTGTCTCAATTTTATGTTCGTGCAGAGAATCACGCAACTTCTCAAAATCTTCAGTGAATGTGAAAAAGTACCTGACTTCCTGTCCCTCAAGGGCGACAAAAATCATTTTTGCTCCAATGTCAATACCGGCAGCATTCTCTCTGATTTTTTCCATTTCGTTATAATTTAAATAATTAAATAATTTTTACACCCGGAAGGCCTTTAGGAATTGAAATGCTACTAAGCAGACATTCCTAATGAAAGGAAGTACCAAACCTGATGGCTCAATCTTCCGGAACCATACTCGGAAGCAGGCAATATGCACTAAAACGAGACACGGTCAAACTGTATAAAAACATAATAAAATTAATTATCTCTAAGATGTCATAATCCATGGTGTACAAAAAAATTGTATGGAGACTCGGAATGACATGGCATTTTTTAATGATAGAGCAATAAACGGCGATTCGCAAGTATTTTTTCTCTTTTCTACAGGATCCGGGTACGAATAACCGCTTCTTCCCTGCTTAAACTTACGTTCACCTGTCATTCCGAGTAGTCCCGTTAAGGCGGTACGAACTCACCAACTTCGTCGGACGGCTTCGACGACCGAAGGACGCAGCCGACTATATCGGTCGAAGGCCGAAGGTAATCTCATGATCAATTATTTTGAGATTATTATTGATAGCCGATATACAATTAATTAATTATACCTTTATTTATATAATAACATGCGAATCCCGAATGATTAATTATCAACAGTACTGTTTCATCAGGCAGAATATTGCAGCTCTTTTTCCGGCTTTTAAAATTTCATATAATAACATATATTTACATACAATAATTTTGTATGATCAGGATAGATATTATGAATCATACATAATGTATAAAATGAATAGATTAGCCTCTACTTTTTTATTTATAACCGGAACCAATGAAGATTTTGATTGTAGAAGATGAACCGAAAGTAGCTTCATTCATTAAGAAGGGACTTGAAGAAAATAATTATGATGCTGAGATTGCGTATGACGGACTGTCTGGAGAAAAGCTTGCCCTACAATATAAATATGACCTTTTCATACTGGATATAATAATACCCGGAATAAGCGGTCTGGATTTATGCAAAAAGCTTAAAAAAATAAATTCAAATATACCTGTTTTGATGCTTACTGCTCTGGGTACAACTGATGACAAAATTAATGGATTTGATGCCGGAGCAAATGATTATCTGGTTAAGCCATTTGAATTCAGGGAGTTGCTTGCCAGAGTTAAGGTTTTACTAAGGAACGCCAATCAATCACATGAGACAGTTAACAGGCTTATCGTAAATGACCTGGAGCTCGATCTGGATATGAAAGTCGCCCGCAGAGGAGGCACAGATATCGACCTGACGGCTAAAGAATTTTCATTACTTGAATATTTTATGAGGAATTCCGGCAGAGTATTGTCACGAATCGATATTGCTGAAAAAGTGTGGGATATAAGGTTTGATTCAGGCACAAATGTAGTCGATGTTTATATCAACTTCTTACGAAAGAAGATAGATAAAGGATATGATAAAAAGCTGATCCATACTAAGGTTGGGTTTGGCTATATATTTGGAGAGATGTAAGATTGCGGATTGCGGATTAAGAAAAAAACAATCCGAAATCCAAAATCTAAAATCCGAAATAATCAAAATTGACTTCATACCATAATGCAGATAAGAACCAGATTAACATTACAGTTTCTACTTTCAGGAGGAGTAATAATGATAATTGCATCACTTGCAATATATTTATCTTCTGCCAGTTTCCGAAAGGAGGACTTTTATAACCGCCTCATCAATAAAGCAAAAAGTACTGCTAATTTAGTATTCAATGAACGTGAAATTGATGTAAACCGTGTTCTGAGAATTGAAGGAGACAAACCTGTTTTCCTGCAAAATGAAAAAATATTAATTATTGACTTTAAAAATGATATTGTATACAATTCAGATGAAAATTCAGACATAAAGATTAGAAATGATGTCCTCGAGAGAGTAAGATTGGGTTATACTGTTACATACAGACAAGATTTATATGAAGTCCTGGGTACATTATATTTTACTACATATAACAGGTATGTAGTTATTGCTGCCGCTACAGATATAGATGGAGCTTTACATCTGGAGAAATTAAGGAAAATCTTAGCAGTTGTATGTCTGTTTACTTTTTTACTGTTTTTTATAGTCGGGTGGTTTTATTCAGTCAGAGCTATTAAGCCAATTTCAAAATTGGTAAAAAAAGTAGAGGACATTTCAATATCAAGTCTTAATTTAAGAGTTTTTGAGGGGAAGGGTAATGATGAAATAAGCAGACTGGCGAAAACATTTAATAAAATGCTGGAACGCCTTGAGACTTCATTTTCAATGCAAAAGGATTTTATTGCGAATGCATCGCATGAACTTAGAACTCCACTCACCGCTATAAATGGTCAATTGGAAGTTTTAATGATGAAAGAGCGGTCGACTTCAGAATATAAACTGGCGCTTGAATCGGTACTTGATGATATCAGATCATTGATTGACCTGTCAAACAGATTACTGTTGATTGCCCGAACCAGCGCTGAAATTCCGGAAAAATTATATAAAGAAGTAAGACTTGATGAAATTCTCTGGCAAGCCCAGGAGGAGATAAAAAAGTATAACAGCGACTATAGTATTAATATTTCTATTGATAGCTCATTGACTGATTCTGACCAGATGATTATAATTGGAGATGAGTATTTGCTAAAGGTTGCTGTTACCAATATTATTGAAAACGGTTGCAAATATTCACCTGACCATACAGTTGATATAAACTTTCAGCATAACAATATGAATATTGAAGTTATATTTGAAGATAGAGGTATTGGTATTTCAAAGGAGGATCTTCAAAAAGTTTTTGAACCTTTTTACCGAGGCTCCAATGCTCTTACTTATCTTGGCTCCGGTATAGGACTTCAGCTTGTTAATCAGATAATTAAAAATCATAATGGAATAATACAACTTACTTCACAAATAGGTAAAGGAACGAGTGTTACTGTAATGCTTCCATCATCATGATCAGCTAACAGCTAATAAATTTAATCTCTTTTTAATTTTCTTTTAACCCTTGTTTAATAATAAAAATGTACCATTGTTCGGGTTAGTTTAATGGGTCGCGACAAGGTAGTCGGACCTATTCTGCTATTTAGAGAGTTGAGATTGACATTTGTAATAAATCAAACAAAGGTTCATAAAAGAAAGCTATACAATGACTATTAAAAAGAATTTTAGCTGGAATTCAAGTAAATACAAATACTTTGTTTTCCTTTTCATCTTTTCGCTGATTCTGACCGGATGTCAATCCAATAAAAAAAACTCACAATCCATTGCAAAACCACCTGCTTCTAATGATGATTTCTTCCAGACGATCGGGCAGCAGATCGGATTGGATTTCGTTCATTCCATTGGAGGTAAACACCTCGATAATATTGTGGAGTCCGTTGGAGGTGGCGCTGCATTCCTCGACTATGATCAGGATGGGTATATTGATCTGTATACTTGCAGCGGTACATGGATCGAAGGTTTCACCAAGGGCGAAAAACCGGCTAAATTGCCTGAGAACCACCTTTATCATAACCAGCAGAATGGCACTTTTGAAGATGTTACCAGAAAAGCGGGTGTGGGTGGTCATGATTATAGCATGGGAGTTACAGTTGGTGATTTCAATAATGATGGTTATCCCGATATTTATGTGAGTAATTATGGACCCAATACACTATATAAAAATAATAAGAACGGGACTTTTACGAATGTTACAAAACGTGGCATGGTAGCAGGGGGAAATGTAAGCAGCGTAGGAGCTGTCTGGATGGATTATGATAATGATGGTCTCCTGGATCTTTATGTGGGGAATTACCTTGTTTTTGATCCGGAATATAAATATTTCTATGCCCCTGACGGTTTTCCTGGTCCATTGGCTTATGACAGCCAGGCTGATGTTTTATATCACAACAATGGAGATGGAATATTTGAAGATGTGTCCAAAAGCATGGGAATTGTCGATATTGACGGAAGAGCAATGGGAGTTGGAGCTGCCGATTATGATGATGATGGTTACGTAGATATTTATGTAGCCAATGATCATACTGTGAATTATCTATGGCACAATGACGGGGGAAAAGGATTCATTGACAGGGGTACAATGAGCGGAACAGGATTCAGCCAGGCAGGGGAAGCAACTGTCAGCATGTCGGTCGATTTTGCCGATTATAACGGAGACGGATTACTGGATATGTTTATTTCTGATGATAATTACTGTTCTCTTTATGAGAATCTGGGGAATGGAATTTTCAGCGACAGATCATATCCTTCAGGTATATCTGTTGCATCAGGACAATTTGTCGGATGGTCCTCATCTTTTGTTGATTATGACAATGATGGTGATGGTGATATTTTTAAATCCAATGGTGAACTTAAACATCTATATGGACAGGAAAGTCAATTGTTTGAAAACACAGGTGATGGAAAATTTAAGGATGTTTCAACGGATCGCGGCAAATACTTTGAAGAAGAACATGTAGGACGAGGAGCATGTATGGGTGATTATGATAATGACGGGGACATTGATATATTTATTGTTAATCTGGACAGTCGCTGTGTATTTTTAAGAAATAATAAAGGAAATCAAAATAACTGGCTTACTCTAAATCTGATCGGACAAACAAGCAACCGGGATGGAATAGGTTCGAGAGTTAAACTAGTTGCAGGAGGTAAGGTGCAGACAGCCCAGAAAAAAAGTACAACCGGCTATCTTTCTCAAAACGACTCCAGGATGCATTTTGGTCTTTTAAAAAATGACAATGTTGAAAGAATTGAGATAAGGTGGCCTTCAGGCAAATTGCAAATATTGGAAAATATTAAGGCCAATCAGATTCTTACAGTTCAGGAACCTTAAAATAATCTTCTAATGAATAGAATTAAATCTACTGTAATAATCTCCTTCATAATCGCCTTTGTCTTTTCAGGTATCTTTTTTTCGTCGTGCAAAGGAAAGATCAGGAATGGCACAATAATCTTTACCCAGATTAAAGGAAATATGCAGAAAATTAATAATGTATCTATAGATTCCTTACAATATAGCTCTCAGTCTCGTATAGTAGCATTAGATCCCGTTAAGCCAGAAGGATTAACGGTGCTTACAAAAGGATACTATTCTGCACGCTCTCCTGAAGTGTCATATGACGGCAAGCACTTACTCTTCTCTGCCAGGCAAAAGCAGAATGATCCATGGCAGATATGGGAAATGAATTTAGATAATTCAAAGATCATGCAGGTAACCTCATCTTTGGAAAATTGCATTGATCCAGCTTATTTGCCAGGTGGTCGTCTTGTATTTAGCAAATCAGAAATAAACGATACATTAAATACAAGATATTCCTTATATACATGTAATCTGGATGGTTCTAATCTTACGAAAATCACTTTTAGTCCACATACAAATTTTGCCTCCACCGTTTTGAAAGATGGCCGTGTACTAACAATTAACAGACAGGTTAATCCTGACCAGAAAGATCCGATATTTCAGATTATGCGACCTGATGGTACAAAAGCAGATATGTTTTATAAAGGTATCGAAGGAAGCCAGCTATTAAGTCGCGGATGGGAAACGATGAATGGCAAAATTATTTTTATAGAATCAGAAAAAGGTAGTCAGGAAGAAGGAAATATAGTTACTATCGATTATAACAGACCTTTACATACCCGTGTCAACTATACGTCTGATATCAGTGGTGATTTTCGCTCTGCTTTTCCACTGCAACCCGGTAAATTATTGGTTTCTTATCGTGTCTCAGATGCTGATAAATACGCCCTTTACGAATTTGATACTGAGAACAGAGTAATCGGTCAGGCTATTTACAACAATAAGGACTACAATGCACTTGAAGCTGTGATCGTTGAAAAACATAACAGACCAAAAAAACTACCAAGCGAAGTTAACATGGGAGTAAAAACAGGATTGCTCCTTTGTCAGGATATCAATTTTCAAGGAATACATTCTTCAGGTAATGCCTCCGCCATCCCAAAAGCAGGTAAAATTGAAGTGCTGGGAATAGATTCAACGTTAGGATTAGTAGAGGTTGAAGAAGATGGTTCATTTTATTTAAAAGTTATAGCTGATACCCCTTTTCAAATTCAGACTATTGATGAGAATGGGAATGTTTTAAGTGGCCCGTGTGACTGGATTTGGTTACGCCCCAATGAGAGACGCGGATGTATAGGTTGCCACGAAGACCCTGAAATGGTTCCCGAGAACAGGTTACCACTATCAGTTAAAAAATCTCCGGTTATTGTGCCGGTTCATATAAGCAATATTAAAGAAAAAGAGATTTCATTGGAGTAGATATGAATAGATTTAAATTATTTAAAATTTTGGCAGTTTTAGTAGTTCTTGGATTGATTATTTTTTCCCCAGGACGCAAATTAGCCAGGGCGCATGTTAATAGTAAAACAGCTGTTGAAGACCATCCGCTTTTATGTACATCGTGCCATCTATATACCCAAAGAAACGGGGCATTTTCGAAATTGACCAATGCTGATTATTACTCACCATTTAATATATGTGTTTCTAAAGATGGCAGCCGGTTATTTGTTGTTGCACAGGATAAGAATATGTTGATGGTCGTTGATCCTGAAAAAGGTAAGGTATTAAGTAAAATCAATGTTGGACTGCACCCTCATAGCGTTATTCTTAATGGCGAGGGAAGCATTGCCTTTGTATCTAACCAGTGGTCAGATAATGTATCTGTAATTGACTTAGCTACATCAAAAGTGGTAGACACCCTGAAAACAGGTAATGGCCCTGCAGGTCTTGCTCTAAGTGCCGATGGCTGGTTTCTTTATGCTGTCAATGCTTTTGGTTCAAATCTATCTGTCATTGACCTTCAAACTAAAATCGAAATAAAAAGGTTGAATACCGGCAACAATCCTACAGGTGCCAGGTTGTCGCCCAATGGGAAATTTTTATATATAACCAGCAGGCGCGCACTTATAGCTCCTTACGGTGAAAAATTAGAAAGCGAACTAACTGTGATGGATGATAATACACAAAAGATAACTGAACGGATAAACATTGAATCAGCCTATATGATGGAGAACGTTGCCTTTACTCCTTCCGGAGATCTGGCGATGATGACATTGATCCGGCCCAAGAACCTGATCCCATCCATACAGGTTGAAAAGGGATGGATGATGACCCATGGTATAGGAATCATTGAGCAGAAAGAAAACGGCAAGGTTGTTCAGTTATTGCTCGATGAACCAAATGCTTATTATTCAGATCCTTTCGATATTGTTATTACACCAGACGGGAAAAAAGCTTTTGTTTCAAATGCAGGAGTAAATATTATTTCTGTTATTGATATTGACTCCATCAGGTGCTTAATAGCTGAGTCTTCTCCTGAATTGTTAAAAAGCTATTCCAATAACCTGGGAGTTAGCAGCCGCTATGTTATTAAACGCATTACTACAGGCGCTAATCCGAAAGGTCTTGCCCTGTCGCCTGATGGTAAAAGTCTATATGTAGCTGAACAACTTGAGGACAGGATTTCAGTAATAAATACCAAAACCCTTACAACAATTAATTCGATCGACCTTGGTGGCCCAGGAAGGATCACAGTGCCCAGACAAGGACGCAGACTTCTGAATAATGCAGGAGGAACATTCCAGAACCAATATGCCTGCTATACGTGTCATCCCGACACACATGAGGACGGACTGGTGTATAATATGGCTTCCAAGGATATGGGACGTAATGTTACAAACACACAGTCTTTGCGCGAAATTGGAGATACTCCTCCATTTAAGTGGAACGGTAAAAACCAGACAGTATATAAACAAGACGGGATGCGTTTCTCTACCGTTCTGACAAGAACAGAACAGTTTAGTTATGAAGATCTTGATGCCCTTGTTGCTTATATAATAACAGGTATATCTTATCCTCCAAACCTACAATATAATCCAAACGGGGAGTTGACTGAATCTCAACTTAGTGGCAAAGCAACTTTTGAACGTGGCGTGGATAATTTTGGTAATGTCATCCCTGAAATTAATCGTTGCATAACATGCCATCCCCCTCCCTATTACACAAACTTAAAACCTGCAGACGTAAGTACACTTGCAGCATCTGATGATTCAATGTTATTTGACACCCCTCACCTTAATAATATATATGCTTCCCCACCCTATCTACATGACGGACGTGCTGAAACACTTGAAGAGATATGGACAATATACGGACAGGATGATAAACACGGATTAGTAGGTGATATGACGAAAATTCAACTTAATGAACTGGTTGATTACCTGAAAACTCTAAGTGGCCCTGAATATGAACAAAAAACATCAAAAACAGAGCATGCCTCATTTTTTAAATCTAATTAAGTCATGAAATCATGAGCAAAACTGTACTAAGAAAATCAATCTATTATACCACTATTGCTATTGTCATTTTGGGTATCGGCTCTCTTGGACTCATTTCGGATGAGACAAAACCAATGCCTGTATATGGCCATTGGCGCAATTTTACCACTGATGATGGTTTACCTTCTGATCATACATATGCTGTTCGTATAGATGGCGACCGGGTATTGGTGGGAACCCATGATGGTCTTGCAGTTTATGAGCAGGGAAAATGGCGAACCTATACCACAGAAGATGGTCTGGCCCATAATGGAGTTGTTGCCATTGATGTAAGTGAATTAACCGGAGATGTCTGGATTGGAACTTTTGGAGGATTAACCCGGTGGTCTGCCGGTAAATTTCAAACCTTTAATCAGTTCAATAGCGGAATGCCCAATGACCTTATTTACAGTGTTATATGCGATGGGAAATATGTATGGGTTGCTACAGGCGGCGGTGCCGGTCAGTATGATACATACACTGAAAAATGGGAAATATTCACGGAACAGAATGCTCCCATGCACGAACCCTGGACATACGGTGTTTCTGCTGGTGATGGAAAGGTATTTATTGCGGCCTGGGGAGGTGGTGTAGTTGAGTATACCACGAAAACCAAACAGTTCAGGGATTATATCGATCCCGATGGTAATATGGAGATAGACCTTTTTCCTGACGACGGCGTAGTTCATGATATAACAACCGGAACAACCTGGGCAGATGGCATTTTATGGGTAGCAACATACTTTGGATTAAGCCGGTATGATGGAGTCCACTGGAAAGGGTACTTTGACCACGATAGTGGTTTAGTAAGCAATTTCATCAACTTTGTAAGGGCAGATGGGCCAGTTGTATACGTTTGTACTGATTTAGGTTTAAGCTGTACTGATGGAAATAATTGGGTCACATATAAGAAAAATGATAACGACAGCGATGGAAAAATCATTATACAAAATTATGGCCGTAACGATGATAATATTATAAATAAATCTACCAGGGAAATACCATTATCCCCGTCCATTTCGCACAATTTCATAATTGGCGTTGATGTGAAGGATGATGTGATCTGGCTTGCCACTTCACATGGTGTCAGTCGTGGAGAATTGATTAGATAAAGTTGAAGGGGTTGAAAGGGTTGAAAGGGTTGAAGGGGTTGAAAGGGTTGAAAGGGTTGAAAGAATTAAATTAAATTAAATTAAATTGAATTAATAAAAATTATAGAACTAATGGGTGATAAACAATTACTAATAGATATTTTAAAGCTTACAAACGGGGAAAGTACAGAGATGAAAAAACTTGGTATTCTATCTGATGATAATAAAATTATCGGAGCCGTCTATCCGGATATACATAATGAGCGTCCTCCAATTCCAAAACATGTAGTACATGCCCCCCAGATTATCAATGAAGCGTATAACTATCAGAAACCATCTTCTTTTTCAAGGGCGCTTCGCCTTGATCTCGGAGGATATAAGGTACTACTCGTTTCAGGGACAGCCAGCGTAAATGAAGAAGGCAAACCTGAACATATTGGCGATTTTAAGGCACAACTTTGGAGAACATACCGCAATATCACCACTCTTCTGTCTGCTGAAGGGATGTCGTGGCATGATGTTGTCAGAACAACTAATTATCTAAGAGATATTGAACGTGATTATGATGAATTCAATAAGATCCGTACCACTTTTTATCAATGGATGAAACTTGATCCTCTTCCTGCCAGCACAGGAATTCAGGCAAGACTATGCTGGGAAACACTTCTGGTTGAAATTGAAGTGTATGCGATTTGCAAATCAAACTAAAAAATCAATACCATGAAGCTTAACTATTGGTTATTAGCAACTATTATTCTGATTTTGGTGTTCACGGGTTCAGATTTAAATGGACAGGAGAAAAAACTGATGTATGGCAATACACCGGAGAATGTCTTCCCTTATGATAATTTTCAGAAAGCCTACATATACCATTTTATTGAACCTCTACAATTCTACGGAGCAGGCAGGGAAATATTGCCTCCCAGAGATCTAAAGGAGGTTAGAATAGGATTTCTGGGACCCTTGGAAGGTTCAATGATCAGGTCGTTGGGTGAACAGATGTTAAATGGAGCAACACTGGCAATTGATGAAACTAATGAAAAAGGAGGATATAAAGGAATCCCTTTTAAGCTGATGGTACACAATGATGTTGGCTTATGGGGTGCTGCTGCCAATGAAGTGGTGAAAATGGATGATGAGAAGGTCTGGGCCTGGATGGGTTCCATTGACGATATAGTCTGTCATGTAGCATTACGGGCAACGTTGAAATTGGAGATAATGATGGTCAATACAGGTGATCCGGATCCTACCTTTACGGAAACAGCCATACCATGGATGATTCGCGTTATGAGTGATGACCGGGCAAGTGGTTATGCTCTGGCAAACTATATTTTTGAAAAGATGGGACATGACCGTGTAGCAGTTATCAGGGCCAACAACAGGTATGGAAGAGTAGGTATCATGGAATATTCAGGTGTTGCTGTACGTTTAGGTCATCCTATGATGATGGAAGAGCGATTTGAAGATGGAGAGACAGATTTTAAAATGCAATTAGAGAACATAAAGAAAACTTCTCCGGATGCTATACTTATCTGGGGAAATGCTAGAGAATCCGGAATGATATTACGTCAGATAAGGGAGATGGGGATGGAACAACCTGTCTATGGCTCTGACAGAATGGTTTCTCCCGAATTTCTTAAAATTGCCGGTAAGGCTGCTGAAGGTATAGTAACAACATGCCAATATAACCCCGACGCTGATATTCCTCAGTTAAAGGCATTTCAAACCAATTATTATAAGAGATTCGGCCTGGAACCTGATGTATTTGCAGCCCATGCCTACGATGGCATGAACATGATCATTGCTGCAATTAAAAAAGCAGGACTTAACCGGGTACTGATCCGTGATCTACTGACAGACCAGAAGACATTTCAGGGTTATCAGGGGGTCACAGGCAAGATTGTTTTGGATGGAAGCTGGAATGATATTGGAGAAATCAGTATAGCTGAAGTTCGTAATGGCAGGTTTGAATTTTCTCCGGCTCCTCAAATGGAGAAAGGAATGAAAAATATTACAAAGTCCGTATATTAATTTGACAAGAAAAAAGCAATGGAAACAATTTCATGCGATAATCCGGTAGACTATAAATTTCCCATTCCTTCCAAAGTGAGTAGGAAGACAAAACCGGATTCAACAATAGTGAAAATTAATGAGGTTGAGTTTGGAGGTTCTGAAGTTGTTATAATTGCAGGCCCTTGCGCCGTTGAGAGCCAGGAACAACTGTTTGAAACTGCAAGAGCAGTAAAGGCTGGGGGGGCACGGATATTAAGAGGTGGCGCTTTCAAACCACGATCTTCACCATACAGCTTTCAGGGGTTGGGAGAAGAAGGATTGAAATTACTCAAACTTATCAAAGAAGAGACTGGTTTGCCTGTGGTTACTGAAGTAATGGATACGAGACAGGTTGGCCTTGTCTCCAGGTACGCTGATATATTACAGATAGGTTCACGTAATATGCAAAACTACCCACTTCTTATAGAAGCAGGAAAATCCATGAAGCCTATTTTGCTAAAACGCGGTATGATGGCAACTATTGAAGAGTTCTTGCAGGCAGCTGAATATATACTCAATCAGGGTAATGATCAGGTAATATTGTGCGAACGGGGTATTCGTACTTTTGAAACTTCCACGAGGAATACCCTCGATCTGAGCGCCGTTCCTATGTTAAAGCAGCTCAGTCATCTTCCGGTAATCGTAGATCCCAGTCACGGGACTGGACTCAGCTGGATGGTGCCTGCAATGACAAAAGCAGCGATAGCTGTAGGAGCAGATGGAATCATTATGGAAGTCCATTATAAACCTGAAGTGGCAATTTGTGATGGTAAACAATCGCTTAATCTGGATGATTTTAACCATTTGATGACCGATCTTAAGAAAATAGCCCGGGCCATAGGAAGGGACATTTCATTACCTCAACCATCTTACGTTTGAAGATTCAATGGGATCAGTAGATGAGAATACTAAAATTATTATTTCCGGCTTGCTTAATGTTAGCAATGCAGGCTTTTTTAATCGCAAATCTACAGGCCTCAAATGATTCACAAGATCAGGATGGATCTGTAAAAATAGGACTATTAATTGCTGATAATAAATCTATTGAAGCCAGGCATGGCGCTGAAATAGCTATTCGGGAAGCTAACAAAAAACGAGGCTTTAATGGCCGGCCATTCCAATTAGAGGTACGTTCAATGGAAGGACCCTGGGGTACTGGTTCCAAAAAAACAGTTAACCTGATCTTTAAAGAAGAAGTATGGGCCATCATGGGTTCTCACGATGGGCGTAATGCTCACCTGGTTGAACAGGTATCAACAAAAGCGCAAATTGTGTTTTTATCCACATGGGCAAGTGATCCAACACTATCTCAGGCTTTTGTGCCATGGTATTTCAGTTGTGTCCCAAACGATAATCAGCAGGCAGCTGCGCTGATTGAAGAAATATATAATAAAAGGAATATCAATAAAATCGCAGCAATTGCAGATGATAGCTATGATTCAAAATTGGCCCTAAAAAGCTTTGTAAAAAAATCTATATCAGCTGGTAAGACAGATCCTTTGCAGTTCTTTTATACTAATAACAATCAGGATTTTAATGATCTGCTCGATCAGATTAACAAAGCAGATGTCAGCTCTGTTATTTTATTTGGTCAACATACATCTTCAATAAAAATAATTCAGCAAATGCGGCAAAGAATGATGAATCAACCTGTTTTTTGTTCATTATCTGTCTTGGGTGAAAAGGATTTATCAGATCAGGAATTAAAAAATCTTGAGAATGTTATTATGGTAACTTCTGGAGACATATTCAGATCAAACGGGAGAACCTTCAGAGAGGAGTATCAAAGAACTTATGGTTATATTCCAGGCGCAGCTTCAGCCTTTGCTTATGATGGCATGAATTTAATTATCGAAGCCATACAAGATGCCGGCCTGGATCGTGATAAGATTCAAAAATCATTATTAAAAATCCATTATGTTGGTGTAACCGGACCAATTCAATTTGATGAAAAAGGAAATCGTTTGGGATTTGTTAGTCTGATGGAGATTAAAAACGGACTCCCTGTCGCTTATAAAATTGAATAATAGTTAATTAAAATGTATTATCAGCAGCTATTTTAACATATTCGGAAAGGTATTTATAATGAATCCTGATAACCTCACTGTTGGTTTTATTAATTTCTTAATTTTGCTGCTATGAAACGGATAAATCTACTTCAAATTGTAAAATAAAATGATAATAAATAAACGCAAGGTTCCCTCCCTTCAGATCAAATGGTTATCTGACAGATCCAAACCAGAATTTTTACATCTGAGAAACATAAAATATGGTTTATTGCTTATGTTTTGCTCCTTCTTCCTTTTTAGCTGTGTTAATAAGGAAGAGAAAAGCAAGCAAAAATCTCTGGATTTAATGACTGCCAAAACCCTGGGTCTGGCATATTTAGAAGAGTTTAAACTTGACGAAGCCGAAAAGGAATTTTTAAAATTTATCGATCTGGCCCCGGAAGAAAAACTTGGTTATGCAAATCTTGGGTTGGCGTATTTACGGATGGGCAAGTATGCTGAAGCAGAAAAACAGCTCTTAAAAGGGATAAAAATTGATCCGACAGACCCTGGTATAAGGTTGATTTTGGCTACAGTATACCAGATGAATGATGATCGTGACCGTGCTATTTCTGAACTTGAAGATGCACTTAAAATATCTCCGGGTCATATTAAAATATTATATAACCTCTCAGAATTATATTCTGTAGATTCAGATAAGGATTCTCAAAAGAAACGGGAAAATTACCTTATTAATCTGGTTGAGAGAGCTCCGGGTAATTTAGTCCCTAAGCTTAATCTTACTGAGATTTATATCAGGAATGGAGATACCGATAAGGCATTGGAACAAATGGAACTAATTCAAAAGCAATTCCCCGAATTTCCTAAAGAAGGTATAGATTATTATGAGAAAACTCTCATATCACTTAAGAAGCAGGATAAGGAAAATGCTATTACACAATTTGCTATTTTCCATAACTATATGAAGGTTACTGCTCCATATCAGGCAGGTATCATGGAGTTGAAAGGTCCGGGAGGGTCCATGATCGGGTTTCCGCTTATAACCTTTGATCAGCAATCTTTATTACAGAACAATAACAACGTGTCACTTCTGGATGTTATAAAATTCACCGATGTAACATCATCCTCAGGGTTGAATATTATTGAATCCTTTGCGGAGGGAGAAAACAGTGAATTCAGAAATTATACTCATGTTGAAGCAGCTGATTACGACGGCGACGATGATATTGATCTGTATGCCGGAAGCTATGATCATGCCTCTTCTTCTTATAAACATTACCTTTTCAATAATGAAATGGGGAGGTTTAAAGATGTTGCTGTTGATGCTGGTATAAATCATTCAGGTAAAGAGTTATCAGCTACATTTGCCGATTATGACAATGATGGATTTCTTGATCTGTATATTTCGAAAGAGAGTGGTGGTATATTATACAAAAACAGTGGAAAAGGAACTTTCAAAGATGTAACAGACAAAGCCAAAATCGGAAGTAAAAAAGAGGTAAATAAGGTTCTGTTTTTCGATCTTGATCACGATGGAGATCTTGATCTGTTTGAAGCGTGTTCAAATACTAACATGCTGTTTCAGAATAATTCAGACGGAACATTCCAGGAACAGGCAAACAAAATGGGTATATCAGGTGATGATGTTGTTACCAGGGACGCAGTTTTTGGCGATTTTGACGATGATGGTGACATTGATCTTTTTGTTGTGAATGAGAATGCAAGTAATATTCTATATTCAAATCAAAGACAGGGATTATTTAAGGACATAACAGAGAATAGTGGTTTATCAAATAATGGAGGCTCAGGAGCCATAGCAGCAGGAGATTACAATAATGATGGTTTCTTAGACCTGTTCATTGCTTCACTAAATGGAGGAGATCATATATTATACCGTAATCTCACCAATGGCAGTTTTGAACGAGATGAAAATTCAAAAGCAATATTTGCTGCTCTTGACCCGGTTAAAGCATATGATGTCTCCTTCCTGGATTTTGACAATGACGGATTTCATGATCTTTTAATAGCCGGAGAATCAACAGAGAAAGGTGGAAGAGGACTCTTTCTTTTTCATAATGACGGAAAAGGAAAGTTTACAGATGCATCTGATTTATTACCTGCCGATGTAAAATCAGGAAGACAACTTGCTGTGTTTGATTATAATGACGACGGTGATCTTGATGTGATAATTGCCGGATTAAATGGAGGATTATTTCTTTTGCGAAATGATGGAGGGAATAATAACCATTTTGTAAAAATGAAGCTTGTTGGCCTAAGAGCAGGCAGTGCCAAAAATAATTATTTCGGGATTGGAGCAAAAGTGGAAATACGAGCCGGTGATCTATACCAGACAATGGTTGTTACTGATCCTAATATACATTTCGGAATAGGAAACCGGGCAATAGCTGATGTTATAAGAATTACATGGACAAATGGAGTACCACAGAATATCTTTATCCCTGGTATTGATCAGGCGCTTATAGAAGCTCAGACCCTGAAGGGATCCTGCCCTTTCCTATATACATGGGATGGTGATAAATATGTATTTGTTAAGGATATCTTATGGAGAAGTGCTCTAGGAATGCCTTTGGGTATTATGGGAAGCACTACTGCTTATGCTTTTGCTAATGCATCAGATGATTATTTAAAAATATCCGGTAAATTTTTAAAACCAAAGAAAGGATTATATTCGATTCAGGTGACATCAGAACTGTGGGAGACTATATATATGGACAAGATACAATTAGTTGTTGTTGATCATCCCGACTCAGTAGATGTTTTCGTTCCTGAACAATTTTCTCCACCACCTTTCCCAGACTTACAAATTTCTCAGGTCAGAAAAAAGCATATCCCCATAATGGCAAAAGATTCGCATGGAAACGATGTGCTTTCATTTATTTCTGAAAAAGATGACAGGTACCTCTCCGACTTCAGACCTGCTAAATATCAGGGAGTAACAGAGATGACAGACCTGATTATTGACCTCGGTGAAATGGATCAAACTAGCGATCTTTTCCTTTTCTTGAATGGATGGATATTTCCGACTGATGCCAGTATAAACGTAGCTATTTCTCAATCCGACAATATAAAAGTCATTTCGCCAATCATCCAGATCATAAATAAGGAAGGTAAATGGGAGACGGTAATTGATAACCTGGGCTTTCCTATGGGTAAGGATAAGACTGTGATAGCAGATCTTTCCGGTAAAATTCCTACCTCAGATCACCGTATAAGGATCAGAACAAATATGGAGATTTATTGGGATCAAATATTCTTTTCCGATTGTCTTTCAAATGCTCCGATCATTTCAACTGTGTTAAATCCCATTTCTGCCGACCTTCATTACAGAGGGTTTTCCGGGAGTTATAGAAAAGGCGGCCGCTACGGACCTCATTGGTTTGACTATTCCGATGTAGATAAAGATCCGAAATGGAGAGATTTATTAGGGAACTATACGCGTTTTGGAGATGTATTACCGCTCCTTGCTGAGTCAGATAATAAATATATTATTTCAAATGCTGGTGATGAAACTTCAATTAAGTTCGATGCTAAAGAATTGCCAAAACTGAAAAAGGGATGGAGCCGTGATTTTCTTATCCATAGCGTGGGTTGGGTGAAAGATGGGGATATAAACACAGCGTTCAGTAATGCGGTATTACCACTTCCTTTTCATGGTATGTCCAGTTATCCTCCATCTGAAAAGGACACCTATCCAAATGATCCTGAACTTCAGAATTACCGTCAGGAATATAATACAAGAATCATAACATCAGATGGTTATCTTAATGCACTAAAAAAATGAAAGATAAATTTATCGTTTATTTTTCATGCCTTTTTGTGATGTTAATTCCAGCTGTTACATCAGCTCAGAATACGAATGTCAAGTTTAAGGATGTTACAAAACAGGCTGGAATTGATTTCAAATATACTTTTGGGGACTATTCCTATGTGAATATCCTGGAAAGCAGTGGGTCTGGAATTACAGTATTTGATTACAATAACGACCAGCTAATGGATCTTTACCTGATGAACGGAACATATGTTGAAGGTATTTCTGACCCCGAAGGAGAAGTATTTAAGAATACCAGCAATAAGTTATACAAGAACAATGGCAACGGAACCTTTTCAGAGGTTTCAAAGATTGCCGGTGTGGATGACAAACACTGGAGCATGGCGGCCGGAGCTATCGATTATGACAATGACGGGGATCAGGATCTTTATTTGTTGAACTATGGTCCAAATGTTTTCTATCGGAACAACGGTGATGGTACATTTAGCGACATTACAGCTACATTGGGCCTCAGTGGGCCGGATATGTTAAACGGTTTTACAAAATGGAGCATAGGAGTTATATTCTATGATAATAATCGTGACGGGAAAATGGACCTGATGGTTGGCAACTTCCTGGCATTTGACCCTGCTTATATTTCGACTCAAACACCGGGTATGATGCCACATCCATCTGAGTATAAGGGTCAGACATCAATGTTGTATGAGCAACAGGCAAATGGGAAATTTATCGATGTTACACGTGAGAACGGCCTCTGTTATCCTGATTCAAAATGTATGGGATTGACTATCTATGATTATGATGATGATGGTGATCTGGATATTTTTCAGGCTAATGATCATCAGTTGAATTTTCTTTTCAGAAATGATAACGGGGTATATAATGAAGTTGGCGTGGCTAGCGGTGTTGCTGCCAATAGCCAGGGGATTCCGACAGGTTCGATGCATGGATCAGTCGGTGATGTTGATGGTGACGGGTTAATAGACATACTTGTTGCAGATCTTAGATATGGAGCCCTTTACCACAATATTGGGAATGGTATTTTTGCAGATATAACAGAGTCTAGTGGTGTTTCAGGTTCAATATCTGGAAAGGGCAGCTGGGGAGGACAATTATTTGATTATGATAATGACGGTGATCTTGATATTGTTGCTGCTAATGGAACAGCAGAGGAACTAATTCTCCAATACCCTCTTTTACTTGAGAATGACGGGAAAGGACATTTCAGGAATGTTGGACAGAAACACGGCAACTACTTTTCAACCAAACGTTCAGGTCGTGGACTAGCTGTCTGGGATTATGATAATGACGGCGACATGGACATTATTATTTCTCATGTTGATCTTCAGGCAACTGCAGCATTACTCAGAAATGACGGGGGTAACACCAACCATTGGCTGGGAGTGACTCTGAAAGGCAAAGATGGGCCAGCAGCAGCTATAGGGGCAAAGGTAACTGTAATATCAGATGATAAGAAACAGGTTCTGATCAATCAATGGGCAACAAGCTACCTCTCAAATAATGATCCCCGTCTTCATATCGGAATGGGCCGTCAAAAACAGATAGACCAGCTTGAGATAACCTGGTCAGATGGGAAAAAGGAGATATATAAGGACATTATCTGTGATCGTTATCTAACTATCTTACAGGGAACAGGAATAATTGAAGAATAGTGCCTAAAGTACTTAAAGTATTATAAATAAAAAACAATGAATATGAACAGTCAATATGTAAACAATGTAGTGGATCTTACTAATCCGGAGAAGAATGTCATTTATAATATGACCCATGAAGAAGCAGTAAATATTGTCAGATCAGGAGATGTTGAAGCTGTTCGTAAAATTGACGGACAGTTTTCTCTTGTTTCAATCGAAGGGAAGACAATTCGTATGGCAAGATCTATTGGCCGTCCTATCCGATATTTTATTGCTAAACGACCAGCTGGTCCTAATCTGATTATTGCTGAGCGTATTGATATCATTTTTGATTATCTCAAAAAGGAAGGTCTTGATAACCAGTTCCATCCATCTTATACAAGATTGGTTCCAGCTCACTATATTACAAAAATAGAACTTCTAGGCTGCCCTGATCCAAATCCGGTTTATAGTCGGTTTTTCACTCCTCAACGAAATAAATTTACAAACTGGGAACCGGAACGAATAGGTGAAAATTATATTGGCATTTTATACAATGAAATCAAGAAATGGCTGCAGCACCGTGCTAAAACCGGTCCTATTGGGGTTACTTTTTCTGCCGGAATTGACAGTGGTTCAGTTTTTCTGCTTACTTATCATGCACTAAAACAGCTTGGTGAAAGTCCCTCAAGGCTAAAAGCTTTTACACTCAGCATTGACGGAGACGGAGATGATTTAATCCAGGCCAGAAAATTTCTTGAAATGCTGAATCTTGAATTGTTTCTGGAGCCCATTGAACTGGATTATTCAGCATTGGATTGGAAGAAGGCTGTGAAGGTTGTCGAAGATTACAAACCTCTTGATATCCAAGCTGCAACAATGAATCTATCACTTTTACAAGGAATCCGGTCGCGCTTTCCTGATTGGAAATACATAATAGATGGAGATGGAGGAGATGAGAACTTAAAAGACTATCCAATTGAAGAAAATCCTGAACTAACCATACGTAGTGTCCTCAATAACCTGATGCTTTATCATGAAGGATGGGGCGTTGAATCAATTAAACATTCATTAACATATTCAGGAGGATTGAGCAGGGGATATATGCGAACCTATACTCCTGCAGATGTTCTGGATTTTGAAGAATTCAGCCCTTATACCTTACCTAATGTGATTGAAATTTCGGAAGGCATTCCTTATATTGACATAACCAACTGGGATCATCAAAAACTTTATGATATGAAGGGACAAATTGTTTCTCATGGAGTTAAGGCTATTACAGGAATGGAGATGCCGGTATTCCGGAAAAGACGCTTTCAACATGGGGCCGCTTCCTCCAAAGACTTTAACAGGCAATTCCCGGAGAGAGAAATAGAATACCGGAAAGAGTTTCTTTCAATTTATGAATGAAAATACTGATTTCATTAATGACCACTGGATATTGTCCAATCGCGGAAAAAAGAATTCTGTTGATCCGCTAAGACCCTATTCATGGCTTATAGAAAAAGAGCGTACCGTTTCAGGGGAAATTGAAGATACTGCAATCATCTTTCTTACGAATCGTGAATGTCCTTTCCATTGCCTGATGTGTGATCTGTGGAAAAACACTACCGACATATCTGTTCCGATAGGCGCTATCCCGGATCAGATTGAATGGGCACTGAATCAGATGCCTGAGGTTAAACATCTGAAGCTCTATAATAGTGGAAGTTTCTTTGATGAAAGGGCCATTCCTGCGAAAGACTATAAAAGGATTGCAGAGCTGGTAAATAACTTCGAAACAGTTATTGTTGAAAGTCATCCCAGGTTGATTGATGAAAAATGCCTGATTTTCAGGGACATGCTTAAGCCTGATTTACACATTGCACTTGGACTGGAAACTGTACATCCTGAGATACTTAAGATACTCAATAAGCAAATGACCCTTGATGATTTCAAAAATCCGGTCAGATATCTTACACAACATGGGATACTGTCCAGGGCTTTTGTTCTGCTAAGGCCTCCTTTCCTATCGGAATCAGAAGGAATATATTGGGCAGAACAGTCCCTCGATTTTGCCTTTAGTGCTGGTGTTGAATGCTGTACTGTTATTCCTGTTAGGGCAGGTAACGGAGCGCTGGATCTGCTATTGAAAAAAGGACACTTTACCCTGCCGGATATTCATTCTCTGGAAACTGTTCTGGAATATGGTATTGAGTTGAATGAAGGACGTGTATTTGCAGATGTATGGGACTTAAACCTGTTTTCCAGCTGTAATAAATGTATTGATCAGAGAATTAATAGGTTAATAGCAATGAATTTAAGTCAGAAAATAATTAGCCGGCATAAATGTTCATGCGACTAATATTTACCCATCTCCCTCTTCTTATCTGATTCAGCAACTGCTATTTTAGAATCAGCCGTGCCATAATACAACAACCATTTATTTTTGAAAAAAGCTAATCCCTCAACAAAACATACATTGTTTACCTGGCCTGTTATTTCAAATGGTTGATCGGGAGTGATAAACCATTTATCCATTCTATATAACACTTTTGTTGGATCATCCTTGTCTGTTATTATTTGTCCGGCGGCGTATGTCCCATCCGTCAAATTTTTATCACCGTATAGAGGACTATTTTTACTGTTGTATATAAAAAGGATTCCTTGTTTTGTCATAATTGCCGGAGGACCTGGTTCCACTAATTCACTATCAAACTTACCGTTTCTGGTTGAAAACAAAATCTGAAATGAACTTGTGTACTTTCTCATAGTATCCAGTTGCATCTTATCCGGATCCTTTTCCAACAAAGGAGTCCAGTCAATCAGATTTTTTGAGGTTGCCATATAAATATTTGATTCTCCCCAGTACATCCAGTATTCATCATTAATCTTTGTTGCAATTAGTTTTCCGTTTTCCTCACTACAAATTATTGATCCCGATTTGGACCACATATTTACATACTCATTACCAGCCTTTTGAAATACTGATCCATACTTCGTCCAATTCCGTAAATCTTCCGAAGTTGCTATAAATAAACGCGCTTTATCTCCATCATAAGCCGTATACGTCATATAATATGTTCCATTATTATCTTCAACTATACGCGGATCTTCACAACCACCTTCCCATTCATACTTCATATAATCATCTTCAGAGGGGAAAAGAACCGGGGTGTCCTGTCGGTTAAAATGATATCCATCAAGACTATAAGCCAGCCCAATTCTGGATGTGCCATTATATTTCCCGATAGTATCCTCAGCACGGTAAAGTAAAAAGAGCGTATCACCCTTAACAACACTGGCCGGATTAAAAACATCCTTATTCTCCCAATTAACAGAATCCTGGCGTATCGGGCAATAAAACTTACTGGTTCCCAGAGGATTCAAAACAGGATTTACCTGTAAATTTTTGGTGAAGGGGATCAGGTAATCTGGTTCCTGATTTAAATGACCATTATTGCATTTTACAAACAGAAAAATGCATAGAATAAAAATAAAAACTGAAAATTTTTTCATTAATAGATATTTTAATTGTTTAAGATATGACTGAATAACAAATGATTAGCTTCGCTAACTCGCAAGCCCGATGGTGGTTTGGATTGATCTTCCGCCTTTTTGCATCTGTTATCCCGAATAGCATGTTCCATCGTATTCTATTGTCAACTTATATCTGCCGATCTTATTCAAAATTAGTTTATAAAGGTATATTAATTCATTGAGTATTTTGAGTATTAAAGTATTGGTTGTCTTAAGTAAGCATAAAATCATCGCAAGGAGTGCCGCTTTGCGGGATAGACTCCGTGACGAAGCAATCTTCTGGTAACGAGAAAAAAAATCTAAAATAAATAACATAGACATATCATTATTTCACACAATTTCATATTTTTGCATAATATGCTACATAAAGGTATCATTTATGAATTTTAGCAAAACAACTTCTTACGCACTCAATATACTCAGCTATATGGCGACTCATGAGGATACTAACATGTCGGCATCATACCTTCATGAAAAATTAGCTATCCCATACTCATATCTGCGTCATATTTTAACAAATCTTTCTAAAAGTGGATTTATCCACAGCACAAAAGGAAGAACCGGCGGTTTTGCTTTCAGTAAAGACAAAGAAGACATCTATCTTATTGACATTATTGATGTTATAGATGGATTTGAGAGTTTTAATACATGTATTCTTGGTTTTAAAGTCTGTCCGTTTAGTGATGAATGCTCTATGCATTCTGTATGGGAAACAACAAGAAACAATATCCTTAAAGTACTGAAAGAAACATCATTATCCGATCTGGCGAAAAGAAGAGATTGATTTTTTAATTTAATATGCTATAACATTATATCAATTTATATATTTTAAAAGGAGGTAGTATGATTGATTCAAAATTGGTTCTCACCGGACAGACACTGGCATATACGTTCTATTGTATTGTCATAATCCTACTGATAATATGGTTCAGTATAAAGGTTACCGGAAAAGGCAAAGGTATTGCTATAAAACCGGCACTATTTTACACTTTTGTCGGTTTCCTTACTATTCTTGGTGTTTCACTCCACATTATCACCTACAATACCATTCCGTGGGCAGAAATGGATCTTAACAGATCAGATTATACACCCGACAAAACGTTTGTCATAACAGTAAAAGACCATCAGTTTAATTTGCCATCAGAGAAGCTGATAATTAATGTTAACGACAATGTACTTTTCGATGTAAAATCGGAAGATCTGACCTATGGTTTCGGCCTGTTCAGAAGTGATAACAGCATGATGTTCCAGATGCAGGTTGTTCCGGGACACAGGAATGATCTTCTTTGGCATTTCGATATGGAAGGTGTCTATACAATACGGTCAACAGAATATTCTGGGCCAAAAGGGGTATTTATGATTGAGAAAGATGTAGTTCAGGTTATCCCGGCCATTACAACGAATTAATATTTACAAATTTTAAATCTTAACGGATATGAGTTTTACTAATACCCTAATTAATGGTGAGCAGGAACTTTTCAAGTCCGAAACGCTTACTCCAATGCAAAAACTGACACTCCGCTTCGTTGTCATGGGTCTTATATATTTCGGATTTGTCATTATAGAAGGAATGCTGATGAGGCTATACGAAGTAAAACCTCTTTCCTTCATCTCAGAAAGCCAGTTTTTTGCAATTCTGACAGCCCATCCGCTGGTTGGCATTTTCGGTTCAACATATTTGATCGTGTGCGGAGCGTTTCTTTTTCTTGTTCCATTCTTGATGAAGAAACCCCTCTGGAGTATCAAATCCGGAAACCTGACATTCCTGTTTATTACAATTGGAACCTTTATTTTCTGGTTTTCAGGTTTTGTAAGCCACTATGCTCCTCTTTACACTTTATACTGGCCATTACCGGCCGATTTCTCTCAGTTCAGTGTTTGGGGCGGAACATTTTTTATTGTAGGAATAGCTATTGTAATGGTAGGCACAGGGCTGTTTGTTATAAACATCTTCAAAACAATCACTTATACTCCAGAAGGATGGGATAAACAACCTTCAAAAGCATTACTTGCATCAGCACTGGGAATCACTGGATTCAAAAATCTATTTAAGAAAGAGAATATAGAACATCTTGTTCCACTTCCAGTAGCCGCGGTTGCAAGAGGCTGTGTTGATATGGCATTGAATACTACTGTAATTCTATTTACAGGTGTATTGATACTTGTTTATATGGTTGCTGCAATATTAGGTTTTGACCTTAAAGAGACTGCTATTGATGCACTTCTGTATAAGAACTGGTTCTGGTGGGGTCTGGATCTCATCGCTGATGGACTTGTACTGATTTTTGTAGCTGGTACATGGTATCTTCTGGCTACCATGATAAGCGGCAAAAAACTTTTCATGCAGAACATTGCCCGTGCTGCTTTGCTTGTTGAATTAATTGTTTCATGGACGGTCTGGTCGCATCATCTTCTCTCAGACCAGGCTCAGCCCGCATTCCTGAAAGTTCTTTCAGGTGAGATGGTTACAGCCTTTGAACTTATCACTCAGGGTATTGCTTTCTTTATCACTCTGGCAACACTCTGGAGCGCCAGACCTCTCAAAATGACTAATCCTTTGAAGTTCCTGATTGGTGGATTACTTGGTTTTGCTCTTGCGGTTCCAGCAGGCATAATGCAGGCTGATGTAGGGTTGAACAGGATCCTCCATAATACTCAGTGGGTTGTTGGTCCACACGTTCATGTGGCAATACTTGTCGGATTAACAATGACACTCTACTCAGCTATCTATATCTTATTCCCAATATTAACCAATGGAGCTAAAGTATATAGTCAGAAACTGGTTAATATTCATTTCTGGTGTCATCTTATCGGAGGTATCGGGATGGGAGCATTCATGGGAATGGCAGGACTTAATGGAATGCTGCGACGTTCTCTTTATATCAATGGGGAATTCAATCTATATATGATTCTTGCTGCTGCAAGCGGAACCTTAATGTTTATAGGATTTATCGCATTCTTCTATAATATTGTAATGAGCGTGGGTATTAAAGGAGTAATAGGAATATTCACTCCTGCTGAAATTAAAACTGAGGACCTGGTTCCCGCAACTTAGACTTATAAATACATCATAATGAAGGGTATAGCGGTGAGTTATACCCTTTTTGTTAAACACGGTCATTGCAAGGAGTAAAGCAGCAAAGCAATCTACTCCTACATGTCCAAATTATTTCATGAAGTGCCACATGCAAGATACCATTGTGTTATTTTACCTTCATTCTGGTGAGCAGTTGAGACGTTATGCCGTTCCGCCAATCATCGCATGAACTTTATTGATATACCGGCTGTTTAATTAATGAGTCACATTTACTATTTTTGTATTCGCAGTGAAACCTTTCATAACAGATTTTCAAAAAAATGAAAAACAGATACATGAATCCATACATTGCAGGTACTTTGCTTGGCATTGTACTGCTTCTGGCAATGTTCCTTTCCGGTCGTGGACTTGGGGCAAGCGGTGGGCTTAAATACTGTGTTGTCTCAATTGTTGGTGCTGTTGACCGACCACATGCTGAAAAATCAACCTACTATAGCAAATATTTTGAAGAGGGAAAAAAGCCTTTAAAAAACTGGCTTACATTTGAAGTTATCGGGGTATTAGTCGGTGGATTTTTATCAGGTGCTTTGTCAAAAAGGTTGAAGTTTAAAATTGAAAAATCGCCAAATATATCAAACAAAAGACGATTGATCTTTGCTTTTCTGGGGGGGCTCTTTTTTGTATATGGGGCTCAGCTTGCCAGAGGTTGTACCAGTGGTGCTGCTTTATCAGGAATGGCCGTTCTCTCTGTAGCCGGATTTGTAACTATGATTGCAATTTTTGGCTCCGCCTATATATTTGCATGGTTCTTCAGAAAGAATTGGATATGAATAACGGCGCAACGGCGCAACGGGAAAATGTATTAAGTATTATAGGCGATTTTATTAAGCTAAAGACCACAAGACTGCAAGACTGCAAGACAACAAGACAAATAGACAAATAGACAATAAAATATGGGACCAATATCATCACTTATAGAAATGCCTGAATGGCTCAATTTATTAATTGCGGTATTGATTGGCATTGGATTTGGATTTGCACTTGAACAGGCAGGATTTTCATCGAGCAGGAAGCTTGCTGGCATGTTTTATGGATATGATGCTACAGTAATCAAAGTTTTCTTCACAGCTGCTGTTGTTGCACTGGTTGGTTCTCAGTTATTAAGCTTTTTTGGTCTGCTCAATATGAATATGGTATTTGTTAATGAATTCTATGTTACATCTTCAATAGTTGGAGGGATTATCATGGGTGCAGGTTTCATAATGGGCGGATTTTGCCCGGGTACAGGGTTAAGCGCACTTTCAATAGGCAAAATTGATGCAATGTTATTTTTCGCAGGCGGTCTGGCCGGAGCATTTCTTTTTGCTGAAACTTACCCATTGATACAGAAATTATCTAACAGCGGCTACAAAGGACCTATTCAGGTAAATGAGGTTTTTGGTATTTCTCCGGGGCTGTTCATTTTTATTCTTATAATTGTCGCAGTAATAATGTTTTGGTTAGCAGAGAAAGCAGAAAAGAAATTTGCCCGACCAGATATAACCAGTGATCTTTAAATACGCAAAAATGAATACAAGAGAAAAATTTTCAGTTGGACTCTTATGTCTTGGGTGTATCCTGGCTTTACTGCCCCTTTCAGCTAACAGATCTTTTATTGCAGGTCCTGATAAATTGCTAACTGAAGTACTTGATGAAAAAACATATTTTACTGTTGATCAGGTAGCAAGGTTTGTAGTATCGGAAGACTCTGTAATTCAGATAATAGATCTTCGTTCACCTGAAGAATTCAGCTCCTTCAATATCCCGGGCTCTTTAAACATCCCTTACACTGAACTACTTAATAATAAATATATTGGTTATCTGAACAATGAAAATATTAAGAAAATATTATACTCCAATGGCGATTATAACTCAAACTATGCTCTTGTTATTGCAAAGGGGCTGAATTACAAGAATATCTATGTAATGAAGGGAGGGCTTAATGAATGGTTCATTACAATAATGAACAGCCAGTTTACAGGAGAAAGGATCTCAGCCAGGGAAAATGCATTATTTGAAACAAGGACAAGAGCAAGAAGATTGTTTACCGAAATTAATAGTCTGCCCGATAGCCTTAAACTGAAATTTATTGAAGCTAAACACTTTGCTGCTAAAAAACTTGATGGAGGATGTGAATGAAAGCCTACGGGCATGGGGCGTCGGGCATCAGGTGCCTGAGTGACTGAGAGACTTAGAGAATGGGTGCTCGGTGCTAGGTACTTGGTGCTGGATAATGGATATTAGCACCGAGTTATAAACAACGAGAACCGAGAAACAAGAAACGAGATAAATCAATGGATTTCTTAAGGGAAAATAGGCTGGTAATTGTAATCGTTCTACCGATAGTAATACTGGTGCTGATCAGATCAGTTGGTACTAATCATTTTAAAAGTGATGCAAATAGATGGGCAGAGCCATCAGTTAGTGAGAAAAATATTATAAGCGTAGAACAGTTAGCCACCTTCCCGGGAGAAAAACTTATTATAAATTTAGATGACGAAAATAGTCTAACCAACGATATGAGGATTAAGTCATTCAATATACCTGCTGATTCCATTCTAAGTAAAAATTACCTGAAGATTATCAGAGAACATGAAGGTCCTGTTCTGCTTGTATCAGAGGACCCGACTATTTCGGCAAGGATATGGATGGTTATCAGCCAAATGGGTTACAATAACATTTATATTATTACTAACGATACTGACAATGAAGTCTTTAAATATAAATTCCGGCCCGACACATTAGTCAGACCGGAACTTTAACCTATTACTTATCTGTTACAATTATTTTACAACTTTAAAATTATTTACATCCTGACTGGTAAAAGGAAGCCACGATAAAGAAGTTCTTTGTTGTACCATTTTGTCGTACATAAAACTGTTATTTCCATATTTCAAGGTCCTCGCATCATATCCAAAAAGACGCAGAAATGCAGTTGCGAAGCCTGAGTTATGTCCCGTTCCACAATAAACAACCACTGTTTTATCAAAGGGAATAGAAGCCATCTCATCAGTAAAACCAAGAGTAGCATCAGGTTTATACCTTACCGCTCCGGGAATATGTCCATCTTCGTATTTATCCTTTCGGTCTAGATTAATTATATAATACATTTGAGGATTACTGAATACTTCATCAGCTGTAACAAGAACGTTTCCGGTCCCCTCTTCAAATAGGTTACGGAACCTTGATGTTCCAATTTCAGGACCGCTTGTCATTCCAGTGTTAAGCTCAGGCATACCTTTTAAAAAAGCCTTTACATTAATTTTATTCTCAAGTTTGGTTTCATAAGACCCAGAAACACCCCCAAACCATCCATTCTTTGCATATTTATTATTCCAGGCACTCATACCCCATCGCATTGAATATACATTGCCATAGCCCATCAACCTTAATAATGAAGTTGTATAGCTTGATATCTGACCATCTTCACTGACCATAATTATCTTGTCATACTCAAAGGGTTTAATCCCGGCCTCGAAGTAACCTGGAAGATCCTCAAATTTTTTATTTACAGCACCTTTGATGTGACCCTCTGAAAAGAGCTTTGAAGTACGGAGATCAATTATAAGAATATTTTCATCAAGGCTTTCATTTACTATTGAAGCTTTAATTAAAGATGGATAGACCTGACTATTAACATAATCTCCATTTTCTTCAAGATCTTTTAACAGTAATGAAGTCTCATTACCTATTACCACACGAGTTTTTACAGTGGTAACCGGTTCCGGTTTATTCTCTGTCTTCTTCCCTGAACATCCTGCTAATGAAAGGATGACCAGAGCTGAAATAAGAAATTTCAAATTAATGAGTTTATTCATATCCGTATTTATGATTGCCTATATTTTTACTTCAACCCTGTCCTTGTCATATCTGAGTGTCTCCGTTCGATTACCCAGCTCATCATACTTATACTCTGTAATAGCAACTCCGGATTCGGGATGATTGATGACATTTCTATCTTTATCCATGTTATACAACTCTATAACAGCACCATGGTTATCATAAACATTCTGAATTACAGGAACATTTTTCCCTCCCAGATACTCATCATCCTGATCAAAAATTGCGGTCTCTAAAGCATAACCGTTAGCATCGAATTTATTTTCACGCTTTGACCAACCCCAATATAGGTTAGACATTTGTCCTATTGCATTAAAAACCGAAAAACTTTCAACATCACCATTTTCATTTGGTGTGAAAGCGAAATAAGATACACCAATGTCACCACAATTTTCAGCAGTACAGTTATAGAGGGTATCGGCCATATAATTTGCCATTCTTGTCATATAACCCATATCGTTATAGGTAAACCTGAGTTCATAAAACGGACAGAAAGGATTCATTACAACCTCCTCATTAGCAAGATTATATCTAAGTTCTCTAACCATTCCATCTTCAAGGATGCTCCATTTCCAGGAATGAATATTATTTCTGTTTTCAACAGGCGAACCATCTTTTCCGAAAAACATTAGTCCGGTACGATTACCAATATCATCAAGAGTATACTCAGCTGAAAATACACCTGCTGACTCAATCTGTTCATTATCATTATTAAAATAATGCTTAATCTGCTTATTATCAACATAATCGTATGTTATTTTTGCAGCGCCCCCCATCGAGGAATAAGCAAGAAGCACGTCGTTACGCACAAATTCTACCGACAACAGACGGCCTGAATTATCGTAAGTTAATTTATAGCTGTTAATACTCTTTGCTTCATCAGCAGTAAGAGCATGTGTTCCTTTTTCAGTATCATAAGGTGTCTCACTAAATTGGAGTGATCTATAATATTCCACACCGGAATGCATACTTTTCTTATCTGTATTGCCGGTACATGAAATTACACCAATCCCTATCACTATTGCAAGGATTACCGGAATAGTCAATTTGCTCAATTTCATACTTTAAACTGTTTTGGTTAATAAAAAATTAATAATAACATTATGAGTAAATTTGTTATACTCATTAATTTAACAAACAAGACAGGAAAATGTTTACTTCATTTTTTAAACCTTTCTTCATAAATTGAATCAAAGAAGTTAGATTTACAAATCAGAAAACAAAGCTATCATGAAAATAGTTATAAAAAAAGCACTTTTGAGTCTTCCGGGAATATTATTTGCAGTCAATATTCTTTCAGCACAGGAAGTTATGGTCCCAACTGATAAGCCTAAGATCGCCAGGGAGAATATATCGAAGGAACAAGTAGCAATGCTAAAGGCAAACAGATCCAAACAGATTGAATTCAGAAATGCTTTCAGAGAGACTCTTAGCGGTAATCAGCTTGACATACTCACCAATCCGATGTTGACAAAAGAGGATAGGATTAAAACGTTCCGTCAATCCTTATCAAATAATCAGGTTCAGATGGTGAGTGCAAACAAAAAGCAGGTAAGGACACAAAAAAATACTCTTCGTACTACTTTCTCGAACCAGCAGAGAATGCAAATCAGAAGGATGGCAATAAACAGATCTCAGCAAAACAGAATTTTATTCCGTAGAGCCCGTTTTATAAACAGATTCCCAAGAAAATAAATACCCATCAAACATTAAGAGAACTATATGAAAAATTTAAGAGCAATTATCATAATGCTACTGATTTCTCTTCCAGTTTTTTCCCAGGAAGAGACTGTTAATATATTACTCGATGAGTTTCTTTTTGGTAATAATACACAGGATTCTGTATTAGAAGCTATTTTGATTAACGAGACAGATATAAATGATCTTCTGGATGCTATCACAAATTATAAATTTATTTATGCCAGGAGTGAGTTTGAAAACAAAACATATTTTTCAGGTCAGGACCTTGGTATTAATCAATATAATATTGTAAATCAAGTATTTTATCAGGGGCCAAAAGGTTTGAATGTTGGTGTTACGGGAATATTATACAGTGGCTTCAACCCAAAATATAACACTACCATTGCTTCTTTTGGATATAACAAAAGGATTTCGAATCTAAAAGGAGCAAGCTTGAGAGCCGCTTATAACCGGTTCTTTTTCGCAAAGGTAGATTCCATTGAGGAAAATTCATTTAACAGTTCCATTAGCCTGGGGGCAACCTACCAGTTAAAAAATGTAGGTACCTCTCTTGATTTCTCATTACTCATTGGAAATGATCCATCAGCACAGTTTTCCTGGGATATATTTTCTGATTTTACAATTCTGAAAATGGGGTTATTCAGTAAACTTAAGTTTGCACCTGAAATATCATTATACTTTGGCAATGAAACAGTTGTGACAAGTCAATATATTAACTTTCCAAGGTTTTCAGGGGATATCTATTCTGAAAAAAGCACATTCGGACTAATGAATAGTGTTATAAGAATACCGCTTAACCTTACATATAAGAATTTTGATCTGAGAGCAGGTTACAACTTTAATTTCCCACGCATTCCCGGTGGAGATCTTAAACCTGAAAAAACATCTTTTTTAAATATCTCTGTTGGTTATATGTTTGGTTTTTAAAGGTGCGACAGTGTAATGATACAACGGTGATACAGCAATACATTGAGCCGTTGAGCCCCGCCCGAACGACTTAAATCAGGAATATAATTATAATTCTATTTATCGTTCAGTCGGGCGGGCGTTCGCCGTTGCGCCGCTACACCATTATACCTATATTTGTTTCAACTTTAAAATAGACTATCATGTTAACCTCATTCTTTGATTCTGATCTGTTCAGTTATGCTCTTATACCATTTTTTATCTTCCTGGCCAGGATATGCGATGTCTCGATCGGGACAATGCGTATCATCTTCGTCTCTAAAGGAAAGAAGAATATAGCTCCGTTTCTCGGATTTTTTGAAGTTCTAATATGGATAATCGCTATAAGCAAAATCATGCAAAACCTCGATAATTATATAAATTATTTTGCATATGCTGCTGGTTTCGCAACTGGCAACTTTGTAGGGATGATTATTGAGGAAAAACTTGCTGTAGGTGTCCAGGCGATCAGAGTTTTTGTACATGGCAATGTAAAAAATCTCGTCTCTAAACTGAATGAAGGTGGCTTTGGAACAACAGTAGTAGAAGCTCAGGGGGCAAGGGAGAAGGTGCACTTGATCTTTACAATTGTGCAGAGGAATGAGATGGCGAATGTTATGGAAATCATCAACCGTTTCAATCCAAAAGCATTTTATACAGTTGAAGATATCAGATCTGTTAATGAAGGTGTATTTACTCCAAAAAAAATTCATACAATTTTTACTTCAAGTCATGCGTTAAGGCGTTGGAGGAAGGGGAAGTAAGGGGCTCAGGGCTCACTTGAACGATGAACGCTTAACTTTGAACCTTAAATTAAAATTATTTTATAGATTTGAAAAACTAATTACCAGAAATTATGAATCAATTTAGCAACCACCCACTATATCGCAGGCATAATATTGACAGTGCAATGAGCTCATTATGGGAGTTTTATAAAAAGAGATTCCTCGCATTATTTATTATTTCACTTGTTATGTCACTTATTATTCAATATGCTTCATCAATGTTGAATTTTAAAGAGCTGCAAACGATAACAGATCCGATAATTTTGCTCGAAGAGATCAAGGGTTATATTGTACCTATTTTAATTATTTCGATTGTTAATCTTCTCTTTACAACAATACTTCAATACTATATAATTTACAATCCGTTGGATAGCGAGAACAATATTGTAGTCTCCGCTATAAGATCACTAAAGTATTTTATTCCATACCTTATTCTTATGGTGTTACTTGCCTTTGCCGGTTCCATTGCTATTTTTCTGGGGATAATTGCTTTGATCATAGGAGTATTTTTCTCTATAATCTACATAATGACTATCTACTTTTTCATCTTACCAATATTGATGATAGAGGGACCAAACATTGGAAATACAATCAGCAGAACAATCAAACTTGTTCATAATAATTTCTGGTCAAATATTGGTTGGGTAGCAGTATTTATCATAATTCTGATTGTAGTCTCTATGATATTTTCAGGTATTATTCTTCTTCCCTTTACCGGAAGCTTCTTTAAGACAATTATGAATCCTGTAGATGCGCCTGAATTTATGGATTTTACAACTAATCCGCTATTCATAATTCTATCAGCAGTAGTAAGTGCTCTGACACTTCCTTTAATGCCAATCTTTTCATGTATCCTCTATTTCAATGGCAAAGCAGGAGAAGAACAATCGCCAACCATCACCCAGTTAAATTCCGAGAATGACAAGGTGAGAGTTGAGGACCTATATGCGAAGCCTTATTCGGGTGATAATCAGGAGGATACTAAGCAGGAATGACTTTCGAATTACAGATCATTCTCCCCCTTCACATAACCGAAGTTAGCCAGTATCCCTCCATCAACATACAAGATATGACCATTCACAAAATCACTTGCTTTAGAAGCCAGAAATAATGCAGCATTGGCAACATCTTCCGGCTCTCCCCAACGGCCTGCCGGAGTACGGGTCATGACCAGGTCGTTAAAAGGGTGACCGTTTTCGCGTATGGGAGCAGTTTGCGAGGTGGCAATATACCCTGGCCCTATACCATTTATCTGAACATTATATTTTGCCCATTCGCATGTCATATTCTGTGTAAGAAGCTTAAGACCGCCCTTGGCTGAGGCATAGGCTGAGACAGTGTTCCGGCCATAAACGCTCATCATGGAACACATGTTGATAATCTTACCACTACGCTTTTCAATCATTTTAGGGGCAACCCGTTTTGAAATTATCAGCGGGGCAACAAGGTCAACGTCAATAACCTGCTTATAATCTGATATTGCCATATCAAGAATCGGAATTCTCTTAATGACCCCGGCATTATTTACAAGAATGTCGACTGGCCCCACATTTTTTTCTATCTCTGAAATCCCTTTATCAACATCATCCTCATCAGTAACATTAAAAATTAATGTATAAACATCCAGACCCTCTTTCCTGTATGCCTCTTTGCAACCCTGAAGTCTCTCTTCCAGCAGATCGTTTACACAAACTTTTGCTCCGGCTTTCCCAAATAAAAGTCCTACTGCTAAACCAATTCCGTGTGTACCTCCAGTGATAAGGGCAACTTTCCCTGTCAGATCAAATAATTCCTTCATATTTCTTATTTTAAAGTATCCGGTTGTCGCACATCCATATCCCCATAATCGAGGTTCTCCCCTGCCATTCCCCATATAAATGTATAATTTGAGGTTCCGGCTGCACTATGAATACTCCACGATGGAGATAGGACAGCCTGCTCGTTTTTCATCCAGATATGTCTTGTTTCATCAGGATCACCCATGAAGTGGCATATTGCCTGCTTTTCTGGTACCTCGAAATAAAAATATGCCTCCATCCTTCGATTATGTGTATGAACAGGCATTGTATTCCAGACACTGCCGGTTTTAAGTTCTGTCATTCCCATCTGTAATTGACAGGTCTCAACAACACTGTTTACGAGCAACTTGTTAATTTGTCGATGGTTAGAAGATTCGAGATTACCCAGCACCACCACTTCAGCATCAGCCATTGTCTCCAATTTTGAAGGATATGCATGATGAGCCGGAGCTGAATTGATATATAGTTTCGCAGGTTTACCCGGGTTAGCCGACTTGAAGACTACGTCATTTGTGCCTTTCCCAAGGTACAGGGCCTCTTTAAATCCCAGTTTATATGATTTACCACCAGCATCAATGATTGCTTCACCTCCAACATTTATTATTCCCATCTCTCTTCTATCGAGGAACTGCTCCGATTTAAGTTCATCTGCACTCTCAAGTTTCAAAGCTTCTTTTAGCGGCATTGCGCCTCCAACCATATACCGGTCGTACATAGAATATACAAGAGATATCTCATCAGGAATAAATATCTTCTCAATAAGGAATTCTGTTCGTAGTTTTTCTGTATCATAGGATTTAAAATCCTGTGGATGCACTGCATATCTTAATTCTAAGTTCATTTTGCTATATCTATTTAATGGTTTATTTTTAAAAATTACTAATTATGAATCAATGTCGTTTAGTTAAGGAAATCTTCTGAGAGGCTTGATTTTAATGCAAATATAGTTAAAATAGTTCTTTGAAATGTTTGTAATTTAGGAATAGTTGATTATCTTGTATAGGTATATAGGGGGTAACCCAAGT
>DATKUO010000079.1:0-2917 GCA_035530515.1 Bacteroidales bacterium
TCCGAACATCAGACAAATAAAAAGCAAAATGTTTTTTTTCATAATTTATGTATTAAAGATTATTTGGCCCAGTAAGCACCTTCAGCCGTATTTTCATCGTCAACGACCACTTCGGTTATAAGTATTGGGTTCCATCCGTAAAAGAAAGGCATCAGGCGCTCTGTGTCGGGTTCCCCAAGGGTTTTGACCTTGATCAATCCTTCGGTTCCGTCAGGTGCAATGGAAATAAAAAAGCCTTTAGCCTTAACCGTATTGGTATCATCCGTCATTCCTGCGGACAAATCAATGGCCCCGCCGTCAATATAATTGAACGTGGCCAGAGAATTATTCCTGTTGTTTATTCCTGCCATGATTTTAAGTATTGGTTAATCAAATATACAAATATTTCATCACTTCTTTTCCGACTTTTCAACAGGCCGCCCGAATCTCTTTACAGCCTTGAACATGAACTGCGTGATATGCCCTCGTTCATGGAGGACCCTGATCCTTTCCTTAATAAAATCAGTCTCCTTTTTTGTCAGTGGTACCTCAACTGTTTTGTCCGTTTTCCATGCAGGGAAACCCTGCGGGTCGATATAAAAAGCTATCTCTATCTGCTCTTCACGGAAGATATTCACTTTATCATTTACACTTTCAGCAAGCTCCATTTCGTCATAATCACCGTTTGAAGGAAGCATCTGGATGATCCCGAGTCTTTCTTTAATGTTTAGTTCCATAGTTTAAGTTATTTCCATGCCGATGCAGTAATCCGGGTATTACCCCTGGCAAGTACACCGCCACCTGATTCATAAAAAAGATAAATATAAAGCAAAGCCGTAGTATCCTGGCATTCAAGGTAAAACACTGATCTTCCGATAAAGGCTCCTTCATGGGACCAGTAACGGCCTGTCAATTCTGTATGCTCTCCTGTGCTGGGATCAAAATAGCTGACTTCATAAATACCTTTCTCTCCGATCATCCTGTACTCGAATGTCCCTGATTGCTTTTTCTCACAAGCAAACAACAGGAAAACCAATATTACAAACAGAATTTTTTTCATGGTTTTATTAATAGTCCTTCATTCATAAAATACGTTGATTTATGGACAATTTGATTCCCCCTCATTTCCAGTGGAAATCCGTGGTCATCGTCGGTAAGCAGTAAGGCTTTTGTGTTGTTCTCTGTAAGGTAAACGTAAAAACTATACATATACCCGCAATTACTTCCTAAGTTGGCCCTCATTATCATTTGTTGGTCATCTGAATCTATCAATGGATTATTACAAAATGTTTGCTGCTTTTCACATGATAGAACGAGGCTTAAAATCAGAAATACTAATAATTTTTTCATAATTAAGTTGAATAATGTAACATAAACCATTTTCCTGAGCCACCTGAATATACTAATGTAAGCCTTTCGTATGTTCCGAATGCAAAACTTGCCACATCAGATCCTGTCATATCCTGGATATTGTATCCGTTTCCATCAACAGTCAATGCTCCCGAAGATCCCCTAATTATATTAAATATCATTCCGTTTTCAGGACTGGCTGGAAGATAAATCGTTTGTGATGATGTGCCAGAAGATATTTGCATCGGTGCACTGGCTACCGTTAGGGTTTCGCCTCCTATAAATACATTTACATTATGACGTTGCACCCTATCGATCCACATCTGTGCATCAAATTGGATTTGAGATAAAGACCCATCGAAAAACTGCATCATTGTACCCTTGCCGTCGTAAATATACAGATCTCTGTATCTTGTTTGGCCGTCATTATACCCTATCCTGTTGATAGAGATATCTGCTGTATCTGAATCCAATGCAGGATTCCATATTTCACCATTAGCGATTTTCACTTTCCTATTTCCGCTAACTGCTGTTTCAAGGGTAATGTTTTTGGCAGCTATCGACCCGTCAACGTTGATATAAAAATTCTGAGCGTGAATGGACCCTTGAGAATGTATCGTTATCTCCCCTGCCCCTCCTGAGTATCCTGAGCTAACCTTCGATCCAGTGTAGATAGCATCACTGGCCAGCGTCCACCCCCCTATGGCTCCTGAGATAGCTGTTACCGCTCCGTTCTGATTTACCCTGAAGGGAGCTGTCGCCCTGTTGGCATAAGTATCACCTGCCCAGATCCTGATCTCGCTTCCTGCACTTCCGTATCCATTTATTCCGGCATTGGTCACAACCGTTCCGAGCTCAATCCTTCCAGAAGTGATGATCCCTCCGTCGATTATAGTCTGTGTCCGGTCCGCTGCCGATTCTGCTACGACATCTATTTCCTGGGCATATCCCCAAACGTTGGCACTCTCAATATGATCTGCGGTATCACTTACCAATGTTCCAATAACAACATCTGTGTCTGCGGGCGTAAATAAAATCCATGCAGTATTATCATCATAATACCACAAACCGTTTTCCTTTTTACAAAACGCACACTTGAAATCACCCTGGCCTGAAATAGCAAAAACTTCCGATCCGGTTCTGTAAACAATATACCCGGATCCTGTCATGTTTGTTGAAATAGTCCAGTTCTGACCTGCCTGGGTCCTGTCTATTGTTTTTTTCGTTGCACTGTAATAGAAAAATCCATCAATGTCCGCTGCTGCTCCGGTTGTGTCAAATCCATGAATTATAGCTTCTCCGGAATTCGGGGTCCCCCAGGGTCCATAATTGATCTTTATTCCAATTGTAGGCGAACTTTGTACATTTACTTCTGCTCCGGCCTCAATCCCTGTGAGTTTCGTTCCTTCCCCGGAATTGATGTCAGCAAGTTGGGCTGGTTTATCTCCAATATTAGTATATCCCCCTGTTCCGGGTATAAATGTCACCTTTCCGGCAATAACATTATTGTCAAGATCGAAATAATTTTGGCCATCTTCACTCTCGATCCTGCCTGTTGTTATGAATTTCCCATTGATCCGGGTGAAAC
>DATKUO010000080.1:0-4832 GCA_035530515.1 Bacteroidales bacterium
AAACCATTCTTTCTATATTTTGCAACTCACGAAATTCATGTTCCGAGAGTACCAAATCAGCGGTTTGTGGGTAAAAGCGGTATGGGCCCAAGGGGAGATGCCATCCTTGAATTCGACTGGTCGGTTGGGGAAATTTTAAAAGCGATTGATAATCTTAAACTATCTGAAAAAACAATAATCATTGTTACAAGCGATAACGGCCCCGTGGTTGACGATGGTTATAAAGACCAGGCAGTGGAACTGCTTGGTGGCCATAAACCTGCCGGTCCACTCAGAGGCGGGAAATATAGTCTGTTTGATGGCGGTACAAGGGTTGTTTTTATTGTAAGGTGGCCCGATAAAATCAAACCAGGGATCTCTAATGCACTTTTCAGCCAGATTGACCTTATGGCTTCATTTGCCTCATTGACAGGACAGTCTCTTTCAAAAGATGATGGTCCTGATAGTTTTAATTACCTTAATACATTGCGTGGCAGATCCAAAACCGGCCGTGAATGGCTGGTTGAACATTCCGGCAGATTAACCATTATAAAGGGAGACTGGAAATTCATTGAACCGGGACCTGGAGTAAAATTACAGATTAACACTAATACAGAAACAGGGAATGATCCTATGCTGCAGCTTTATAACCTCAAGACTGATCTTGGAGAAAAAAATAATGTTGCCGTACAAAACCCGATAATTGTTAAAGAATTAACAGAGCTTCTCAAGAAAATTAGGGATGACGGAAGAACAAGATTTTAAACAGAAACCCGACTCACGTCTCATTAAATTAACAATCTATAATCAGATACAATTATTATGAAAAAAATGTTTATGTATTTTAACAGGGTATTATTCCTCACTTTATTAATCACGATTGAAATTTTAACCCTGGGTTTTAAAAAAACACTGGCTCAGGAAGTGACGATAGAAGTTCAAAGTAAAAACTTTAAAGACCTTGCTGTGACTCCACCAATGGGATGGAACAGTTGGAACTGGTTTGGTAAGAAGGATATAAATGAAGAAATAGTCACAGAAGTCATTGATGCGATGGTAAATGAAGGCTTGCGCGATGCCGGTTATGTATATGTCGTGGTTGATGGAGGCTGGAGGGATAATAAACTTGGCCCTAATGGTGAACTAATGCCAAATCCCGATAAGTTTCCTCATGGGATAAAGCCATTGGCAGATTATGCCCATTCAAAAGGATTAAAATTCGGATTGCATACCGTACCTGGTACTCACGATTGCGGTGGTGACCCGGTGGGTGGATATGGGCATGAAGAAATTCAGATTCAGCAATTTGTAGATTGGGGTATTGATTTTATCAAATTGGATAAATGTAAATATGCCGATGGCTGGGATGAAGAATTATTAAAAGACACGTACATTAAATGGAGTAACCTCCTTAGAAAATGTGGCAGAGATATTGTTTTAAGTATCAGCGCTTATAAATGGCGCGATTGGTACCCTGAAGCAGGACAAATGGCACGCACTACTGGTGACATCAAGGCAAGGGTAGGAAACCCTTCAAGAACAGCTGTTTTTGATTCTATCCCTCATAGTGTTATGGGAATTTCCGACGAAAACAATAAATGGGCAAAATATGCCATAGATGGATATTGGAATGATCCGGATATGATGGTAACAGGAGCACAGGGCCTTTCTTTGGAAGAGCAAAAAGTTCATTTTGCACTATGGTGTATTATGTCCTCGCCACTCTTTTTGGGAAATGATCCCAGGCATATGACACAAGATGAAAAGGATATTATTTTAAATGAGGATGCTATTTTAATTAATCAGGATCCCCCCGAACAAGGATCGCGAATAAAAGTTGAGGGCGATACTGAAATCTGGGCAAAAAAACTAAAAGATGGGAATGTTGCAGTTTTGCTATTGAACCGGAATAAATCAGAAAATAAAAATATCACATTAAATTTAGGTGATATAGGTATTTCCCAAAAAGTTAAAATCAGAGATGTTTATGGGAAGAAAGATATGGGCTCTTTTTATAAGTCTTTTTCAAAACAAATAAAACCTAAAGCGGGCTTATTCATTATTATTGACGCTAAAAATAGCTCGAATAAATAGCAATTAGCATTCAAAAAGAAGTTTTTAGAAATGCCCTTAAGAAAAGGATTAAAAAGAGTCTTTACTGACAGTAATTAATAGTTTGGTTCAATATTACTTATGATAGTCGGTTTATATCAATAGTCTATTTATAAAATATAATCAAAATGAAAATATATTTGTTGCCTGTTTTTTTCATGGGATTTGGCTTGTCAATATTTGCTCAGGATAAAAAAGCTCCTAAACCTAATATTATAATTATTTACACTGATGATTTGGGTTATGGCGATGTAGGTTATAACGGTGCTATTGGGGTACAAACACCAAATATAGACCTGCTGGCTAATAATGGATTGCAGCTTACAGATGGACATTGCTCTGCAGCAACCAGCACTCCCTCACGTTATTCTCTCCTGACCGGTAGCTATGCATTCAGGAAGGATGCGGCTATACTTCCCGGCGATGCTCCTCTCCTGATCAGACCAGGCACCCCGACATTGCCTGCCATGTTACAAAAAGCCGGTTATACTACCGGTGTTGTTGGGAAATGGCATTTGGGCTTGGGCAATGGAGACATTGAATGGAATGGTGTGATAAGTCCGGGACCTCTTGAAATCGGATTTAACTATTCTTTTCTTGTGCCGGCTACGCTTGATCGCGTGCCATGTGTATTTGTTGAGAATCATCGAGTGGTAAATTTAGATTCAAAAGATCCTATTGTGGTTAATTATAATCAAAAAATCGGAAATGATCCAACAGGACTCGAACATCCGGAAATGTTAAAAATTACAACCGATACCCAGCATAGTTTTACCATCATCGATAGTATCAGCCGCATTGGTTATATGTCTGGTGGTAACTCAGCACGTTGTAAAGATGAGGAAATTGCCGATATACTTACAGAGAAAGCCAAAGTTTTTATCAATAAAAATAAGAATAAACCATTTTTTCTCTATTTAGCCTTTACAGAGCCCCATGTCCCGCGTGTTCCAAACCCTCGTTTTAAAGGCAAAAGCACCATGGGTTCCAGAGGTGATGTCATTATCGAGATGGATTGGGCAACAGGAGAAATTGTTAAAACTCTGGAAAATCTTGGTATTTCAAAGAATACGATGATTATTTTTAGTAGTGATAACGGACCCATATTAAATGATGGATATGATGACCGGGCCGAAGAGTTAGTTGGAGATCATAAACCGGGAGGGCCCTACAAAGGAGGGAAATATAGTATCTTTGAAGCAGGAACCAGGTTACCAACAATCATCTGCTGGCCTTCCATAATTAAACCAGGTGTAAGTAAAGCCTTGTTTAATCAGGTAGATTTTTATGCTTCACTCGCCAACCTGGTCGGTCAGAAATTAAACCCAACTGAAGCCCCTGATAGTTATAATGTGCTTCCTGTTCTGCTGGGTAAATCTGACAAAGGACGGCAAATCATGCTTGAAGAAGCTTTTACTCTGGCATTACGCAAAGGGAACTGGAAATATATAGAACCTCAATCAAAAGACACTCCGGACTGGCTTAAAGACAAGAAGGTAGAAACCGGATTAAATGCTTTCCCCCAGTTATTTAACTTGTCCACAGATGTTGGGGAACAGCATAATGTAATTGCTCAATATCCTAAGCGAAGGAAAAATATGCAAAAAATTCTTAAAGCTATCCTGGATGATGGAGGAAGTCGGCCTGGTTTTAAAAAAAACATTTAATCTGGCTATTCAAAACATGACAACAATTCCTATACAAGGAGCTTCCTTGCTTTTAATCTCTTTGGTTTTAGGTATTTCCCCTGAAATTTCTGCACAAAAAACAGAAAGGCCAAACTTGATTCTAATAAATATTGATGATATGGGTTGGCGTGATGTTGGCTTCATGGGCAGCAAATATTACGAAACTCCCAATATTGACAAACTTGCCAGACAGGGAATGATATTTAATCAGGCTTATGCTGCAGCGTCCAATAGTGCTCCAAGCCGGGCTTGTCTGATGACAGGACAATGGACTCCACGACATGGAATTTATACAGTCGACAATTCAGACCGGGGCAAGAGCAAAGGCCGTAAATTGATTCCGACACCCAATAACACTTACTTGTCAGACAGCATTTTAATCTTTCCTGAACTGTTGAAGCGTGCAGGGTATACCATTTGTCATGCAGGGAAATGGCATCTGTCCGATGACCCATTATTGCGTGGATTTGATGTAAATATCGGTGGTTGTCATGCCGGTAATCCGGGGAGCTATTATCCGCCATATAAAAATGTTCCTCTGGATGCACCAGGATTAGGTATTGAGCTGAACGATGAAGAGGTGAAAAAACATTTGAGAAAAGATGCTAATGGTTACTTTGAACCAACCCCTGAATGGGATCAGAAGCGTTCGCATGACAGATTATGGAGTTAAGGTATCAGGATTGATATAATTACTTTATAATCGGGATGTATCTCATGTTAATTTTCTTTGAACTCAACATCCTGCATATCAGACATTTCATTATGAATGTCATAGTATGATCCTGCAAGACTTATTTAACTGGCAATTGAATCTTGTTACTTCCAACCAATACGCTCGATGTTATGCCCTGAACAGATATAACAATTTCGAAGGATTGTTTGTTAGAGAAAGTTACAGATGCCTTTCCTGAACTATCAGTTATGATATCAGGCTTCCAGAAGATTGTACTGGTTTTATTTTCACTTATTGGTTTTTCCACTTCAATAATATCAGGACCTTTTTTTGTAAATATTTCAATAATTCCCACACCATTAAACCCTGTATATCTC
>DATKUO010000081.1:0-52398 GCA_035530515.1 Bacteroidales bacterium
AACAGCTTTAACTGGGCTTCGAGCCAAAACGTGCTAGAACAAGTCGTTAAACGCAATTTGATCCCGCCCTTGTGGGCTTTACTTCCGCTTAGAGCAAGCTCTAGCGGAATCGCCCTCAGTGCGGAACTTCGTTTAGCGCGGCGTTGTGCTTAATACTAAAAAGACTCGTTCACATAAGAAACTGAAATGAAATTAGAAGATTTTGGATATAATGATAAACTTGAAAATTTAAGGATTGAGAATAACCTTGAAGACTTTGAGATTGGAAGGGTCGTTTCGGAACATAAAGAAAGATATATTGTCAAAACTGAACAGGGAGAATTTGAAGCAGAGATAACAGGGAATTTGCGTTTTTCGGCAAAAAGTCGTGAAGATTTTTCCGCAGTGGGCGATTGGGTTGCATTGACAACTTATGATTCTGATTTTTCGATTATTCATAAAATACTACCACGATTCTCAATTATTTCAAGACAGGCTGTTGGTCAATTTGGAGAGATACAAATAATTGCAACAAATATTGATTATGCACTTTTAGTTCAAGCTGTTGACAGGGATTTTAATATCAATAGGCTTGAAAGATACCTGACAATTTGTAATTCATCAAAAGTAAGTCCAATAATTGTACTAACGAAAACAGATTTGATAAATGAACAAGCAAAAGCTGAAATTATCGAAAGTATAAAACAACGAATAAAAAATATATCAGTTTTTGCAATAAGCAATGAAACACAAGATGGATACGAAGCCTTAAAACTGATAATTGAAAAGGGTAAGACTTTTTGTATGCTTGGTTCTTCTGGAGTTGGAAAATCTACTTTGTTGAATAATCTCAGTGGAAGGACAATAATGAGAACGGATGCAATTAGCCAAAGTACAAGTAAAGGTAGACATGTTACAAGTCATAGGGAATTAATTGTGTTGGAAAATGGTGGAATACTTGTTGACAATCCTGGAATGAGAGAAGTCGGAATCGTTGATACAGCCTACGGATTGGAGACCACATTCGATATATTATTCAGCCTTTCTCAAAATTGTAAATTCAAAGATTGCACACATACCAATGAGACAGGGTGTTCGGTTCTTGAAGCCCTTGAAAAAGAAGAGATAGACAAAAGTTCTTATGAAAATTACCTAAAAATGGAAAAAGAGAAAACCCATTTTGAATCATCGGTTGTTGAAAGACGAAAAAAGGATAAGGATTTTGGGAAAATGGTAAAAAACTATAAAAAAGACATGAGTAAAAATAAGTACTAAGCACAAGCAATATACCCAATTGTCGGCCAGTGCGTTTGCTATTGTTTATGTTTTTATTTACCTTTCGTGTAACCAGTCAGAATAAAGCCATGAATCCCGTCAACTGGGCATATTGCCAACGCGTTCAGGCACATTGGCTTCGCCGAGCTCGGCCAACTAGTTGGCCTTCAGTTCAGCTAAAGCTGATCAAAATCCCTCATTTCACACTCCATGATAACTTGGGATATATAAACATAATAATTGTGGACCCAGCTGGGCTCGAACCAGCGACCCCCTGATTATGAGTCATGAGAACACAGATATTTTGATGTAGATTAATTTTAACACAAACACGTACGCACATAGGTGGAAAAATCATTGGATTTGACCTCCTTTGGATAATGTAAAAAAGCACACAGTTAGTATAAGAGTTATATACTAAACTATGTACTTCTTTTTTTCAAACGTCGCAAACGCTGTCGGGGTGATCCGACTCGAACGGACGACCCTTTGCACCCCATGCAAATACGCTAGCCAACTGCGCCACACCCCGATAAATATTTTGGTCATCATTTAAGCGGACGACCCTCACGCCCTGCGTGATACGCTAGCCAACGGAGTCTGCCACGCTCCAGGCGTGGACACATCCCGGAAACTTCCACAAAATTAATCAACTTCTCGGATAATGCAAAAGGCAAATTAACTAACCTCACTGAGATTATATTTCTAAGAGATAATTTCTTTAAACTATCTGTGATTTTTGTCACAGATAGAAGAGCAAAGTTGCTTATATTTGCAAAAATATTAATGGTAATAATATGGAAATATTTAAACCACTGGATATTCAGAAAGACATTCAAAATACTAATATTGAGGATGTTGAAAAAGTTAGATGTCTGATTGTAGGTTCAGGACCCGCCGGATATACAGCAGCAATTTATGCTTCAAGAGCAAATCTAAATCCTGTTATGTATACAGGTCTTCAGGCTGGAGGTCAGCTAACCACAACTACAGAAATTGATAATTATCCGGGGTATCCCGATGGAGTATCAGGACCTGTAATGATGGAGGATTTTCAAAAACAGGCTGAACGTTTTGGTGCCGATATTAGATTTGGAATTGCTACTGCTGTCGATTTTTCAGGCAGGATACACAAAGTTACAATTGATGATAATAAAATTATTGAAGCAGATTCCATCATTATTGCTACAGGTGCAACTGCTAAATATCTTGGGCTGGAATCAGAGACTAAATATGCTGGCATGGGTGTGTCGGCCTGTGCAACATGCGATGGTTTCTTCTACAGAGGAAAAGATGTTGCTGTGGTTGGAGGGGGAGATACTGCAGCAGAGGAGGCAACTTATCTGGCAGGATTATGTCGTAAGGTTTATCTTATCGTAAGAAGGGATGTCCTAAGAGCTTCCAAAGCAATGCAGGACAGAGTACATAAAATTAGTAATATTGAGGTTTTATGGGAACATCAGACAGTTGATCTATTTGGCGAAAAGGGAGTTGAAGGGGCAACGCTTGTTAAGAAGAAGGGTACACCTGCTGAAGAGATTGTTAAAATAAGTATTGATGGGTTTTTTCTGGCAATCGGACATTCACCAAACTCGGAAGTCTTTAATAAGTTTATTGAGACTGATGCGGTAGGATATATCAAAACAATTCCGGGTACCTCCAAAACGAATATTGAAGGAGTCTTTGCAGCCGGGGATGTTCAGGATTCGCATTACAGGCAGGCAGTTACGGCAGCAGGTTCAGGTTGTATGGCTGCTATTGATGCGGAGCGCTATTTATCAGAACTGAAATAGTTAAATGATTGCTCATGAAAATTTAATTAATGGAAGAATGAAGACTTTCAAAAAAATATTCAAAATAAATGCTGAACCATCCGATGTATATGCAGCGCTGACTAATCCTTACACTATTGAATTGTGGTCGGGCTATCCTGCCCAGATGAGCACTGAGGCAGGTAGCGAATTTTCTCTTTGGGAAGGTGATATAACAGGTAAAAATCTTGAGTTTGTTCAGGATAGAAAAGTTGTCCATGAGTGGTATTTCGGTAACCAGACTGAGCAATCAATAGTAACTGTCATAATAACTCCCGACAGGGAAAATTCTCAGGTAACTGTCGAACACACTAATATTCCTGATGATGAGTTTAGCGACATTGCTGAAGGGTGGAGGGAGTATTATATAGGTGCAATAATAAATTTCTTCAACCCTAATTTTTAAGGGTTGAATTCTCATTCATTGTATCTCTCTTCTGTTCAAAATAGTTGAAAATATCCTCAATACATGCAAATAACAGTGTGCCGATACCTTTGTAACATAAAGTTTTGGCATTTTGCTGTATATTTTCATTCCATGCAGGTATCCAATACAATATATGTTGATCGATGAACCGGCTGATCTCTCTTTTCATTTCAATCATGCATGCCTGATCTTCCAGTTCCAGATATTTTTCAATAAGGATAGTTAGGAAAAGAAGTTCAATCCCAAGGTGATCATCATCTATCTTACCTCTGAATTTTGATTGCCACCCGTAGGAATTATAAAATTCTGTTACTGAAGGGGTACGAAGATTCAAAATTATATCTCTATTACTGTTATAAAGTGATTCATAGGGAGGGGCAAGTGGCAACTCCTGCCTGCCAAATAGTCTGATATAATCTTCGCGCAGCATCTTTCCACAAATACTTTTATCTGTACATGAATTTCTTAGCTGGGAGGCTGCTTTGATAAAATTTGGATTTGAACTTGAAACTGGAAGATTTTTCAGATTACCTTTTGTCCAGAAATCCATAATACATTCTTCAGAAGGTTCATACATAATCATGCTCCCTGCAAAATATAAAAGCATGTTGTAACCTTTTAGGAGATTATTATCCTGGTTTATATTATCCATTGAGTAATTATAACAAATCTAAGTATTTTGTAACTGGAAATATTCTGAATTTAATAGAAGCGAACTGTTGTTTGTTGAATATAACCTGATTTGCAATGGTTTTGTTCGAAATATTACAAAAAAAAAGCTGAATCCATCGGATACAGCTTTTTTGATTTATCAATTAAGTTCATTATTTGCTGAAATCGGCCATCTCATCAGGATATACATGGTTATCAACTTTTCTTTTTATTTCAATAAAAGATTTTACTGTATATTCCACATCTTCAAATGAGTGATCTGCAGTTGGAATCAGACGCAACATTACCACATTTTTTGGGACAACAGGATAAACTACTACTGAACAGAATATTCCAAAATTTTCTCTCAGATCGTAAATTATTTGTGTTGCCTGAGGAACTCCACCCTTCATGAATACTGGTGTGACAGGTGATTCTGTGTTCCCCAGATCCAGCCCTGCTTCCCTTAAACCTTTTTGCAAAGCATGAACAATAGTCCATAGCTTATCTTTCAACTCAGGATGAGCCTGGATATATTCAAGTCTTTTTATTGCACCGATTGTCATTGCCATAGGAAGTGATTTGGCATATATCTGGGAGCGAAGATTGTAACGGAGAAAGTTAATAACGTTTTTTGTGCTTGATACGAATCCTCCAATACCGGCCATCGATTTAGCAAAAGTTGCAAAGTAAACATCAATCTCGTCCTGAACACCAAAATGTTCACCGGTACCACTCCCTTTCGCACCCATTGTACCAAAGCCATGGGCATCATCTACCAGGAAACGGAACTGATACTTCTTTTTTAAAGCAGCAATATCAGCTAGCTTACCCAGGTCACCAGCCATCCCAAAAACGCCTTCTGTAATAACCAGTATTCCTCCTCCTGACTCTTCAACCAGTTTGGATGCCCTCTGTAATTGCTTTTCACAACTTGCGATGTCATTATGAGGGAAGACGAATCGCTTACCCATATGCAGTCTTAATCCATCCATAATACATGCATGAGATTCAGAATCATATACTATTACATCGTGTCGGTCGACCAGAGCATCAATTATTGACACCATTCCCTGGTAACCATAGTTAAGAAGAAAAGCATCTTCTTTGTGGGTAAACAAAGCAGCCATCTCCTCAAACTTCTCATGGGTTGAGGTGTGTCCCGACATCATTCGGGCTCCCATAGGATAGGCGAGTCCATATTTGTCAGCTGACTCGGCATCAATCTCCCGGATTATTGGGAGGTTTGCAAGCCCCAGGTAATTATTAAGACTCCAGGTCAATACTTCTTTCCCTCTGAATTTCATGTGCGCACCTATTTCACCTTCCAGTTTAGGGAATGCAAAATATCCATGTCCTTGTTCCTGATATTGTCCTAATGCACCTCTGTTTTTCTTGATCTTTTCAAAAATATCCATTGTAATTGTCCTTTCGTTATTTTTTTCACAAAAGTAAAAATATCCAGTCATATCATTATACCTATTTATACCTAATTTGACTCAAGTAGTACCGAAAGTGTAATAAACAGATAATTATTACGTTTTTATGCTTGAAATGAAAAATATTCTGTAATTTTGCGCAACAATTTTTTTTATGAAGTTTAGATTATTTATAGTCCTGATAATTTTAGTGTTGGCTAGTTCTTGCGGTGAGTATGAGAAGCTGCTTAAGAGCACTGATTATGACTTGAAAAAAGCTAAAGCAAAAGAGTATTTTGATGCAGGTCAGTATGTTAAATCATCTGAGCTTTTAAGCCAGATAATTCCGAGGTACAGAGCTACTCAGGAGGCTGAAGAGCTGAACTGGATGAATGCCCAGAGTTATTACGGTATGAAGGATTATTACATGGCTGGGAGTTATTTTAAGGCATTCATTGATCAGTTCCCATTCGGAGTGCATGCTGAGGAGGCTAACTTTATGGCTGCGATGTGCGATTACAAAATATCTGCCAGGCCAGAACTTGATCAGGAAAATACCCGTAATGCGATCGAAGGATTTAATATCTTTATGAGCAGGTATCCGGGAAGTTCAAAAATGGAAGAGAGTACAAAGCTGGTAAAGGAACTTGAAGATAAACTAGTAGAAAAATCGTATTTGAGTGCTACTCTCTATTATGATATGAAACAATATAAAGCAGCAGTAGTGGCTCTGAACAATAGTCTGAAAGAGTATGCCAATACTAAATACAGGGAGCAGATGATGTTTCTGAAATTGAATTCACTTTTCCTTTATGCTGAGAACAGCACTGTTAATAAGCAAAAAGAGAGGTATCAGGATACACTTGATGACTATTATTCTTTCATGGAAGAATTTCCGGAAAGCCTATATTCAAAAGAAGTTAGTGGAATCTATCAGAAAACAAACAATTTTCTTAAAGCAGGAATACCTGACAGTGGAGTAAATAATTAATAAATATATGGATTACAGAAAATCAGCAGCACCCGCAACAACTGTTACACGTAATCTGGACCTGATGACGCAGGGAACAGGAAACATCTATGAGACAGTAATCATTGTTTCCAGACGATCAAACCAGATATCTGTTGAAATGAAGCAGGAACTTAACAGCAAACTTGAAGAGTTTGCATCATACACTGACAATCTGGAAGAGGTCTTTGAAAACCGCGAACAGATTGAGATTTCGAAATTCTACGAAAAACTACCAAAACCGACACTGATAGCATTACAGGAACTGGAAGATGGTAAAATATTCTTCAGAAATCCTGATTCAGTTCCCAAACAGTAATAATATTTACCATAAAGATGCTGAAAGGCAAACACATACTTATCGGTGTAACCGGAGGTATTGCAGCATATAAAACTGCAAATATCATCCGATTGTTGGTTAAGGATGGTGCCGAAGTGAAGGTGTTGATGACAAATCATGCGAAAGAATTTATTACACCGCTCACCCTTGCAACTTTATCTAAAAATCCAGTCTTTACAGAGTTTTTTGACCCTGGAAATGGTGACTGGAATAACCATGTAGATTTGGGTTTATGGGCTGATCTATACCTTATTGCACCAGCTACCGCAAACTCAATTGCCAAAATGGCTACTGGCATTGCCGATAATCTGTTGTTGACAACTTATCTTTCATCCCGTTGCCCTGTATTTGTTGCGCCATCGATGGATATGGATATGTTGATCCACCCTGCAACAATCATTAATATTGAAACTCTGAAAGCTTTTGGAAATTCTATCCTTGAACCATCAAGCGGAGAACTGGCCAGTGGCCTGATTGGTAGGGGCAGGATGGCAGAACCGGAAGATATTGTAGCGGAGATAAGAAACTTCTTCACAAAAAAAAAAAGCTATAAACCCCTGAAAGGCAAACATCTTCTGATTAATGCCGGTCCTACAAGGGAACCTCTCGACCCTGTTCGTTTTATCAGTAACTATTCATCAGGGAAAATGGGAATCGCTCTGGCTGACTTAGCTGCTGAGTATGGCGCTGATGTTGAGTTAGTACTTGGTCCTGTTAGTATAAGACCAGGGAATGGCTCTGTTAAAGTAATCGATGTGATAACTGCAGAGTCGATGGCATCTGAATGTATTTCAAGGTTTAACGACTGTGATATTGCAATATTATCAGCTGCGGTCGCCGATTTTACTCCTGAAGAATTAAATAGTAAAAAGATAAAAAATGATGGTAATCAGTTAGTACTGAAGCTAAAACCAACTAAAGATATTGCTGCTACACTTGGTAAAATTAAAAAGGAATCTCAGATTCTGGCAGGTTTTGCATTGGAAACAAATAACGAAACGGAGAACGCAAAAGAAAAGCTTTTACGAAAAAATTTCGATATAATAGTTTTAAATTCACTTAATGACAGTGGTGCTGGTTTTGGATACGATTCAAACAAGATCACAATATTTGACAGATACAATAATATTGATAAATTTGAGTTGAAATCTAAAGAAGAAGCGGCAAAGGATATCCTCAATAAAATTGTTAAAATGATTCAATAATTTATCAGAATGAGATTATTGCGATTTCTGAAATATTACTTCTTAACCATTCTGGTTTTTCTGTCCGGTACTGTCAATTCTCAGGAATTGAATTGCAATGTACAGATCTCTGCACAGAGAATTCAGGGTTCCAACCGTCAGGTATTTGAAACTATGCAGCGCGATATATATGAGTTTATGAACAGCACTGTATGGACAAATCACGTATATAGTTATTCTGAGAGAATTGACTGCAATATTCTTATTAACCTTAATGATCAGTTGTCAGCTGATGAATTCAGAGGGACAATACAGATTCAACTTAGCCGGCCGGTTTTCAATACTACCTATAAATCCACAATGCTTAATTTTATTGATAACAGCTTTCAGTTCAGGTATGTTGAATTCCAACCACTTGAATTTGACCCTGGTGCTCACAGATCAAATCTGGTCTCGGTTCTTGCTTATTATACATATATAATTCTTGGATTTGACTATGATTCGTATTCCTCGTTGGGAGGAACAGAATTTTTTCAGATGGCTGAAAAAATTGTTACAAATGCACAGAATGCTCCTGAGCCAGGTTGGAAACCATACGATGCTTCAAGAAACCGTAACAGATATTGGCTTGTTAAAAATATTCTCGATAAAGAGTATGAGGGAGTAAGGAAATTCCTTTATGAATATGATATTAATGGTCTCGACAAAATGGAATCTAGTATCTCTGAAGCCAGAACAAGTATGGTGGAGAGCCTTAGACTTATACAGGAGGTATACAGAAGAAAGCCTGATCCCTTCATGTACCTTGTGCAGATTGTTATAGATTCAAAGTCAGATGAGCTTATTAATATTTTTTCGGAAGCATTTCCTGAGGAAAAGAGCCGTGTAGTGCAGATACTTACAGAAATTGACCCTGCAAACAATGCAAAATATGAAAAGATCTCAACAGCCAATTAACCATAATAATCGGTTATGCTCCTAAAACTGTCTGTTCACAACTATGCTCTGATTAAAGAACTGGACGTTGAATTTCAAAACGGACTGACTATCATCACTGGTGAAACAGGTGCTGGTAAATCAATCCTTTTAGGTGCTCTCTCACTTATTCTTGGTGCAAGAGCAGACACAAGTGTTCTTTTGGATAAAGATGAAAAATGCATTGTAGAGGGTTCATTTAGAATAGATGATTATGATCTGGAAGAATTTTTCATATCAAACGAACTTGATTATGAATTAGTCACAACTCTCAGAAGAGAGATAAATACTGCCGGTAAATCACGTGCTTTTATTAACGATACTCCCGTAACTGTCAACCTGCTGAAGGAGATTGGTGACATGCTTATAGATATCCATTCTCAGCATCAGACATTGATGTTAAAGGATAATTCATTCCAGCTAAATGTAATTGATTCATTGGCAGGAACTGCCAGCCTGAAAAATGTATTTAGTATGGCTTATTCATCTTTCCATAAGCTGAAAAAGGAGTATAGCGAAGTAAAAGAAAAAGCTGACAGGAATAAAGCAGACCTGGAGTATTATCAGTTTCAGCTTAACCAGCTTGAGGAAGCAAATCTTAAGACTGGAGAGCAGGCGGAGTTAGAATCTGAACAAGAACTTCTTGCACATGCAGAGGAGATAAAACTGGCACTAACCGGATCATCTGGTCTCTTCTCAGGTGAAGATATGTCAATTCTTAGCATGCTTAAAGAAGTTAAATTAAATATCGGAAAGATCAGAACATTCTTACCTGAAGCTGAAAGCTTTTTGTCACGAACCGAATCATCATTAATAGAGCTTGATGACCTTGCAGGCGAGATTGAAAAACTAGCTGCATCTCTTGAAGCTGATCCATACAGACTAGAACTGGTTAACAATAGGCTCGATACGATATATTCTCTTATCCAGAAACATAGGGTTAATGATCTTAATGAGCTTCTGATAAAAAAAGAAGAGATTAAAAATCATATCAGTTCAATTGCTTCTGATGATGAACGTGTGACAGAGTTGGACCTACTTATTGCAAACGAGCTCACCTCATTGAAAACTATATCTGAAGATATATCAAACCTGAGGATAAGTGTATTGTCAGATATTGAACTGAAAATCATAGAATCGCTTAAACAGCTTGGTATGCCATATGCAAAATTCAGGATTTCACTATCAAAGTTACCAGAATTCACTCCGACGGGAATTGATCAGGCTGATTTTTTATTTTCGGCTAATAAACAGATTGCACCTGAGAATTTAGCTAAAATCGCCTCTGGTGGTGAATTATCAAGGGTTATGCTCAGTCTGAAATCTTTACTGACGAAGAATAATAACCTGCCTACAATAATCTTCGACGAAATTGATTCCGGCGTTTCAGGTGAGGTTGCTGATCGGGTAGGACAGATTTTGTCTGCGATGGGAAAATATATGCAGGTAATTAATATAACTCATCTCCCTCAGGTAGCATCCAGGGGCACGAAACATTACCATGTTTATAAAGATGATACAAACGACTCAACATTTACTAAGGTTAAATTGTTAACCCATGAAGAAAGAATACTGGAAGTAGCCAGGTTATTAAGTGGGAGCGAAGTTACCGAAACAGCATTGAAAAATGCCAGGGAGCTTTTAAAATCCGCTGTTAATTAATTTTAATTCAATATAATGATAGAAGGTCTATTAAAAGGTAAAAAAGGTGTCATTTTTGGAGCCCTTAATGAAAAATCTATAGCCTGGCAGGTTGCTGTAAAAGCATGGGAGCAGGGTGCAGAACTGGTTCTAACCAACTCACCGGTAGCTCTAAGATTGGGTACTATTAATGAGCTTGCAAAAATTATAGGAAGTAAGGTTATTATTGCTGATGCTACTAAAATGGAGGACATTGAGAATCTTCTAAAGGAGAGCATGACAATTTTTGGAGGTAAATTTGATTTTATTCTTCATTCCATTGGGATGTCACCAAACGTAAGGAAAGATATTCCTTACGAACAAACCAGTTATGAAAACATGCTGAAGACCTTCGATATTTCCGCCCTGAGTTTTCACCGTGTACTACAGACAGCCTATAAACTTGATGCTTTGAAGGAGTGGGGATCTGTTATAGCATTATCCTATGTCGCCGCTCAAAGAACACTGTCTGGTTATAATGATATGGGAGATGCTAAGGCTCTCCTGGAGTCTATTGCCCGCAGTTTTGGATATATCTATGGGCGTGACAGGAAAGTTAGAGTAAATACGGTCTCGCAGTCACCAACTGCTACAACTGCAGGAAGCGGAATACATGGGTTTGATTCGCTGATCGATTTCTCCGAAAGAATGTCTCCACTTGGTAATGCTACAGCAGATGAGTGTGCCGATTATTGTGTATCACTGTTTTCTGATCTTACACGAAAGGTTACAATGCAAAACCTCTTTCACGATGGAGGTTTCTCGAATATGGGTATGAGCCTGAAAGCTATAGAGCAATACCAGAAGAGTTTTGATGAGTGCAATTGCGAAAATGATGAAAAGTAGATAAGTATAAACACTTATTTTTGAAGCGGTTTACTATTCAGGTGAGTCGCTTTTTTTATATTTGAAAGAAACTGATACCTGATTATATGATTAAAATTATACTCCTCCTCCTGATCTACTTCACTTTTCCACTGATAATCATATATATGTGTAAAAAGTGGTCGGCCCTGAAAAAATTAGGATCAATAGTAATTGCATATGGATTTGGCCTTGTCTTAGGGAGTATTGGAATTCTGCCACAAGGTAGCGATGCATATCGGCTGGCATTACAGGGCAGAGCTGCACTGCCAAAACCTGAAATAGAGACACTCCTAAGCTCCGGAACTGTAAGTCAGGAGGATAGTTATGTTAACTCTATAGCCTCAGCTCAGGATTTACTGGTCTCTATCATTGTCCCTCTGGCTTTTCCACTTCTTCTTTTTTCACTTAATATAAAACGGTGGCTTCGTTTCGCCAAAGGGGGGTTTATCTCTATGATTCTGGCAATTATTTCAGTAGTCGTGATTGTTTCTTCCGGATTTTTTATTTTTAAAAATGTGATACCAGATTTATGGAAAGTTGCCGGAATGCTGATAGGGGTATATACCGGAGGAACACCAAATCTTGTGTCACTCAAAGTAGCCCTGGGTGTAGATCCAAATCTATTCGTCATGACCAGCACTTATGATATGATTGTTGGTGCTATTACGATAATTTTCTTTATTACTGCAGGACCCGGGTTTTCAGGGCAATTTTGCCTCCTTTCAAACACAATGTTGCAAATACAATATCAGATGAAACAATAGCTGAAGTTGATAGCTTTGAGGATTATTCGGGCATGTTTAAAAAAGGCAGGCTTTTTCCTCTTATCAAGGCCATGGGACTGGCACTGCTTATTTTTGTTGTCTCTTTTGGAATAAGCCTGCTTCTTCCAAATATCTCGCAGATGGTTGTTGTCATCCTTTCGATAACTACTCTTGCAATTATAGCATCCTTAGTAACCTGGATTAATAATATTGAAAAAACATTTCAGCTGGGGATGTATTTTATTCTCGTTTTTTCTTTTACAATTGCTTCAATGGCTGATCTGAAGGTAATGTTCAGTATAGGATTTCTTGGGCTTTTCGCTTATATCTCCTATGCTTATTTCGGTTCACTTTTTCTTCATCTGTTACTTTCAAAAATTTTCAAAGTTAACGCAGACGATTTTCTTATTACAACAGCGGCATTTGTTTTCTCTCCGCCTTTTGTGCCAGTTGTTGCCGGGGCGCTTAAGAATAAGGATGTTATAATGACAGGGATTACTGTAGGTATTATTGGTTATGTTATAGGTAATTACCTTGGGGTAGCATTGGGATATTTTTTTAAGGGATTTTAGTCCCATACGCCTCACCCCAGCCCTCAGCGCTGCTCGGGGTCATCCCTCTCCGACAGGGGGATGAGGTAAATATTTCCTAGAACAAGTAATTCAATCCGATAGCGAATCCAATGTTGCCATCTTGCTCATTTAAGGCCTTACCGATATCAACTGCGATTACAAAGTTCCGATTCATTGCCAGCATTATACTTAAACCTGCACTCTGGTGGAACTTCTCTTCTCCTGGTTTGAAGTATTCAGGAAAATTCTGTGTTGGGTAAGTTTCTCCGAAAGTTTGTTCTAAATTATTTGGAAGCTCAATATTCTTTGTAACCCGGCCAAAATCATAAAACAGGTCTAGACCAAGGTAACAGTACTGTTTTAAAAATGTAAAATATACCGGTTTCCAGCGAAGCTCTACATTGCCCAGGATGAATGCATCACCCACAACCCTGTTCCGCAGAACTCCCCTTAAAGAACTGGAGCCTCCTAATCCTTCTGAGGCGTAACCTGTAAGCCTTGAAGTAATTACCTGTGACTGGTAGAAGAATGGAACTTCACCGGATAAAGTAGCCTGGTAGCCTAAACGGTAAACAAAAGAGAGGTCATTCTCAATTAACGTAAAATACTGACGATGAGTAATATAAAATTTTGAAAATCCCCAGTCATTACCCATGAATTTGGGTGATATTTCAATTCCCATTTCAGTCCAAATCCCTTTCATTGGATTAGGTCTGTTGTCACGGCTATCCCATGCTATACCAATTTTTAGGCTGTTAACCCATCCACCGTCTGCCTCATTCGAAGAGATAATACCGAGGGAATCTCTGTAAATTTCAAATAAACCTGGTTCAACACTGGTTTTTGGCAGAAGGACATCTTTGCCTTTATTAAGTTTATCGATATCAACCGAACTTATCTTAAAATTCTGGAAAGCAAAACCGGCACTCCATTTAATATGATCACCTGAAAGTTTTCCCTGAAAATCGTTTTTAAATCTGAATTGATTCCTCTGGAATCTATAGAACATAGCTGATTTATATGGTGAAACAGGTCCGGTCTCTTTGTCATACTTCATCCAATCTTCATTATATACAGCTTCATAACCATTGAACCCATAGAAATCAGTAGCCATATCAGGAAGATAACTCAGGTCGCTTGTCATATGCACACCAGGAATAAGGTGGTTCGATTCATACATGAACCTGTAAATTCCACTTCCTTTGGTAAAATGTGAAATTTCAGTATAGGTATGGTCAAAATAATCAGGATATGTACTTCCATCACCGTAATTAAAAAATTCAACAAGTGCGCCATACTGAAAACCCAGATTAGAGTCGAATGTAGTTGCCGGCAGAGCACCACCGAATTTCCATCCGGTTTTAACCTTTTTCTCCTGTGCTGACACTGAGAATACCAATATTGATATCAGAAAAACTGAAATGGTCTTTTTCATAGGTAAGGGTTTTAGTTCTTTTGGCTAAAGATAAAGAAAAATGGAAATCACAAACACTTTTTTTAATAATTGCTACCTTAGAGCCTAAATTTGTAGTTAGATGCCTACAGGATTGTTAATAAGAAATATAAAGTCGCTGATTCAGACTGAGGAGAGCATTAAATTAATGGTGCGTGGGAGTGATATGGCTCAACTCCCAGTTATAGAAGATGCCTTTTTATATATCACTGATGGATTAATAAATGATTTTGGCAGAATGAGTGAAATAAACGAAGCCAAGATAAAAGACATTGATCCTAATGCTTTAATTATTGATGCTGCCGGCAAACTGGTATTCCCGTCATTTTGTGACTCCCATACACATCTTGTATATGCAGGGAGCAGAGAGATTGAATATACTGACAAAATAAGGGGATTATCTTACGAGGAGATTGCAAAAAGAGGAGGAGGGATTCTAAATTCAGCTAAAAGACTTCATGAAACATCAGAAAATGAGTTGTTTAATCAATCAATGGTGCGTATTGATGAGATAGTAAGCTTGGGTACCGGAGCAGTCGAGATAAAAAGCGGCTATGGTCTGAATACTGATGATGAGCTAAAGATGCTCAGAGTAATCAGGAGGATAAAGGATACCAGTCCGATGGAGGTGAAGGCAACATTTCTTGGAGCTCATGCAATACCCGATGAATATAAGAATAACAGGGCAGGGTATGTTAATCTTGTTATAAATGAGATGATCCCTGCAGTATCATCGGAAGAACTTGCCGATTACATAGATGTTTTTTGCGATAGGGGTTTCTTTACAGCAGAAGATACTGAAAGGATATTAATGGCAGGAATGAAATATGGACTTACTGCTAAGCTTCATGCTAATGAGCTCGATTATTCAGGAGGGATTCAGACAGGTGTAAAATACAACGCTTTATCTGTCGATCATCTGGAATGTACCGGCGATGAAGAAATTAAAGCACTTCTGGATTCGGATACGATGGCTACTCTTCTACCCGGTTCCGCCTTTTTTCTAGGGATGGAAGATCCTCCTGCACGTAAAATGATCAATGCAGGGTTGCCAGTAGCTCTCGCATCGGATTATAACCCTGGTTCATCACCTTCAGGTAATATGAAACTGATAATGTCGTTGGGGTGTATTAAATTAAAAATGCTACCGGAGGAGGTTATAAACGCTGTTACTATTAATTCAGCTTATGCAATGGGTATTTCAGAAACACATGGCTCCATTGCAAAAGGTAAGATGGCTAATGTTTTTATTACCAAAGAGATACCATCATACCAGTTCATGCCCTATGCGTTCGGAAGTGACCTGATTGAAACTGTAATACTAAACGGGAAAATAATTTAGTATACACCCCCCTTTAGGGGGGCAGGGGGGCAAAAAAGCCTGGGAATCGACTGGGGGGCAGGGGGGCAAAAAGATCTATAAAAAGTACTATATGGAGAATCGAATTTTAGAATGTGTTCCGAATTTCAGCGAAGGAAGGGACATGGGCAAAATTAAACAGATAACCGATGTTATTGAATCTGTTGAAGGGGTAAAATTGCTCGATGTTGACCCCGGGAAAGACACTAACAGAACAGTGGTCACCTTTGTGGGTAGTCCGGAAGCTGTTTCAGAAGCTGCATTCAAGTCAGTAAAAAAGGCTTCAGAGGTTATTGATATGTCGAAGCATCATGGTGAGCATCCCCGGATGGGCGCAACCGATGTGTGCCCATTTGTTCCTGTTTCGGGAATTACCATGGAGGAGACAGTTTTCTATGCCCGAAGGGTTGCTGAAAGGATCGGAAATGAATTGGATATTCCTGTTTATTGCTATGAAAATGCTGCCTTTAACGAGAAAAGGAGAAATCTTGCCAACTGCAGATCAGGAGAGTATGAAGGATTACGGAAAAAGCTTTCTGATCCGGATTGGAAACCCGACTTCGGGCCTTCTGTTTTTAAGGAGCGCTCAGGTGCTATAGCTGTTGGTGCAAGAGATTTTCTTGTGGCATATAATGTGAATCTAAATACTACATCAACAAGACGAGCAAATGCGATAGCTTATGACGTGAGAGAAAAGGGAAGACCTGCGAGAGAAGGTGATACGATTACAGGTAAGATAATCAAAGATAATAAAGGAGAAAATGTGATGATTCCAGGTTCTCTGAAGTCAGTAAAGGCTATTGGTTGGTATATTGACGAATATGGAATAGCTCAGATCTCGATGAATCTTACGAATATATCTGTTACTCCTGTTCATATTGCATTCGATGAAGTTTGCCGAAAGGCTGATGCAAGAGGGGTCAGAGTAACAGGATCTGAACTTGTCGGACTTATCCCTTTAAAGGCTCTTCTTGATGCAGGGCGATATTTTCTTGAAAAACAACATCGTTCATGTGGTGTCTCTGATGATGAACTTATTAATATTGCAATAAAGTCGATGGGATTAAATGATATCCATCGATTTAAACCTGAAGAAAAGATAATTGAATATGTTATGGCTGAAAAGAAGAACCAAATGTTAATTGAATTAACCCTGAAAGAATTCATGGACAAAACCGCCTCAGAGTCTCCGGCTCCTGGAGGAGGTTCAGTATCAGCATATATGGGCACTCTTGGTGCAGCTCTTGGTACCATGGTAGCTAACCTATCGAGTCATAAAAGGGGATGGGATGAAAGATGGAAAGAGTTTTCAGACTGGGCAGAAAAGGGAAAATCAATTCAAAACAGTCTTCTTCTTATGGTTGATGAAGATACCGCTGCTTTTAACGGGATTATTGAAGCTTTTGCGCTTCCGAAAAAATCTAAAGAAGAAAAACTAATAAGGAATCTGGCTGTTGAGGAAGCAACGAAAAATGCTACCACGGTTCCATTCAGAGTTATGGAAACTGCTTTTTCAGGTTTCGAATTAATTAGAGAAATGGTCGAAAAAGGAAACCCGAATTCTATAACGGATGCCGGAGTGGGAGCACTGGCTCTATTATCATGCGTAAGAGGTGCCTTTCTGAATGTAATGATCAATGCCTCTGGACTCAGAGATAAAGAATTTGTATCCCGGATCATCAGTAATGGAAAGGATATAGAAATCAAAGCTATGGCATATGAAAAAGAAATTCTTGAAATTGTAATTAATAAGGTCAACGTAATTTAGGCATTGACGATTCTCTTTATTGTCCTAAGATGATGAGAATACTTTTTTGTCTTTTGTATGAATATTCCCTGGTGATCGATAGAATCAATTCTCACTATTCCTGATGCATGTATAATCAGGCCTCTGGATAATAACATCCCCACATGGGATATCCAACCTCTTTCATTATCGAAGAAAACAAGATCGCCTGGCATTGCATCATCGATGAAGTCAACATATCTGCCATCTTCAGACTGCAAGATACTATCACGGTGAATCGGAATACCATGTATCTTGTAGATAAGCTGGGTAAATCCGGAACAATCAATTCCCGAAGGAATACGACCACCCCAGAGGTATGGGCTATTAATGAACTTTAAAGCAGTATCAGTCAGAGAATCATTTGTGAAAATGCAGTTTTTGCTGAATTCACTGCTGGTTGTGTAAACATTTTTTCCAACAGTAAAAAATTTATTTTCAAAATCGGGATTAAAAATCTCACATCCTGCTTCAAGAATCAACTTTGTCTTGTCATTTTTATAACATAGCAACGATCTGTTTAGTACGTTAACAGAGCCATTTTCTTCATAAGGTGTTTGTTGCAGATGATCCATATCGATCCAGCCCTGGTACTTATCGAACACTGTTTCAATCTTCAGCCAGTTACCTGATTGGTCAGATATGATATATTTCTCACCAAACAGAACCTGACTTAACATCTCCGACCTATGTGAAGGTCCTGATCGCAACGGTATAAAAACATTCTCACATATATATTTTTCCATGCATCAATAATTTGATTCAAAATTAATAAATATCCTTGATTCACTTCAGGTTTTTTTCTGTGATATGTATAATTTCTGTGGTAAAACCGGGTCTAAGTAAAGACAGGTCTCAGGCCCGTCTCTACTTTAAGTCTGTTTTTTGTTAAAACCCCAAAAAATAAATCTAATTTTGCCACTGATATTCAGATTTGTTAAATATGCAATTAGATGCCTGACCTTACCGAAATATTAAAGCCCAGGAGAAAATTCATTATAAATCTTATTTTCTTTTTCCTTAGCATAATAACTGTTGTTGTTATTTGGCCGAGAGAAATGAATGATACCTGGTTTGAAATTCTTGGAAGCATAATAGTTGTTTCTTCCTGTTATATGGTCTTATATCTTTTTCTTAATATTTTCCGACCAGAGATATTGGAGGTAACACGAAAAACGTTTTTTATTATTCTGATTATAATTACATTCATTGTATTAACACGGGTAGTAGTAAGTTTCTATGATCATTCTATCCTATTTCTGATTCCATTTGCTGTCATACCAATAGTTATAAGTGCATTTTATGATGAACGACTTGCATTATTTATTCTACTGGTTACTATTATGCTGGCAGGATTTATTGTTCCCAATCCTTTTGAATTTATTTTTATGAATTTTATTTCAGGAGTTCTGGCTATATTCTCCATGATGAATATTTACCGGCGGGCTAAATTACTTTTTTCTTCACTTGTAGTTGTTTTTAGCTATTCAGTTATTTATTTCGCAATCAATATAATTAATACGGAGAGTATAGCAAATTTAAATTGGGCAGAATATAAATGGTTTCTTGGAAATGGAATAATAGTTTTGTTAAGTTATCCTTTGATCTTCCTTTTTGAAAAGGAATTTTTATTTTTATCCGACTCAACTCTTTTAGAGTTATCCGATACGAATCAACCTCTTTTACGAAGACTCGCCGAGGAAGCTCCGGGTTCATTTCAACATTCCAGGCAGGTTGCAAATCTTGCTGAAGAAGCTTCCAGAGCAGTTGGCGCTAACCTTCTTCTTACGCGTGTAGGAGCACTGTATCATGATGTCGGGAAAGTTATTAATTCAGAATATTTTATTGAGAATCAGGCTAAAGATTATAGCCCTCATCATGATCTTGGTCCTCTTGAAAGTTCAAAGGTAATAATCAAACATGTAGATGAGGGAGTTGATATTGCCAGAAAATACAAACTTCCTATCCAGATTATTGATTTTATCCGGACTCATCATGGAACAACCAAAGCCTATTATTTCTATAAGAAATATCTTGAAAAAAATCAGAGAAGCAATGATATAGAGAAGGATTTTGTTTATCCCGGACCAAAACCATTTTCTAAAGAGATGGCTATAGTAATGATGGCAGACGCAGTGGAAGCATCTTCACGGACACTGGAAAGTTATACTGAGTTTACGATCAGTGAACTTGTTGAAAGAATTTTTATTATACAAGAACAAGATGATCAGTTTTCAGATGCACCTCTTACCTTTAAAGATATATCTGATATTAAGAGCGTTTTTAAAAAGAGACTGCAAAATATTTATCATGCAAGGATTGCGTATCCCGAAAGAGATATAAAACAGGATTAACGCATATCAATAACCTCAACTTCTTTAATATTAACAGGCTTAAAGACAAAAGTGTTCTTGTCGGTCTTCACCTTCAGGTTGTATTCATCTACTTTCAGAGTAATCAATATTCCATCCCTTTTCTTATATTCTAAACTTATTAAATCCATTAGTGATTTTCCAATAGAAAGGCGTATTCGAAGAAGATCGCTTTTAATATCTTCGGGATAAAGATCTATAATAAAGTATGATGATCTTTCTTCAATAAGCTTACTCTTGTACCCGCTATTATACATTGTAAAAATCGATGAGGGGCGATTCTGAAAAGAATTGTCCTTCTTATCAGCTTTTGTGATAGTAACCTCATTTTCAGCCGGAAGATAGCTCCATGATGTTTCACCATTAAACCAGATACTATTATCAGGGAGATCAAGTTTATATTTATCTTTACTTAAAATTAGAGAGCCTGCCAAAGTATCGTTTGTATTTTCCATCTGGTCAGTAGTAATCAGATGGAATTTAATTGATACCGATGGAGCTCCAAGAGCTGTAGCTGAGAATCTGTCAAGGATTTTAGTCGCTTCAGGATTATTTTGGCCATAAGCCTTTATTGCTATAAGTAGAAAGAATGAAAAATTAAGTATAGTAAGTCTCATTTAAGTTGCTTTATTCAAGACGCTTCAAAATCTGTTCCAAAGCTATAAAGTCGGAGCAGAGAACATCTCTGGCTTTACTACCTTCGAATGGACCGACGATTCCTGCAGCCTCCAGCTGGTCAATAATTCGACCTGCACGGTTGTATCCGATAGAAAGTTTTCTTTGGATAAGAGAAGTAGAACCCTGCTGATGCTGAACAACAAGTTTGGCAGCATCATCGAACATAGTATCTCTCTTTCGTAGGTCAACTTCAAGTATCCCTGCTTCGCTATCGTCTATATATTCAGGTAGATGCATAGCATCTGGATAACCCTGCTGCGATCCGATAAATTCTGTCAGTTCTTCAATCTCGGGAGTGTCGATAAAAGCACACTGAACCCTTACCGGTTCGTTTCCTGATGAGACAAGCATATCTCCGCGCCCGACTAGCCTGTCAGCACCTGTGGCATCGAGAATGGTCCGGGAATCGATAGATGAAAAGACACGGAATGCTATTCTTGTCGGGAAATTTGCTTTAATAAATCCTGTAATGATATTTGCAGAAGGTCTTTGAGTAGAGATAATAAGATGTATTCCAATTGCCCGTGCCAGCTGTGCAAGCCTTCCTATTGGTCCCTCAATTTCCCTTCCGGCAGTCATTATAAGATCGGCAAACTCATCTATAATCAAAACTATATATGGTAAATATTTATGACCTTTTTCGGGACTTAGTTTCCTTGAAATAAATTTCTCATTATACTCCTTAATATTGCGTGACTGAGCTGCCTTAAGAAGCTCTAACCTGTTATCCATCTCAATACATAATGAGTTCAGTGTCTTAATAACTTTATGAGTATCGGTGATTATTGCATCCTCTTCGTCAGGGAGCTTGGCAAGAAAATGCCTTTCAATCTTCATATACAATGGCAGTTCCACTCTTTTAGGATCGATAAGTACAAATTTTACTTCGGCAGGATGTTTCTTATAAAGAATAGATGTTATTATAGCATTTATACCAACAGATTTTCCTTGTCCTGTTGCTCCGGCAACGAGAAGGTGAGGCATTTTGGTCAGATCAACAATGTATGGATCGTTGGTAATAGTCCTTCCAAGAGCAAGAGCAATATCAAATTTAGTCTCCTGAAAAGCTTTTGAAGTTATTAGTGAACGCATTGAAACCATTTCTGGTTTCTTATTTGGAACCTCGATCCCAACTGTTCCTCGTCCGGGAATAGGAGCAATAATTCTTATACCAAGTGCAGATAAATTAAGCGATATATCATCTTCAAGCGATTTTATGCGTGCCAGTCTGACACCACGCTCGGGTACAATCTCATATAATGTTACAGTTGGACCTACAGTAGCTGAAATACTTTTTATACTAATTTTATGGTCCCCCAGGGTCTTTATTATATTCTCTTTATTCTCAAAAACTTCACTATTATCAAAGGCGATTTCTGATTTGTGTTCTTTAAGAATTGAGACAGGCGGAAACTTATAACGAGATAGATCGAGGCGAGGATCGTAATCTTCCATTATTCTGTCTACTTCCTGATCCGAGAGATTATCGCCTGTGCCCGGACGTTTTATATTTATCGGAACCTTATCTTCAGATTGATCAACCTGGTTGTCATTATCAAAATCACGGATTATAGAACCTTTCGTAATAACTTCCGGGAAATCTTCATCAAGATCATCCTGCTCAATATTCAGGTTTCTTGTTTTGATTAAAAATTCGATCGGATCCTTTTCAGGTTTCTCTTTTAAAAATGATTCATCATTTTGTATTGAAGAACCTGATTCTGTAAAAACATTATCTTCTGATTCAAAACCTGCAAGATCTTTATCAGCTTTAATATTCCTCAGAAAGGAAGGCAATCTAATGCCAAATGATTTAGGATTTATCCTTAAAGCAAAAACAAGGTATGTAATGGTAATAGATGCTAAAAGGACACCTGTCCCTATCATACCCGTAAAAGCATTCATCCACCTGGTAATAAGATAGCCCTGTGCACCCCCTGGTCCGCTGATAAGATACCCATCTGACAGTCCAAATATGAAGCTGAGTATTAATGAAAGTATTATTGCTGCAAAGGTGAATTTTATTATAAGTCTGAAGGGTTTGATCTTTGGAAAATTAAGAAGATATAGTCCAATTGAGCCTATTATCAATGGAATAAAAAAGGCACCAAATCCAAAACCATATGCTATTATCATTTTTGCAAGAAAATGACCGCTTTTGCCCGACCAGTTTTTTACTGCTATTTCAGGACCTGATAATATAGCTGAATCGGGAATGCTCTGGTCCGTTTTCCACCAGAATAGGTAGGCCACACATGCCAGGAGAAGATAAAACGCAAATCCTGTTATGAGTATTCCCGTAATAAACTTAATCCTCTCATCTGAAAAAAAGGATTTGGAATTTTTACCAGCCTTTGTAGATTTTGGACTCTTTTTGCTAACCTCTTCCTTCACTTTATTCATTTCCAGCTGAAATTTTTCAATAATTTTCGTTTTAATAAACGCAATCCAAAGGTAATAATTTTACGTCTGTCACAAAATCCGGATAAATGATTTTATTTCCTGAATTCAGGACTAATCGTAATCTGCAAATTATTAATAAATATTTGGATTTTTATCTGAGGATAAATAATGATTCTTTTCAATCCGGATTGCCCCGCGCCCTGTGCCCTGCGCCCTGTGCCCTGTGCCCTGCGCCCTGTGCCCTGTGCCCTGTGCCTATAGGCTTACCATCCTATCAATAAATTTGTTTATCTCTTCCCTTGATACTCTGGTAAACTCATTTCTTCTTTCAAATGTCTCATCAGGTATATCCTTTTTGTATACTGTTTCAGCATCAAAATGGAGCTCAGTGGAACCCATGTAAAAGAAAAAACTCATTAATACTCCATCGAGCTGATAGAATGGTGTAGCAGCATTGGGATTCTTTACGCTTATCTCATCTGTATACCATATATCATATGCCTTTTTATTATCGGAAGGAAGAATTACCTCTGCATTTTTACAATTAAAACCGCAAATAACAGCTGTTTTAGAGGTCTTTTTTAATACCATTCCTTCCATGCCATCAAAACCAGGAAACATCTCTCCGGGTTCTCCAGCATAAAAGTATTTAATAGTGAACAGGCTGAAATAAGTATCAAAAATACTTTTTTGCGGATTTGAAAGGTTTAGAATTCCAGAGTTACCAAATGACGTAACCATCTCAAAGAGAATCTTATCATCCTTAAAAGAAACAACCATATCTTTAGGCAGAAACTCTTCCGGCATGGGCCCTATGTTACCTATATAATCTATAGAATAATGGATTTCACCCTGGCTTAAATATTTACCCCCCTTTTCTTTACAGGAGTATCCTGTCATTGCTAAGATTACTGCAATGAACAATACATAGCTGAATCTCACTTATCTGTTTTTTGAATTATGTAAATGTAATAATTTTTTTTAACTTCAATTCTCTCAATTATTATTATACTAATGCTTTGAGATGTGTTATAAAACATATATAAGTTAGCCCTCATTTCGCTATTCCTATTGTTTGTATTCTGAGGAATTTGGTAGCTTTGTCATCTTTGAATTAAGTATTGGAGAAACAAGATCTTTGTTATTTGAATAATATTAACTAGTCTGGTTGACTATTCATAAGAATTATGGTAAAGAAACTTGCAGTTGTTGCTTTAGGGGGGAATGCACTTTTAAGAGGGGATCAGATAGGAACTATTGATGAGCAGGAACAGAATACTACTGAGACTCTTGAAAACCTTGTTTTTTTAATTGAGGAGGGTTACGATTTGGTTATAACACATGGGAATGGTCCCCAGGTTGGAAATATTCTGATGCGAAATGATGCCGGTGAACAGTTGTATAACATTGCCCAGATGCCAATTGATATATGTGTGGCTGATTCTCAGGGTGGAATAGGTTATATGATTGAGAGAATGTTAAGAAATGTGTTGACCAAGCATGGGATTGATAAAAATATTATTTGCCTTGTAACACAGGTTCTAGTTGATATTAATGACCCTGCTTTCAGCGATCCTCAAAAAAGAGTTGGTAAGATTTATTCAAAAGAACAGTCTGAAGAGCTCACCTCAAAAAAAGGATGGAAATTCAAGGAAGAGGTTAAGGCCCATGGTGGTTACCGGAGGGTTGTTCCATCACCGGTTCCGGCAGGTGTTATGAATGAAACCATAATACGCGACCTTGCCAGAAAAGGAAACATCGTTATTGCAGCAGGAGGTGGTGGAGTACCTGTTTATATTGACGAAAAGAATGACGTAAGACCGGCTGAGGCAGTTATTGATAAAGATCTTGCCTCTTCTCTCCTGGCAGCACTGATTGGTGCTGATGAGTTTTATATTCTAACAGATGTTCCTTATATATATGTTAATTATAAAAAGCCAGATCAGGAGGTTAAAGAATTTCTTAATTATGCTGATACTTTAAAATACCTCAATGAAGGTCAGTTCGCGAAGGGTAGCATGGCACCGAAGATACAGGCATGCCTTAACTTCCTGAAAAATGGAGGTAGTAAAAGTATAATTACTGAGGCTTTTAGGCTATCCGACAAGAAATATGGATCGAAAATTACAATGGAATATGAGGATGATAGAAGATAGGCACCCGGCACACTAAATTACTTATTAACTAATCTTCAGAACAACTTCATGACTGAATATTCACTATTTTTACTCCCTTAAACTTATTTTCACTTTTCACTTTTCACTTTTAACTTGAATCTCATGTCTTACAATCTTCGCAACAGAAATTTTCTTAAGCTTCTTGATTTTACACCGGAAGAGATAAAGTTTCTTCTCAATCTGGCTACAAAACTGAAAAAAGCAAAATATGCCGGTACTGAACAACCTCGTTTAAAAGGTAAAAATATAGCATTGATCTTTGAAAAGGCCTCTACCAGAACACGATGTGCATTTGAAGTTGCTGCTCTGGACCAGGGAGCCCATGTCTCATATTTGGGACCAAGCGGATCACAGATTGGACAAAAGGAATCAATGAAAGATACAGCCAGGGTCCTTGGACGTATGTATGACGGGATTGAGTATCGTGGTTATGGTCAGGATATAGTTGAAGATCTTGGAAAATATGCCGGGGTGCCTGTTTGGAATGGTCTGACAACTGAATTCCATCCGACACAGATTCTGGCCGATTTTATGACAATGCAGGAGCACTCTGATAAACCGTTGAATAAGATTTCTTTATGTTACCTGGGTGATGCTCGTAACAATATGGGAAACTCACTTATGGTAGGAGCCGCCAAAATGGGCATGGATTTCAGAGCTGCAGCTCCTAAAGCCTGTCAGCCAGCTGAGGATCTTGTTTTAACATGTCGTGCAATTGTAAAAAAGACAGGAGGTAAGATCACGATTACTGAAAGTGTCAGTGATGCAGTTAAAGGTGTAGATTTTCTATATACCGACGTATGGGTGTCAATGGGGGAACCTGATTCAGTATGGGGAGAGCGCATTGAACTTTTAAAGCCATATCAGGTTAATAATGAAGTGGTTAAAATGACAGGTAATCCAATGGTGAAATTCCTTCATTGTCTGCCGGCATTTCATAACCGTGAGACTAAAGTTGGAGAAGAGATATTTCTGAAATTCGGCCTCGATGGAATGGAAGTCACAGAGGAGGTCTTTGAATCGGATTATTCAATAGTCTTCGATGAGGCAGAAAATCGCCTGCATACTATTAAGGCAGTGATGGTGGCTACGCTATCCACTCCTTTACAAAGTAGAAAGTCATTATAAAGGACGCAGCAAGTTTTAGACCGATTCCAGTCAGGAATCCAAGCAGACTACCGAATCCGGCTTTAAAAGCATAGTTAATATCATCCTTAAATATCATTTCTCCAACAAATGCACCTATAAGCGGGCCTAATATAATTCCTAGCGGACCAAGGAAGAGTCCAATTATCAATCCAACTGTAGCACCCCTCATTCCGTACTTTGACCCTCCGAATCTTTTTGTACCCCAAACAGGAACAATATAATCCAATATTGTCACAACCACTGCTATGGCACCAAGAGCTATTAATATAGAATTAGAAAAATGACCAAACCGGGTCAGATGAAGTAAAATTAATCCAAAGTAACTAACTGGGGGTCCAGGTAAAACAGGTACCAGGCAACCGATAATCCCAACGATCATTAAAAGTATCCCAAATATAAGAAGTATATAATCAGACATTTAGAAATATCCTAAGGAAATTTGTTTTGAAAAGCTTTTCTACTTTTTACCAAGGTCCTCAAACTCGACGTTTGTAAACTCTTCCGTAGTAAGAGTACTGTTTTCTTTCCCGGGTTCAATATCTGATGACATTTCGGGTGTACCTAATTCATCTTTGTTATTTTCAATAAATGTAACAGAATCTTTTAATCCTTCTGTGAATTTTTCAAAATCTTCTTTATAGAGGAAGATCTTATGTTTTTCGTAAAAAACCTTTCCTTCTTTGCCTAAACGCTTCTTGCTTTCAGTAATAGTAAGATAATAATCATCCCTGCGGGTAGCTTTTACATCAAAAAAATAGGTTCTTTTACCGGCACGAACCACTTTTGTAAAAATCTCTTCTTTTATAAATTTATCATCATGCCCGTTTATGACTTCCTTTATTCCTGCTTCTTCTTCCATTTCTAAGTCAGTTAGTGTTAGGGTTTTGTTTTATATTGTCAAATGTAACAATTATTTTTTCAAATCAAAATACGGTAATTGTTTGTAATTGTTTTGAGCGTAAAGGAAAAAGAGTATTTTTGCAGCGAAAATTTGAGGTTCTTTATTAATGATAAGTAGAAGATTGCTTCGTATAAAAGCCTTGATGGCTCTTTATGCTTTTAACCGCAGGGAGGATGATAATCTTTCCCATGCTGAAAACGAGCTTATGTTCAGTATTGGTAAGACTTATGATCTTTATCACTATCTACTACTGCTTGTTCTTGAGGTAGCAGATATTGCTAATGAGAAAATTGATAGGGCACTTGAAAAGAAGATCCCAACTCCCGAGGATCTGAATCCACAGAAAAGATTTATAAATAATCTGATTATTGCACAGCTTAGAAGAAATCTGTCTTTTACAAATTATGTTTCTTCTAAGAAACTATCCTGGGTTAATCATTCCCATATTCCACGTGTTCTTTATAATAAGATGATTAGCTGGGATATTTATCAAGAATATATGAAGCCGGATGACTCTAATTATACTTCAGATAAAAGGTTTATTATCAGGCTGATCACAGAGTTGTTTTCAAGTTCGGAGGATCTTCAGATAAATCTTGAAGAACAAAGTATCTTTTGGAATGACGATATTGAATATGTATCAGCAATGGTTGAAAAGACCCTAAAGAAATTTAAAGTTGATTCAGATGAAAATGCCCGGCTGATGCCTTTATTTAAGAATGCAGAGGATGAAGAATTTGTTAAGATTCTGTTCCGAAAAGCCGTGCTTAATTCAAAAAAAAGTTCTGAGCTCATAGATAAAAATACGACTAACTGGGAGGTCGAAAGAATTGCTCTTATGGATATTCTTGTTATGCAGCTTGCAATAACTGAGATACTTGAGTTCTCTGAAATACCAGTTAAAGTTACTCTTAATGAATACATTGAAATAGCTAAATATTATTGTACATCAAAAAGCAGTACATTTGTTAACGGAATACTAGATAATATTGTTAAAGAAATGCGGGAAAAAGGACTTTTTAGTAAATTTGGCAGAGGTCTGGTTGGAGAGTCTCTGTCCGGTGAAAACTGATAACCAGATATTAATTTGATTTATGCGAAAGGTTTTAATTTTTACTCTAATACTGATTGTAATATTAGGATCAAGTTGTAGAAATGGAGCAGAACATGATCTTGTTAATACCAAACTGCAATCAGCAGATGAAGGCACTAGTGTGATCATTTTCAAGGAGTATGAACATAATTTCGGAAAAGTAACAGAGGGCGAAAAGGTTGCATATGTTTTTACATTTGAAAACAGAGGCACCGGAAGCCTGGTAATCTCTAATGCAACAACAAGTTGCGGATGCACAGTGCCTAAATATGAGACGAAACCAATACCTCCGGGGAAAAACGGAAATCTTGAGGTTGTATTTAATACTTCAGGATATCACGGAATGCAGACAAAGACAATTAAAGTAAAGTCAAATGCATCAACCCCTGTCGTGTTATTAAAAATAACTGCAGAAGTAGTAAATAATTCTAATTAAATAATAATTAATAATTGAAACGATGACCAATTTTTCTTATTTGTATTTGATGGGACAACCTGCCGGAGCTACCGGTCAGAGTAATCCCCTTGTGACTTTTCTTCCTCTTATTCTGGTTTTTGTAGTTTTCTATTTCTTTATGATCAGACCGCAGATGAAGAAACAAAAAGATATGACTAACTACAGAAGTTCCCTTAAAAAAGGTGATAAAGTTGTAACTACCGGTGGAATTTTTGGCCGTGTAATTGAAGTAAAAGACAACTATGTGACTATAGATGTTGGAGGGGATATCAAACTGAAGGTGGATAAGAATGCTCTCCTTAAGGATCCTACTGTTGACGAATAGAACTTAACTTCTTTTTATTAAACTTGAAATGACTGGGAGAAAAGAGATACCATTAGATGACCTTAAGAAAAAGGAGAAGAGAATCATTAACAGAGATGTTGTGATTTTTTCTTTCTTCCTCTTTCTCTCATTTATCTTCTGGTACCTGAATGCTCTTGGTAAAGAAATTGTGGCTGAGGTCAGATACCCGGTACATTATATTAATCTTCCGAAAGAAAAGGTAATTGGTGAAGAACAACATGCTAAACTGAACCTGTCGTTAAGAGGCACTGGTTTTTCATTATTGAAGCTTAAATTGATAAGTAACCGGACTCCTGTAATAATTGATCTGTCAAAGGTCAAATACAAAAGAGTAACTGGCGGTAATAATATTAATTATTATCTTATTACGTCAGGAGAAATCAAAAATCTGACAGCAAAGTTAATATCTGAATGTGAAATTATTTCGGTAAAACCTGACACTCTCTTTTTCACTATTAATGAGATAGCTTCAAAATCAATTCAGGTTAAGCCTGACATTGAGGTTGTTGAATAATAACCTTAAGTTTATATGTGGGCTATATGAGAAAAGAGAAGAAACCGGCGATGAAACTAGGTATAACAGGAGGTATTGGTTGTGGGAAAACCTCTGTTTGCAGAGTATTCAATGTATTGGGAATTCCAGTCTTTTCGGCTGACAGCGATGCACGGGAGATTATGGAAAGTAATACAGGCATAATCGGTAGGATCAATACAGTAGCTGGGAAAGACCTTTATAAATCCGGAAGGCTGGACCGGATGGAACTGGCTTCACTCATCTTTAATGATAATACTCTCCTTAAAAAGGTTAATTCACTTGTTCATCCGGTTGTTTTCGATCATTTTATTATGTGGGAGATGGAACAAACCACACCATACGTTATCATGGAGGCAGCAATTCTTTATGAAAGTGGTGCTTCTGAGCTGGTTGATAAAGTTGCTACTGTCGTTGCTCCCCTTGAGGAAAGAGTAGAAAGGGTTATTAAAAGAAATAACCTTTCCAGAGAACAGGTACTGGAGAGGATTCGTAATCAGATGGATGATGACATCAGGATAAAATTATCGGATTTTGTGATTTATAATTCGGAAAATGATATGATCATCCCGGCTATTCTTCAGATACATGATGTGTTATTGAAATATATTAATACCTGAGTCAAATTATGGGAAATTTTGCAAAATGGATGGGAGGAAGTCTTGGTTGGGTCGTTGGGGGCCCAATTGGTGGTCTGTTAGGTTTTATTGTGGGATCAATGGTTGATAGTACTACAGGCCAATCTTCTACACACACTTCCAGATCAATCAGAACAACTCAGGGTGATTTTGGGATGAGCCTGCTGGTACTTGTGGCAGCAGTAATGAAAGCTGATGGTAAAATTGTAAAATCGGAACTTGATTATGTTAAACAGTTTTTTGTAAGACAATTTGGACAGGAATCTGCAAAGCAGGCACTGAGGATGCTTAAGGACCTTCTGAAACAGGAGATACCTGTCAGGGATGTTTGTTTGCAGATAAGCAATAACATGGACTACTCCTCACGATTGCAATTAATGCACCTTTTATTTAATATCTCGCTGGCAGATAGTAGAATACATCCATCTGAACTTGAGATTTTGAATAGAATTTCCGGTTATCTTAGAGTAACTACAACAGATTTTCTGTCCATTAAAAACATGTTTATACCTGAAACAGATTCTTCGTATAAAATTCTTGAAATAGATACATCTGCTTCAAATGACGAAGTTAAAAAGGCATACAGACGAATGGCAATGAAGTACCACCCCGATAAAGTAAGCCATCTTGGCGATGATTTCAGGAAATCGGCAGATGAAAAGTTCAGTAAGGTTAATGAAGCTTACGGGAAGATTAAAAAAGAAAGAAATATGCCCTGAGATGAATTCAAAAAAAACAGTCCAATTAATCAGACTTAACGATACAAGAATTAACTTTGCACACTAAAGATATTGAAGATGATATTAAAAGATATTCTGTCAATTTCAGGTGAACCCGGGCTTTTCAAGTTTATTGCTCAGGGGAAAAATGCAATAATTGTTGAACACCTGGAGACAAAGAAAAGAAGCAGTGCATATGGATCAGCTAAGGTAAGCTCGCTCGATGATATTGCAATATTTACCGATAAGGAAGATATGCCTCTCGGGGAAATATTTAACCTGATACATGATAAGGAAAACGGCGGATCGGCAATTGACTCAAAGGCAGATGTTGATAAGCTGAAGAGCTGGTTTGAAGGGATCGTGCCTGATTATTCAAAAGATAAAGTATATACCAGCGACATTAAAAAACTTGCCCAGTGGTATAACATCCTTCATAAACTAAACCTCCTTATAAAAGAAGAACCTGAAGCTGTTGCTGAAGCTGAAACAGGAAATGAAACCTCTGAAGAGAAGAAAGCAGCTCCTGTTACTGAAAAGAAAAAGAAGAAACCAATGCCAAAGCCAAAGCCAAAGCCAAAGCCAAAGCCAGAATAAACCTATAAATATCAAAACAATACTTTGAGATGGCAAGTTGAGCTTCGTCTGTGCTCAGCATTGTGGGTTAAAAAAGTTGAAATATAATATAACTCTTACTACTTTAGGCACTCAAGACACTTTTCAGGTATTACCAGGTTATAAAATCATATAATATGAATTTCGGTGGAGATGAGGTGGTTTATGATTATTCAGAATCTGATATAATCATTGTTCCCGTACCATACGATGAGACAAGTACTTGGATGAAAGGAGCTGATAAAGGTCCTGATGCAATTCTAAATGCCTCTGTTAATCTGGAATTCTATGATATTGAGACAGGCTCTGAAGCTCATCTGAAAGGGATTAATACAAGTGATCCGGTATTTGAAAAAGAGACACCTGAAAAACTTGTTAATGCTGTATATGATAAGACATTATCACTATTGACAGAGAAGAAATTTCCTGTATTCATAGGAGGAAATCATACAGTAACAATTGGATCCATAAAAGCATTTTCCGAATACTATGATAATTTTTCAGTTCTACAGCTTGACGCACATGCTGATCTGAGACATGAATATGAGGGTTCAAAATTTAATCATGCCTGTGTGATGGCAAGAGCACGTGAATGGGCTCCAATTGTGCAGGTTGGAATAAGAAGCATATCAGCAGTCGAAATACAATATGCAGACCCCGCAAGAATATTCTATTCACATGAGTTGTATTACGATAAGTCCTTGTATTCAAAAGCAATAGATAAGCTTACAGAGAATGTTTATATCACAATCGATCTTGATGTTTTGGATCCGTCAATTATGCCATCAACAGGAACCCCGGAACCTGGGGGACCAGAATATTTTGAAATACTACATTTTCTGAGAGATGTAATAAAGAATAGAAATGTTGTAGGATTTGATGTTGTAGAATTATGTCCTTCCCCGACAAATAAATCTCCTGACTTTGTTGCTGCGAAAATGATCTATCAGCTTCTGTCATATAGGTTTGTCAAGCAGGGAACGGTCGCGACCATTCCCTATATGGCAACATCCCCTAATCCTCCTTCTTTGCCTCATCCCAGATAACATTCATCTCATCAAGACTCATATCATGCAGGGATATGCCTTTTTTCAGAGTCTCCTTTTCAAGATAATTAAACCTCTTAATAAATTTTCTATTAGTTTTTTCCAGGGCTGCTTCCGGATCAATTCCATACAAACGTGATGCATTGATAATTGAAAACATAACATCTCCGAGTTCTGATTCAATATTTTCGATATTCCGGTTCTCTATCTCTTCTTTAAGTTCCTTAATCTCCTCAAGTACCTTGTCCCATATCTGCTCAGGTTTCTCCCAGTCAAATCCCACACCTCTAACCTTTTCCTGTATTCTGTTTGCTTTCACTATGGCCGGTAATGAGGAAGGAACACCAGACAGCACAGGTTTATAACCATTATTCTCCTTAATCTTAAGTTGTTCCCAGTTCTCCTCCACTTCGGAAGCTCCATTAACTTTAACATCATCAAAAACATGTGGATGCCTGTAAATGAGTTTAGTATTAATCCCTTCCAACACATCAGCTATAGTAAATGAACCTTTTTCAGAACCAATTTTGGCATAGAAAACTAAATGCAACATAAGATCGCCTAGCTCATTTCTAATGCCTTCATCACTCCCGGAGAAAATAGCATCAGCTAATTCATAGGTCTCTTCTATTGTAAGCTTCCGCAGACTTTCATTAGTCTGTTTCATATCCCATGGGCACTTTATCCTGAGCTCATCAATTATATTTAGAAGCCTGTTAAACTCTTCTAGACTTTTATTTCTATCTTTCATTAGTAACTGGTTTTAGAACAAGCGATTAGGCGATGCAGCTTTGTTTGCCAAATCAATTCGTACAACGGAGCCGATAGTAAGACTTAGTAATTCGGATATGTCAGCTCCATTAATTGATATTTCCAGTAAATCAATAGGGTTGAATCTTGCCAGCATCTCACCAACTGGTACATCACTGTATTTTTTGGAAATATTGTCTGTAAAATTTTTATTACTCTGAATGAATATTTTATAATCTTTATTCTCAAATACCCTGTAAAAAACCTCCCTGGTAATATTCGAAACGGCGTTTCCATAGGAGTCAATAAAAATTATGCTGCCGATAATAACATCTTTATCAATGGTTGCCCTCAGAGGTACTTTTTCACTAATGGTTTTAACACTCTTGCCAATATCAGACATGATCTTACCTGAAAACAGGTCTGCAGCAGCTTTTGCAAATATTTCAAGTTCATCAGAGGCTCCCTGAGGATCTATTTTTACAACTTCGTCAGGTTCGGAATTAAGTATAAGGTTAAAGATCCCATTATCGGTTCCAATGAAAAAATGATCTCTGGCCCTGACTATAAGATGCTCCTGATCCTTCTGAGTTTCAGAATGAACGCATATTATATGAATCGAACCTGTAGGGTAGTTATTATAGGTATTTCGTATTATGAACGAGGCAAGTGAGATATTGAATACAGGAATGCTGCCGGCATTATCAACAATCGTTGCTCCCGGACACAAACTGCTTAGCTTTCCTTTAATGATTCCATAATAGATATCATCGGGCTTCCATTCTGTTGTTAATGTAATTACAGGCATATAAAAAAACTTATTACAAAGATAATCTTCTAAGGAAAAAATAACCTTACTTTGTACTGTTCATTGAATATTTTTATAAACTATTTTGACCTGGTGCCAATTTATATAGGTAAAAAGCATATCAGATAATCAATTTTTATTGGATTTAATGACAGAGATAATAATATTTCTTGAGGATATTGATCCTGTAGTCTTCTTCGGAATAAACAACTCTTTGCTTGATAAAATCCGTGGGTTTTTCCCTAAGATTAAGATACTTGCAAGAGGCAATGAGCTAAAATGCATGGGAGAGGAGGCAGAAATTATCATTTTTGCCGAAAAGTTTAATGAACTATTAGAATATTATCAGAAATATCACCGGCTCGATGAGCAGGATATAGAGAAATATTTCTTTGATGCTGTACATATGAAATCAGCATCTAATGGTGAATTTGAACAGGTTCTTGTTTTTGGTGCCAGTGGGAAGCCGGTTAGAGCCCGGACAGTAAATCAGTTGCTCCTGGTTAACGATTATAAGAATTATGATTTAATCATTGCTGAGGGGCCAGCAGGAACAGGTAAAACATATACTTCCATAGCCCTGGCAGTCAAAGCACTGAAAGCGAGGGAGGTAAAAAAGATAATTCTTACGCGTCCGGCAGTAGAAGCGGGGGAAAGACTTGGATTTTTGCCCGGAGATATGAAAAAGAAACTAGATCCCTACCTGCAGCCATTGTATGATGCTCTTCATGATATGCTGCCTTATAAAAAACTTGAGTCATGGATTGAAGATGGTACTGTACAGATAGCTCCGCTGGCATTTATGAGAGGGAGAACGCTGGAGAATGCATTCGTAATTCTGGATGAAGCTCAGAATGCTACTATAAGCCAGATTAAAATGTTTCTTACAAGAATGGGTGTAAGTTCAAAATTTATAATGACCGGAGATACAACACAGATTGATCTTCCCAGAAAAAGTGAATCAGGTCTTCTTCAGGCTATGCGTATCCTTACTAATATTGAAGGAATCTCAATAATTAATTTCGATGAGCGGGATATTGTAAGACATAAATTAGTGAAGAGAATCGTACGGGCTTATGAGCAGGAAGAAAGCGGGAAAAAATAAACTATTAATTATTAGAATATTATGGGTAAGACAATTTTAAGTTCAAACTACAATTTCCCTGGACAAAAGAGCATTTATAAGGGGAAAGTTAGAGATGTATATAATATTAACGATGATTATCTCCTAATGGTTGTGTCCGACAGGATTTCAGCCTTCGATGTTGTACTCCCAAAGGGAATTCCTTATAAAGGACAGGTGCTTAATCAGATAGCAGCAAAATTCCTTGATGCAACCAGCGATATTGTTCCAAACTGGAAAATCTCCACACCTGATCCTACAGTAACATTTGGACATAAATGTAATCCGTACCCTGTAGAAATGATCGTAAGGGCTTATCTTACAGGTAGCTCATATCGAACTTATAAAGCGGGCTCAAGAGAGATATGTGGAATTAAAATAGCTGATGGAATGAAAGAACATGAGCGATTTCCAGAACCAATAATCACTCCTACAACAAAAGCTGAACAAGGCCGACATGATGAAGATATCTCCCGTTCAGAAATAATCAGTAATGGACTTATTTCAGAGGAGGAGTATAAACTGATGGAGAAATATACAATGGAAGTCTTCATAAGAGGTTCTGAAATAGCTGCAGAGCATGGCCTGATTCTTGTTGATACTAAATATGAGTTTGGTAATAAAGATGGCAGGATTTATCTGATTGATGAGATTAATACCCCTGATTCATCGAGATATTTTTATGCTGATGAGTATCAGGAACGGTTTGATAAGGGACTTCCTCAAAAACAATTATCAAAAGAGTTTGTCAGGGAATGGCTGATGGACAATGGATTCCAGGGTAGGGAGGGCCAGATAATCCCGGAAATGACCGATTCATTTGTTGGTGAAGTGTCGGAACGATATATAGAACTATTTGAAAAGATAACAGGCGAAAAGTTTGTCAGGGCTGATATAACTAATGTTCCTGAAAGAATTGAAAAGAATTGCAGAACATTTCTTAAATCATTGTAAACCAAGAATAGAATAGCAAAAGTTTTGGTTTTGGTTTTGGTTTTATCCTGAAAGTACGGGTAAAGTTCAAAATGTTATTATTTTTGTTGCTTAATCTGAAATGCACTATTAATAATGAAATTATCAAGCTGGAAAAAAGCTCTGCCGAAAGTAATTATTCTATTTCTTCTGAGCAATACTCTCTTTTCACAGGTAGTTGTGGAAAGATCAAAAGACAAAGTAATTATATCCGGTATTCCATATTATATTCATCTGGTAAAAAAAGGAGAAACTGCTTATTCAATTTCCAGAGCTTATGGTATTTCAGTAGAAGAATTAACTAAAGAGAATCCTCCAACTGTATTTGGTGTCAAAGAAGGGCAGGCTCTCAGAATACCAGTTAAATCAGTTAATGATGTAAAACCGACAGAAGCATCATGGATTATTCAGGTTAGAGATGATAGCAAATTCCTGTACCACATTCTTAAGCCAGGTGAAACAGTTTATTCATTGTCAAAGTTGTTTGGTGTATCTGAAAATGAGATAATACAAAGCAATCCGGGAATTGATATTAATAACTTGTCAGTTGGTGTTGAATTAGCTATTCCCCGCAGGGTGTTTATGAGTGACAGACAGAAATTTGACGACCAGGAAAAGAGATACATTTATCATAAAGTACTCAGAGGGGAATCTCTTTCAACTATAGCTAAGCAGTATGGACTGACAGTAAGGGAATTAAGAAGAGAAAACAGGAATTTGAGATTTCCTCAGGTAGGTGATTTTATAAGGATTTCCGTGGCTGAAACTGCAGATATTATGGAAGTTGAAACTGCCAGATCTGATACTATCCCTGTAGTTGCTGAAGATTCGGTGTTTGTTATGGACAGGCCGGTTGACTATATACCCGTAAAAGATATCAGCGGCTCATTCGATGTCGCTGTTCTGCTTCCATTCTATCTTAAGGAAAATTCTGTCCGGATAGAAATAGATCCATCAAAATCTATCAGGGGTAAAAAAATATATAAAAAAACAGAACGACCTAAAGAATGGATTTATCCGCGAAGCATTGATTTTGTTGAAATGTATGAGGGGATATTACTGGCTGCTGACACACTCAGATCTTTAGGCTTGGATATAAATCTTTATCCATACGATATTAAAAGCGATACTATTGATTTAACAAAACTTATAATGTCAGGAAAACTATCCGGAATGGATCTTATAATCGGTCCGGTTTATTCTCATAATCTTTCTATTGTTGCTGATTATTCAAAAGACCTGGGAATTCCGGTTGTATCCCCTGTTCCTCTTTTTAGTAATTCATCTCTTTCAGGTAATCCGAGACTCTTTATGGCCAATTCTTCACTGGAGATTGCTCAAAAGGCATTGTCCAAAAAAATAAGTGAATATTACGATCACAATATTGTATTTATTCATACCGATACTGCAGGAATTGATCAGGATGTAATAAGATTTAAAAATATGATCTTTAATGATTTAAGTTATAAGTTACCTTATGATGATATAAAGTTTAAAGATTTCTACTTTTATAGCAAATCCATGTTTGATAATGATTCAATAAACAGACTGAGTCATGCTCTTTCTGAAAATTCAAAAAACATTATTATCATAGCCTCCGAGGATCCACCTGTAATAAGTGAAACAATTCAGGATGTTCATGGTCTTTCAAAGAAATTTGACATAAAGGTATTCGGCTATCCTGAAATGAGAGATCTGGATAATCTTGATCCAAAATATTTCTTTGATCTTGATATCATGGTTTATTCTCCTTATTGGATTGATTATACAAAAATGGATGTGAAACAGTTCAATTCTGATTATAGAAAAACATTTTTAACTCAACCTTCTGAAAAAAGTTATGCATGGCAGGGATACGACATTACTTATTACTTTTTAAGTGGTATGGCAATCTATGGAAATGATTTTCTTATGCATCCTGAGATTCATTACCCTGACCTTCTACAGACAGAATATGATTTTATAAGAAAGGATTTCGGAGCTGGATTTGAAAATCATAATCTCTTTCTTGTAAGATATACAAAAGATTATGAGGTTAAACTTGTTAAGAAAAATAAACTTATTCAGCAATATTAGACCTTCAAAATAATATCCTGCTTAGTACGATTTCTTTTATGTTAATAAAAATTAACAATAGGGAATAATAGTATAATATTAATTGTCTATATGGTGAAGTATGATTAAAGAATCGTACAGTATATTCGATGAGAACGAACTGGTAAAAGCATCTATAGATGGTGATAATGGTGCATTTGGTGAAATAGTTATACGTTATCAGAAGATGGTTGCCCGTACGGTTAAAGGTATGCTTGGCGATTCCGTTTTTGCAGAAGATATTGGGCAAGAGGTATTTATTAAGCTTTATTATGCATTGCCCGAATTCAGGGGAGAAGCAAGATTATCAACCTATATTCAAAAAATTGCAGTTAACCTGACACTAAATGAAATAAAGAGAAGAAAGAGATTTTTATCGATGTTTTCGCAAAAAGGGAATGACGAGATTTATGAAATTGAGGTTGCTGATCAGGATACTGAAGAAAGAAAAGAGGCATTGGAAATAGTTAATAAAGCATTACTGAGTATGGATCCTAAGTTCCGGATTATTGTAACAATGAGAATGCTCCAGGGCTATTCTACAAAAGAGACAGCTGAAATACTGGGTCTGCCACTCGGAACTGTTCTTTCAAGATTATCAAGAGCACAGGAACAATTAAGAGTTATTTTGGAAAAATTGTAAAAATTATGAACCATTCTGAAATTAAAAAGTTGATAATCAGCTCACTCAATGCTGATGCTGATGCTAATGATGCTGCAGAAAGACTGGAGAAGGAGGGGGTTTCATTCAATTTTAGAAACGGATTTAGAGATAAGATCCTTGAAAAAATTTCTTCATCAGTATTGACAATGACACGGGAGATTGAGTATGTGAAATATTTGAATCTTGCATTCTCCAGGATTGCTCTAACGGGAGTGGCTGCAATTATCGTTCTGTTGATCTCTATCTTCCTTATGCAAGGCTCACTTTCTTTTGACTCATTTCTTGGATTGAGCGATAGTTATGACGAAAGCATTGTATGTTTGTTAACCGGAAATTAATTTGAAATGAAAACAAAACCAATTTTAATCGTTCTGGCAACTCTAATAATTGGATTCGTCCTGGGTATGTTGACATCTGCTCAGATAAGATACCATAAGCTTAAACCAATGAGAGTCTATTTTTCAGAGGAGAGATTCAGAGATGGATTCTTTCAGACAATACAACCTGATGAGCAGCAAAAAGCCAAAATTGATTTGGTTCTTAATAAATATGCCAGGATTAATAGTGAATTGCAGAGCACTTTTCGTAAAGATCTTGATGCCAGCATGAAATTATTCAGAAAGGAGGTGGATTCGAATCTTACCAAAGAACAGGTTGCAAGGTTAAAAGAGATGGATGAACGTCGTCAGAAGATGACGAGGAAGAACAGAAGAAACTATGAAAATGACACTATTAATAATAATGATAGGCGACATAATCCTAATAGAAAGCCTTCACCTGAAAGCCCTCCACCTCCAGGTTTCCCATGACATGATTTTTACAGCTACGCAATTATAAATAACAGATAATCCAGAAGAATTGGCAAATCATCAGGATTAACTCCAAGGGAGACAAGAAGAACCTTGTCTTCAGCAAAGATTGCCATAAACTGCTCTTTCGATAATTCGCCACTTATTATACTTTTACTGTAAAAGTCAATAGCCTCTCTCTTTTCACCTTTACAAAGTGCCAGATGGCCTTTATTTATTTGATCATGTGCGTTGAGCTTCCCTGCTGATAACCGGTCGTAATACTTTTCTGATTCATTAAACCTGCCAAGTGCAAAATAACAATAGGCAATTGGTCTTAATATCTTAAGGTTATCAGGCTCATTATATTCCACTCTGAAATAGTATTTTAATGCTTCATCATAATCCTTAAGATCAAGATGACAGTGTGCAGTCATTATAATAGTATGTATATTCTCAGGTTCCATATCATATGCCTGAAGATAATATTCAAGAGCTTCCTCATTCTTCCCAAGCTTCCTAAGACATAATCCTATTTTTTTTATTGTCCATGCTTTTCTGTCAATCAACTCAGCTCTGCTGTAATACTTAAGTGCTTCTTCATAATCGAAACTTTCCTGGTAACAGTATCCTATTTTTTCATATAACTGAACATCAGATGGTTTCTCACTTACCTGTTTAAGGAATAGCGATAGAGCATCGTCATAAAAATTTTTACTGAAAAAATAATCTGCTAAACCTGCTTCAGACTCCGTTGCGTTACATGTCATCCTGAAAAACTCCGAATTATAGATATCAAGCTTCCCTAAGAAAAGGTCCTCAAACTCTTTCTTATAAGGGGATAATTTAAAAAACCTGTATATATCCTGAAGATATTGTGTGACATTGGTCCTGAAGCTCTTATACGGATCAGTACCTGATTCATCATCATTTAATTGCTGTAATCCTTCAAGTTCCATACGGAAAACCTTAAGCATCATGGTTTTTTGTGACGATGGAAGATGTTTCAGGTTTAATATCAATGAATATTTGTCTGAGTTGCAGATAAATGGGGTCTTATACAAAGCTTCAGCGAGCTCATTGGTACCCGGACCAAGTATCTCATCCCTGTATATCTCGTCTACTGTTTCATGGTCGGGATAAAACGGAATAAACCAGTTCTGAAAGTCTTTGAAAAAGTCAAAATGCTTCATGTTGGCAAAAGCTGACATATATACATCAGCTCCTTCCATCTGGAGTTTTGTCAGCTCTTCCATAGTTTTGAAGATCTCTTCAGAATCATTAAACATTTCTGACCAGTCTGGGTTCTTCTCTTCTATTTTATCAATGGAAAGGATATTATCCAAATCAAGTTTTTCCTCAATCATTGGTTTAAGTTTTGCAACCTGTGGCAAAATTTCATCGTGAAGTTTTCTGCTCAGGTTCTCTGTCTCGCGAGACCTTATGGTCTGTAAGACTATGATCATGCAATGCTCCCTGAAAGAGCTGCTCTTACTCATTTTCCGAATTAAGTCAGTAATCTCGGGGTATAATAATATTCTTCCGTTATAGTAATGCAAATTAAGTATCAGACCTGAAAGTGCTCTCTCTATAACCTGTTCCTGGCCTGCTTCATATATTTTCACAAGATGGATAAGTTTTTCAGGTTGCCACGTCCTTAACGAACTTAATGTGATAGCAGTGGTAAATATGCTTGCCTCATACCATCTGAACTTGTCTGATTTCAGAATAATATTAATCAGACTGTTTTCGGCTTCACCATAAAAATCAGTTAACCACAGGTGGTTGAAAATGTTCTTAATAAGCTGCTTATGTTTTCTGGAAATCTCCGATTCAGGGTTGGGATTTATCTCATTACTCAATTTTAACCACTCATCCAGTTCAGATTTAAACATCAGATCATCAACAGTTTCCACTATTGTTTTACCACTCAGTTTCATCTCTTTTTCAGCCTGTTGCTTTACCCAATATGTATGCCAGCCGGAGTAGTGTGACAATATGTCCTGTCTGACCCGGTCTGAAAGATTAAGAATGGACTGTATAAGCTTTAAATAGATTTTATTTCGTTCGGGATCTTTTATCCCTTCAATAGTATAGGTGAGCATATTCCTATAGGTCATAACTATATTATCATACTCATCATTAAGATCGCCGGATGACGAACCGGTAATCATATCAGCAAGTATATCAAGGCTTTGCTTTAGTTTTTTGTCTGTTACTAAATTACAAAGTCTTTTATGTTGCTGGATAACTTTTGCTACATCCATCTTTTTTACTCTTTGAAGGTTTTATTTGACAATTTAATATCTTATTTTATATAAATAATATCTGCAACAATCAGGCCGTAACATTTATAAACATTTTCATCGGACAGGTTTCTGAAACATTACTTAATTTTGGTATCTGAATTGGCTGGCTTTTTCTCACATATCCGGGAGAAATTAATTGAATTGAAACAATAATAAAAGGGTCCCTGTTTGAAAGATAGAAAAAATTTGCTGAATTGGTTGCCATCTGGCAGAAAAGAGATGGAGCTTCGTGAATGGGATGAGGTTGATGTTATCATTTTCAGTGGCGATGCATATGTTGATCATCCTTCATTTGGTCCGGCAATTATTGGAAGGGTAATCGAAGATGAGGGGTTTCGGGTTGCAATTGTACCACAACCAAACTGGCGGGACGATTTAAGGGATTTTCGTAAGCTTGGAAAGCCGAAATACTTTTTTGGTGTTACGGCAGGGAATATGGATTCGATGGTTAATCATTATACTGCAGCACGCAGATTACGTTCTGATGATGCTTATACACCAGGTGGAAAAGCTGGCTTCAGACCTGATTATCCGACAATTGTATACACAAAAATTCTCAAAGAGATCTACCCTGACATCCCTGTGGTTATCGGTGGCATTGAAGGTTCCATGCGCAGGCTTACACACTATGATTACTGGAAAGATAAGCTGGAACCATCTATCCTGATAAGTAGTGGAGCTGATATGCTGATATATGGAATGGGAGAACAACCGTTGAGAGAACTTTTAAGGCTATTGTCAAAAGGAGTTTCCTTTTCATCTCTTAAAACTATTCAACAAACAGCCATAGTTGTTAAAAATGAGGAGCCACTTCCTGCTCAGAACAAGTGGAAGGAGATATCATTACATTCTTACGAGAAGTGTCAAAAAGACAAGAATCTTTTTGCAGAAAATTTTGTAAAGTTTGAGAAAGAGTCAAATAAAATTGTATCAGCCAGACTTATTGAACCATCAGGTAACTTAAGAGTAGTTATTAATCCGCCATTTCCGCCTATGAATGAGGATGAAGCCGATCGCTCTTTCGAACTGCCGTATATGTATATGCCGCATCCGCGATATCTTAAGAAGGGAAATATCCCTGCATATGAAATGATAAAATTTTCTGTGAACATTCATCGTGGATGCTTTGGAGGATGTAGCTTTTGCGCTATTGCAGCACACCAGGGTAAGCAGATAATAAGCAGATCGGAGAGATCGATATTGAATGAAGTTCGAAAAATCTCTGAACTACCTGATTTTAAGGGTTATCTTTCGGATGTGGGAGGGCCGTCTGCTAACATGTACAGGATGAAAGGTAAGGATATGAAGAAATGTATGGTATGTTCAAGACCATCCTGTATCTGGCCTGCAGTATGTACTAATCTTAATACCAGCCATAAGCAGCTTACTGATCTGTATAAGAAGATTGACAGGATGGAGGGCATTAAAAAATCGTTTATTGGCAGTGGTGTGCGGTATGATCTGTTATTCCCGGAATGGAATAAAAATGCCGGAAGAGAAGAGAGTGAGTATCTTGAAGAACTTATTAGAAACCATGTTTCAGGACGTCTTAAGGTAGCTCCGGAACATACTGCTTCATCAGTGTTATCTTATATGAGAAAAGTGCCATTTGGACTATTTAAAAAGCTGAAAAAAAGGTTTGATAATATAAAAATGAAATATGGGCTTAAATATGAGATCATTCCATACTTTATTTCATCACATCCCGGTTGTACAGATTCAGATATGGCAGCACTTGCTACAGAGGTGAAAACCCTTGGCATTAAACCGGAACAGGTTCAGGATTTTACCCCAACACCAATGACCCTTTCAACTATTATGTATTATACAGGTTTTGATCCATATTCAGGGAAGAAGTTATATGTTGCCAGAAAGATTGAGGAGAAGAGGCGGCAAAAGGAATACTTTTTCTGGTATAAAACGGCACAAAGGCGCAAAGACACAACGGCGCAACGGCATAGGTAATAATTGGATAAAATTAATTACAATTGTAAGAGCGTTAAAAATTGATTATATGCCATCAGATAAATCAAATAGTAAAATCCCGACAGGTTTCGAAGAATTAAATTATGACGAAGAATTTTATTTCCAATGGCATATTACGAATGAATGTAATCTGAGGTGCAAGCATTGTTATCATGAGTCATATTTAAAAGAAGATATCAATATTAGCAAGTTGACTCAGATCGCAGATCAATTATGTAATGCATTGGATAAATGGAAGAAGAAAGGTTCTTTCAGTATCACCGGAGGTGAACCATTAATGAATCCTGAAATCCTTTTTCAACTGTTAGATAACCTTGAAAACCGGAATGTCGACAAGATTGACTTGCTTACTAATGGCACTCTGCTGACCGATAATATAATACTTAAACTAAAGGAGTACAAAAAACTTCGGCGCTTTCAATTATCCCTGGAAGGATTACGGGCGACAAATGACAAAATAAGGGGAGTAAATTCTTATGACAGAACCTTAGATGCTATTGATAACCTCAAGAGGCACGGACTGGTTGTCAGTATAATGATGACAATCGGGAGGCATAATAAGGATGAAGTTATTCCTTTAGCCGATGAGCTGGCAAAACACGATGTTGATGTTTTCATTATTGACAGGTTTATCCCTGAGGGCCAGGGCAGTGCATTGGCTGACTGGGTCTTATCGCCGGGTGAAATAAGAGAAGTATATACAAAAGCTTACGAGTATTTCAAAAAAACATTAAAACCAAGATTCCTTCTTTACAGGACTCTTTTTTGTTTACTAAATCCGGAAGATCCTCATATCGGAGCAATCTGTTCTATTGGTAATAATGCACTGACAATCATGCCAAACGGAGATGTTCTTCCATGCCGGAGGTTACCAATAGTGCTGGGTAACTTATTTGAAACTACTCTTTATGATATCTGGTATACATCACCACTTTTATGGGAGATACGGAATCCCGGGAATCTGAAGGGTAAATGTAATAACTGCGAATACATTCCAATTTGCCGTGGATGCAGAGCTGTTGCGTATGCTGTCAAAGGAGATTATTTAGCCGAAGATCCTCAATGCTGGAAAGAGACATGAAAAAGTATATTTTAAATAAACAGGTCAGGCTCAAACATGATGAAGCTTATGATAAATTCTATGCATTTTGTATTGATACAGGTGATCACTTTACCCTGAATAAAACCGGATTCACTATTTTAAGTATTCTGAATGAAGAGAAGAGTCTGGATGATATAGTTACGTTGTTATCAGAAGAGATTATTGTGGATGAAAAGGCCGTTTTTAAAGACACAATTCATTTTTTGGAATTGTCTGAGAAAAATGGTATTATTGCATATATGTAAAGTCAAATTAAGGTAAAAATGAAAAAGACCAAAAAAAACCTGCAGGCAAAGTTCAATTATGAAAAACCTGAAATCAGGAAGGTTGAAAAGATGACTTTTATGTTTGAACCTTTCAAAAAAGGTTTTTCAAATGTAGCATGCAGGCAATGCTCCAGTTGCCATGGATGCAGATAGTATCCATAGACTGACTAAACTTGAAAATTTTCTGGATACCATTCTTCGTGATTATCTGGAAAGAAATCTCCCCCTGCGCCGAATCGTTTTCCTTTCATCTGTACTAAAGTTAACCTCAAATGAGAGTGATACTTCATTTGATCTTTCTGAAAGAATTATGAAAGAACAAAGAGATGACGGAGGATGGATTGATTGTGAAGACACAGCCTGGATCGTTTTTTTCATTTCGGAATCAGAAAGTTATTCAGAACAAAGAGAAAAGGCGATTTGCTGGCTGAAAAATGAACAGATGAATGGTAAGGGTTGGGGATTCTGTAAACGTGATTATTCAAATATCCCAATTACTTCACAAATTCTATATACAATCCCGGAGCTAAGAAATATTTCGGCTATATCCTGGCTCGAAAATGAATGGTCGAAAGACCTCAATTCTCCGATAAATCTTAATTACAAAGGGGCATGGTACTTACTTGTATATTACAGATTATTTAAGGATTTTAAATTATCGTCAACGTTATATCAAAAGACAGTTAATTACTTATTAAAAGAGCAGCGTGAAGATGGGGGATGGGGTCCATGGAAAAACCATCCGGCTCCTTCCGATGCATTTATAACCGGTATCTGCACTGCTGCTCTGGCTGAAGACTTTCTGATACATAGAACAACACAAATTGAAGAAGCACTCAAAAAGAGCATCACATGGTTTCTTAATAACCAGATTGAAAATGGTCTTTTCCCGACTCATTACATCGAAGAAGGATCGGCCTGGTGTTATTTTGGCTGGAAGAAAGCATACAATTGTCTAGGATGAACAAAAATATTCTTTTAATAGGGAAATACCCGCCTGTACAGGGTGGTATAGCAGCTAAAACATACTGGTTATATGAACAATTAAAAACTATAGGGTATAATATCCGTATAGTTACTACCGAAATTAAGAACTATTCAATCAGGGATGTGCCCGAAGACAAGTCAGTTAGTATCGTTGGTACTAAGGAAATTCCCTGGCATCTTCCCTATTCTGATTTGATTTATGACAGATTACTAAATAAATGTCTTGATGTTATTAAAGATTTTACCCCCGATATAATAGAGACGAATTATCTATGGCCCTTTTGCAGTGTTGCTTCTTATCTGGCTGAAAAACTAAGCAAGCCTCTGATTATAAGGCATGCATGCAGTGATATATTAAAATTCCATACATCCATTGAGTTCAAAAATATTATGAAAAGATATTTTGAACAGGCTTCTGTAATTGTTACAAATAATACATGTCAGGAGATTGTGATGGAATTGTGCAGCGATAAAACAAAAGTCAGGTTAATGGACAGGTACGTACCCGACCCGGATTATTTCCACGCCATGAAATACACTAAGCAGTACGATATTCTATTCGCCGGTAAAATTAACTACCACTGGAAACTTAAAGGTATCAGTCATTTGCTTGAACATATTAAGACAAATAATCTTCATGCTCTTTTTTTATGTGATGGCAATTATATTGAGGATATTTATTCTCTCATTCGTGAGAAGCGATTAGACAATAATATTGAAATAATAAAATTTGTGCATCCCTCTGAAATGCCGGAAATAATTAGCAAGTGTAAATCTGTATGGTGTTGGGAAGAAGAAGGTAGTATTGATGATTTTTCAAATATTATTTGGGAAGCATGTTATTGCAATGTTGCTTGTTTTATAAATGAAAGAGTCGAAAAAACTACAACGTTTAAAAAATTAAAAGAATCATTTCCAGAAAAATTTTTAGTATTCAGGGAAGAAGGATCAATGAAGTATTATATTGATGAAATTGGTCATTCCAATCGTTTAAATCTTGAACCATTAACAAAAGAGTTTAAAAAGTATATTGACCGGAATATTTCTATTTATAATAGTATCTAAAACAATTTGCTTGCTCATACAAATATTAATAACATAGTTATGGCTAAGAATAACGAAACCGGAATATTAGAAAAATTTAAAGTTGACCCTGAAAATTTATTTAAATTTAATGAATGTATTAATCTGATTATGAATTCGGTATATTTTAGGAAGTTAGCCGATAAAACTCAGGTAATAATATCCCTAACAGGTCCAAATGTACGGACAAGGCTAACCCATACTATTGAAGTTGCAAAGATAGCACGTGATATATGCAAAAAATTAAAATTGAATGAAGACCTTGCTGAAGCCATTGCTCTTGCACACGACATAGGCCACACACCTTTTGGGCACGTAGGTGAAAGAACTCTGAAAGAAATTATGTGTGGTTGTGATACTCTTGATAATATGGTTGAATTTGACTTCTATAACTCTGGATTTAAGCATAATCTTCAAAGTTTTAAGATTTTGAATAATACATTATTTAAAAAAGAAAAAATTGAAATACCTCGTAAATGGTATTACATTTTATGGGGAGTTGCCGCACATGCAAATATGACTTGGACTAAATTAGAATCAGGAGAAGATTATGAAATTCTTATACATTCTGATCATTGTCATAATATACATAATTGTCAGTTTAGCATAAATTCAGAAAATAAGTGGATTATTGATAAGTCTTGTAAGTTAAATAAAAGGGAATATCAGACCGAACAATTAAATAATCGAGAAAATTCAGTTTGTATTCCTTGGTATTGTGCTAAACTTAAAGATTCGAAAAGCAGCAAACCAGAAGATTTAAAGGATGGTTGGGAATATACTAATTGTTTCAGGAAGTGCTATTTTGCTAAAATATGGGAGTACAGAGCAGAGAATAATAAATTTTATAAAGAATTTGATTATTTGTTCGATCATCCTTTTCCAAACAGTTCATTTGCAAAGGAATTTGATGAAGTTTTCTTTAAAAATGATGGTGAAATAAAAAAAGATTTTGTATCTATAGAATCATTTGTAGTGTCAGAAGCTGATGAAATAGCACAAAGAAAACAGGATTTGGAAGATGGTTTAAATATGGAATTGATAACTATAGATGAATGTATTGAAGAGTTTGTTAAATTATCTAAAGAGTTTATAGAAGAAATTGAAAAGATAGATAGAGACAAATCTGAAAAATCTTTAAATAATCAAACGAAAAGTGATTTAATAAAGAAAAATATTGAAAAATTCAAAATAAATATTGAAACGATAGCGAAAGATAAAAAAGAATCAAAAAAACCTTTAAGTCCTGGGAATAAAAATGAATTCATTAAACGTATCTCTGAAGAATTAGATGACTTATTGAAAAAGAATTTAACTACTAATATTAAATATAATTTTAATGAATTTGTAGATATTCCAACACCTTTAAAAAGAGAAATATCAAGTTATGATTTATTTGATTTAGAACAAGCAATCAAAAAACCACAAGTATCTAAATACTGGATTTCAAAGGAATTTATAAGTGATTTGAATAAATTTGAAAATGACTTTAAGAATGGCTTTTATGATGAATTAAATAAATACTTTACACTAAAACCTTTTAAAGAAGATGGAGATAAGGAAACTTACATTTTACATAAAATAGCTGGCAGCATTAATGATTTATTTAAAAGAGGAGAAAATATTGACGAAAATTATCTTAAAAAAATTATTTCTGAAATCGAAGATTTACCTAAAAAATGTAAAGAAGATATAGAAAATATCATTAACAACAAGATTACAAATTCAAATGATAAAAAAAAGAACTTAGATTTTTGGAGGAAATTAGATGATTTTTTAGTTGTTAAGGAAAAAGAATTAAAAAAAGACGATAACATAAAAAGGGAAATTGAAAAATGCATATTTCATTTGAACAGATTAGGTTTATATGAATTCAAAATATTACATGACTTTCTAATAAAAAAACCAAAGCAGTGTGAATTATTCGAATTTTACAACCAAAAGTGGAAACCTTTTTTCAGAGTTGACGCCAGTCGCATACTATACGATCGCTTAGATTTTGACAAAAAAGATCCTTTCTGGAAGTTTTCAAAGAATCTTCAGGATTTTTTAAAGAATACCATTTTAAAAAGCGAGATTGTAGAAAAGAATGACGGTAAGGCCGCTTATATCATCAAAAAATTATTTGAAGCTTATTTGACAAATCCACATCAATTACCTGATGAAAGCCTAATTTCTGTTTGGAATTTATTTTTAGAAATTACTCATCATCATCATAAAAAAATCAAGGAATATATTGAGCTTGGCAGTAATAATGAGAAATTTAAAGAAGCCTATTCTAAATCTCAAGAAATAACTGAATTGAACGAAGAAATTAGAAAGAGAGAAAATGCTGTGGATAACATAAAAATTAACAAAAAGGGCAGAGAAAGTGAGATTGAAGTTGAACACAAAAAGATTTCAATTGCAAAAAAGGAAATAGAAATCGAAAAAACTAAGGTTTTGATTGCAGAACAAGAAAATGAAATAATTAAAAAAATATTAGAGCAATTGCCCAGAATAGAATATGAAAATTTAATTGATGATTTGGTGAAGAAAATTTTTAACAAAGAAGATGATATTAATGATCACAAGAAAAGATTTAAATGGATTAAAGATTGTATAATAAAAGAAATTGAATTGTCAAAATATTCTAAAGAAGTAATCAAATTATATGAATCGAAAAATAAACTTAAAGAGTTCATTAATGATGAAGTAGATATAGATATTAAGAAAATTAGAAAAAATATCGATAATGCAATTCTTTTAAGCCTTAAATCATGGCATAATGCTTTAACCAGAGGGATATGTGACCATATAGCAAGTTTGACAGACAGAGAAGCTATAAGCGAATATGAAAAACTTTATTTCGCAAAAATGGAGATAGTATAATGTGTGGCATCTGTGGAAAATATGGTGAAAGCAGCCCTGATAAGGTCAAACTAATGGCCAATGCTATACGGCACAGGGGGCCGGATGGGGAATCATTCACCAACCACCCATGGGGTTCATTAGGTTTTTGCTGGCTGGATATTTTTGGTCCGGATAAAAACCCCCAACCTGCATTTTGTGTGGAGAATAATTTGAGCCTTGTTTTTAACGGTGAGATATATAATTTCAATGAGCTGAAATCAATTATTAAATCTGAAGAAATAGTTGATGAAGCTAACCTGATCCTGAAACTATATTTAATATTCGGAGAGAGGACCTTCGAAATGCTTAAGGGGATGTTTACAATCGCAATCATGAGTCCCGGAAAACTTATTCTAGCCCGCGATAAATTTGGAATAAAACCTCTTGTTTATTTTGTTAAGAACTCCTCAATTTATTTTGCTTCAGAGATTAAAGCTCTCCTTCAGGTTTATGAGAGTAATATCGAAATTAATAAAGAGTCACTTGCCGAAACTGCGGTGTTAGGATTCGTTTTCAACATGGAGGAGACTATGTTTAAAGGTATCAAACAGGTTTTACCCGGATCATATTTGGTGTTTGAAGAGGGAAACGTTAAAACATATAAGTATTCAAGCATTCCTGAATCATTTTATGGAGAGGAATCCTGGCAGAAAGAATCATCGATATCTCATCTGTCCCTGTTGTTAAATGAATCTGCAAAAATGCATGCAGATCATGCAAAGAGTGATCAGGCTATCTACCTTTCAGGGGGAGTTGATTCAAGCCTGATGACTCATTTTATGCAAAAACATTTGAATGATAAAACCTTTACATATACCTTATTCGATGATCCAAAAAGTGAAGACAGACTTTTTGCTCAAAAAATCGCTAATACGTACAAGACAATCCATTCAGAATATGAAACCGGAATTGAGGGTACTTTGAATTTTTTTAAACACTATCTATATCATTATGAATCCATTGTAACTGACGGTTTGTTTAATGTTCTGGGAAGCCTGGCATTTCATATATTATCCTCGGAGATCGGTAAAAAACATAAAATTTCATATTGCGGTGAGGGTGCTGATGAACTTTTTGGAGGTTATTACTGGCTGCAAGCTCATCCATTAGGAGTAGGTGACAGATTAAGATCCAGATCAAAGAGAGTGAATAAAGGAAAAACTTCCATCAATGAATATATAATGCATCACTTTCCTGATGATGATTCAAAAGAGAAGGAGATAAGAAAAGAAATTTTCGATTTTTTAATGGGCCCCGGTCTTACAAATTGTCACCTCTGGAGTGTAGACCGGTCAAGCTCAGCATTCTCTTTTGAGGCAAGACCTTTTTATCTGTATAATGATATTGCTGACTGGGCGCTCTCACTTCCTATAAATGATAAAGTAACGAAGGATAATAAGACAAAATTAATCCTGAAAAGATTTGCTGCCTCAGAAAGCAATCTTCTTAAAGAAATTGCTGACAGAAAGAAGATAGGGATGCCGGCTGCATTAAATAATTCACTAATCCAACTATCCGAATACTCGACTAAAGTGATTAACGAATCCGGCAAAAAAGACCTCCCTCATAAAGAATACTCAACATTTCTTTTTTCAGATACTGAAAAAGTAATGTTCGATATATTTTATGAGATATTCATTATTAATAAAGGCAGGATTTCGTTAAATATATAAAGCTCAACAAAAAAAATAATGACAGATTACGACCATCCGCAATACTCCGGATAAAATTGACGATCATATTGTGTTGGGAGAGGCCAGGGTCAACGCATTTAAATTCTAATGAGTGTCCGGCATCATGCGCATAAGCTCTTTGGTTTTTCTATTTGAAGGTAATCTCATAGTCCCTTTTCTGTATCACTAAATTATTACTTCTAATTGAAACTCATTGCAGCAAT
>DATKUO010000082.1:0-2951 GCA_035530515.1 Bacteroidales bacterium
AAATGTAGTTTTCATAGCTATCATCGTAACCTTTCCAAATTCTTGAACTATTGCAATCAAAAAGGCATCAATACCATTAAGGATATAGATTTGACTATTATCCTTCACTTTATAAACGAACTATCTCACAAAAAAGAAACCAATACAACTGAATCAATATCTGTAATTAGAACACTTCGTGGTTTTATGAAGTTTGCATTTGAACAAATACTTTTAGCCACCGACTATTCCAATAAAATTCCCAGGTACAAGTCTGTTATCCAACCGAAACTGCCTTCAATATATTCAAAGGAAGATATAGAAAAGTTAATTAAATCAGTCGATCGTAGTAACCCAATGGGAAAACGAAATTATGTTATCATCCTACTTGCAGCAAAGCTAGGTCTCAGGGCCTCAGATATTTGTAATTTGAAGTTTGACAATCTGTATTGGAATAGCAGTATTATTAAAATTGAACAATTTAAAACGGGGAAAGAATTAATTCTTCCGATGTTACCTGATATAGGTAATGCAATTATTGATTATTTGAGATATGGGCGTATAAAATCTGAGGAACCTTATGTACTATTAACGGCTAGGCCACCCTGCAGGCGTTTTACAACAAGCAATGTAGTTACACATGTTGTCCAAAGAGCATTTAAAAAAGCAGGGATTGACATTAACGGAAAAAGATTTGGACCGCATTCCTTACGACATAGCCTGGGGTTTAGGCTATTAGAAAGAAATACTGTTTTGCCAGTAATCTCCGAAGTACTTGGACATGAAAATACGGAATCAACCAGATACTATCTCCGGGTTGACCTAAAATCAATGAAGCAATGCATGCTTGATGTCCCCCCGATACTAAATCATTTTTACTTACAAAAAGGAGGGGCTTTTTATTATGGATAAGAGTTATAACAGTATGTACGGTTTGTATATAAAGCAATTTATTGAGATGAAAAGGGCACTTGGCTATAAGTATTCGACAGGTGCTATCATTTTGTACCAGATCGATCGATTTGCAGAACAAAGAGAGGAAACATCTAAAGGTATTACCAAAGAATTTGCAACGAGTTGGGGCAAAAAGAGACTAAATGAATCCGATACTTACCGATATGACAGGATAAGAACCCTCGCAAACTTTTCTTCCTACCTTCGTGATTTAGGAGTCCAGTCTTACATCCCCAAATTGCCGCATCGTCCTAAAAATAATTTTATTCCGTATATTTTTTCGCGTATTGAGATTGATGCAATTTTTAAAGCATGTGATAACTTAAGGTTAGATATAGTAAATCTTACTACTGACATATTCTGTATGCCAACTTTACTTCGGCTCCTTTATGCTACGGGAATACGTATAGGCGAAGCTTTAGCTTTAAAAGATGATGACGTTAACCTAAGTGATAATTATTTGCGCATAAAGGATTGTAAAAACGGAAAAGAACGGATCATTCCCATTTCAGGGGCTTTGGCATCCGTTTGTAAAGAATATGTAAGATATCGTAATCATCTTCCTCTGAAAGAAATAGAACCCGGGTACTTCTTAGTTAAACTTGATGGAAGCAAATGTGGCCAGGGTGTAAGGTCTTGGTTTAAAAAATGTATGGAAAAGGCGAACATACCTTGTATAGGTAGTAATCAAAGCCCCCGTATCCATGACCTGAGACATACATTTGCTGTTACTTCGCTTGCAAATATGGCTGATGCAGGAATTGACCTTTACGTTTCATTGCCGATACTCTCCAACTATTTAGGACATCAAAGTTTGGAGGCAACAAATCATTATGTCCGGCTGACAGCAAATATGTACCCGGATCTAATTAAAAATGTAGATATGATATGTTTAGATGTATTCCCTAAAATTAAAAACTATGAAACCGACTGATTTTTCAAAGTATATTTCCGATTTTATAACAAGGTATTTGAACGATGAAAAAGGGGCAAGCCCCAATACAATTGCCGCTTACCGGGACACCTTTGTTTTGCTGCTGAATTTTATCCAGGATATGGAACACATAAAAATTGAAAAACTGACACTTGAAAGAATCACAAAAAAAACAATAATAGAGTTTCTTGACTGGTTACAAAAAGAACGGAAATGTAGTAACTCTACACGGAATACCCGTTTGGCAGCAATCCATTCTTTTTATAAATATTTACAGCTTGAAAGTTTAGATTATTTGCATGAATGCCAAAAGATCCTATCAATCAAATTTAAGAAAGCCAAAAAAGAGAATATAAACTACCTGACTATCGAGGGAATAAAACTGTTCCTGCAGCAACCTGACACATCGAGTTTGAAAGGGAGACGCGACCTTGCTCTCCTCTCCCTTATGTATGATTCCGGGGCAAGGGTACAGGAAATAATTGATCTGACCCCTTCAATGCCGCGACTCACTAAGCCCGCCACAATTAAGATTGTTGGCAAAGGTAATAAAGCACGGCTGGTTCCAATGTTGAATGCACAAATTAAGCTCCTTAAAAACTATATTGAGGAGAATCGATTAAACGAACCGTACACAAATATGTATCCTCTTTTCTTTAATAGCAGAAAGGAAAGACTTACCCGTACCGGCGTTAACTATATTGTTCAAAAATATGCTGGAATGGCAAGAAAAGAGAATGAACTGATAATTCCTGAAAAAATCAGTTGCCACTCCTTCAGGCATTCAAAAGCAATGCATTTGCTTCAAGCTGGAGTAAATTTGGTATATATCCGTGATATATTGGGACATGTATCCATTCAAACGACAGAAATTTATGCCAGGGCGGATTCCAAACAAAAACGAGAAGCTTTAGAAAAAGCTTATGTTAATGTCAATCCAAATGAAGAACCGATTTGGACGAAAGATGCAAACCTGGTTAGCTGGTTGAAGAGATTCTAATATTATTATGCAAAGTAATTTGCTTATATGTTGCTGATTAATTGGCAGGTATAAATATTACTTTGCATAAATATTTTCTTCGCA
>DATKUO010000083.1:0-10244 GCA_035530515.1 Bacteroidales bacterium
ATGGCAATGCAGATGAAAGGCACATATACACGTGGTAAAGATGGTAGCGATATCATTACGGCAACAATCAACAAAACCGAAAACTCACAGGCAGATTTCTATAAAGAGATGTGCCCGGATGTGATTACCATAATAAATGGACAGATCAAACTGGAAAGACAACCTAAGTAAATTGATTTATAATCTAATATTTATGCGCTATGATCTATTTAATTGTTATTGCTGCTCTACTATTACTAATCGTAATTGGCCTCTACAACTCCCTGGTAACGAAGAAAAATTATGTGGAAAATGCTTTTGCTTCAATAGATGTTATGCTGAAGAAAAGGTACGATTTGATCCCTAATCTGGTTGAAACGGTTAAAAGTTATATGAAACATGAAAAAACCCTGCTTACTGAAATTACAGAGATCAGAACAAAAGCCCTATCGGGTGAAATTTCTAATGATGACCGGGTTATGCTTGAGAATAAAATTGCTTCCCGATCTCAAGATTCTTGACAAGGAGAGGAAACAGGTTGACAGGCGTGTTCTGATAATCGGGATAATAACCTTTGTCATTTTTATTGCAGTGGTAAAACTGGTTCCCTCAGGCATAAAAAATCTGAGCGCTATACTCCAGGTTACAACCGTGGTCTTTGGTTTTATTCTGATCAGCATTGTTAGTAAAAACTACAGACTAAACTTTAAAACCAAAATAATAACCAAGATAACAGGTTTTGCAGATGAGAGCATTATCTATTCACCTGAAGGAACTGTCGCTCAGGCAGAATTTGTAAACTCTGCCATCTTTCAAAAGTCATGTAATAGTTTCAAGGGGGAAGATCATTTCCACGGGAAAATTGGTCAGAGCCTGCAAGCAATGTCCGGTAGCAGGGGCGAACTGATAAAACTGGAAGATCCGGAATTTGAAAAAGAATTCTGCGTTTATGGTGACGACCAGATTGAAGCAAGGTATATTCTCTCCCCTGCACTTATGCAAAGGATTGTTGAATTTAAACGTAAATGGAACACTAAAGTCTATCTCTCGTTTCGAGACTCAAAAGTATATATCGCTATCAAGCTGAATAAGAATCTGTTCGAAACAAGGCTTTTTAAATCAATAGTCGATTACGCCTTTATTGAAGAAAATATACGATTCCTGGTACTACTTACGGGAATAGTTGAAGATCTGAATCTGAATACAAGGATATGGACTAAACAATAATTATTGCTGGTTATGACGTAATATTTTTAGCCTAATAAGAGGAATATGAAAAGTACTATCATAATAATATTTAATCTCTTTTTAATTCTGGAAACAGTCTCAGGTCAGAGGATGAATCTGAAACCTTATAATGTAAAATCAGGGATAGTTGAGTACTCATATTCAGGTAATAAGGTTGGAAAGGGCACCCTCTATTTTGACAATTGTGGAACCGGGTTATTCCTGGGAAAGGAGTGCAAGGTACTTAAGGGCAACATGGGTAAACTCCTCACATGGAATGGTATTACTATGCTACTCGATATGAAGATAACGGGGGCCTCTTCGCACGAGGAAGTTACTGATATTCAGATCAATGTCCCGGTTGCGGCAAAATATTTTATTATCCCTAAAAAAATCAGGTTTTCGGAGATGCCGGGGTTATAAATTGGTTAAGGTAAATCCTCATGATTAATTACTCATATCAAAACTAATAGAATAAAAATCCACATCAATAACCGCCCAAATTAATCACATCAACAAATGTTTGCCTGAAATAAATTATGTCAAATTTATTCAGAATGAATATCTTTATCTGGTTTTCGTAAAATTACTTATTTATATCTTTGTAGTACTAAAGTAATTAGTTACATATGAAACTAATTTTAAGAAACATATTGTTCACAAGCTTACTTTGCACATTTATCATTGGCATGAATGATGCTCAGGATGTCCCGAAAGAGTTTGTGAATCCGCCACGTGAGTTTTCCGTAATGCCTTTCTGGTTTTGGAACGATACTTTAAAAGATGAAGAAATTGTTCGTCAGATAGCAGATTTTGAAGAACATGGTGTCTACGGATTTGTAATCCACCCTCGTATCGGTTTGCCTGATAATGTGATTTGGTTGTCGCCTGAGATGATCCATGCCATGAATGTTGCCATTTGCGAAGCTGCGCGTAGAAAGATGTATGTAATACTCTATGATGAAGGAATGTATCCTTCGGGATCATCGAGCGGACAGGTTGTGGCCCGTAATCCTGACCACGCTGCACGGGGACTATCAAAGATCGATCTTAAAACTGGTGATAAGCTGCAACTACCAGAGAATACAAAGTTAATCACTATAATTAACCGACCCGGCGGAGATCGGGTAGCAATTATTGATCAGCCAACAGGAGGCATGATAAGAGGACTTCATTTTATCGGTGAAGGAACAACACAACAAAAAGAAGAGACACCCCCGGCTGCTGACATACTGAATCCCGATGCTGTAACAAGTTTCATGGAACTGGTTTATGACCTGTATGCCAGAGAATTTGGTAAGTACTTCGGAACAACCATCATGGGAATTTTTACTGATGAGCCCTCTCCTCTTGGTCGCGGTGCAGGGAAGGATATATTTCCCGGTAATGCGAAACTATTGCCTCAGATAAACACGATTCTCGGTTATGATATTAAACCCTTCCTTGCCGATCTGTGGTATAATGACCACCCTGAATCAGAAAAGCATCGTGTCGATTATAATCATGCAATTAATATTTGCCTGGAAGAGAATTATTACAAAAGGTTGGGAACATGGTGCGAAGAGCATGATATTTCTCTTATGGGACATCCCGCCGGCTCAATGGATATCGGCTCAGAAAGGTACTTTCAAATCCCGGGGCAGGATCTGGTTTGGAGATATGTGGAACCCGGTATAAAAGCTCTTGAGGGGCAACATTCTACAATGGCAAAATGTGCATCAAGCTCAATGATCCATCTTGGGCTGCGCAGGAACTCCAATGAACTATACGGAGCATACGGGCATAACCTTACCTTCGATGAAATGAAATGGCTGGCAAACTGGTGTTTTGTCAGAGGTCAGAATTTCCTTATCCCGCATGCATTTTACTATTCCATTCGTGGCCCGAGAGTTGACGAGAGACCCCCGGATGTTGGTCCCAATTCTTCGTGGTGGAATTATTTCAAGACATTTGCTGATTGCTGCAGGAGACTGAGCTGGCTTAACACCGATTCCCGTCAGGTATGCGAAGTAGCTATCCCTGGAGAATCAACCTTCCTTCCGGATAAGGCTGCAAAAATATGTTTTCAGCATCAGCGCGATTTCAATTATCTTGAGATCCGCCATCTGTGGGAAGATGCCAAAGTTAATAAAGATGGTGTGCGGATTTCCGGTATGCAGTATAGTTCTGTTATCCTTGATACTCTTTCAAATATTCCGGAAAAGGCAAAACCATTACTACAATTATTGGCTGATAATGGCAGGTTGATTATCCGGAAAAATTCTCAATACTCAACTTTGTTTAAGGGGGCCAGAGTTGTTAGTTCACCAGAAGAGATGGTTAAAGCTATTGATAAACTAATCCCTCCGGATATTATCCTTAGCCCCGCCTCGGAGAGTATCAGGTACAGACATATAATGAAGGGGGGAGATCATTACTATATTCTTTTCAACGAAGAGGAAGCAGCAGTTAATTCAAATTTTAAACTTTCGGTAAACGGCAAATATCAATGGCTAAATCCAAATAGTGCCGAAGCAAGTCCGCCATCTTCTGATAATAATATTTCATTCCAAGCTCACGAACTGAAAGTGCTATGGATAAGTGGGGAAAAATAAAATATAAACTATTTAAAACTATCGGGCTATTATTATTGATTCTGACAGTTTTATCGTGCAAGACTGATCAGGATAAAAACAGACCTGAAGGATTAATGATTGAATTTATCAGAGAACCCGGTTATGTTCCTATAATGGATCTTAAACCGGAATTCAGCTGGATAGTCCCACAAAGTGCAAATGTCCAGAGCGCCTACCAGATTCTTGTCGCCTCATCAGTTGAAAAACTTGAAAAAAACATCCCCGATATATGGGACAGCAAAAAGATATGCAGCAACAAATCTGTTGAGATTGAATTTGGAGCACCCGATCTCATTAATAATTCTGCCCTTTGCTGGAAAGTAAGAATATGGGATGAGAATGATAAACCTTCAGAATATTCGGCTATTCAGTCTTTTACAACAGGAATTCCCAAAAAATATACAACTACCGCTAATAAGTTTCAGTCTCAGTTAATAGAACCTTCCAAATTTCTTAGAATTTCTGATGATCACTATTTTGTTGATTTCGGGAAAGATGCTTTTGCCACCCTTATTCTTGAATTTACTCCTGAAAAGATCGATACAATTACTGTTCATCTTGGTGAAAAAACTATTGGATCAAACAAAATAGACCCCAGTCCGGGAGGATCTATTCGTTATCAAAAAATATTATTGCCGGTTAATCCGGGAACGACCAAATACATTCTGAACCTACCTAAGAATGCCAGAAATACAGGTCCTGCGGCAATTCATCTACCTGATTCCTTTGGAGTGATAACACCATTCCGATATTGCGAACTGGAGAACTGCAGTTTCAATCTTAAATCTGATAATATTCGTCAAAAAGTATTTTGGCATTTCTTTGATGATAACTTAAGCTCTTTCATCTGTAATGATACAATACTGAATAGCATTTGGAATATTTGTAAATACAGTATGAAAGCCACCTCCTTCGCAGGTATTTATGTCGACGGAGACCGTGAAAGAATCCCATACGAAGCAGATGCTTATATCAATCAACTCGGTCACTATTATACCGACCGCGAATATTCACTAGCACGCCTTACAAACGAGTATTTTATCAAGCATCCTACATGGCCAACTGAATGGATTTTGCATACAGTACCGATGTTCTACTATGATTATATGTACACCGGAAATATCGAGTCTGTCAGTCATTACTATGAAGAGCTGAAACATAAAACCCTTATCTCACTTTCCCGCGAAGATGGACTGATAAGCTCAAAAAATTGCACTGCTGAGATAATGAAAAACCTGGGATTTTCCGATGCGAATAAACGCCTTGAGGATATAGTTGACTGGCCCCCTTCGCAGAAGGATACCAGCTGGAAATTAACAACAGTAGAAGGGGAAAGAGATGGTTATGAGATGGTTGAAATAAACACAGTTGTCAATGCCTTTCATTACAATGGATTGAAATATATGTCATATCTGGCAGGTCAGCTTGGGATGAAAGGGGATTCGGTCTTTTACCAACATCAGGCTATGAAAGTAAAAGGGAGCATAAATGAAAAACTTTTAAGCAAAACCACTGGAATATACCTTGATGGTGAGTCATCACAACACTCCTCACTTCATGCAAATATGATGGCTCTTGCATTTAATCTGGTTCCTGAAGAAAATATGAAACCTGTTATCAATTTCATTAAGTCTCGAGGAATGGCATGCAGTGTATATGGAGCACAATATCTGCTTGAAGGATTGTATGAGGCAGGAGAATCCGACTATGCCTTTGATCTAATTACTGCTACCCATGACAGAAGCTGGTGGAATATGATAAAATCAGGAACTACGATCAGCATGGAAGCCTGGGATATAAAATATAAGCCAAACTCCGACTGGAATCATGCATGGGGAGCCGCACCTGCAAATATTATTCCACGTTATATGTGGGGAATCAGACCAATTGAACCAGGTTGGGCTAAAGCAATAATTAAACCTCAACTGAGTATTCTGAAACAAAGTAAAGTATCTGTTCCAACCATCAGAGGAAATATCCATGCCGAATTTATTGACGATGGTCAATCAAAGGAATACACAATTAATATTCCTGGAAATATGGAATGTGATTTTGTGTTATCTGATGTCCGTGATTTTGCAATGTATCTTAACAACCAAAAAATTGATGCTGATATGGAGAAACTACAATTGGAACCAGGACTAAATATAATAAAAATTAAAAAATGAAATCAAATCTATTTTTAGCTATTGTAACAGCCTTAGCTTTAATGGGCTGCCGGTCACAACCAGATAACCAGGTTTATAAAGCCGATGTAATTGTATATGGAGGTACCTCATCTGCTGTAACAACCGCAGTACAGGTTGCCAGGATGGGGAAGACTGTAATAATCGTTTCTCCCGACAAACACCTTGGTGGTCTGTCATCCTCGGGACTAGGTTGTACCGATACCGGAAACAAAGAGGTTATTGGTGGTATGGCAAGAGAGTTTTATCAACTGATCTACCAGCATTATCACAAACCAGAGGCGTGGAACATTTAACAAATTTGATCCCATCCCTAACTTAAAAACTGATGTAAACAACCATGGTCCATTCAGCTTTGATAATATCGGAATGAACTATGAATATCCTGAAGCCTCATACAAGAAGAGAGATGAGATTATTAAAGAACACAAAGCATATCAAAAAGGATTGTTATATTTTATCGCTAACGATCCCCGTATTCCTGCGGAGGTAAGAAACGAGATGAGCCTCTGGGGATACTCAAAAGATGAGTTCCTGGAAAATGGTAACTGGCCTTATAATATTTATGTCAGAGAAGCCCGCCGGATGATAGGAGATTATATCATGACGGAGAATGATGTTCTGAGTAAGAGGAAAGTCCCTCATTCTATTGGCATGGGTTCTTATAATCTGGATTCGCATAATACACAACGGTATATCAAACCTGATGGATTTGTTGAGAATGAAGGAGACATCGAGCTATCAGCAGGTAAACCATACCAGATTGATCTTGGTTCAATAATGCCTAAACAGGATGAATGCCGGAATCTACTTGTTCCGATTTGTGTATCAAGCTCGCATATTGCATTTGGCTCACTCAAAACTCCCCTTCCCCCTTTTTACCCCAGGGGAATATTATTTGTTTTATATATCTTACTTTCATATTTTTATATTCACTTAAAGCAATAAGATGAAAATATTCGCAAAATGGTTTTTAGGAGTCATTCTGGTACTATTCGTAATTTACTCCGTTGGACCAAAACCGGCAAAACCAGATTTTAACATGCCTGAAACTACTCTTCCGGCATCGCTCACCGACCTTGAAAGAGAAATAAACGATAATGAAAAAGCTGTTAAAGGTCTTAAGCCCGATAATGAAGCAAGAATTATATGGGCAGATACTGCAAAGAAGGAAAAGACAAAAATTGCTTTCCTGTACGTTCATGGTTTCTCTGCAAGCCAGGCTGAAGGAGATCCCGTACATAAAGACATTGCAAAAAAATATAATGCCAACCTTTACCTTACAAGGTTATCCGAACATGGTATTGACTTAGGTGATAGCACTTTGATCAACCTCACTGCTGACGAATACGAAGCTTCTGCAGAGAGAGCAATGGCCATCGCTAAAAGATTAGGTGAAGAAGTTGTGGTCATTGGCACATCAACAGGAGGAGCCCTTACTCTCTTCATGGCATCGCGGCACCCCGAGATTAAAGCAATTGTGTTGTATTCCCCTTGTGTGAAACTGTATGATGCAACAGCAGTGATACTCAACAAACACTGGGGCCTTCAGATTGCCCGGTTGGTCTCAGGTGGCAAAGTAAAATCATTTGAATCAGAGAGTGAAGCACACTCCAATTACTGGCAACTGAAATATCGTATTGAAGCATTGGTGGCTCTGCAGAACCTGGTTTCAAATACAATGAAGCCTGAAGTCTTTTCGAAGATTAAATGTCCTGTTTTTCTTGCCTATTACTATAAAAATGAGGAAGAACAGGACAACACTGTATCCGTACCGGCTATGTTAGAAATGTATGAAGAACTGGGTACCCCCTCAGAGTTAAAACAAAAGATGGCTTTCCCCGAAACAGGAGCACATGTAATTTCATCCTATATAAGATCAAAAGGCTGGCAGAGTGTTGAAAGAGAAACAGATAAGTTTCTGACTGATATTGTTAAATTATAGTTTTTCAAAATATTATTCTATGTTACGTAAATCAATCTCTATTCTGATTGCACTACTATTAGGTAATCAGGCTCAGGTACAATCATGTACTATAATTGCAGTGGGCAAAAAAGCCTCAGCCGATGGTTCGGTGATTGTTTCCCAGACTGATAATGGTGACGACTGCCGGATACGTATCGTACCGGCCCTGAGCTTTCCAAAAGGGTCAAAAGCCCCTGTCTACTGGGGAATTCAACGTGTCGATCTGCCAATTGACAACTATGGAGAAGTTATTGGGTACATTCCCCAGGTAGAACATACCTATCAATACTTTCATTCTGCCTATTCGCATATGAACGAGCATCAGCTGGCTATTGGAGAAAGTACAACCAGCATGCGCGCTGAATTGAGAATCAAACGGGAAGAAAGTAAACAGATAATGACCATTGAACAGGCTATGATATTTGCTTTACAACGTTATACAAAAGCCCGTGATGCTGTAAAATTTATTGGAGAATTGATGAATAGATATGGGTTTTTACCTTCATGTGTAAATGAATCGGAATCCATTGTTGTTGCTGATCCTAACGAGGCATGGGTGATTGAAGTTTTGGCTGTAGGTCCGGGATGGGATCCCTCAAGCGGTAAACCAGGTGCTATCTGGGCTGCACAACGAATTCCTGACGACCAGGCCCTGGTCATTCCAAACTGGCTTATCATTAAAGAGATAAATATTGAGGATACTGAAAACTATATGGCTTCTCCAAATTTTAAAAGCTTTGCCATTGAAAAAGGTTGGTACAGCGCCTCTGGTACAAAACCATTTATCTGGCAGGAGGTATATGCTCCCACTGCACGCGAATGGGCTACTGATCGTTTCTGGCTTTTTTACAACACCTGCGCATCACATTATGCTGACTGGCCTAAAAGAAAATTAGTGTCGCCTTTCGATGGGTTAAACGATTATATTCAATACGTTGAGCCACTTTCAATATATCCGTTTTCAGTTATCCCTGAAACGAAAATCTCGGTAAAAGATGTAATGGAGTTTCAGCGATCAGTATTCGCAGGAACAATATATGATATGAGTGAAGATCCCGATTGGTATATTCCGGGCAAAGACGGTTCTATGTATAAAAGTCCTCTGGCAACTCCTTTCCCGACAACTGAGATGAGAAAGTTACTGGATATAAACAACAGGCGTAATGTTGCACGCGGCGGATATGGGATGGTCGCTCAGTTAAGAAGCTGGCTGCCCGATGAGATTGGAGGAATTTACTGGGTTTATGAAGATAATCAGCATGTTGGAATGTACTTTCCTTTATATGCCGGCATTACTGAAGTAAATCCAAAACTGAATAATTATGATCCTGAACATTTCAATGAGAACTCCGTAAAATGGGCAATTGACTTTGTTGATAATTTACTCTATCTGAGATGGCAGGATGCCTATAAAGATCTTCTTGAAGTCAGAAATCCATTAGAGGAAGAAATCCATAAGGGCTTGGAGGAAATGGATAAGAAAGCAGAGGAGCTTTATAAAAAAGATCCTAAAAAGGTTAAAGAATTACTTACCGGATATTCATGGAAAACAACAGATGATATTCATAAGCTATATACCGATCTCAGGTATAAGCTATTAATCAAATACACAAACAATAAGCAGGGAATCAATTTTCAATAATAACTGAAATGACAGGTCAGGATTAGAAGGAGTAATGTGAACATGAACTCAAATATATTTGCTTTTCATCCAAAACTGATGTGTACATTACAGGCCGTTCTTGTTAAGTACAGAACCGTACAGCTATCCTTCGGATCTAAATCTGGTAAAATGGTGGTGTCAACCTGAACACAGTTATTAAAATTAGTCCATTAATTTAAACACACCAAATATTTCGCTGCTATGCAGCCTATTTTAAGCGGCATCGCCGCGCAAATATTTGATTGAAAAATATATTATGAATTTTTAATCCCCAATTCCCCGAATTTATGTAAATTGAACATGAATTGTGAAAGGTCGTCAATAGGCAATGTATCTGATTGTTATTCAATATTGTTGAAATATGCTTATGTGACTGACGGGGGTTTACCTTGGTAAGACAAAAGACAAAAGTATAAAGTTGAGGAACGTAGTGACGAAATCCCGCAACGCGGGAACAAAAGTATTGTCCAATGTCACTTTTGTTATGTGACTTTTATCTATTATCTTTACAGAAGGTTTCGTTGCTAAAATGAAAAAGAAGATTACCCTTAAACGGATTTTTCACCGTGATGCTGAGCGTATTGCTATTTATTTCGGTTATGATGACA
>DATKUO010000084.1:0-48908 GCA_035530515.1 Bacteroidales bacterium
TTTTCGGATCAAAAACAGAAAAACAATTTTTAATGAAAAAATTTAATCTATTTTTGACTACGTAAAATGTACATTAGTGTTGCCATTTTCTGTACATCCGTGATTACCGAAAACTGTACATTGTCAATTTCTGGTTACAACCCCCGGCTTTTTTAGTTCCGGGGCTTATCGTTGCATTGTCGGAAGAGCTTCCGACGTGCTATTTTTTTTGCATCAAAAAATATTAGTCTATTTCTATTAATCCATGTAGTCTATCTATAAGCTCATCTGAGCAGTTACCATGTTTAAAGGCAGATAGTTTGCGTATCCTTTGAGCCCGATCTGGGACTACCAGGGAATCATTCTGTAATTTCATGCTTTTACCATCTTCACTATCTTTCTCTATAATGAATGATTTTGGGTGATCTTTTATATGAGTAGTTTCTGATTTTAAAGGAATCGCTATAATCTCATCCCCTAAATCTTCTAAACAAATCAACCACCTTGACTCTCCTTGTGTTTTATCTTCTTCATGTGGGAAATAGGGAACAGTAATAACATCTCCTGCTTTATAGTATTTGGTAAAAGAAGACATTATTAAACTCTGCTGGTCTCAACATTATGTTTAAATACAGATTCCTCGTCTTCTTCTGTAGATTCATAATTCCAAAGATCAGTAAAAACTTCAAGTGTTTTATTATTTTCTTTATATTCCTCTTCGCTTTTAAAAATCTGACTGGCGTCAAAATGATAGCTGTTATTTATTGCTTTTAGTGTCTCCTCAATGGAATTTGTAAGAGGATTATAAAAATTATTAAAAAATACTTCTTTACATCTGTCATAATCACAAGTCCTGCATATTTTAGCCTGTTCTTGTAATGTTTGAAGTGTTTCATTGTTATTTTTTTCGAACTTTTTTAATTCCTGAAAGTCGTAATCATATATATTTTGAACAATTACCTTATTCAATTTGATCATTTTGTTAATAATCCTTTTGATTTTAATATTGAAAATGGACAATTTAATCTGTTTAAATAAAACAGATTCTTTACAAATTTTATTTATTCCGTCGAATATTGAGCTAATATTAATTTGATCATAATTAATATCATATGTAATTGACTGCATGGTTTTTAATTTTGGATTTTATAATTTAGTCTGCATTGGACTCAAAACTGAAAAAATCCTTTTATTAAATACAACTTTAAATGTAATTTGTTGCATCGACTAACAAAAATAATAAAATTCTCTTAGAAAGATGAAACTTCTTTTTGAAATAACAATAGTATTTTCAATATATTTCCAATTATTTTGACGAATGAAAATATGAAGGATTCCGGCGGGTGCTGTTACGCTTACCGGCTGTTATCAATAGCAATGCACCACTTTAGACCGGAGCCCTGTAATCGCTTTAAAATGGCTAAAAAACGATATTTGTCTGAATATTGGAAAAAATAACTCCACCAGCTCAATCAGGTTAAACGATCTCCCCCTGGGTAATATCACAGTACCCCCTTTAAATTGTTTTTTCAAGTTCCTTTTTTAAGGACTGCAAAACAATATTTCCATAATTACAATATTTTAAATTAATATTTGAAATTTTATCTAATCTCTTTTCTTTCCAGTTCTTTGCTCTATCTTACTTGCAATAGCATGGAGCTTAATTAGATCCAAATAGTCATCAGATCTGAACTTTTCAGTTCCTATTTTTTCTTGAATCCAGTCTAAAGCGTCAATTATATTACATGAATAAATCACACACTTGTCCGTAAATTCTTGTTCTGTTCCATAATCTGCTATAAAACCGGTTAGCATTTCCAATTCTTGTTTTAATTCCTGAATTACATTTTCATTTACTTTTTTCATTGTTTCTATTTTTCGTCAAGCACGTACCATGTTAAGTTAGCTCCATGAACGTCTCTGCTGACATTAGCAATTTTTACATTTTCAAATTTATTGCTTACAAATTTGAGGGCTAATTCGTGGGGGAGAACATTTTGAGCGTCATACATCTCTTTAAATCGTCCTGGTCGCCCAAAAAGTGTTAATGACAATTCGTTATAGGTTATTTCTTGAGTGCTTATATGCCCACCAATTTTAATAGTAATGTCATCAATGTTAACGACAATTTTCTTTTCAGATTTGTAATGAGTTGCTGTAATGTTTAAATAATATCCATTTGTTGCCGAATAAATTTTATAAAGAGTAATAAAGGTATCACTGCCTTCTTGTTTGTACTCTCTGGTATATTTAAATGGACTTAATTGATTTACACCAGTACAAAAATACCCAGTGTACTGAATCTGTAAAAACGCATTAGTTGATGTTAGGACTAAAATTAAAGTCAATAGCCCTTTCTGTGTTAATGTCACTAGTTTTTTCATTAGTACATGTTTAAATCAAAGTTACTAAATTCCGAGTTGAAAAGAAAGAAGCTGACTGGCTCAATGAGTTTTATCCGACAAGTATAAGAGCAAAAGATAGAAAATCATCAGGTACCAAAATGGAACCTGATGAAATGCCAGCCCCATATTTGAGAACATTTCAATTATTTCCTGCTTTTTTGTACCTTTGTAGTCCACTTTTAACGGGGCTGACCTGGTTTTGACAGCATGAGGGGTGGTATGTAAGCATGCAGTGTGTGGTGGCGCGTCACTTAAACAGTGTCACAAAACAACAAAAGGCGAAAACAATTACGCTCTCGCTGCTTAAGCGAATAAAGTAACTTAAGCATTATTCCGGCACCAGGTGCCGGAACGGGACGTTTCCCGGGCGGTCAAGCCCTGATCCAACCCGATACGGAGACGCACGCAATCCGGTGCTAGTCTGAAGGTTGTTCCGACCCGATGGCGAAACAAACAGGAAATAAGGGCCGGTTAGGTTGTTCTGCAGCTGACCGGTCACGAAAATCAAGCAGAAATAAGCATGTAGAAAGCATATGGGCTCCATGTTTGGACGCGGGTTCGACTCCCGCCAGCTCCACAATGATTTAATACTAAAAGCCTGTAATCTAATATTTTACAGGCTTTTAATTTATAACATACACACATAATAACACACATCTGAATAGAAAAACCACTTGCTCTTTAAAGAAAAGTCCCCGATTTTTTTTGGATCGTGGCTCCTTACTGTTTAGGGAAGTATTCAAGTCCCGTCCGCACCGCCAACTTAAACCGTAATTCATATACAAATCAATGAATTACGGTTTTTTCTTTAGCCTATTTCTACAGCAAATCTACAACATAGAAGAATACTCATAAAAATAATGCCTTCGATTTAACTTCTTCCTTGCCCCTAAAACAATGTTTTCGCTTGCTTCCCTTTCTATTTCTTCTCTTGATTTGTGTCTAAGTGAGGTATTCTTTATACAATCCTCCAATTCTTTGGTGTAGAAAATCACTCTCTTGCCAAACTTGTTAAAAGGAATCGTCCTTGTGTGGGTGAGCTTATACATATAGCTTTTACTTACCCCAAGATATTGTGCAGTCTCAATAAGACTAAGCCTTTCCGGAATCGTTTTCTGATTCAGACCTCTAAGGAATGTCTCTATTTCTTCATGGATACTTTCCTTTATTAATTTCTTATTCCGGGTGAAAGTGTACATAGTATTCCGGAAAAGTGTACACCCTGTTATATGGGTTGTTTTATTTTGACAATTTATATCTTCCCAAGTCTGCTGGGTTTATCACATATTTGGAAGCATTCCTCCCGATTAAATCCATTATTTTATCATGGATAGTATCATCAGCTTCTGCTAATTCGGCATTATTGGCTCCTCTTAGACTATTTGAACGGTTATAATCTCTATGGTCAATATAAATACAATAATCCTTTGATATCGGGAAATAGATTTCAGTTTCTTTTGAGAAAAGTGTGCTCTCATTTATGTTGTTTTTTATAATTACAGGATTGTCAGTTGTTGCCCAACCTCGATTGTCAAAATCTTTTAAGATTACATAATCAAAATTTGAGGAAGTTAAAGTATTTACAAAATAGTACCATACTGAAAATATTACAAGATTCAGTTGATATTCAATTCTTATTTTCTTTAAAGATTCAATCAGTTGTTTTCCTTTGTCTTGATGGTAGTATGTTATTTCTTTAAGGAAAAAATCTCTCTTTTCAGATTTCAATAAATGGTCAATCAAATCTCTAAATCGAACAGTTCGACATAACAAATTAATCTTGAATTGAGCGAGTATGGCTAAAGCTTTTTGAGAAAGTTGGCCATTGAGTTTTATTTCTTTTATTATCAATGGATAATGAGTTTCCAAAGTGCCACTAAAGTCCTCAAAAGCTCGTCTTGTTTTTATGTTTTTACTCGGTAAATCAAAAATATTCAATTCTTTTGAAAATTTTTTAATGCTTTGATAACTTGTAAATTCCTCTCCTATCTTCCAAGTAGATATCCACCATTTATTGTTTATATCTTGGAAACCAAATTGTTTCAAGTAGGTTTGAGAGATTCTATGTTGTCCTTGATCATTCATTTGGTAATAGTAGATTGTGTCCGCATTGCATATAACTTGGCAATAAATTTAATAACTTTATCCCTATGGCACTCATCAACGGCAGAAAATTCAGCAAGATAATCCACAGGTATCGTTGTGATGATAATGTGTTGCAACAGGTCAGAGAACATATCCTCAGCAACTATTGGCAAAGTGAACAACTTGAAGAAGGAAGATGTCACGTAACCCTCACAGATAATTCCAACTGAAGGTTATTGCCTCGAAGGAAAGACAAATATTTCGACATTGCTTTTGCCTATCGGGGGGTAGCACCCTGGGCACAAGGCAAGGAGGGGGAGAGTTACCTTGAGGTTACCTATGATGCTGCGGAGGAGTAGGCAGAAGAAGAATACATTGAAAAGGTTGAAGGAATTAAAGCAGCTATATTCCACTCAAAAAGAGCTTCATATTTAAGAATAAACTCCTTCAAAACTAAGCAACATTGATAATATTTTTTAAATATCTGTTAATATGGTTGATTATTTGCATAGTTAATCAATTTTTATTATATATTTGAATGTTTTTTATATTAATACATGTAATAATATAGCCATGTTAAAGATTGATCGAATTTCAGTTTCTAATTACAAAAATCTATCAGTAGATGAATTAGAGCTTAGGAATTTCAATGTAATTGTGGGTCCCAATAATTCAGGTAAATCAAATTTTATTCAGATTTTCTCTTTCTTGAATTATATTATTAATGGTCCCTTAGATCAAATAAAAAAGGATTTTAATAGGGGAGAAATTTTCGGTGTTGGGAGTATTATACCTTCAATAGATAGATCAGGAAAAGGTGAAATCAATATTGATATAAGGTTCTCAAATACTATTACAGATATTCAGTATCATTATAATATTACTTTAGAATGGTACTCAACAGATGGTAATGCTTGGTCAAGAAAATTATCAATAAAAGAAGAAGATCTTGAATTTAAAGAAATTCATAAAACGGGGCCGCCTACTTCAATTTTTACACGAATAACAAACAAAGTGATCTTTAATAAGAGCCTGAAGAAAGGTATAGGCATAAATACTTTACCAAAAGATGTTAGTGTAATTAATCTTCTCAAGGTTGTGTCTCAGGAATCAAGGAATCAAGATATAAATGAAGCACTTAAGCTATTAGACTCTATTATAAAAACTGAGACAATCTATTTCTCCAATATAGAACTTACAAAATCTGAGAAAACAAGAACATATAAGTATGCAGGAAGAACAGTTGCATTCGATTTTGTGACAGAAATAGTCAATATTTCAAAAAATGAAGGACTTTTTGAATTTTTCAAAGAGACCTTAAGAAATATTTTAAATATTGAGACAGTAAAAATATTTGAATTCAGCGCAGACGAAAGTGAGAATGACTCCAATAAGACTGAATACATAATACTTTTTGATCATTTGGGTTCTTCAAAAGCAATCTGGGATTTTTCAGACGGAACGGTTCTTTTAATAGCATTAATTATAAAAATATTAGTTTCTGAGACAGAAGTATTTCTCATTGAAGAACCAGAAAATTCACTACATCCTCAAGCACTTGTTGATTTAATAAGCTTCTTCCGATCATTTGAAGAAAATAAACAATTCATAATTGTGTCTCATTCGATTGCAATTATTAATAAAGTAAAACCTGAGGATGTAATAATTGCACAATGCCAGGGAGATGGTAAAAGTATTTTAAAAAGAGTAGAGAATTCAGCAGAACTAAAAAAAACTCTTAAACAGGGATTCATAGCATTCAGCGATCTACTTTTCTTTAATCAAGATGAAATTGAATAGTTCTTTTTTGAAAAGCTATTATGAATCCTAAATCAATACTCCTATTGTATGAGGGTGAAACTGAAGAGGAGTTTTACCGGAGAATTATTAATCTTAAGGTACCGCCCCGAACAATTAGAATTTCATACAGTAATCTAAAAGGGATTACAACAAATATAAATTACAAGGTTCTTAGAAAAATATATAAACATCTTTCAACTAATGAAGGCGAAGATCAAATTTATGTTTTTGTGGCTGTTGATAGGGAAGGTGATAGATCAAACGATTCTCCTATGGATATTGGGAGACTAAAAAAAGAGCTATCAAAAGATACAGTAAGAGTTGTAGATGTTATTGAGGTAATAGCTACCCAAGATATTGAATGCTGGTTCCTATTAGATATTGATAATATTTTTAATTATTTAAGAGTGCCTCAGAATAAAAGAAATCCAGAAAAATATAGTAATACTGAGGCATTCAATAATAGAGATCTATCAAATCTATTTAGACAGTATAACAAAGTATATTTGAAAGGAAGGCGAGTCGATAATTTACTTGATAATTTGGACTTACACCGAATTTATAATAGTTGCCAAGATCTACGAGATGGAATAAATGAAATGTTGAAATTGATTTAATAATTAACTCTCAGATATTTTTTTGTTTGTTCTATAATTGGTCAATTCTTCATTGTCCTTCGGTTATCTTTTTATTTGATTCAAATTTCATTATTTGAATATCTTCTGAAGAATAATATTAGTAACCCAACTCCTCTGCCAACAATTTAGCCTGCTCTATTACAGTCTGAATGTCTTTTTCTGCATATCTGGAGGATAACCATACTTGCGGAGTATTCGCCTTGTGTTTCGCCTCAACGTAACATGAACACTCTCTTTGATGGTCAAATCGATGCTGGTACTGTTCCGGATGCTCTGAAGTAACTCCCTGGCTATGGTTCTCAGAACGTTATCTCCCAGGATGGCCATTGCATAATCAATGATTTCTATATCAGCATGTCCCCCATATCCACATCTAAACTGCCTCCCTTAGCCTCCTGTAAACCTTAGCTAATAATATCTTCTTTACTGCCCGTGAAAATTCTTCGTCATCCATCATCTTTGTAAAGAGTTCCTGGTTCTGGTCCATGCGTTTTATCAGGGTGTTAATGAAGACCTCATCAAATCCATATCTAAAGTTTTCAATCGTGTTACCCTTGGCTTGCTCTACCAGTTTATCGTGACTGACCAATTCTTCTTCAATCTGGTCAAAGTAAAGTTTATCTCCATCTGTCAGGTTCAATCCGAATCTGTCATTTAGAATCTCAATAATTTCAGATAAAAGAGCCTTCTCTTCCTTATCGCTTCTGACACCAGCATCTTTGATACCATCAAGGCCATACTCCGCCTGATCTTCAAGGGCAACCTGGATACGATCTTTCATAAGCTGAAGACGGTAGTATTTCAAATCAACTTCATCGCCCAAATGGAAAGGATCTGTTATTTCCTTTGGAAGCTTCTTATTCAGGAACCTGACATAGATATAAAGCTTCTCTAACTCCAAGTCGTAAAAGGGCATGATCTGACTTAAAAATGAATACAACCTTGTAAACGACACCAATCCATGTTTGAAGTTCTCTTTCTCCTCCTGAGTGGCCAGGCTCCTGTACCTGTCAACAGCAGGATCAATAAATGCATTTAATCTTGCATGATCTGCCGGAGTCAGGTTCTCCTTCCTGGTAAAATAGACCTTGTTCAACTGTTCTACTTCGGTCTCCCATATAATATTTGCAGCTTCAATCTGGTTTTTTAAATCGTACAGGTGATCGGGATCTGTGTTTTCTTTTACTGTTGTTAATTCATAGTATGGCTGGAATGACTCACGCATCTCATCTTCATTATTTACAAAATCGAGTACGAAGGTATCTGTCTTACCCGGATGGGTACGGTTTAACCGGGAAAGTGTTTGCACTGCCCTTACACCTGATAATTTTTTATCCACATACATAGTGTGAAGCAGAGGCTGGTCGAATCCGGTCTGATACTTATCCGCAACGATAAGCACCTGGTAATCATCTTTGGAGAACATCTCCGGTAACTGTTTTTCAGGAAATCCGGTCATCTGCGGCTCGGTATATTCAAATCCCATATCTCTTACTGTCCCTGAGAATGCGACAAGTGTACTGATCCCTGTATAACCCTTCTCCTTTATGTAGCGATCAATTTCATGCTTGTAACGTACTGCATGAAGCCGTGATCCGGTTACAACCATAGCTTTTGCCCTGCCTCCAATCTTCTTTGATACTACTCTTCTGAAATGCTCAACCATCACTTCGGTCTTCTGTGCCAGATTATGTGGGTGAAGTGTTACAAACCGTGCAATGGCAGTGGCAGCTCTCTTCTTATTCACCTCCGGATCATCCTCAATGGCCTTGGATAACTTGAAGAAGGTCTTGTATGAGGTGTAATTCTTCAGCACATCAAGGATAAACCCCTCCTGAATGGCCTGTTTCATGGAATAGAGATGAAAGGGCCGTGGTTTTGCATTGGGTGTATCCTTTACCCCAAACACTTCGAGGGTTTTAAATTTAGGAGTAGCGGTGAATGCAAAGAAGGAAAGGTTGGATTGTTCACCACGAGCCATCATTGATTTCCTGATCTCATCTTCATAATCTTCATCGCCGGTGCGGTCAGCCTCAACTGCCTCATCAAGATCAGCAGCAGATAATACCTCTTTCAGCTTTTTGGCTGCCTCGCCTCCCTGTGAAGAATGAGCCTCATCGACTATCACTGCATATTTTCGTTTGGGTAACTCTCCAATCTGTTCAAGGACGTATGGAAATTTTTGCAGGGTTGTAATTATGATATTTGTCCCCTTTTCAAGTGCCTCGGTTAACTGTTTTGAATCTTTATCTATCCTCTTAACAACGCCCTGCTTATGTTCGAACTGGTAAATTGTATTCTGAAGCTGGTTGTCCAGTACTCTTCGGTCGGTAACTACTACTACTGAATCAAAGATCCTGTTATCTGTGTTATCATGTAAACTTGCCAGACGGTACGACAGCCATGCTATGCTGTTTGATTTACCGCTACCGGCACTATGCTGAACAAGATAATTCTTCCCGGCCCTGCTTTTCCTTGCATCGGCAATCATACTCCTGACAACATCCATCTGATGGTAGCGGGGAAAAATCAGCTTATCCTGCTTACCATCCTTATTTATCTCAAGATGAATGAATTTGCCGATTATCTCCATCAGACTATCTTTTCCAAGCACCCCGGTCCATAAGTAATCTGTTCTTCTTCCCTGTGGATTGGGTGGGTTACCGGCACCATTATTATAACCCTTGTTAAATGGCAGGTAGTAGGTTTTCCTACCATTAACTCTTGTTGTCATGCTCACTGTATCTGCATCGACAGCAAAGTGCACCAGGGAGCCCCCGTTGAAGTGGAACAAAGGTTCCTTTGCATCCCTGTCAAACATATACTGCCTTTCTGCATTGGCTGTTGTCTGTCCGGTGAAAGCATTTTTTAGTTCAACGGTTATTATGCTCAGACCATTGAGGGATATCAGCAGATCGACACTGTTCTCATTATGCCGGTCATATTTTACCTGGCGGGTGACAGTTAGAATGTTCTGTCTGTATTGTTCAATGGCCTCGGGGTTTAATCCCGATTCCGGCTTAAAGTATGCCATTTTAAATTTCACACCATGGGTAGTGAACCCATGCCGGATCACTTCAAGCAGACCCCGCGATTCTATCTCTTTATTCAGGCGGTAAAGAAATTTGCTTTTTGCCTGATCCTGATGAATAGTAACGAATTTTTCCCACTCTCTGGGTTGTGAGGATGTTATAAACTTCCGAATGAGAGTATGGGCATGCCCTGTCTCCCGTTCCACATCGACAGCGAGTCCCTGTTGATAATTGCCTGTTGAGGTAAGAAGATCAACAATATCTTTTTCGAAGGTAGTTTCGGTATGGATATTAGTTTGTGCCATGGTTTATTTGATAATCACGAACATCAATTTTGCCGGTTACAGCTTCGTTGATGAGGGAAGTTTTGTATTCTTTTAATAATGAAATTTCCTCTTCATATCTAGTTGTTAGATTATTGATCTTTGTAATTTCGGCATTCAAAAAGAAGGTAGTTTCAGCTTGTTCTTTATTATTTGGAATAGGGATTTTCAATTCTCCAATGTCAATGGATGATATATTTGGTTGTTGGCCAGTTTTATCAATTGCTCGATCAAAGTCCTGGGTAAATAATTTATCAATTATAATGAAGTACAACCATTGCATTGTAACATGTTCTGATGGTTTAAGTAAAGCATTTCTTTGATTTAGTAAACATTCTTCATCTGAATTAAAAATTGATGCTTCAATGCCTGTGGATATTATAGGTCGAGTAAGAGCGAATACAAGGTCGCCATTGTGAATTCTATATTGTGGAAGTTCATCATAGTAATGTGGATCAATGTATGATTCATCAGACCAATCCATATGCATTGTCTGGATATTTGTTATTTTAACTACCCTTATTCCCCTTTCCTTAAACTCAGTACTCTTAAAAGCAAATCCATTGATAATTTTACCAATATGTTTTATTTTCTTCACCTCCCAATTCTCAGGTATCTCCCCCAGCCACTCAATCCCGGAATCTTTCATTGGCACAGTGGGGTCAAGGCCTTTAGTCACGGCCTGGTTGATGATGGCAATGCGTTCTTCTTTCAGCAGTTCGATCAGACGTTCTTTTTTGGCAATCAAGTCGTCAATTTGCCGGGTTTTGTGATCGAGGAAGTTGGCAATGGCGGTTTGTTCAGATAAAAGCGGAATGATCAATGGTATTTTTGCCATCATACCATTCATCAATTTTGGATTTATATCCTGCCGAACATAGAATTGGGTGCCTAAATTTAAGAGATATGGAAGATATTTTAGATTTACCTTATTTTTATCCTTGGGTTGAAGAGTTCCACAAACATTTGTGCAATTAAATTTACCAGTTCGGAAAAAAACTCTACCAGCGTTAGCTCCATCAGTTGTCCATGTAACATAATCACCCTCAAAATCATAGGTATTTATAAATCCCAATATTCCAAAGTCCTCAGTTTGTGAACTATATACAGGAAATTTACCGAGATATTTTTCAATCTCAATCGAACTTATTACCCTACCTCTTCCAAGAAAACTATTTCTTCCAACACTTGATATATCCCAATGGGAAGGAATGCGACCAATCCACAATATCCCAGAGTCTTTATATTCAGAATACTTTTTCATCTCAATCCTCCAGTACTTTTTCAATCATCCCGCTGGTCTCTTCCTCCAGTTTTAAAATATCTGCCCTTATCTCATCAAGTGACCTGAGTGGCTTGTATTCATAGAAGTAACGGTTAAAATTTATTTCATACCCAACTTTACTTTTGCTATGATCGATCCAGGCGTCAGGCACATGCGGAAGTACCTCGCGCCTGAAATATTCTTCAATATTGCCCTTTAATGGAACATCTTCATTGTCTCGCAACGAGGGATCGGGTTTTGGATTACCCTGATTGTCTTTAACCACTTTCCCTTTTCCTATCAATGGTCTTTCAACAGTTATACGGGTATAGCCAAACTCCTCATTATCGAAGATCTTGCAATACTTGCTTTCAGTGAATTCACCATATATCCTGGTAATATCCTCAATCTGTGCAGCCGAAATGATGTTACGTTTATTACCCAGCGATTTACTCATCTTTTCAAACATGGAGACAGCATTGATCAACTGCACCTTCCCTTTACGCTCCTTTGCTTTTCTGTTAGTTACAAACCACAGGTAAGTAGAGATACCGGTGTTATAAAAAAGCTGGTCAGGTAAGGCTATAATGGCTTCCAGCATGTCATTCTCAATTATCCACTTGCGGATATTGCTCTCGCCACTTCCTGCACCACCAGTGAACAAGGGAGAACCATTAAGTACTATACCAATGCGAGATCCGGCAGAGCCATTCTGCTTCATCTTGGAGATAAGATGCATAAGAAACAGCAATGAGCCATCACTGATGCGCGGCAATCCTGCTCCGAACCTTCCTCCAAACCCCGACTTCTCATGTTCATCCTTTACCTCTTTTGCAACCTTCTTCCACTCAACCCCGAATGGAGGATTGGTTAACATATAATCAAATTGTTGTCCTGAAAACCGGTCGTTAGACAGACTATTACCTAACTTAATATTATCAGCCTTTTGCCCTTTTATCAACATGTCAGACTTGCAGGTGGCGTATGATTCGGGATTAAGCTCCTGACCAAATACCTCTAACCTGGCATCGGGATTCAGTTCATTCAGATACTCTTCAGCAACTGAAAGCATGCCTCCCGTTCCTCCACAGACATCATACAGGGTCTTCACAATACCCTTTTTGGTCAGTATGTCGTGGTCATTCAAAAATATCAGGTTTACCATTAGCCGGATCACCTCCCTTGGAGTGAAGTGTTCTCCGGCTGTTTCATTAGATAGTTCTGAGAATTTACGGATCAGCTCTTCGTATATGTAACCCATATGGGTGTTGTCTATCTTACCGGGGTGGAGATTAACCTCCTGAAACCTTTTAACTACCATAAACAGCAGGTTGGCTTCATCAAGTTTATTTATCTGTACTTCGAAATTGAAGTTGTCAAGTATATCACGTGCACTTTCACTAAACCCATTAATGTAATTACGGAAATTGGCTGCAATGTTCTCCGGGTCAGCAATCAGAGTATCAAAATCATATTTCGAGTGGTTGTGAAAGTTATATCCGGTTATGTTATTAAGTATAGGATCAGTGTTTTGCACGTTCATGGCCTGTACCCTGGGCATCTGATCAAGTACCTTCTTTTTGGTATCAATCAAAACACAATCCAATCTTCTTATGATGGTCATAGAGAGTATTACCTTACCATAGTCACTCTGTTTATAATCGCCACGTAACAGGTCAGCTACAGACCAGATAAAGTTGGTTGTTTGAGAGAAGTTTTTCATTTAGATGTTATATTGAAGACAAAAACCTAAAGTTGATTAAAAAATGTGAGACAAAAAAGTCTATTTTTGATGCAAAGGCAAGTTTTCTTAGATTTTAGGATTACTTAATTTACACACTCTGATAACTATTGCCTGGAGTTTGAGGAATCCCAGATGGCTGGTCATAAACTATTAGTAATTTTAGTATCTTTATTAATATTAACAAATACACCATAATGATCATGTTAAAATATGGAATCTTCTTAGTCAATGGTACTCCCCATGGATATGATGAAACACCAGCAACAGGTCTTACAAAGCTGCATATAGCTGATTTTAACTCTTTGGAGAACGCTGCTGAATACATTAGGGTATATCCGATTACTCCACCACATTTTATAATGTAATATTGGACCGTAAATTAAATATTCCTTTAAATTATTGAAGGTCCATCGCAATGTTGCAAGCGAAAAAATTAATCTAATCATTATGAAGATTACAAAGAAAAGTTTGATCAATATTTTCAAACGGAGAAATTATATTATTAGTTCCATAAAGATCGCATTACAGAAGTTCAGTCTGCCATTAATTTGCATCGGTTCCTACTTTTTTATCCCTTTAATTACAAAACTATTATAAGTCTGCAAGGTCACAGGTTTTCCATGACATTTTGTAATATGCGATAGAATTAACCCAACTTGCAGGGGTTTCTATAAAATAGCAGAAAAATCAGTCCAAAATCAAGTTTTTTTGTGGTAATTGCAGGCACTTTTGTGGCGCAAAGAGCAAACCCAACCTTTATCCAGTTTTCATAGGAGCTGGTTATGTCAGTATAAGTAGAGGGTTTATCAACGGTTAACAGGTTAAGATAGAGAGAAAAAACATACCCCTTAATAATAAAACCCATTGCCATAATTTCTCATCGTACCAGTTATTAGGAAATCCCATTTCTTTCTCCTGCGCAAGAGGACATTCATTCATTAATTCTTTAAGTTCATTTTTAAAGCCATAACTGGTATTTACAATACTGAGAATATATTGCATGCAACATAAAGTTGCATAAACTTTGTAAGGGTAGATCCTTATATTATTTATAAATATGTAAGTTGGTCTGGAAGGCAATTTAATATGAGTAGTGAGCCTCCTATTCCATAGCCGGCTATGATGGGCACAAATATTGCGGATATTGCTGAAACAGTGCATCCAGTTTTCAAGTATGCTTAAGTCATTAAGACCAAAATGTTTCGCTACTGCTATTTTCTTAGGCCCCTTCTTTAAATTTTGGAATATCTGAGATAATAGACCAAAGCTGGTTACCTCAAGACTCATAAAAAGCAAAAACCCGCCCGGGTGCGCTGTTCAAATGGGAAGCGTGGCAGGTATTATTATTACAAATGTATAGTAGATTTTTCAATTAGTAAACATTTTTGACTAAAATTAATATATTTATTCACGTTGTCAATGGTTTATAGCATTAAACCAGCTCCTCAGCCAACAACTTCGCCTGCTCTACCAGTTTATCATGACTGACCAAAACATAAAGTTGATTAAAAAATGTGAGACAAAAAAGGAAAAAATGACGGGCATATTTCCCCCTATCTTTCATAACTATTAGTACAATAGAATTTAAAATCTCTATAAATTATGATAATATTGAGAGCTAAGACATAATTCTCAGCTAATTGAGTATTTTTGCCTGAATGACCACTCAAAGCCATTATAATTTAGTAAATAAGCTCAGACCCAGTAAAATTATTTTACCGGTTTTGCTTGGATTGGCTGTTATAGGATGGTTTATTTCTAAAGAGATAAATACTGATGTTCTCAGTAAGCTGATCTTTACATGGAAATCGGCTTTCTGGCTCTTAATTGCCTGGCTATGTATGGTTGGCAGGGATCTGGGTTATATTATAAGAATCCGCATCTTATCTGACAAGGATCTTACCTGGCGACAGGCTTTCAGAGTAATAATGCTTTGGGAATTCACCTCTGCCATTTCACCTTCAACCATTGGTGGCACAGCTGTTGCTGTTGTTTTCCTCCATAAAGAAGGAATCTCTGTAGGTAAAAGTACTGCAGTGGTTTTAGCGACCTCATTTCTTGACGAACTATATTTTGTGATCATGCTTCCTTTACTCCTTCTTATTGTAGGCAAAGATGCACTTTTCACAACATCTCTTCAGGGAACAGGAATCTCATTTCTCAATGAACTGACTCTTTTTGCTGCTATTGGATACAGTATAATTTTTTTATGGGTAATTCTTGTTGGTTATGGTCTTTTCTTTAATCCGGAAGGTATAAGTAAATTAATTAATAAAATCTTCAGCTTTCCTGGAATAAGAAAATGGAAAAAATCAGCAGAAAAAGCAGGAAATGATATTATCAAAAGCTCCCATGAATTGAAAAAAAAACCATTTTCATTCTGGCTGAAAGCTATGGCAACTACAATTTTTTCATGGACAGCCAGGTATTGGGTAGCAAATGCAATTATTGTTGCCTTTTTTAGTATTAACAACCATTTTCTGATTTTCGCAAGGCAACTTGCAACCTGGGTGATGATGATAATAAGTCCCTCTCCGGGAGGATCAGGATTTGCCGAACTTATCCTTGGGCGCTATATTTCAGATCAGATACCTTCCGATCCGCTTATTGCAGGTAGCATTGCTCTGGCAATAGCCATTATCTGGAGAATAATCAGCTATTATCCTTATCTTATTGTCGGCGCTCTTCTTGTTCCCGGATGGATTGACAGAAAATTTGTTAAGCCAATCATTAAAAAGAGATAGTTTTTTTCTACCTTCGGTTTTTCAGAATTCATTGGTTCGAAGCTAAATTATGAGTGAGGAGATCCTAAAGGCATTAATGGAATTATTCGCGCTGATCGTCAAACAGGATGGCGGGATACTTATTAATGAGCGTGAGTATGTTTCTGACTTTCTCAACAAACAATTGACAAAAGAAGCCGTAGATGAGTACTTGTCTCTTTTTAATGAGCATGCCGGGCCTCTTATGGAAAGATCTTCTGTAAAGATCCCATTAGCTCCCTCCGTCAAAGACTCAGTTAAAATTCTTGGTATATGTAAAAAGATCAACCGCACACTTAACCAGGAGCAAAAAGTTGTTGTTCTAATGCGACTTTATGAACTGGTTAATGCTGACCGCCAGTTCACACTTCAGAGGATGAACATTATTAATACTGTTGCTGAAGTTTTTAAAATATCTTCTGATGAATTTGCTGCTACTGAGCAGTTTGTTAAAAATGACAATACAGAGAATCTCAATAACCCTGCAATACTGGTTCTTAGCCCTGAAGATGAAAAGTGCGATTTATGTAAAAGGATGCTGTCAGGCTACCGTGACACTAAAATAATTATATTAAGAGTTGCAAGTGTTGACCTTTACTTCATCAAGTATATTTCAAATGACCAGTTGTATCTTAATGGACTTCCAATCAGGTCAGGTACTGTCTATACTTTCGCAAAAGGAAGTTCAGTAAAATCACAACAGGGACATGCAATTTATTATAGTGACATCAGCTCCAGTTTTCTTTCAGATATAATTATTCATAAGATTTCATTCTCTGTTGAAAACCTCACATTTAGTTTCAGTGAGGGTCATAACGCAGTTGACAATGTAAGCTTTTCAATTGAAGAGGGGAAGCTTATTGGAATTCTGGGTGCAAGTGGTTCGGGAAAAACTACTCTGCTAAATCTGATGAGTGGGATTCAGAAACCAACTTCAGGAAATGTTATAATTAACGGGTTAGACGTGTTTAACGATACTAAGGCGCTTGAAGGAGTCTTTGGTTATGTACCGCAGGATGATCTGTTAATAGAAGATCTGACTGTTTTTGAAAACCTCTATTTCGCTGCCTGCCAATGCTTCAAGGATATAACAAAGACAGAGATTACTGCACTGGTTGATCACACTCTTTCTAATCTGGGTTTACTCGATAAGAGAGATCTTAAAGTTGGATCACCCCTTAACAAAGTAATTAGCGGAGGACAAAGGAAACGGTTGAATATTGCTCTGGAACTTATCAGAGAGCCGTTGGTCCTGTTTCTTGATGAGCCTACCTCAGGCCTCTCATCGAGAGATTCTGAAAACCTTATGGATCTTCTACGCGATCTTACTTTAAAAGGAAAACTGATATTTACAGTCATTCACCAGCCATCCTCTGAAATTTTCAAGATGTTTGACAAGGTGATTATCCTTGATCAGGGCGGATGTTTGACATTTTTTGGCAACCCTGTCGATTCTGTAATATATTTTAAAACTCTTGATGCACAGATCAATTCAACTATGGGAGAGTGCCCCTCCTGTGGAAATGTTAATCCGGAGACAATATTTAACATTATCGAAACTCAGGTTGTTGATGAATTTGGAAAATATACTGAAAAACGAAAAGTTAAACCTTATGAATGGGCAAATTCTTATAATTCAAAACATCCATTTACAAGGGTTTCTGAAATAACAGAACCTCCTTATAAAAATCTTCAGCAGCCAGGCACTTTTAAACAGTTCCTAATTTATTTTTCACGAGATTTAAAAAGCAAAATCGCTAATAAACAATATGTTCTGCTCACTCTGCTGGAAGCACCCATTTTGGGATTTGTTCTTTCCTTTATAATCAGATATATCCCGGACCCAGACTCTGATATCTACATTTTTGCGGAAAATGAGAATATCCCTATCTATATTTTTATGAGTCTTATAGTTGCTCTCTTTCTTGGATTGACTATTAGTGCCGAAGAGATATTCAGGGATAGAAAAATTCTTAAAAGGGAGCATTTTCTTAACCTAAACCGAACCAGTTATCTCTTTTCAAAAGTAGCAATTCTGATAATTATTTCATCTTTGCAAACACTCCTTTTTGTGGTTATTGCGAATCCGATTCTAGGAATAAAGGGAATGTATTTCAATTACTGGCTTGCATTATTTACAACTTCCTTTTGTGCCAATATGCTTGGGTTAAATATATCAGCTTCATTTAATTCTGCTATTACTATATACATTGTAATTCCTTTGTTGATTATTCCAATGATGGTCCTTAGCGGAGCTATGTTTTCCTTTGATAAGCTAAACCGACAAATCGGAAATGTGGATAAAGTACCTCTGATAGCTGAATTAATGCCTACAAGATGGACTTACGAAGCATTAATTGTAACACAATTTAAAGACAATAATTACAGTAAACAACCATACAGTAAAAATGGCGAAACATATTACCAGCTTCAAAAGAAGATTAGCAAAGCAGAGTTCAATAAGATCCACAGAATTAAAGTATTACGTGAGGCCCTTGAGACTTCTCTCTTCGAATACAGGAGTAATCCAAATAATATCGGCAATAGAGAAGTTGGACTTATAAGGAACTCAAACCGGCAATTTACCAAACTTTTGCTTCTTAAAAACGAATTGGGGAAAATGGCCAGGACAAATGACATACCCGAATTTAATTACCTCGACGATATTAACCCCGATGATTTTAATCCCGGGATTGCCGATTCTCTAATAAAGTACCTCGACAAAATGGATAAAGAATTCAGTAGAATCTCAAATTCAGCAGGTGACACAAGAGACAGATTTTACAACCTAAATGATATAATGCTCAAGAAACAAGAAAATGACTATTATAATTATAAACTTCTGGAAATTGTTACAAAACCTTATGAACGTAAAAAAATCCTTGTTTACAATAACTCCCTCGTCCAGAATACCGATCCAATATTCCTTGATCCTGATAAGAGAGGGTTTCTTGATTTCAGAACCCATTTTTATGCCCCTGCAAAATATATTTTTGGGTTAAAAACAGACACTTTTGTTTTCAATATATCATTAGTCCTGTTAAGCACTGTACTGCTATTTCTGATGCTTTATTATGAATTGGGAGGTAGAATAGTCAAGTTTTTTGAAAATTTTAAATTCCGAAAATAAGTAATTAATGTATTGTTAAACTGTTTTTTTGTATTTTTGTATTAATCTATAGATAAATCCTGAATGAAAGGACGATTATTCTTATGTTTTGTAATGGTGTTTGTTTGTTCCTCATGTAGGAACTCAACAAGCAATGCAGGTGATTTTGTATTTCCCGAGGCTGATTCAATTCCTGTATCTGAAGCCGAAAAATTAAGTCCCGAAGCGATAGCTGATATTTCAAGGAATATTTCATCTCCCGTTGAAATTGCAAATCTACTTCAGCTGTTAGAGATTCCTTTTTCACAAAACTATGTTGCTTCATCAATAGATGCTAATAAGCAAAGTACAAGTTTTGATAAAGCCCTTAAACTGGGAATTCTTGGAGCTGATCTGGGTTATCTTAATATGTATGAGAAAACCGGTTCTTCACTGGATGTCCTTTCTTCAATCAGGAAGCTAGCTGAAGATATTAATGTTGGTCAGTTTTTTGATTTTGAATCAATTAAAAGATTATCACAGAACAGATCAAACCTTGACTCACTCCTATTCATTTCAATTGACTCATATACTCAGATCGATAACTATCTTAGAGAAAATGAACGGGGACAATTATCCGCACTTATGATTATTGGCGTCTGGATAGAAGGCCAGTATCTTGCAACTCAGGTCGTCAGCCAACATCCTGACACTATGCTTATTGACAGGATTGGTGAACAAAAGATAATTCTTAATGATCTGCTGCTGCTTATCAGCCCTTACTGTAACCGCGATTCAGAATACACAAACCTGTGCAAAGATCTTCTGAGCATTAAAAATAAATACAGGGATGTAAAAATAACTTATACTCTGGGCGATCCTATCAGCGTTGAAAAAGATGGAGCTCTGGTCATTACTCAAACTGAAACAAGTGTAGTTGAAATGTCGAACGAACAACTTGCAGGAATTATTGAGATTAACAAAAATATCAGGAACAGGCTAATTTCAAACAATTAGTATGAAAAAACTTATTCTAGCTATATCGTTTTTACTTACAATCTGCTGCCTCTCATTCGGGCAGACATCAGATTCCTTTGTAAGTAACTGTGTCATAAACGCTGGTGCTGATGCTAAATATCTAAAAGATTTCAGGATTCAACTTGGGAAGACTGTTTCTCAAAACGATCTCAGATACAAAGCAAATATGTCGCTCTGGAAAAATACCAAATACCGTTTCACAATGTGCAATAGTGAGGACTCAAAGGGCCAACTTATTCTTAGTGTTAAAGACGCTGCCAATAAGGTCATTTTTTCGTCATTTGATACAAAAACCGGAAAAACATATCCTTACATTGACTTTACTTGCAATAAGAGCGGGATATATCAACTCAATTATGATTTCATTAATGGTCAGCAGGGATCTGGTGTCGGAGTTGTTTCAATGATAAAATAATCAATCGCCTCATTTCAGGTACCATATCTGTACTACCAGAATTAGAATATACAGTACACTGAAAAAGATCTCAGGAATCAATTTTTTCTTAATAAACACAAAATAATGTGCCAGAAAATAACTGACAGGGATTCCTATTATCCATATAATTTCTACTGAAACTGTAGGCAGAACAATGTAGACAACTACTGATATCAGAAATAACCATAAGAACAGGAAAAAGGTTTTACGCGATTTTATCTTTTTCGTATTCATCAACATGAGCAAATGAACCATACTCACAAGTGTGATCAGACCGATTATTGAAATTGCTACAATAGTTAAAGGAGTAAAGACATAACTGTCAGGTCTGCCAAAAAGGTTATATCCAATAATTGACCATAAATTTTCTACATCCCTCCCCAATACATAATAAATTCCAAATGTCAGAATAAATGGTGTTGCAATACCAATTACGGCAATAAATATCTCTTTAATGTTCCCTGTCCTGAGTAATAACATCCCTATAATTACCAGTAATCCAAACCATATAAGATCAGCATAAAAAAGACTGCCAATACCAATAAAAATCCCTGCATCGAAAAAGTTATATGCTATCCCGGGAACACGGTACGAATCCATTATCCTTCTGATTGCCAGCATCAGGAACATAGCACCAAAAATAGCCGGATTCATCAGTTGATATTGCGGAAAAAGCCCGCTTAACAAAATGTATATCACGGCCGGAAGAAGAGTCCTCTGATTTATAAAAAAGAGAGTAGTATTAAGATTTACCATTGAAAAAGCCATCAGAGAAACCAGGGCTAAAGTGAAAAATATCCCCGGAAGCGGATGAGTACCGACTAAAGATGAAAGTATGCCATACAAAGGCATCGGATCCAGATCAAAGTATAAAGAGAAGTGACTCTGAAGCTTAATAAATGCGCTTGCCCATACCAACAAAAGAGTAACAATAATCAGCAATATTGTACCCGTAGCGTTTCCCTTGAATTGTTTTAAAAGCATTTATCTTATAAATCAAATCCTATATCTGTTCTATAGTATATGCCTTCGAAGTTTACCAAACCTGCATTTCTATATGATATCTCCAAAGCCTCAGCCATTGTAGCTCCCCACGAACTGACTGCAAGAACACGTCCTCCTGAAGTAATAACACCGTCCTCTTCTCTTTTTGTACCGGCATGAAAGATAACGCTCTCCTTCGTTAAGTCTAATCCATTAATGACTTTCCCTTTCTTATAACTACCCGGATACCCACCTGAAACAAGCATTACCGTAGAAACAAATCTTTCATCAGTCTCAATAATTCTCTCCGACAGATCTCCCTTTGCAACTCCTTCAATCAAGTCGAACAGGTCTGATTTTATTCTTGGTATAATTACTTCAGATTCCGGGTCTCCCAGACGGGCATTATATTCGATTACAAAAGGATCACCTTCAACATTTATCAGCCCGAAGAAAATGAAGCCCTTATATACAATTCCGTCATCTGTTAATCCCTTCATAGTCGGATCAATAATGCATTTTTTTACCTTATCCATAAAGATATGATCAGCAAACGAGACTGGGGAAACTGCACCCATTCCACCGGTATTCAATCCAGTATCACCCTCCCCAATTCTCTTATAATCCTTCGCTTCCGGTAATAGCTTATAAGAGATACCATCCGTAATAATAAATACTGATAACTCTATCCCCTTAAGAAACTGCTCAACAACAACTTTATTTCCAGCTTCACCAAACTTACCATTAAGAATCGCCTCTATCTCTCTCTCTGCTTCATGAATATCATCAATAATAAGCACCCCTTTCCCGGCAGCAAGGCCATCTGCTTTAATAACATACGGAGGACTAAGTTTCTTCAGGAAATCAGTAGCCTCCTTCATCGATGACTTGTCAAAACTATTGTAAACAGCAGTAGGAATATTATGTTTCGTAAGAAAAGCTTTTGCAAAATCTTTGCTTCCTTCCAGACGGGCAGCAGATTTATCAGGACCAATAACCGGGATCTTAATAAGAACGTTGTCGTTAAGGAAAAAATCGTGTATCCCCTCAACCAGAGGAGCTTCTGGACCAACAATAACTATATCTATCTTATTTTCTATAACAGCTTTCTTAACGTCATTGAAGTTTTCAGGATCCAGCTTCAGGTTTGTTCCCAAACTTAAGGTGCCGGCATTGCCCGGACCTATATAGATCCTGTTTACTTTTTTACTTTGGGCAAGTTTCCATGTAAGCGCATGCTCCCTGCCGCCTGAGCCCAGAATGAGAATATTCATTATTAAGAAAATTTATAGCCATTTCAAAAGTAATACTTCATTCTGATAAACAAAATCGATAAAGCAAAAACATTAACCTGCATCGTTAGCCTGGCATTATCTCAGGAATGTTTTCATTTCAGTGTTAACATAGGTTTTTGAATCGGGAAGTACAAATCTATATCCGTCTCCCAAAGCATAGTTAATAAATTGGTTAAGAAGCTCTATTGCAGTGGATTCATGGTGATCATGTAAGACAACTATTGAACCTGGGCGGATTTTATTTTTAATTATTCTCAAAGAATTTTCAACTCCAAATGATTTGTCAAAATCATAGGGCATAATATCCCAGAAGACTATCTTATACTTTCTCCTCAATTTAAAATATTGTATTAACCGTAACCGGCCATACGGAGGTCGGAACAAACCGGAAGATGTAAAAGAGTCTGCATTTTCGATGTCAGCAATATACCTTTTCAATGAAGTATTCCATCCATTTAGATGGCTGTAGCCATGATTACCAACCAAATGGCCTTCTTCTTTTATCTGTTTAATCAGATCAGGATATTTTTCAGCAGATCTCCCGTTGCAAAAAAACAGTGCATTAATATGGTACCTGTTTATAATTTCCAGAATTTTTGGTGTAGAATCAGGATCAGGTCCATCATCGAAAGTCAGACACAATAGCTTTTCTTTGGTCCTCATTCTGAATATTGCATCAGGATAAAACCAACCAGCGAATAAGCAAGGCCTGAAAAGCCGCATATGATCTTATTTTACCGAATATAGCTTACTGTAATAGTTGTTTATTTCCGGTTCAATTATCCCGGTAAGAGAATCCATTTTCAGCCTCATCGACATATTATAAATATCAAGTAATCCTTGCATATTGATCCCTGTCGGGTATTCGAGTCCGAACCGATCTTCCACTTTTAAACTGATTATATAATCAAGATATTTTTTTGAGTATCCAATAACCTCCTCTATTAACTTCTCGCCTTCTTCTTTCTTTCCTGCCCTTATCAGTATTTCTGCAAGTCCGATAGTAAAAAAGTCGTTTGGCATTTTTTCAGCCGGGACTATTTCAAGTCCACGACGGGCAACCGCCACAGCTTTTACAGTATCTCCACGAAGAAGCAACTCATTACCAAGGCTTCCAAAAATTCTTCTGAAGTTGCTAAACATACGTCGGTTATTCTCATCAAGATAAACTGTTGGGTCTTCCGCATTTCCCCAGGAGAATTTATTCATAAGATTATCATACATCACTATCGGATCGATCATTCCGAATTCTCCCAATTCAGGCTGATCTGTTCCGACAGGAGCTACCCTGTAAGCAAGGCCTTCCTGGATAAAAAACTTTTCAAGTCCTTTATATTGATCAGAAGGAACCGTTGTTGAATAATAAACAGGTCTCTCCCATTTATTGGTTGATAGAAGATCCATTATTGCCAGATCCCCTTTGAAAGCATCAGACTCAGAATATTCCCAAATCATTGGGGAAACCAAATTCTTTTTAAAATATTCTTTAACCGTTCCATTCGAAAGTACCTTAGCAGAATCAACATCAATTATAAATTTATTGGTTGGCAGATAATTCAGATAATCGCCTCTGCCGCTCATATCCACCATATATTTCTTATTGTCCATGGCAGCAAAATTTACAACCTCCTTCAGATCAACAGGTTTGTCCACCCTGTTATTGACCGGCAGCTGGCCTCTAACACCATCAATGTACTTATCCGCTCCAAGTGAAAGAGGTAACGGATCGGAATTAAAAGCTTTCTGCCTCATCATTGCAATATACCATCCTGCCTGAATATAACTCAGGTTTGCAACACGGACATCAGTCCGCACCTGTTCCACATCCTGTACATACCATACAGGGAATGAATCATTATCACCATAAGTAAATAAAACACTGTTCGGAGCACATGATTTAAGGTAATTTGCTCCTATATCCCTTGCAGTGTAACGACCTGAGCGGTCATGGTCATCCCAGTTCTGTGAAGCCATTAAAACAGGAACTGCAGGCAGCAGAGCGACTAAAGCAATAGCAAATAATCCTTTACTACCAATAAGTTTCTGAAGTTTCTCATAGACAAACATAAATCCTAATCCTATCCATATGGCAAAGGCATAAAAAGAGCCTGCATACGCGTAATCCCTCTCCCTGGGCTGATTCGGATACTGGTTTAGGTAAAGAATAATCGCGAATCCGGTCATTATAAAGAAAGCCATTACAAGCCAAAACCCATTTTTATCAGCTTTGTATTGCCAGAACATTCCGGCAAGACCAATCAGCAGTGGCAGAAAATAATATGTATTATGACCAGGGTTGTTTTTCAGATCATCAGGAATATTATTGAGCGACCCAAGACGTGCTTCGTCAATAACTTTAATGCCACTTATCCAGTTTCCATGAATTTCGTTTCCATTCCCCTGAATATCGTTCTGTCTTCCTACAAAATTCCACATGAAATATCTTAGATACATAAATCCAACCTGATAACGAAAAAAGTACCTGAGGTTTTCACCAAAGGTGGGACAAACAATTGACTCCTTACCTGAACCGGAACCAACGGAATATTTTCTGCCAACTACCTTTCCCCAGTAATTATAAGCACTCTCATGGTTGGGATCGGCACTGTACATGCGAGGGAAAATTGTTTCAAACTGTTTACTGTAACTATATTCAGGACGGTAATATGGTTTGTACTTGCCATCAACCTTATTATATCCGGTTATAACTTTCTTAACATCTACAACGGGAGCACTGTAATAGTGTCCAAATATTTTTGGAGAACTACCATATTGCTCCATATTAATATAGTATGAGAGGGCAAATACATCAGACGGATCATTCTGGTTCATTGGAGGTCGGGCTGATGATCTTATCATGATCATAGCATAAGATGAATATCCAATCATGATCACCGTTAAAGATGTCAATAAATAATTCAGAATTACTCTCTTATGTTTCAATGAGTAATTAATACCAAATGCCAGCAAACCAAAAAGAACAACAATATAGAACATAAGTCCGCTGTTATATGGTAATCCGAAAATATTAACAAAAAGCAACTCAAACCATCCTGCCACTTTGGGTACTCCCGGCAAAAGGACAAAGACCATTAACCAAAGTAAGATTACTGAAAATAAAAGTGTCTTTATCACTCCCCTTGTAGTGACTTCATATTTCTTAAAATAGAATACAAAAACAAGGACAGGAATCACCAAAAGGTTAAGACGATGAATACCAAGACCAAGGCCCATTATGTAGGCAATCAGTATTATCCATCTTCCTGAATATTTCTGAGTGCTCTCTTCCTCCCATTTCAGCATACCCCAGAAAACGAGAGCAGTAACCAGCGATGAGAGAGCATATAGCTCACCCTCAACCGCGGAGAACCAGAATGTATCTGAGAAAGTATATGCAAGAGCACCCAATATTCCGCTTCCAATGATTGCAGGAACATGTTTTGTTTCCAGAGTCTTACCATTAATAAAAACTTTGCGTACAAGATGAGTAATGGTCCAGAAAAGGAACATAATAGCAAATGCGCTGCACAATGCTGACAGAGCGTTTACCATTTGTGCTACTTTAGACGTATCTCCTCCTGCAAAAAAAGTAGCAATTCTTCCTATCATTAAAAACAGTGGAGCTCCGGGAGGGTGTCCAACCTGCAGTTTATAGGCCGAAAGAATGAATTCACCACAATCCCAAAAACTTACAGTAGGCTCAAGAGTTAATAAGTATACTATAGCCGAAAAGACAAACAGGAACCAACCGGTAATATTATTCCAGCGGCGGTAGTTACCCAAAATTGAATCCATAAATGAATTATTTTGATTTATTAAGAAAACAAAGAACGCAAAAAAATATTATATGCCCTCACTTACAATTCCATTTAACATCATTTTAACTTGAGAGAAAAATGCTACTTTTGCCTAAATCCTTCATCATGACGAGATATCTGACTATCACATTTTTTATACTTTTATTTACATGCCTGAACATAACAGGGCAAGTCAGCGAAGAGTCCGAAACTCAATCCGGTGACCTGACTCTCAGGATAAAAAATATAAATTTTGTTAAGGATAATGAATATTTCAACGATATCAGGACATCAAGGTTCATGTTAATTTCCAGCTTGCCAGCTTTCGTTGACAAATCTCTCTGGATAGAGGGCTACACGTTGGTGGGATTTTTTTTCCAACCGGAATTAGTTTATTCACCCTCAGAAAAAGTTACTATTCGTGCCGGAACACACTTTCTAAAATATGCCGGATTAACAAAGTTTTCACAGATAAAACCCATATTCTCTGCTACTCTGAATTTAACAGAACATACCTCTCTTACTATCGGTTCACTTTCAGGAAGTGACAGACACCAGCTTTTTGATCCACATTTTAACAGTGAGCGCCTTTATAGTAATTATTCTGAAGATGGATTCCAGGTGACAACATCAAATGATCATATTTTCAACGATAACTGGCTTAGCTGGGAGAATTTTATAATTAAAGGCGACTCAACACGAGAGATATTCACTGTAGGCGAATCGTTTAAATATACATCCTATCCTGTAGCTGATTTTCTTCAATTTGAGGTTCCGGTTCAATTGCAGTTTAAACACTTTGGCGGACAGATAAGCAACTTCCCGGAACATGTTGAGACCTACTTTAATCTTGCAACAGGAGTGAGAGTTAATATCGATGTGGCAGATAGGAGATACGGACAGGCGGGCATCGAATATCTTCAGTTTATTAATGGCGAATTTCCCAGTAAACCTATTTCAGGAATAACACACGGATATGCATCCTGGTATAGATTCCACTACACTTTTAAAACAATTTATTTCGGCTTATATTACTGGAAATCTCACAATTTCTTTGCACCAAATGGTAATTCATTATATGGCAGCGTTATTGATACCAGGTCAAAGTACGTGATCCCTGATCGTAAAATAATTACAAACGCCATCTTTGTGACCTTAATGCCGGAAAGCTATCTTGGTTTATATTTAGGTGTCGAATCATATTATGATGTCTGTTTAAAAAGGATGGATAATTCAATTACACTTCATCTCAATTTTGACAAACTCATTAAGCTTGCCACTCTAAAACATTGAAGCTCATTTCCTATTTATAATCTCTTCCCTGAGGCCATCTGATCAATAAGAGATTTTGTTTTCGAATTCGTCCCATTTTCTGAAGAGCTCTTTTTCTCCCACATCATCCAACCTGAGAAATGAAATTTTCCTGTTTACCGGCTTAAGGATAATCTCTTCATAAATCAGCTTATCACTAAAACCTGCTTTTTCTGCATCGATTCTGTCACTGGCATAGACAACCTTTTTTATGCCTGCCCAGTAAATTGCACCCAGACACATCGGACAAGGTTCGCATGAAGAATAAAGTGTACATTCCCTCAGTTCATGTGATTTTAAAAGAGATGCGGCCTCTCTGATTGCAAGTATCTCAGCATGAGCAGTAGGATCATTTGTCAAAACGACCCTGTTGAATGCCTCAGAAATTATTTTATCATCCTTTGAAACCACTGCTCCAAAGGGTCCACCTCCAATCTCAATACCTTTATTGGCTAGTTCTACTGCTCTCAGAAGTAATGATTTATCTGTTTTCATTTTAAAGAATCATTAAAATATTGGTAATAATCTACAAGTAATAATAAGTCGCTTGAAAATCAATTAAATCGAATATAAGATACCCGCCAGTCATGATTTTTTTATTAAAATAAGTTGTAAAAATAACCTTGTTTTGCTTAACAAAAATAAAATCTACACTATATTCTTTTTTTTTAGGAAATATGTTGTATTTTTGCAGACCCGAAATTATAGGGTAATTACATTAAATATAAGTGTATCAATTAAAAAATAAGAACAAGTGAATACCTTAAGCTATAAAACCATATCAGCAAATAAGGCTACTGTTAACAAGGAGTGGGTAATTATTGATGCTGAAGGCAAGATTCTTGGAAGGCTTGCATCGGTAGTAGCCTTTATGCTAAGAGGAAAGCATAAAACAAATTTTACACCTCATGTCGATTGCGGTGACAATGTTATTGTCATCAATGCTGAAAAAATCGATTTGACTGGTAAGAAATGGTCAGATAAAGTATATGTCAGGCATACAGGATATCCCGGAGGCCAGAGGTTTACAACCGCTGAGGCGATGATGAAAAAGAATCCCATCGGATTAATTGAGCACGCTGTTAAGGGCATGTTGCCAAAGAACAGGCTTGGAAGTGAACTATACAGGAATTTGCATGTGTATGTCGGGACTGTTCATCCTCATGAAGCACAGAAACCCAAAGAAATTGAACTTTAAAAAATATTAAGCAACTGATATGGAAACAATCAATGCTCTTGGAAGAAGGAAAGCAGCTGTAGCCCGAATATATTTAAGTGATGGTAAAGGCAAAATTACTGTAAACGGCAGAGATTATAAAGAATATTTCGGAGCCGAAACACTACAGTATGTTGTTACTCAGCCTCTTGTTCTTTTAAATGCTACTGATAAATATGATATAAATGTCAATCTTGATGGAGGTGGAGTTAAGGGACAAGCCGAAGCTCTTCGTCTTGGTATCACAAGAGCTCTGGTCATGATTGATGCTGAATGCAAACCAGCACTAAAAGCAGAAGGATTTCTTACACGCGATCCACGTGAGGTTGAAAGGAAAAAACCCGGCCAGCCAAAAGCCCGAAAGAGATTCCAGTTCAGTAAACGTTAGAAATAAACTAATTAGTCGTTATAGATGCAAGTTTAGTATCTAAATTGCAAAGACTTCCTGTACAGGAGCTACTTTGTAATTGATTAAAAGAATGTAAACTTAAAACCAAAAAAAATGCCAAGAACAAATTTCAAAGAGCTACTTGATGCTGGTGTACATTTCGGACACCTGAAAAGAAAGTGGAATCCTGCTATGGCTCCCTATATTTTTATGGAGCGTAATGGTATACATATTATTGACCTTGAGAAAACAGTCCTCCAGATTGATGAGGCTGCATCAGCAATGAAACATATTGCCAAATCAGGAAAGAAAATTCTATTTGTTGCAACAAAAAAACAGGCAAAAGAGATTGTTTCCGAAAAAGTTAAAGCGGTTAATATGCCGTATGTTACAGAACGTTGGCCAGGGGGTATGCTTACAAACTTCCCAACTATCCGTAAGGCTGTTAAAAAAATGTCATCAATAGACAAAATGGCTACTGACGGAACTTTCTTAAACCTTTCTAAACGAGAAAGACTTCAGGTTACAAGACAGAGAGCAAAACTGGAAAAGACTCTTGGAAGTATTATAGATCTGACAAGACTCCCTTCAGCCCTTTTTATTGTTGATGTCTGCAAAGAACATATAGCTGTCAGAGAAGCAAAAAGGCTTGGAATTCCAGTTTTTGCTATGGTTGATACTAATTCTGATCCGTCTGATATCGAATTCCCGATTCCTGCAAATGATGATGCCTCAAAATCAATCTCTTTAATAATTGGAATTCTGTGCGAAGCAATTGATGAAGGACTAAATGAAAGAAAAGCTGAGAAAGACAAAGAAACTCATCAAAAAGATAAGAAAGTAGTAAGAAAAGGTTCTAATGCTAAAGAAAGTTCTGATGATATAGTTGAAGAAAACGTTGATGAAGATGACAAAAATGATGTTGTTGTCGATCTTATTATTGACGAATCTGATGATGATGATGCCAAGACTTTGGAAGATGCTGATGAAGAATAATAGCAAATATATAATTGTAAACTCAATAAATTAATGACTATGGCTGCTATAAGCGCTGCGGATGTTGCAAAACTAAGAAGAGTAACATTAGCCGGAATGATGGATTGCAAAAAGGCTCTCGAAGAATCTGAAGGTAACTTTGATAAAGCAATTGAGATAATCCGTAAAAAGGGACAGGCTGTTGCTAATAAACGGGCAGACAAAGAGGCTTCAGAAGGAGTTGTTTTATCAAAAGTTTCATCTGATGAAAAATCAGGAGCAATAATTGTTTTGAACAGCGAAACTGACTTCGTAGCAAAAAATGCTGATTTTATGGCCCTGGCTGTTAAAATAATTAATGTTGCTGTGGCAAAAAATCCAGCAAATCTTGATGAGCTTAAATCACTCCCTATGGATGGTGGTAAAATTGGCGATAAGATAGTTGAATATGTGGGAATCATTGGAGAGAAACTTGATCTTTCATATTTCGAAAAAATCGAAGCTGAGCATGTTCAGGCATATATTCACCCCGGCAACAGACTGGCAACATTGGTTGGCTTTACAAAATCAGGAGCTGATGTGCAGGTATATAAAGATGTTGCAATGCAGATAGCTGCCATGAACCCTATTGCAGTTGATAAGGATTCTGTACCTGAAGCTATAATTGCACAGGAGATCGAAATTGGTAAAGAACAGGCAAGACGTTATGGAAAACCCGAAGAAATGATTGAGAAAATTGCACAGGGTAAACTCAACAAATTCCTCAAAGAAAATACTCTCCTAAATCAGGATTTTGTAAAGAATAATAAGATTACTATCAAACAATATCTGGAATCTGCAAACAAAGAACTTTCAATAACTGAATTTAAACGTTTCACACTTAATCTGTAATACGTAGGTTCATATTTCAATATTCAGGTGGCACTTTATAGTGCCGCCTTTTTTTATCACATAAAAAAGAGGGCATCTCAAAAGCCCTCTTTTTTTAATCCTTAAAATAATTATTTCGTTATTCTTTTATAATGTACGTGGCAGCTTTCCCTCCCTCCAATGCTCTTCAATCTTTTCGAGAGTAACATTTTTGGTTTCAGGTATAAAGAAAAATCCCCATATTAATCCCAGGATACCTACAAGTGCATATAAATAGAATGCCCCGGCTGGATTACCAAGATCTTCACCTTTGAGCATAATTTCAGTACCGGGCATGGTCAACCCCTTTACAATTTTGAAAAAGGTAAAGGCAACTACACCATTGAATAACCAGTTAGATAGTGCACCAATGCTTGAACCAATACCTCTTACGCTTAATGGGAATACTTCTGAGATAATCAACCATCCCAAAGGACCAAGGCTGATGGCAAAGAATGCAATATAAACCCAAACCAAAGATACTGTTAACCATTTTATTGAATCCCCTAAGGTAGATTGAAGTGCAAAACAGGTTCCCATAGCAATCAGGGCAACAACGATCCCACTTAATCCAATAAAATAGAGTTTTCTGCGACCCAGCCTGTCGATCATGAATAAGGAGAGAATAGTAAATGCCACGTTTACAACTCCCACACTTACCGATGCCCATACAGCTGCTTGTGCGTCAGCATATCCCGACATCAGGAATATTTTAGGACTATAATAAATTATTGTATTGATACCGGTAAACTGTTGGACAAACATAATACCTATGGCAATAATAAGCGGAATCCTCAACCATTTCTTAAATATATCAGTCCATCTTACTTTGTTATTCTTATCAGCGTCAATATCTGCTTTCATTTTTGAGATAACTTCTTCTACCAGAGCTGGTTCCTCAACCTTTTCCAGCACCTCACGACATTTGCTTTCAAAACCTTTGCTAATCAACCACCTGGGGGTTTCAGGCAGAAAAATCATGCCTATAAACATGATCGATGCCGGGATTACCCCAACATAAAACATTGGTCTCCAGCATGTTATAAACGCAGGGTCTCCATCTGGCACTGCAAATGCAGAATCACTTAAGTAGGAAACTAATATCCCAATAGTTATTAATAATTGAAACATTGAGACTAAGGTCCCCCGACTTTTTGTGGGTGAAATCTCAGCAATATAGAGTGGTACCGCGAAAGAAGAAACGCCAATTGCAATACCAAGAAAAAAGCGGGCACAGACAAGCATCACAGGACCTGGTGAAATGCCTGACCATAACGCCCCAATCGCAAAAATAACTGCTGCTGCTAAGATAACTTTTTTTCGCCCAATAATATCAGCAATTCTACCACTGAACATGGCTCCAATAACTGCTCCGGCTAAACCGGCAGTGGTAATTATTTCTATCCAATTATCAGTTATGCCAAATGCTTTCTGAAAAAATGGAATTGCTCCTGAAATTACACCTGTATCGAAACCGAACAGCAATCCTCCTGTTGCTGCCACTGTAGCGATCATAAAGACAAGAGCTTTGTTCTGTTTGTTGCTTTTTTCAGCCATAAATGTAGATTTATTAAATGTTAGGTTTAAAAAAATCGGTTTAAAGAATATAATTGTTGCTCATAATTGTACTAACATGATAGAAATTTTAATTCAGGTAAATAAAAATATACCCTGACACTTTTGTCTGGTATTCTGTAATCGGATAGTGACAGTGATTAAAATTTAATAATTACGAATATACAACTTTTAACAAAAAATATTATATCGGAGTAAAAAAGATCTTCTGGTCTTACTTTATAATTCCGATCTGTTTTATTAATTTCGTTGTGCTGATTCCTTTGTTTATCATCAGGAACCGCTAGTGAGATAATATTAATTTTTAATAACAAACTATATTATGCAATATTCAAAAATTTTACTCAAACTCAGCGGAGAGGCACTTACCGGAAAAGGGAGTTATGGAATCAGCGAATCTGTTCTGGAAGAATATGCAAAACAAATTATTGAAGTTGCGGAAATAGGTTGCAAGGTAGCAATAGTGATCGGAGGCGGAAATATATTTCGCGGTCTGAGTGGCACAAAATCGGGATTTGACAGAGTAAAAGGAGACCAGATGGGTATGCTGGCAACAATCATTAACAGTCTGGCTATTGAAAATACAATTTCAAGGCTTGGAGGCAAAGCTAAGGTTTTCACTTCTTTCAGGATGGAACCAGTTGGAGAACTTTATAACAGGGACAGAGTATTGGAAGTCATGAAAAACAATACAGTCTGTTTACTCTCCGGGGGTACAGGAAATCCATTTTTTACTACTGATACTGCTGCTGCGCTAAGAGCAGTGGAGCTAGGAGCAGATGCACTGCTAAAAGGAACAAGAGTTGATGGGGTCTATACCTCTGACCCGGAAAAAGATCCCAAAGCTGAAAAATTTGATGAGATATCTTTTGAGGAGGTCATACATAGAAGGCTGGAGGTTATGGATTCAACAGCTTTTACAATGTGCAGAGAAAACAATATGCCTTTGATTGTTTTTGATATGAACAAACCCGGAAACCTGAAAAAATTAGTTAAAGGAGTCCGAATCGGAACTCTGGTCAATAATTAAAAGAATTATGGCTATTCCAGCTATTTTATTATTTTTGCTATTCTGGTACAAAAAATCGAATAGGATAAATATTACAGTGATATAGTTAACAGTTAAATTATCTAATAAACATCATATGAACGACGACATTGATCTGATAACAGAAGAAACCGATGATAGGATGGTAAAAGCCCTTGAACACCTGGAGCATGAACTTGCCAGACTACGAGCCGGCAGAGCAAATCCAGCTCTGCTCGATGGTATAACAGTTGACTATTACGGAGTTAACTCACCATTGTCTCAGGTTTCCAATATTAATACGCCTGATCCCAAAACAATTATGATACAACCCTGGGAAAAAATTATGCTGGGGACAATTGAAAAAGCTATTATGGCTGCTAACATTGGACTTACACCCGTGAATAATGGAGAGGTTATCCGAATTAATATTCCTCCGCTAACAGAAGAGAGACGTCATCAGCTTGTTAAGCAGGTAAAAAATGAGGGTGAAACAGCTAAGATAAGCATCCGTAATGCACGTAAATGGGCTAATGATGAGTTAAAGCAATTACTTAAAGACGGTCTGCCCGAAGATCTCGAAAAAGATGCTGCCGGGAAGGTACAGGAGATGACACACTCATTCAATGGTAAAATCGATAAGGTAATGGAATTAAAAGAAAAGGATGTTATGACGGTATAAGGAATTATCAATACTTAACACCCCTGAGTCCAGAGGTGCAATTTCTGCAAATCTCTATCATATGACGACCCGTAAGGATACTCTTTCTGAAAATCGTGTACTTAGGACCATCCCATATATCTTTGAATGAATCTTGATTAAGATCTCCCATCACATATTCACCGTTTTTATCGAAACAGCATGGAAGAACTTTGCCATCCCATGTTATTACAGGGTTAAACCACAAACGTGCACACCTGTCAGGTAAAGAATTTTTGATAACATATTCTCCATTCTTCATTTTGTATCTTCGGAACTTTTCGTTTAATGGTAACCACGATCTGATATCTGCATTATTAATAATCTGCATAGATTTTAGCCTTAGCCCAACATTTACACTTTTTGCCAGTTGTCTGATCTGAGGGATCTGATGCTCATTCATCCTGTTCACAAGAAATTGTATCTCTATTCTCATTGATGAATTGTACCTCTTTTTTGCATCTGTGACATTTTTTATTCCTTCAAAAACAGTATTAACATTCCCATCAATCCTGTAAGCAGAATATATTTCCTGATCAATACCATCGAGAGATATGATCAGTTTGCTTAATCCTGACCTGACAATCTTTTCTGAGTTCTCCGATGATAAAAAATGACCATTAGTAGAAACAACCGAATTCATGTTTTTACAATTCCGGATAAAAGAGAAAAAGGAAGGATGCAACATTGATTCCCCCTGAAAATAGAGGTTTATATTATATAGGTAAGGTCTTAGTTCTGCAACTATCTTATTAAAAAGCTCAATATCCATATATCCTCTTTCTCTATTCATCTGACCAGACCCTGATGAACATTCAGGACAGTGAAGATTACAATAATTTGTAAGTTCTGCACTAATTGAAAGAGGCATTCCACTAATCGTTGCAATCCCGGAAATAGTGCTGCTCAAATATGAATATACAGCCCTATAAACATTTGCAGGCTTAATAAGGTGTTGGATCATTGATTTTTTTCAATTACGAAGTAAGATAAGAAAATAAATATTACGATAATAATAGGGTTAACCACTATATCAAAGGTCATAATGTTGAAAAGAGAAAAACAGAGTTTGGATAACTAAATGAATTGTAAACTTAATAATGAAATGCCATGAAAACTTTTAAACACATTTCGCTTATCTCAGCAGTAATTCTGCTAGCCTTCACAGTACAGGCTACCTCTGCCGGGAGTTTTTTCAATAAGAAAAAAAACGATCAGCAGAATCTTATTACACTCAAAGGAAAAATTGTTGATTCAGAAAGCGGTACGCCACTTGTTTTTGCAACAGTTGCAGTTAAGGAAACCAATGTTGCAATTGTTACAAATATTGATGGAGAATTCACACTTAAAATTAGTGACATGTCCACATCAAAAAATCTTGAAATCACCTATCTGGGGTATAAAAATAAGACCATCCCAATAAGCGACATGAGGGAAAACGGTTACAAAAATGTCATTTCAATGGAGCCAGCCCCTATTCCGATAAAAGAGATTGTTGTTAAACCTCTCGATCCTGAAGAAATCGTTAAAAAAGCCATCGGTCGTATAAGTAAAAACTATGAGTCGGTACCAAACCTTATGACTGCATTCTATAGGGAGACTATCAGGAAAAATCGAACCTATGTCTCTATTGGGGAGGCTGTTGTAGAAATATTCAAAGCACCCTATGCAAATGATGTTCGCTACGATGGCGCTAAACTATATAAAGGAAGAAAAAGTTCTGATGTTGAAAAAATGGACACTGTTTTGTTTAAACTCCAGGGAGGACCTGTCAGCGTCCTGCAACTCGACCTTGCAAAAAATACTGAAACAATTTTGACAAGAGAAGCAATGAAGTATTATAACTATTCGATTACAAATGTTATTGAAATAGATAATAAACCACATTATGTTATATCCTTCATCCAAAAACCATCAGTTGATATGCCACTATTTATGGGTAGCCTGTTTATAGAAATGGATTCCTATGCTATTACTGAAGCAGAGTTTGGATTTAACCTATCTGACAAATATGCAGCATCCTCAATTTTTATAAGGAAAAAACCCCTGGGAATGGATGTAACACCGGAGATAGCAACATACAGAACCAAATACCGTGAACAGGATGGCATATGGTATTTTGCTTATTCCAGAGCTGAAGTCAAGTTTAAAGTCAACTGGAAAAAGAAACTTTTTAATACTTATTATACTACAATGTCAGAAATAGCCGTAACTGATCGTACTGACCAGGAAGTTATTAAATTTGCAGGAAGAGATAAGATTAAGTATTCGGATGTTTTTTCTGAGCAAGTCAGTTCATTTACTGATCCGGAATTCTGGGGAGATTATAATGTAATTGAACCTGACCAGAGCATAGAATCAGCAATCCGTAAACTTAGCAGAAAGCTGAAATTCAGCGACAGGGAAGAAAATAAATAAACTTGGTTAGACTAATGATCAGGGATACTGAAATAATCAGGAGGATCAGACAAGGTGATGTGGGACAGTTTGAGTCACTTTTCAGATCTTCCTATGTTTCCCTGGTACGATATGCGAAGACTCTGATAAAAGATCATGATACTGCTGAAGAAATAGTACAGGAACTGTTTTTCAGATTCTGGCAGGACAAAGAAAAAATAAAAATTGAAAGTTCTTTAAATGGTTATCTCTTCAGGTCGGTCCACAACAGATGCCTGCATTATATCGAACATAATAAAGTTGTAGAACGGCATGCAAAAGATCTGTCACACCAAAAATATGAAAGCCCCGAAAGTCCCTCAGATATACTTCATTACAAGGAGCTACAGGCAAAAATTGCCAGAATACTTGACAGATTACCTGAAAGATGCGGGAAAATATTTTACATGAACAGGTTTGAAGGACTTAAATATACTGAGATTGCTGAAAAACTTTCAGTCTCAGTGAAAACAGTTGAATCGAATATGGGCAGAGCACTAAAAGAATTCCGAAAAGAATTAACAGAACAATGAAAGAGATGAAGAAGACAGAAAGATTTACTGATAAGGAGTGGGAAAAACTTGCCTCACTCCTCTCAGAAGAAAAACATGAACAAACAGAACTACTCAGCCGGTTTATGGATGAAGACATCTATAGTACCGGGAAACAATGGAATGAATTAAGAAATATGAATAGTGAAAAGAAAATAAATGTTGACAAAGCCTGGGATAGAGTTTCAAACAGGCTGAATGATAATGGACTCATGACAAATATGGGGCCTGCCAAAATCAGCTATATGAGATCTCCTTTGATGAGAATTGCAGCTGTTGCTCTCATTGTAATAAGCTTGGGAGTTTCTGGTATTTACTTAAATAACACAGGCTATCTAAGCAAAAAAAATATTGTTGCTACCAATAATGATCAAAAGAATATCCGGGTTGACCTTCCCGATGGAAGTAAAATAGTTCTAAACCGAAATACGGAATTGATCTACCGTACAAATTTCGGTAAACACAAAAGGAACGTGAAGCTCAGGGGAGAAGCTTTTTTCGAGATATCTGCCGATGCCTCAAAACCATTCTCTATTGATGCTGGAAATGCAGAGGTTAAAGTTGTCGGAACATCATTTAACGTCATTACAAAAAATGCTGAATCAGCAGTCGAAGTATATGTTAAAACAGGCAAGGTAATGCTTTCCGATAATTCTGGAACAAACTCCCTGGTTCTTGATCCCGAATTTATAGGGACAATGAATTCAAAAACATCAGAGAAAACAGTTAATGAAGATCCAAACTATATGTCGTGGAATACAGGTCTGCTAGAATATAACGGACAAAAACTTGATATTGTATTCCGCGATCTTAAAAGAGTTTATAATATGGATATTGTTGCCGATAATCCTGAGATCCTTGAATACCCATGGACTTCTCCAATTAATAATCAATCGCAGGATAAAATAATTCGTTTAATTTGTGCTAGTTTTACCCTGAATTACACAAAAGATGGTAATGTTTACCATCTTACTACAGAGTAACTTATTTTTGAATAATGTTGTCATACAATGGCTACATATTTGCAAAACTTCCTGCCATTGCTTTGTATATTTTACTGATTCTGCCACAACAAGCAGCTTGCCAACGAAGTATCCTTGACTCAACATTTACTTTCAGGGCAGGTATAGTAAAAACAGGCAATGCACTGGAAATTATTACCAGACAAACCGGTTATAACTTCACTTACGACAGCAGACTAATAGAAGTTGAGAAAAGGAGGGATATGACTTTCAGGGATAAAAAACTTGGCACCATCCTCGATAGCCTCCTCAATAATGATTCCCTTGCTTATTCAGTAATTGATAAATATATAATTATATCCCGGGCAGTTAATCATGCTCTGCCGCATGCTGACTCATTATCTTCATTCGAAACAAAATATATTACCGGAGTTATTGTTGATGATGAGACAATGGAACCTCTGCCGTTTGCTACTATCAGCTTGAAGCATACAGGTAAAGGCACAATAACGAACAATGACGGTGAGTTCGGGTTAAAAATCACTGTTGACCTGCTTAACGACACTCTCTTCGTATCATACCTGGGGTATTTTGGCAGGAATGTGCCTGTCAAACAAACTATTGGTAACAACTTCACCATTTTGATGAAGAGAGAATTTATTTCAATCCCTGAAATCATTATCAGAAACCAGATACCTCTGGAAATCGTTTCCAGGGCGCGGAAAGCAATACCATCCAATTTCGGGAACACTTCTGCTTACCTGACAGGTTTTTACAGGGAAGGGGTATTGAAAAAAAATGAACTCCAAACCTACTCAGAAGCAATAATAAAGATTTTCAAAAGCTCTTATTCCGGGGCTCTTCTGGGTGATCAGATCAAAGTGCTCAAAAGCAGAAAGATCGAGAACATAGATCACAGTGACACGCTTGCTGTTAGGTTAAAAGCCGGTTTAAGTACATGTCTCGAACTTGATGGAGCAAAAAACATATTTGACTTTCTTTCGTTTGAAAGTATGCCTGAATATAGTTACAGGATAACCGATATAGTAACATATGATTATGAGGCAGCTTATGTCATTGAATTTGAACAACGGGAGAATGTTGACTTACCGCTTTATAAAGGAAGCGTTTACATCAATACCGTCGATTATGCGATCCTTCATGCTGAGTTTGAACTTAACCAGATGTTAATTCATAAGATGAAAAATTCATTTATTTCCAATTCCTCGCGTGGCTTTAACACCTGGCCTGTTTCAGTACAATATTCTGTCAGTTACCGGAAGGTAAATGACCGGTATTTTTTAAGTCATGTAAGAGGCGATCTTCTTTTCTCTGCAAAGCAAAAGAAAAAACTATTCAATACCCAGTTCAAGGTGTTCTTTGAATTAGCAATCACTGAGGTTGACTTGAAAAATGTGACACGGTTTGAAAGGGAAGAGCTTGCCCCTATCCATTCAATTTTCTCAAAGACTATTAATAGTTATGACCCTCTCTTCTGGGGAGATCAGGATTTCCTCCGTCCTGAAGATAATCTTCTTCAGGCTCTTAAGAATATGAATGTGAAATTGCAGGAATTTTCTGAATAATTAACATAACACTAGTATTTATCGATTAACCTGTACAGCTCTGTAAGATCAGGAGTCAGTACAATCTCTGTCCTTCTATTCTTCTGTCGAGCATCTGAAGTATTACTATTATCAACAGGTATATACTCACTCCTTCCAGATGCGGTTAACCTTTTAGCATCAATCCTTGATCCTTCCAGCAGCACCCTTACAACTGTAGTTGCCCGTTTAACACTCAAATCCCAGTTGTCCTTGAGTTGGCCACTACCCGGATTATACGGAACATTATCGGTATGCCCTTCAATTGTAACCTGTATACCGGGGTTTCTTTCCAATACTCCTGCCAGTTTCTTTAAAGCATTTTTCCCATTAACATCAATATCCCAGCTAGCCGATTTAAACAGTAATTTTTCATCAAGAGAGACATATACCTTACCATTCTTCATGGTGACAGTCAGTCCGTTGTTTTCAAATCCCAGAAGAGCTTCTGATACTTTGCTCTTCAGATCCTGTACAATTTGTTTCTGACCATCAAGTATCTTTTCCAGCTCAGCCAATCTTTCGTTCCTCTTTTCCAGCTCAAAGGTTAGTTCATCAAGTGAGGCCTTTTTAGTATCAAGATTCTGTTCAAGCTGACGAAGGAGATCCTCTTTTTGCTGGAGGTTTTCCTGTGCTGCCTGAAGTTCGGAAAGTAGTTTTTGGGTCTCTTTAACATTGCCTCTGATCAGATCTTCCTGTGCATTCTGTAATTCGTTGTATTTGGACAAGATATTATTATAATCTTCAACAGCTTTGTCTCGCTCACCCTGAACAGTAGAAATATCTTCCTTCACCATATTTATTTCCTTTTCAGTTGTGGAAAGTCTTGCTTCAAGCTCCCTGTTTTGCATCTCAAGACCTATGTTGTCTGTCTTGAAAGCATCTCTCTCATTCATAAATAGCTTGCTTGTATCCTGCAAATCACCGAACTTCCTACCCGATACACATGATATAGAAGATATTACTATTATAATAGCACCCAGAATAGAAAAAACAGATTTTTTCATGATATCAATTTGATTTATTGTAAAACACCAAACATTGCTAAAAAATTGTTAGTGAGCCGGTGAATTTTACAACAAAAATAATAAAATCCCGGGGATGCTTAAGCAAACACGTCGGAATAATAATTGTTATATTTGCATCAAGTTTTTTTTAATTGTTTCCTAATGGACAAGGAAGAGAATCTACTCTTAAAAATAACAACCCCGGAAGATCTCAGGAAGCTCGATTCGTCAGACCTTATTCAGGTCAGTTCCGAGCTCCGTCAGTTCATTATTGATGAAGTATGTAATAATCCAGGCCATTTGGGAGCCAGCCTGGGTGTTGTAGAGTTAACTGTGGCACTTCATTATGTATTTAACACTCCATACGATAAAATCATCTGGGATGTAGGCCATCAGGCTTACGGACATAAAATTCTTACAGGAAGACGGGAAAATTTCTCAACAAACAGAAAATATAAAGGGATCAGCGGGTTTCCAAAAATGGCTGAGAGCGAATATGATGCATTTGGAACCGGACATTCTTCCACATCAATTTCAGCTGCCCTGGGGATTGCTTATGCTGCCCGTAGTAAAAGAGAAAACAGGCATGTTGTAGCAGTTATCGGCGACGGTGCCATGACAGCAGGCCAGGCATTCGAAGGACTCAATAATGCAGGCATAAGTAAGTCAGATATCCTCGTAATACTTAACGACAACAACATTGCAATTGACCCTAATGTTGGTGCACTAAAGGAGTACCTGCTTGATATCACAACCAGTAAAACATATAACAGGTTCAAGAACAGAGTTTGGAATATGCTCGGAAAATTCGGAAAACTTGGGCCCAATGCACGAACACTTGCATCCCAGCTGGAAGCCGGATTTAAAAGCACTATACTCGATAGAAGCAACCTCTTTGAAGGGATGAACTTCAGATATTTCGGACCTATTGACGGACATGATATTCTTCATCTGACCAAAGTACTTGAGGACCTTAAAAGGATCCCCGGACCAAAACTTCTTCATTGTCTTACAATTAAAGGTAAAGGGTTCAAACAGGCTGAAGAGCACCAGACTACATTTCATGCTCCAGGCAAATTCGACAAAAAAACCGGTGAGCTAATCAATACTTCAAATGGAATGACCCCTCTTAATTACCAGGACGTTTTCGGAAAAACAATTCTTGAACTTGCCAGGCTTAACGACAAGATTACCGGCATTACTCCGGCAATGCCAACAGGTAGCTCATTATCCTTGATGATGCATGAGATGCCTGAAAGAACATTCGACGTCGGGATAGCTGAGCAACACGCAGTAACATTCGCAGCAGGGCTTGCCACTCAGGGGTTTATACCATTTTGCAATATCTATTCATCCTTCATTCAAAGATCATACGACCAGATAATACACGATGTTGCTCTACAAAATCTACATGTTGTATTCTGTGTTGACCGGGGAGGTCTGGTAGGTGGTGATGGGGCAACACATCATGGATTTTTCGATATGGCATTTATGCGGACTATCCCTAATATGATCGTTAGTGCCCCTATGGATGAAATTGAGTTGAGGAACCTGATGTACACAGCTCAGCTTGAGAAAAACAGACAACCATTCTCTATTCGTTATCCCCGCGGACGTGGTATGCATATAGATTGGAGAAAACCCTTTCAGGAGATAGAAATTGGAAAAGCACGGCAGATAACTAAAGGAAAGGAGCTGGCTATTCTGAGCATTGGCCATCCGGGTATTGATGTTGCTTCTGTTGTTAAAAAACTCTCTTTAGAAAATATATCTGTTGCCCATTACGACATGAGGTTTGTGGCTCCCCTTGATACCGGCATACTGCATTCCGTTTTTAAAAAATTTAAATATATCATTACTGTTGAAGACGGAGTCCTTAAAGGAGGGTTCGGAAGTGCAATAATTGAATTTATGAGCGACCATGGGTATAGCTCTGAAGTGAGACGGCTTGGGATTCCTGATTATTTTGTTGAACATGGGACACAGGCTGAGCTGCAACGGGAGTGCGGATTTGATGCTGAAGGTATTGAATTAGCAATCAGGGAGATGACTATGAAGAGTAAGGGGTAACAAGGTGCGAGGTGCGGGGTATGCTTCACTTAGGATTCATAACAGCAAAAAGAGAGATTATTATTACTAACCAAAATTGATATTATGAAAACACCAATTATTTTATTGTTGCTATTTCTGGCTTCCTGTACAAATGTATCGAACAAAAGTAATAATGAGGAATGGATCAGCCTGTTTAACGGTAAAGACCTGGAAGGATGGGACATAAAGTTTAAAGGGTATGAGCTTAACAACAATCTCAATAACACCTTCAGGGTTGAAGATAGTATATTGAAAGTTTCCTATGATGAATGGGATAAATTCAATAGTGAGTTTGGTCATATCTTTTACAAAACACCATTTTCATATTACAAACTAAAGGTTGAATACCGTTTTGTAGGCGAACAGGTTGCCGGAGCTCCAGCATGGGCATATAGGAACAATGGGGCAATGCTTCATTCGCAATCTGCAGCTTCTATGGGACTCGACCAGGACTTCCCTGTTTCCATTGAAGCTCAGCTACTTGGCGGAGATGGAATACATGAGCGGCATACCTCCAATGTATGCACCCCGGGGACAAATATTGTAATAAATGACTCACTTATAACACAACATTGCACTGCATCCACTTCAAAGACCTATCATGGAGATGTATGGGTAACAGCTGAATTTGTTGTATTGGGCGACAGTATTATTCATCACATTCTAGAGGGAGATACAGTACTTACCTATATGAAACCACAGATAGGAGGTGGTACTCCGGAAGGCTTCCCATTAGCTGATGGAACTTTGCTCAAAGAGGGATATATAAGCTTCCAGGCAGAAGGCCATCCGACAGAATTCAGGAAGATTGAATTATTGGATTTATCTAAAAAATAACTATTTTCGCAGACCTGCTTAATAAGCCCGGATGGCGGAATTGGTAGACGCGCTGGTCTCAAACACCAGTGGCAGCAATGCTGTGCCGGTTCGATCCCGGCTCCGGGTACGAAAAGCCTCGATTTATCGGGGCTTTTAGCATTTATTAGGTGCTAATCAGGTGCTAATAATTATTTTTGCAGAAACTCTAAATTGACTTATTTTTAATGATGAAAGTCAATATGAGTAAAACGGAATTTAAAGAGTTACTTGAAGAGTATACTTCAAATCTCGAAAAGGATTATGATTCTAATCAGACAGGGAACAGTAAGCATCCTGTTTTTTCTGTGATTCAGAACACGTACCAAAAGCTCGAAGACAAATATTATTATAGGAAGTTAGGCTTCACCATCATGTATTTCTTATCCTGCATTATATATTTAGCTATAACAATAGTCTTTCCCTCACTCCCTCTGGCTTTCTTCATAGTATTTCCTTTTTTGATTCTATTATTTTTTTATATAGTTGTAACTAAATTCATTAAAACACCAGATTTAGTTGATATCACAAGTTTAGGGGATAGAATATTACTGGTAAGAGAAAAAATTAAATACTTTGATTTTGATTACTTTGTAGTTAAAGAAATGATCATTGACATCGATAAGATTTACCATTTAGAAAGATTAGCTTACTTAAGAAAGTACTATGAATTAATGAAACCCACATTTGATGGTAACAAAAATAAAAACACAAATTACGAATCAAATCCAGTTGAAAGATTGATTGCAATCGATCAGATTATTGAAACTACCAAAATTCCAATTCAGAATGAAGAAAGAGCATTACTGCTTTCAAGCATCCTCAGGATTAGTGTTTCAGATTTCCCAAATGTAAAAACTTCATTGAATGTTATAAACAAAATAAAAAACAAAGAAGAGCTAAAGGATAGTGAGTTAAAAAAACTTGAGATTATAAAAGAGTCTTTAAGAAATACTATTACAATACTCCAGGTCGCTACTAGAAATACTGAAAATTTGTTTAGTACATTAGATAAAACTACTTAAAAACAAAGTCTTTTCAGACCTGAATTTGACTTAAATAGATAAGATATTGTCATTTTTTTGTACTGGTCTTAAAAACAGTACAACATGGAAAATATCATTATTGTTAATCCTAATGACTTTTGGGATAAGCATCGTGAAATAACCAAGCAAGTCATAAGGGAAGAACTAGATAAAGAAAACCCATGCAAAGAAAATGGAGAGGATATCCTAGTTATAGAGGATGTTTGTAAACTCCTTAAAAAATCCAAACAAACTATCTACAACTGGATGGAGGCAGATATAATTAAAGGCCATCACATTAATGAAAGCCTTTTCTTTTTTCGAAGCGAAATAATAGATCTTCTTAAAAGCGGTATTAAAGAACATAAGAAGAGATAATGCAACTTGCTTATAATCAGTATAGCGAAAGTATCTATGTGATACTTTTAAAATATGCACTAGATACTTATAAGGTATTTATTTAAACCATAATAGATACTTTTTAGGTATGCAGAAGTTGCGTGAAAAATATCATTTTACCGTTTAAAAGTTACTTGTATGAAATACATCCCTTTAAATAAATTCCCAGAGTATGACGAAAACCCATTCATGGAGAATGCTCTTCAAGAGATAAACAGACATTCAATTAAAAAAAAGGTATTTGTCAGAGGGAATAAATCAGTATTAAACCAAGTAATCAACGATAATGGAGAGATTGTAGCCCATAGTGCCTTTTTGCGAACAATAGAAGTGGACGAAAGCCAATTTGTAAAGGTCTACTTAAGTCGGTTTGCTGCCTTCTACGATTTAAATAAGGCTGCAATGAAAGTGTTCGGCTATATCCTTACAAAATGTGTAATACCTAACAAGGACATATTATATATAGACTTTGGTGAAGCAAAGGACTTTACTGGCTATTCTGCCAATAATATAATTCGTGCCGGGTTGTCTTGTCTGGTAGAACAGGGAATTATTGCCAGGTCAACAAATCCTTATAAATACTATATGAATCCATTAGTTGTATTCAATGGCGATAGAATAACGTTTGCAGATTCTTATATCAAGAAGAAAAAAAAGATTACTGATTCAAATAAAAACCAATTATCAATTTGGTCAGAGGAACTATAAATAATTACCAGATTGAATATGAACTGTAACGAAGCCAAAAGAATTGACATAATTAGTTTCCTTGCAAAAAATGGAATTAATCCTGATTATAACCAAGGGGTTAATTATTGGTATAAATCTCCTCTCAGGAATGAAAATAACCCATCCTTTAAGGTAAATTCTTTTAAAAATCTCTGGTTTGACTTTGGAATCGGAGATGGTGGGGATATCATCAAACTTACAAGTATGCTTTTTAAGGTTGATAGTTCGAATGCGTTAAAGATTCTATCTAATAATAGTTATTCAAATCATCAAAAAGTTTTAAATAGTGAAGATTCAAAGGTGTTAATCACAAATGTCAAAGAAATATCAAATATTCAGCTCATTAACTACCTGGAATCACGAAAACTAAAACTTCAATTGGTAAAAGAGTATTGTAAAGAAGTTTCTTTTAAACTCAATGATAAGAATTTTTACGCAATAGGATTCCAGAACGATTCCAAAGGGTATGAATTAAGATGCAAATATTTCAAAGGTTCTTGTACACCCAAAGATGTAACCTTAATTAAGAATAATGCTGATAAACTTTTGCTCTTTGAAGGATTTATAGATTTTCTATCATGGTTCAGTTGCAGGCTGTTTTTTACCGGCAAGCATGATTACTTAATTCTAAATACTCTTTCATTCCTAAACAAGAGCAAGTCTGTGATAAAGGGATATACTGAGGTTTTACTCTTCTTGGATAATGATGAAGCAGGTAAGAGAGCTACTGCTGAACTTATTGGAGCAGGTCTTACTAAATGTATAGATATGTCTAAGGGGTATTCAGAATATAAAGATTTGAATGAATCATTAGTTAATTGCAAGTGCCGGACGTATTGACAACTTGTGGCCAATCAGTTTGCAACTGTCCAAATAATTTAATAACAAGCTTTCTACTCCGGTCATAAATGGGCAATAAACTCCGGCCAAACAGGGTCAAAGTCAATGGTATTTATAGCAAATAAAATATTATTTTTAAATAATTATAATAATTTATTTTTATATAATATTTATAATAATTAAAATATTTACAATATTTGTATTAATTTAAATAAAATAAATAAATGAAGAAAATTGTTATTGTTAATCACAAGGGGGGAGTTGGAAAAACCACTTCGGCAATAAACATTTCTGCTGGATTAGCAAAAAAAGGTAATAAATGCCTTGTAATAGATGCAGATCCACAATCAAATTTAACTGAAAGTTTTGGAATTTTTGAACCAGAAAAAGACATCTACCTTTCTTTTAGCAAGGGAGATCCCCTACCAATAGTTAAGATTAAAAAGAATTTATCAATTGTCCCTAACTCATTGAATTTTGCAGGAATAGAACTAGAAATTTCAGCAAGAATGGCAAGGGAGACAATTCTTAAAGATTTAATTAAAGGGACAGATAAGGATTATGATTACTGTATTATAGACTGTCCTCCTTCTTTAGGCTTAATAACTCTCAATGCCTTGGTTTCTGCTGACGAGGTTTACATACCAATGGAAGCGGAATATTTAGCCTATAGAGGAATAGACTCAATTGTAGGGATAATTAATCTTGTAAAAAAACATTTTAATCCTAGACTCATTATCAAAGGGGTGTTTTTTACAAAGTATAATGAACAAAGGGTTCTTACAAAAGAGATTAATAATCAAATTAAGAGTTATTTCGGTGATGTTCTTATGAAAACAAAAATTCGTGTAAACGTTGCTCTGGCTGAATCTCAATCAGATGGTAAAGATATTTTTGAGTATGATCCTAAAAGCAACGGGGCAAAGGATTACATGAGTTTAGTAAACGAAATATTAAATAAATAAAGCAATGGCAAAGAAGAATTTCGATAACCTCAGAAAAAACAGTAACCTGGGCGGGGGATTGAATAGTCTATTAGGTCAAGGCAACATAGAAAGCCAGAATCTTAAAGAAAGCCAGAATTCATCAAACGAAGTTCCTAAAACTTTTACGATGTTGATAGACGATTATGAATTCTTACAATCATACTCAAGATACAAGGCATTTCATAGTAATTCAAAATATCCTCTTAAAAGGTCGCTAAGCGATGCAATTAATCTTCTAAGGGAAGCCAACCCCGAAGTGACAATAGATTAAAAGAAGTCCCTGGGAATCATTTTTCAGGGACTTCTTATTTTAAAAGGATAAACATCAAAAGAAAGAGGTGGCAGATGTGAAAGTTTGATATTGTGAAAGTCAATGTCTGCAATACAACCATGATCGAGTGACCGGGTTTATGCCACCTCTTAGGTGCTAAGGTAATTTAATTTTAGGGTTTAAACAAAAAAAGGGGGGGTGTTCCAGGGTCAACGCACGAAGAAATAAAAAACTGACAGGCTATTAACAAATTTATAAGGGTTATTAACAGCCTTCTTAGATAAAAAATAGTTTTTGGATGGTTGTTAACAGTTTGGTGCTATAATATTGTAACCCTGTTAATTAATACTTGGTTGTCATTAATTATTGTTTCAATAATTA
>DATKUO010000085.1:0-2206 GCA_035530515.1 Bacteroidales bacterium
AAGGCCGGTAACCGTTACCGCTGTAATCCCGGCCATAGCCTCTAAAACTGATTTAATTGTTCCGGCATCATCATTGGCAGCATAGGTTATGCTCCCTGACGTTACCGCCGTTGCCCCAGCGATTGAAACATCAAGCGTCCATGTCCCGGACGAAGGGGTGCCGGTAAATGCCAGAGTACATTTTGAATTTACATCGGCATACTTGCGCTCAACCTTGAAAGACGGGGGGCTAAATTCTTGAGCCAATAATTTAGCCGCCATTTTATATAATTCGTCAGTCGTGGCATAACCACCCGTCACCATCTCGGGTAAAGTCGAATAGGATGTAACGCGATCATAAACTCTGCAATCCTCACCTAGCAAAAGCGGTGTCCCAAAACCTGTGCGGGTAATTTTAGCCGTTTCCCTGCTTATCGTAATTTCTACAACATCGCTAACTTGTGTGCCCATATTTTTAATCTCCTCTTAGGAAAACAAAAAAGGCAACTATGGGGGTATGCGGCCCCGCATGGCTGCCTTTCTTGTACTACAATGTTTTATTTATGTATCAAGCTTCTGTATCGACCGTCTCCTCATTTACAAAATCGCCTATATCACTTTCAAATGTTACTTTCCTGATTTCTCCTATCTCGGCATCAACCGCTTTATTATATGAGAAGAAAAAATCAGCCGAAACCCTGTGCTCGAATTTTGTATCAAGTAGCACGGTCAAGTCTACTGGATCCGAATTTCCCCAAAGAGCGAATCCTGCTATCCTTAACCCAGACCGATATGTTTCCAGTTCCAAAGAATTTATAAGGGTCTCCATATACTCTAAATACGCATTATTTGCGTATATATTGCACGATAAAGTAATAGCTTTCCTAAAATTATAAGTAAAAGTATCGGCTGATTTATATATCTCGTCTGCCTTTCCTAATTTTCTTGGTGATCCGGACAAAATATTCATCGTGACATAGGGCAAAGCAGGCCGTTTTGCCCCAGGTTTATCCCATATTGTTGTAACCCCGGTAGCAGCATAAACCCAGGTATAAATCGCTAATTCTTTGGCCTCGTTTAACCTATATGCGCCCATTTAATTTATTGTCCCTCAACTAAGTACATAATTGCTTTATAATGCGGCAACCTATGCTCGCTAAAATCTCTTACTCTTTGCACCTCATAATTTTTTGAATTGTAAGGAACAATATCATTTACCAAAATCTCTGAAGTAGAGAATAACTTTTTAACATCTTTTTGACGATCTGCCTCGGGTAATTGCAAAATCTCATCTCCTGATAGGGGCTGCACATTCGCCTTGATTTCAGGATTTGTTTCCGCCCCATCTACAGGATGCCCATTTACATATGTGCTGTCTGCTTTTCTACTGATTGTTATTGCTATATTATTTAAGAGCATCATTTTTTTATATTTCTTATCAATCCAAACTAGTTAAAGGCACAAAATTATCCTTCGCCTCTTCTAAAGCAATTTTAAGATTCCCGGCGTTAGCCATGTTCACTAAATGCTGCTTGACATCACTTTGGAAACGATCAACAATCGTTTCCAGCCTCATAGTGGGTATACCCTCATGTAATTCGGAATCGTAAGCAGGGTTAATCATAAGTTGGTCAATGTATTCCGGATTCTCAATCATCTCCGGTTCATCTTCACCCGGATATGCAGGATTATCAATCCACTCCGGTATTTCTGGATTATAGTCAGGATCAGCTATCCACATTGGCACATAATCAGGATTATTAATCATTCTCTGAGATGCCGGCCAATCTATTTGCCGCTTGTATCCGGTAGAAACTTCAGCCACTTTTGCATTGTTGATGGAGATTGGGATATCAAGAGCATGACATAATGAAATTGAGAGAAAGAATGTTGCTACTAACCAAGCGGTGATTATTATTACTTTTTTCATATTATTTTACTCCTTTATTCAATATTTGTTTCATCAGCCGAAGCCTCATAATTACGTAGGATTTCGGCTGCGGAAAGAGCGTGGTTGTGGATTTTTACTTCGTCGATGAGGCCTCTGAAAATTTCTTGTCCAACATTAGATGCTTTGGCTCCGATAATCCAATCAATATTACTCAAAATACTTCCAGTTGTTATATCTGTTTCAGAATTACTTTCTACTCCATTAATATAAATTTTTAGTGTAGATCCTTTATCTCTTACTAACGCAACATAATACCATTGGTTTAAATTTAAAAAG
>DATKUO010000086.1:0-33878 GCA_035530515.1 Bacteroidales bacterium
ATGATCTTCTTGAATTTTTGTACCGCTTCCTTCATCTGGTTCTCAGATAAAACGGGAGTTGCAATGAAAACGGTTTCGTACTGATTTAACATAGTAATTAATTGTTTTTTAGTTTAATGATTTTGGCTCGCAAAAGTACAACTATTTTGGTTTATACAAAAATTTATTAGTGAAAAAATATGACTTAATGAATGACGCTTTCGTAGCGGTTTTATTCGAAGCACATTATATCCCTGTTATAGGATTTCAAGGAGGGTGTCTCAAAATGGGCAGCCCGCAACAGCGGGAGATGGGTGTGTGAATTCATGTAGCTGCCTGAATTACGCCCTTCTACTAACTCGAACAATCAGCCAGGATTCTTTATTATAAGTTATTATTACAGTAACATGGATTTAATTTATTATACCCATTTTTTAAGGAAGGCTTTTTGATTATATTTGTATTTCAACAATCTTAAAGGAAACGAGAGTCGGTAATATATGGAAAACTTCATTGTTTCAGCAAGAAAATATCGTCCAGCCAGTTTTGATATGGTTGTAGGTCAGGACTCTATAGCAAATACGCTGAAAAGTGCTATTATGAACAACCATCTGGCACAAGCATACCTTTTCTGCGGACCACGTGGTGTAGGAAAAACAACATGCGCAAGGATCTTCGCCAAAACAATTAATTGCACCAACCTTGGTGAAAATGCAAAAGCCTGCGATAAATGTGAATCATGTCTTTCATTTAATACCTTGAGATCGTTTAATATTCATGAACTTGATGCTGCCTCTAATAATAAGGTTGAGGACATCAGAAGCCTTAATGATCAGGTAAGGATACCGCCTCAGATCGGAAAATACAGCATCTATATAATTGATGAAGTACACATGCTCTCTTCTTCAGCGTTTAATGCATTTCTTAAGACACTTGAAGAGCCACCATCACATGCTATTTTTATTTTAGCCACTACTGAAAAACATAAGATAATTCCAACTATTCTATCCCGGTGTCAAATATTCGATTTTAACAGGATAAGAATTGAAGATATTGTAACCCGCTTGACCTATGTTGCAAATAATGAGGGGATTGAAGCTGCGGAGGAGGCACTTCACATTATTGGACAGAAAGCAGATGGAGCCTTGCGCGATGCTTTATCAATTTTCGACCAGATAGTTAGTCTTAGCGGTAAAACAATAACTTATAAGGATGTAATTGAGAACCTGAATGTACTTGACTATGAGTATTATTTTAAATGTATAGATGGGGCCTTGATGGGTGATGTATCATCAGTTCTTATAACGTTTAATGAGATACTTGAGAAAGGGTTTGATGGCCATAATTTTATATCAGGACTTAATAGTCATCTTCGCGATCTGCTTGTTAGCAAAGATGAATCTACTGTGAGGCTTCTCGAAGCCACTCCGGTTGTTAAACAGAGGTATTTGCAGCAAACAGGGAATTGCCCTGTTGATTTTTTATTCAAAGCATTGGAAATTGGAACAAATTGTGATCTTACATATAAGAGTAGCAAGAATCCACGACTGCATATTGAACTTATGCTGATAAGATTATGTCGGTTGACAGATGATCTGCCGGAATATTCCGAAAAAAAACAGTCTGAGATAAAACAGTCTGAAAATAGCAGGGAAGAACTGCCTCTTCCATCTAAATCAGAGATTATCCGTAATGAAAGTCAATCTGTTGTTCAAAAGGTCACTATTGAGGAGGTGGAACAGGGTAAACATGATCCTGTTATTGAAAAAACCACAAAATCATTTTCGATAAAAAGTATTATATCTGAAGAGAATGAGGCTACTGAAAGGCATGTTGAAGGTCATGGTATGCCTGTTCCTGAAGCACATTCAGGACCAAAAATGGAATTCAGCCCCGAAGCCTTCACAGATGCCTGGCTGGAATTTACAGATCAGCTAAAAGGAGAAGGAACAAGGATAGTCAGTATGTTTAAAACAATAAAACCTGAATTTGAAAGCGATGAGACAATAAGAATACATCTTTCCAATGCTGCCCAGAAGGATACATTTATTCAGAATTATAAACAAAAGTTTTTAACCTTTCTTGATAACAAATTTATTTTGTCAGGCATTGATATTGAGACTTCTGTTGATTTGTCGGAGACGAATGATATTTTGTATACTGATGAGCAGAAAATTAATTACCTCTTTACCAAATACCCAATCCTGAAAGAGATGAAAAAAACATTTAATTTAGATATTACATAAGTCTTCATTAATGAATAACCAGTCACGCAAAGCGTGATTTCGGCAAAGCCTCAATAACCAGCAACCAGCAACCATCACTAAAAAGATTGAAGAACTATTAAGCAATGAACATCATACTTGAACTAAGTGTTATTAATAAACTAAAAAACTTGAAATTATGTTAAAGAAAAAAATAGAAGATATCTGCAACAGGCAGGTCGAAAGAGAGGGCTATTCTTCAAACCTGTATCTTGCAATGGCAACATGGGCGGAAACAAATGGTTTTGCCGGAGTAGCTTCATGGCTTTACAGTCAGGCAGATGAGGAGAAACTTCATATGTTGAAATTTATTAAATATATCAATGAAAGAGGTGGTAAAGCAGTTATTCCAGCTTTCAAAAAACCTTCGGGTGACTTTAAAAGTGTAGAAGAAGTTTTCAATGAAGTATTAAAACATGAAGAGTTCGTGACGGCCAGCATTAATGAGATTGTTGGATTGACACTCGAGGAGAAAGACTACAATACACATAACTTTTTACAGTGGTTTGTTATGGAGCAGGTTGAAGAGGAAGCTTCAGTCAAAACAATAATTGACAAAGTTCGTCTTGTCGGAAAAAATAATATGTACCAGTTTGACAAAGATATTTTAAGTTTGAGAATGCCACAAGCCAATGCTCAGACAAATCCATGAAAAGACTCTTTACCGCTTTTATTCTGATTTTTTCTTCGATTCTGTCTCTACAGGCACAGGATATTATTTTAAATTCATCTGTTACCGGAGTTTGTTATGCCGGAAATAAAACAAACCGGATATTTATTCCTCCCCCGGATGAGTTTTTAAATAAAGGTTTATCCAAAGGAGGAGGGTCCATAACATTCTATTATACAGGATTCCCAAGTCAGGCAATAGGCGCTATGGAATATGCTGCTTTGATCCTGGAAGCAATGCTTCCTGCTGATACGAAACTGACAATTTTAGCTAGCTGGGAAAAATTTTCCACTTCAGGGGTACTAGGTAATTCGAGTATAACCGGATATGCTGCTGGTTGGTCAATAGATGCTTTAAATCCTAATGCCTATTATCCTGCTGCTCTTGCTGAAAAGATAGCAGGGCAAAGTCTGAATGATGACCTGAATGGAGATATTAAATTGACTATCAACAGTTCAATAAACTGGTATCTGGGTATTGACGGAAATACGGCCCCTCTGGCTTATGACCTGGTTACAGTTGTGCTGCATGAAATATGTCATGGACTGGGATTTTTTGATAGTATGAATACAGATGATACTTATGGTTGGTACGGCATAAATTCTATTCCTATGATCTACGATACATTTGTAGAATCACAATCAGGAGACAGATTAACTGATACTTTAAAGTTTCTGAATTTTTCACCAGACCTTCGATCCCAACTTATCGGAGGTCAACTCTTTTTTAATGGACCTCTGTTAAATAATTACACATCAGGTAGCAGAGCCAGTTTATATGTGCCCATTGAATGGGATAACGGCTCAAGTGTATCACATCTCGATGAAGAGCTGACAGATGAACCGAATACTCTAATGACTCCTTACATAGATATGGGCGAAGCTATTCATGGTCCGGGGAAATTAACTTTTTCTATTCTTGGAGATTTGGGCTGGATTAATACACGAATAGTTCATGAACCTATTGGTGACACAGAAGATAACATTGACGAAATTGTCCTTTCATCCAGGATTGAATCAGATACTCTTTATAACCGCGATAATGTTGGGGTGGTATTCTCATTCGATAACTTTCTTAATAGTGATACAATTTACATGATATCTCCAAATTCTGATGACTCGTTCGCCACTGCTATCAGCATACCTTCTTACAATTCAGAACTTCAATATTATTTCTTTGTTGAGGATTATTTTCTGAGACTTTACAGATCTCCTTCGTTAAATGAATTTTTTCGTTATAAGGTTTTTGTCGGAGCCGACACTATTAAACCAGTAATATTACATACACCTATTGATTATTTCTTTGAGACAACAGATTCACTAAATTTCCGGGCAACTGTAACTGATAACAAAGGGATAGATACAGTATATGTTGAATATAAGGTCAATAATGGTCAATCAAATTATCTTGGTCTAAAAAGCGGAATTTCTGATAGTTACAATGCAATTATTAATGCAGTATCTCTGCTAAGTAATGGAGGTGATTCAATTCAGTACAGGATATTTGCTGTTGACTCCGCTCTGATACCAAATACTTCTTTACTGCCTGAATCCGGGTATTTTGTTTTTCAAATTGAGCATTTAGGATCAACCCTTGGGAGTTATTCAACAGATTTTACAAATGCTGCTGATGACTTTTTTAATGTCGGGTTCGAAATTACACAACCTGTTGGATTCAATAGTAATGCCCTTCATTCAAAACATCCTTATGAAAGTCCGGAAGATAACGACAAGAGTATTGATTACACTGCTCTTCTCAGGCACCCTCTGAAATTCAATGAGTCAGGCTTATTAATAAACTTCAAAGAGATAGTTCTCGTTGAACCCGGAGAACCAGGCTCAGTATTCGGATCTGATGATTTTTATGACTATGTCATTATTGAAGGATCAAATAATTTCGGTAAAACATGGTTTCGGCTGACAGATGGATATGATTGCCGGTTTATTACATCGTGGGAAACATCATATAACAGTTCTATTCTTGTCATGAACTCAAACTTTGCAGGAAGTGAGACTATGCTTCTTGCTCATACAGTTTATTACCTGCCTTCTGAAAATATTTCGGCAGGTGACACATTATTGTTGCGTTTCAGATTGTACTCTGATCCGTTTGCCAACGGATGGGGATGGGTTATTGAGGATCTTGATATACATCCTCTTGTCGATGCAGTTGAGAAAATAAGTTATGATCCTGTTTATATCTATCCCAATCCGGGTAGTGGCCTTATCAGGATCAGTTCAGCCACGAAAGGTAATGATGCTTGGAAACCAATACGTTACAGAATCTTTAGCTCTTCAGGTATATGTATAAAAAATGATTTTACTTCGGTAGATAAAGAATCTTTCGTTGATATTTCCAGATACCCTGCCGGCATATACATAATTTTATTATACCTCGATAATGGGATAAAAACATTTAAGTATAGCCTTACAAGATAAATATAGTAAACCCCGCAACATTGGCGGGGTTTTTGCATAATTTGATTTTTGGAATTTATTATTGGAAAAATAAACTAAATTTGCTGGGAATTTTTAAAAAATTGTAAAATACCTTAAAATGAGCATTATAGATAATGTCTTAGGACTTTTTCTGGGAAATAAATATGAGAGGGATCTAAAGGAAATTAATCCTTACATTGACAAGATTCACCTTGAATTTGATAAATTAAATGATATATCAAATGACGGTCTGAGAGATCTTACAGATGCTATCAGAAGGGAGATAAATGAAAGTGTTGAAGCATACGAAAATGAGATCAAATCACTCAGGGTTAAGGCTGAAGCAGAGGAAGATGTATATCTTAAAGAAGAGGTTTACAATGCTATTGATAAGATTGAAGGCCAGATCAATGAACAACTTGAGGTTGTACTTGATCAGGTTGTCCCAAGAGCTTTTGCTATTATTAAAGAGACTGCAAAAAGATTTAAAGAGAATAGTACTCTTGAAGTAACGGCACGACAATATGACAGGGATCTTGCTGCCAAAAGAGAAAGCATAACTGTTAACGGTAATAAAGCAATATGGAGTAATCAATGGATTGCCGGGGGTAATGAAATTACCTGGGATATGATTCATTATGATGTTCAGCTGAACGGAGGTGTAGCTCTCCATAAAGGGAAAATTGCTGAAATGGGTACTGGTGAAGGGAAGACAGTAGTGGCGACTCTCCCTGTTTTTCTTAATGCTCTTGCCGGAAGAGGAGTGCATATAGTTACTGTTAATGACTATCTCTCTAAACGCGACTCTGAATGGATGGGCCCTATATATGAATTTCATGGTCTTACAGTTGATTGTATTGACAAACACCAGCCCAATTCTGTCGAAAGACGTAAAGCATATAACGCTGATATAACTTTTGGAACTAATAACGAATTTGGTTTCGACTACCTGAGAGATAATATGGCTATTAACCCTGAAGATCTTGTCCAGCGCAAACATCATTATGCTATCGTTGACGAGGTTGATTCAGTCCTTATCGATGATGCCCGGACTCCTCTTATTATTTCAGGACCAACTGCTAAAAGTGATACCCAACAATTCGATGAGTTGAAACCCAAAGTAGATAAGCTGGTTAGCGAACAGAAAAAGCTTGTAACACAGATACTGGCCGATGCAAAGAAACTTATTTCAGATGATAAAAATGAGGAAGGTGGCTTACTTCTGCTAAGAGCGTATAAGGGTCTTCCAAAAAATAAAGCTCTTATAAAATTCCTTAGTGAGGAGGGTAATAAGTCATTGCTGCTTAAGACAGAGAACTTCTATATGCAGAATAACAGCAAGGATATGCCTAAGGCGACTGATGCTCTCTTCTTTATTATAGACGAAAAAGCTAACTCCATTGAGCTTACTGAAAAAGGCCTTGATCTTATCTCTACCTCTGTTGAAGATGCAAGTTTTTTCATTCTACCCGATGTTGGCTCAAAGATTGCCGATATGGAAAAATCGGATTTATCAGATAAAGAGAAGCTAAGGATAAAAGATGAGCTTCTTCAGGATTATTCGGTTAAATCGGAGAGAGTTCATACTATGACTCAGCTTCTAAAAGCATGGACCCTTTTTGACCTTGACACCGAGTATATTGTGGTGGACAATAAGGTTAAGATAGTTGATGAGCAAACCGGACGTGTTCTTGAAGGACGACGCTATTCCGATGGTCTTCATCAGGCTATTGAAGCAAAAGAAAATGTAAAGGTTGAGGCTGCTACTCAGACATATGCCACAATAACCCTGCAGAATTATTTCAGGATGTACCATAAGCTGGCAGGAATGACAGGTACTGCAGAGACTGAGGCTGGTGAATTATGGGATATATATAAACTTGATGTAGTTGTTATACCTACAAACAGACCCATTGTCAGGTTCGACCGCGAGGATCTTGTATATAAGACTAAAAGAGAAAAATATAATGCCGTTATAGAGGAGATTGCTGAAATGAACCGGGTGGGACGACCAGTTCTGGTTGGAACAACATCAGTAGAAATCTCGGAATTGTTGAGCCGGATGCTAAAAATGAAAGGGCTTAAACATAATGTCCTGAATGCCAAGCTCCATCAACGTGAAGCGGAAATTATTGCTGAAGCCGGGAAAACAGGTACAGTCACAATTGCTACAAACATGGCTGGTCGTGGTACCGATATAAAACTTACTGAGGAAGTAAGGCAGGCAGGAGGACTGGCTATAATAGGTACTGAGCGACATGAATCGAGGAGGGTAGACAGACAGCTGCGGGGGAGGGCTGGAAGACAGGGAGATCCTGGTTCTTCCCAGTTTTTTGTCTCTCTCGAAGATGAACTTATGAGGCTCTTTGGCTCAGAAAGAATATCTGGTATTATGGATAAACTAGGACTGAAAGATGGTGAAATGATTCAGCACTCAATGATTTCCAAATCTATCGAACGAGCACAGAAAAAAGTCGAAGAAAATAACTTTGGTATCAGAAAAAGGCTTCTTGAATATGATGATGTAATGAACTCTCAGAGGGAGGTTATCTACAAGAAAAGAAAGCATGCACTCCTTGGTGAGCGGTTAAGTGTTGATATTGCTAATATGATGTTCGATGTTACTGAAAACCTGGTTGATATATATCACGGTGATGGGGATTTTGAAAATTTTGATTTTGAGCTTATCCGTTCGTTTTCAATGGACTCTCCGGTTCCGGATGAGGAGTTTAAAAGAGTCAATTCTGTGGAGGTGACTGATAAAGTATATGCAAAGGTTCTGGATACATATAAAAGAAAAGTTGATACAATTTCAGCGCAAGCCTATCCTGTTTTAAAGGATGTATATGACAGAATGTCCCAGGTTTATGAAAATGTTGTAGTACCTATTTCCGATGGAGTGAAGGTTTTTCAGGTTGTCACAAACCTTAAGGCTACGGCAGAATCGGAAGGAAAAGAACTTGCAAAAGCGTATGAGAAAACAGTTGTACTGGCGACAATTGATGATTCATGGAAAGAGCATTTGAGGGAAATGGACGAGTTAAAACAATCAGTGCAGAATGCTACTTATGAACAGAAAGATCCTTTACTGATTTATAAATTTGAGTCCTTTGAGTTATTCAAAACAATGATTAACAAAGTGAACAAGGATGTAGTGGGTACTCTTATGAAAGGTCATATCCCGACACAGGATCCTGAGCAGGTTAAAGAAGCACAGAGAAGGCGGCAGGTTGATATGAGCAAATTAAAAACCTCAAAAAGTGATTTCTCTCAATATAGCAATACCGGTGGCGGACAGGACAAAAACCAGAAGACTGAACCTGTAAGGGTAGATAAAAAGGTAGGAAGAAATGACCCTTGTCCATGCGGAAGCGGAAAAAAATACAAACAATGTCATGGCAGGCAACAGGGAGGAATCCAGGGAGCAAGTGCCAATGCCTGATCAGATTTTATTTACCTCTTCAATTGCTTTCTGTATCCTGGTATAGATAGTTCTGCTTACAGTAACGAGAGGCAGCCTGAGGTTATTTTGGCTAAGGTTCATTATATTAAGCATCGCTTTAACCCCGGCAGGATTGCCTTCAATAAAAAGTAATTCAATCATTTCCAGGAATCTGAACTGGATTTCACGTGCTGATTTATAGTTGTTTTTTAATGAATGGGTTACTATTTCAGAGACATGGGATGGGAAAGCATTAGCAAGAACTGAAATAACACCTGATCCGCCTGCTGCAATAATTGGAATAGTCATCGTATCATCACCGGAAATAACACTGAAATTTTCGGGCTTATCTTTAATTATTCTCATTATCTGGCTTATATCGCCGGAGGCCTCTTTAATGGCAATAATGTTCTCACATTCATGAGCAAGCTCCAGACATGTATCGGAAGATATATTGCAACAACTCCGGCCAGGCACATTATAGAGGATTACAGGTATTGGACTACATGTTGCAATAGCCTTAAAATGCTGAAAAAGCCCTCTTTGGTTTGGTTTATTATAATATGGTACAACAGATAATATTCCATCGACACCGGTCAGATTAGATTGCCTGATAAAATTAATAACATCCTGTGTATTATTGCCTCCAATACCAACAACAAGAGGAATCCTGTTGTCAATTGCTTCAGTAGTGAATGATATAAGGGCATTTTTTTCATCTTTTGTAAGAGTTACAGACTCCCCTGTGGTTCCCATTGCAACGATATAGTTCACCCCTCCTTCAATAACATGATTTATAACACGCCCGAATGCGGCAAAATCAATGCTTGAGTCATTTTTAAATGGTGTAACTATGGCAACACCTGTCCCTTTAAATATTTTCATATTATTTATTATTTATCAGCATTTTTGTCGGATCCTGAATTTATCATCTCAAGGTAAAGGATAACCTGATTCAGATAACTCTCAATATCAACCGGGTTTTTAATCTCCATCATCAGGTCGTATGGGGTGTTAATTGTTTCAGAATCAAACAATCCAACCTTAAACCCGGCATTAGATAATGATGATATATATTGTAGCGGAAATAGTTTCTTGAAATTAAGATCAATCAGTACTTCAAAACGATTTGCAATAAAGGAATTGGAATCAGGAGAGACAAGCTGGAAAAATAAATTTAACTCCTCTTTTCTTATGCATGTCAGATATCTGATTGCAGTATATTGATCCGGCAATACTTTCCCGGGGAAGTATCCAAGTATTTTAACTTCAATTTTCCTGTCATGCATCTTTTGATAAAAGTTTTTTAAGGATAAGAAATCCTGAGGTCTTGATGCATCCCAGATAATTCCAATAGTTTTTACCATGTTCATATTTGAAAAAAACACTCTCCTTTTAGCTTTGGCTACCTTTTTTGCAAGAAGAGCTTTCCCAATTCTAAGACGGGTATTTCGAAATAATTCCATATTACAAACCTAACAGTTTTTTGTTAAAATATATGGTGCCTTTTTGTTAATCTTTACCAATTAATCTAAGGAATTCTATTTCACTTAAAAGGGGCACACCCAGTTCCAGGGCTTTCTCCTTTTTTGACTGACCCATGTTTTCCCCTGCAAGAATAAAAGAGGTATTCCCCGATACTGACATTGAATTTTTACCACCATTTCTTTCGATCATCTCTTTGTACTCCTCACGGCTATGTTTCTCAAAAATACCGGATATAACAATAGTCTTTTCAACCAGACTGTTCCCTTTTGTGCCGGCTTCTATTTTACCACTGAACCTTACACCAACCGATTTGAGCTTATTAATTATTTCAAGATTTTCAACATCAGAAAAATAGGCGATAATACTTGCTGCTATTTTAGGACCAATCTCATGTATCCCGGTTAATTGTTCCTGGCCGGCGCTAATAAGTTCATCGATTGTCGTGAATCTTGTTGAAATAGTTTTAGCTACAGTTTCTCCTACATGCCTGATACCAAGAGCAAATAGTACCTTGTGATACGGAGTATTAACAGAATCTTGTATGCTTCTCAAAATATTGGTAGCCGATTTTTCTCCAAGCCGCTCCAGCGGGATAAGTTGCTCCAAACGTAAATCATACAGGTCAGAAAAGTTACGGATCAGTTTTTTATTGAAAAGCAGGTCGATCGTCTCTTCTCCTAAACCATCAATATCCATAGCTTTTCTGCTAATAAAATGTTCAATTCTGCCTTTTATCTGCGGTGGACAATGAAGGTAATTGGGACAGAAATGATTTACTTCCCCTTCATTTTTAATTAATGCTGTTCCACATTCCGGACAGTTAGAGATAAAGATGATGCTACTGCTGTTTTCCTTTCTTAAAGAATGATCAACGCCTACTATTTTTGGAATTATTTCACCTCCCTTTTCAACATAAACCATATCGTTAATATGCAGATCGAGCAGAGCAATCTGATCAGCATTGTGAAGAGTAGCTCTTTTTACCGTTGATCCTGATAAAAGAACAGGTTCGAGATTTGCAACAGGTGTAACTGTTCCTGTTCGCCCAACCTGGAATGTTACGGATAACAACCTTGTCAGAGCCTCCTCTGCCTTATATTTGTAAGCTATAGCCCAGCGAGGGGACTTGGCAGTAAATCCAAGTTCATTCTGGAGACTCAAGGAATTAACTTTAATAACTACACCATCAATATCATAAGGCAGGTTCTCTCGTTCTGATTTCCAGTACGATATAAATTCAAATACATCATCAATATTTTTGCATAACATGAGACTGTCAGGTACCCTGAAGCCCCACTCAGAGGCCGCGTTTAAATTATCATAATGGTTATCAAATGAAAGCTCTTCACCAAGTATATAATAGAACATGCAATCGAGAGATCTGGATGCAACAATCTTTGGATCGAGTAGTTTAAGAGTACCTGATGCGGCATTACGTGGATTGGCGAATGGAGCTATCTCTGCTTTAATCCTCTCATCATTTAAGCTGTTAAAAACTGCCCTTGGCATTAGTATTTCACCTCGCATCACGAATTCAGCAGGCACCTCTTTCCCTGTGATCTTCAGTGGGATACTATTAATTGTTTTAACATTTAGCGTTACATCGTCACCTTTGTTACCATCACCTCGTGTAATTGCTCTGAACAGTGTCCCGTTTCTGTAAGTTATGCTTATTGAAACACCATCAAATTTTAGTTCACATACATATTCTATCGAACCTGAAATTGTTTTCTTAATCCTTGTGTCAAATTCCCTGAGCTCTTCTTCACTGTATGTGTTTCCCAGCGAAAGCATGGGATATTTGTGTACATACTGTTCGAACTCTTTTGTAATATCATTACCAACACGTCGGGTAGGTGAGCTTTCAATTATAAATTCCGGGAATTTCTTCTCAAGGGTGTCAAGTTCGTTTAATAGAATATCATACTCAAAATCCGAAATTAAAGGCTGATTCAACACATAATATCTATGATTATGGTTTTCAATTTCCTTCAGGAGTTTTTCAATTCTTGCCTTTGCTTCAGATTCTTTCATGTATTCAAAAATGGGCATAATTTAATTCCATACTCCTTCAATACTGTGTCCGCATTTATTACATTTTCCTCCAGTTATTGTATTCGATACGATCCGGTAACCTTGTCTGACAATAAGAGTTGAGTTGCATGATGGACAAATCGTATCCGATATCTCATTCCCTGGAGCATTGCCGGTATAAACATAGTTAATGCCCTCCTCTGCTGCTATACGTGATACATTGTTTAGTAACTCAATAGGGGTGGGAGGTAATTGTTCAAGTTTATAAATAGGATAGAACCTGCTGAAATGTATTGGTGTCTCTTTGAAACCGTTATCGCTAAGCCATCTGCACATCATTCTTATCTCATCCATATTATCTGTCCAGGTTGGAACAATGAGGTAGGTAATCTCAAGCCATACACCCATATCTTTATATACTTTAAGGGCATCCAGAACAGGTTGTAATTTTCCTCCGGTGAGTTTCAAATAGGTGCTGTTGTTGAATGCTTTGAGATCAATATTGGCACCGTCAATAACAGTGCAAAGCTTTTTCAGGGGCTCAGGATTTATATAACCATTCGATTTAATAATATTTTTTATACCCGCTTTCTTTGCAAGAATTGCAGTTTCATAAACATACTCATAAAAAGTAACCGGTTCAGAGTAGGTATATGCTATTGAGCTGCAATTGTTTTTTATACATTCCTCAACTACTTTCTCCGGCATCAGGTCATAGTTTCTTGTTTTATCGGGACTTGTCTGGGATATAGTCCAGTTCTGACAATTTAGACATACCATATTACATCCGGCTGTGGCAATAGAGTAAGCTCGTGACCCGGGTAGAAAATGATAAAGTGGTTTCTTCTCAACAGGATCAATATTGGCAGAACAAGGGTTGCCAAATGCCAGGGTATATAATTTGGAGTTCAGAACCTTGCGATTATTACATTTGCTTAGTTCACCCTCCTTAAGTACACACTCATTCGGACATATCCCGCACATTATTCCCCGGGCTGTCTCTTCCTGGTACATAGCAATTCTTTTGTAAATGCCTTTCTGCTCAGATGACATATCTGACATAATAGCATTGCAGGGGAAACAGATTACTCCGGCTGATAATGCAAGTGATTTTTTGATAAAATCACGCTTGCTGATATCATATTTTCTATTTTGCATTTTGCTTTTAATGGCTTTGCCAATATTCTCTAAAACTACTACTTGTTCTTAATTGTACCAAATGCAACTCCTGCAAAAATCAGTGCTGATAATAAAAAAATGGAAATTTTAATTCCGAATATCGGCACTGTTAAGCCTGAAATAAGGATAAAACCGAATGCAGATCCGGCAAGATCAGCGCTGTATGTTGTTGAGGGCATTGATGATCCTTCTGAATTATGAGTAAGCTCACGGAAAAGATGCCCTGTGATAAGTGCAGGTAAGAATGCTGAGATAATGATAATAATAATAGCCGGTAATTCACTATTCAGGGTAAGCATATAATTATAAATCAGACCAATACCTATGTAGAAGAATATGAGAATGAGCCCTTTGATTCTGAATGGGATTGAATTCAGAAACCTGATACTGACTCCGGCACCAATTGCCAGACCAGTCATTAATCCGGCAATAATAAGACCGGTAAGCTGGTACATATTTCCGACAATTAGTTGAAGGGTCAGCAACATAATTACTTCAAATCCGGCCAGTGCCGAAGCACTGAAGTACATAATAAGATTCTTTCTTTTTATTATCAGAGCAGGCATAGCGAAGACCAAAATCATTAAAACGATTGCAACTATCTTCTCATTCATATTTTTACTGAAATTATATGATTGAAAATAGGAATTTGCTACCGGGAATGCATATCTGTTTTGCCTTATTCCATGGTCAAAAAGGGCAGTGACCTCAGCTGATTTATTCTCTATAAGGTCATCTGACAGATAGTCAGGGCTTACGTAAATGTTTTTAATATTTTTTGCCTCAGTAAGCTGGCAGAATGAAACTGATAATTCTTTATCAGATGCTAATAAATAAAGTTTATTACCGACCACCGGTTTAATATTCTTAAATACCTCTGCCAGGCTATTATATATTGATGAATACATATTTAAAGACTCTTTATTGAAATAGTTGTCTCCTGGTCCGGGTGAACACATAAATATACCCCCGGGCGTAAGGTTTTTCTTCACCTCATTGAAGAATTCAGTTGTGTAATACCTGTTCAGAAGCAGAGTTGAAGGTGGAGGAATGAGGAGAATAATAACATCAACAAGTTCCCGTGAACTCCTGATATACCTGAATGCATCTCTATTTGCAATAACAAGCTCACCAGGAAAATTATTTGCGGAAGATATTTCTGACTTTACCAGGGCAGGGTCTCTTTCTATGTAAATGAGCTTATGAACAGGATATTTCAAAATTTCCTGAAGGTGTGAGTGAAGTGTTCCGGATACCAGAATTACTTTTTCAGGAGATTCACACTGAAGCATTGCATAATGTATATCCTCTTCCCTTTCAATTGCGTCATCGGTATATGATAGAAGCCTTTGATTATAATAGACACTCTGCTCGCCTTTATAATCTCCTTCTGTAATATTGCCATAAGGTGTATCGATAGTATTGATAACGTTAATACCTGGTAGTAAAATTTGTCTGAAAAGAATATCTGGATTAAAAATTATGATACCTGTTGCCAGCGCAATAATAGAAAACCTGGTAAATATTTTTAGCTTGACACTTCTGATAAAGAAAACCAGCAATACATAAGATAAAGAAGTTAATATTATCAGAAGAATCAACTGGTATGTATTCATTGACCCGGATGTTAGCATAGATATTACTATCCCTGAAGCAATGCCACCGGCAGTCTCAATTGAAAATGATCTGCCAGGAACAAAATTATTACCAGACCTGGCTATAAAAAGTAATTTAATAAAGGTGAAGCCGGATATCAGACAAAATGGGATCAGAACAAGAAAAGTATATATCATACTTACTAAAAAGGAAGGAGTTTCGCCTGTATTCAAAAAAAGTCTGGATAAAAGAAGCAATAGAAGCAGGGAAATTATGGGACCAAGAGAAAAAATAAGATTGATCTTTCTAATATCTATGAGTAATGATCTTCCGGCTAAATAAGAACCTATTGCCGATCCAATTAACCACGAACCGAGAAATATCCCTGCAATAAGTTCATATCCACCTGAAATATTCATTATCTCTCTTATCAGCAAAAACTGAATTGAAGAGCTAACGAAGCCTACTATAAAAAGATTTGTACTGATCTCAGCTGAAGATACTTTTTGAGTGTCGCCCTGCTTTTGACCATTCTCTGGCAAAACAAATATCTTTTTAAAATAGGAGAGATGCCAGATAAAATGAAACAATCCTGTGATTGCCATTCCAATCCCAAACTCTACATGCCACTTAAGCAATGATTTAGCAATAGGAATATCCCATTTATAGTTTACCTGCAGAGCCATAAATACTCCGGCCATAGCAGTGATAATGAATGCAACTGCCAGAAGTGTGTTCCATAATTTTCTATGTAATATAAGGGAGTAATATCCAATTCTATAGAAAAGGTAGCTAATTAAATATAAGAGTATTGCAATGAATCCTGTGCCAAAAACATGATACATAATTACCTTTGTTTATCTTCAAGTACTACTCCTTCGTAGATAAATATTTCTGCATCCTTCCAGCCGTCCCATCCCAATCCGGCTTTTTCCCGTGATGTATATCCCAGAAACTCTTCAACAGTCCACCCGTTTTCCGTAGCCACTTGCGGCAGCATAGTTCCAGATCTGAAATCCTTCTTAATATAGATACCATGTTTTCCTAAGACTATCTCACTGATATTATTGATCTTCTTTAACGGGCCAAGTACAGTAATCTCAATATCTGTTTTTTTATATTCTTCCTTTGTGAGAGGAGAGAAACGTGGATCCTCGAAAGCTGAAGAGATCGCCGATGTCTGTACAACCTTGTAAAGTGGATCTGATGAGATGAACCTTCCTATACATCCTCTTAATACCCCGTTAATTTTCAGCGTTACAAACGCTCCCATTGGTGCCATGAACTTAAGAGGGATGTCGCTTTCATCGATTACAGTTTTTTTGTTATCGTATAACATCGATTGTATTGAGCTTTTGACAATTGTAAACAGAAGAGAAGTTTCCTCAGCAGTAAATGTCATATCTTCTCCTGCTTCATTCCTGCTTTCTGATGCTGTTTTTTTTTCAACCACTGCCATAGCATGATAACCAACAACTTCGTCTTTGCCTCCATAAGGTGAGTCTCCTGAATTGCAGTAGTCAATAGGTTTAATTTCAAGTTGATTATTTCCTTCAGTCAGATATAGAAGCGTTAGGCCTGAGGTCCATCCGCACATACTGGTTACCAAACCTGGAATCCTTTTTGTAGAGTTGTTTTTAAGTGTTTTGAGAAATGTCACGGGGTTCCCCGATGAAATACTCACTGCTGTTAAGTTGTCAGTTTCAATAGCATCTTTGTAAGATGGATAATGTGAAAAGTCGCTGCTAATGACAAACAGATTTTCTGATGTGAACCAGGGTCTGAGTATCTCTGCGATCTTTTTTACACTCTTTTCATTATCAGTTCCGATAATAACCGGAACAATCATTGGTGTATCTTTAAAATAGTATTGAATAAAAGGTAATTGAACTTCGATGCTATGTTCTTGTATATGTGCAGTCGTTGGAAAGTTAAATACCTTGTTCTCATTTATGAGTTTGTTGGCAATCTCTTTGTTGACAACTATTCTACCCATTGGGGTTATATAATCTCCGGAATTATATACCGATGCTCCATCGAATGACATTACATGACTAGAACCGATAATAAAAATATTCTTATAAACCGAATTTTTCGGTATAGTTGAATAGGCTGCTGCGGCTATTTTCCCTGAAAATACATATCCTGCATGGGGACTAATAATTGCCCTCACATTCTGGTTCTCAGATGACTTCTTGCAATTTTCGAACATCTTTGCAATGTCCTTGATAAGAGTCTCTTTATCAGCAGGGTAGAATCTTCCGGCAGCAACCGGCTGTCTGTCAGTAGGATTGTTTTGGGAAAATGTTTCCATAGTAGCGAATATTGAAATCAGCACAAAGATTAATATCCTCATGATCGTAATAATAATTTGGCGTAATAAAGTTATACCAAAAAATTAAAGAATAGGCAGTTTAAATGGAATAAATAGGGGAGGGTTTAAATTAAAACCATCGACTCTTTAAGTATCTCACCCTTTTCGTCGGTACCATATATTTTAATACCAACACTTATGGTAGGTGATCCTATCAGATTTATTAATGGATAAAGTTCATCCAGAATATCTTCAGAGTCCAGGTTATCAAAATCTTCAATACTAAAATAGGTGTGAATTATCAATGTATTTTCATCATTCTCAATGGTGCAGATAGCCTGAACTATTTTTGCCAGCCAGATTGCTGATGCTGTATTAAAATATTCAAGATTTAACCGTAAATTGGTTGTATGCCTCGGAGTCTTAACATAATCGAGAATCCATTTCAGCACAACTTCATATATTTTGGCAGCATTCTCCGGGATCGATTTTCCGGAAAAGATTAACTCACCAGTGTACTGATTCAGGTCAATTTGAGGTGTCTTTGGAGTTGGATTTATAAATAAATTTGTCTGTTTCACATTTAAATCCCCACAACTTATTATTAGTATAATAAAATCTTGAATCAAAATTATAACAATATTGTTACAATGTTTGTATTCTTTATCAAAAAGATCAGGTCAGTTGTCAAAAAAAATAACCTGTTGGCATAAACATTTGAATTTTTAGAGTTGGTAAAATGATAAATAAAATTGTATTGCCAGGTAAAGTATTGAAGTCATTTTTTACGTAATAGTCTTTCCTCACATTAACGAATATTTTGAATGCTTATTGTATATACATAATATACGCAAAATACTATAATTCTTAATTGGTCCTATTAATGGACTAAATCTGTTAGTTTGTCAAATAAAAAACGTTATTTCTAATAAATTAATTAAATTCGAATCGGTAATTAATAAAGGCTGAGCTTGACATTCTATTCAACCCATTTCTTTGTATTTTTTTTAATGAAAAAGTATAATTCAGAGAGATTGAATAAAATATAATCAGCTCATTTTGGAGCCTGAAAATGATATCTGGATATACCTCTTGTTAGTCCCCAATTATGGGACTGACGGGGCGAAAGCGTATCCGGAATCTATCTTTATACAACTCTTTGGTAATTTAGTTAGTCTTATTAAATGATAAACAGGCAGAATTTAATACTTAATTTTTTTAGTATGAGGAGCAGGTTTATTTTAATGCTGGCGATAGTGTCATTGTCATTTAGCGCTATTGCACAACCACTGGAAACTATTTATGAAGGAACTGTGATAGCTACCGGTTTTAAACAGAATATTCAACCTGCAAATGATGGACCCTTTCCCATAGGCTTTGATTTTGCTTTTTTTGGGATTACTTACACACAGTTTTATGTAAGTGCCAATGGCCTTATTATGTTTACCGACCCCGACGGATTTTATGATACCGCAGTAACTATCCCTGACAATACATCTCCAAATAATTACATTGCACCATTCTGGGACAATCTTTCCATACTAAACACTGATTCCAGGATTTTATACAGGACTTTTGGTGTCGCTCCTTACCGAAAGTGCATTATTCAGTTTAAAAATATGGGTTTCGACCCTGTTACAGCGCCATTCGGTACCTTCTTTGTAATTCTTTATGAGGATAATAGTGTTATCCAGATTCAATACCGGCTTATTGTAGATGCTTATTCACCTGTATCACATGGAGCGAATGCAACTATAGGTCTTGAAAATTCAGATGGCAGCAGCGGGTATTTATATGCATTCCACGACGGAGTTGCAGTCAATACTGAAGATGCTATTTCTTTTACATGGAACGGTTCAGCATATACTGATGACGCAAACGCTTTATATGATGGTGTATATCTGACCAGCAACGAAGATCTTCCTGACCCGGGGATTGCTAATCTGGTAAATCCTCCTGCGGATGCGGTGCTAGGTGCGGATCAGACTTTTGAGTGGTCTGCAGCTTCGAATGCCAGTGTGTATTTTTTAGCAATTGATAATAATTCCTCTCTTGCTACTGCCACATATTATTATCCCGGAGCAAATTTAAGCTACGATATAACAGGTCTATCAATCGGTGAAACATATTACTGGGCTGTATTTTCATACAATACTACTGCAACAACATGGTGCGAGGTACGCCGGTTTACAACAGCTCCGCCACATCATCCGGTACCTACTCCCCAGACTATCTACGCTGTATATGGGCAGGATAAAACCATTAAACTCAATTACACCGGAGGCGATGGGAATCCTGCATCAGCTATTATAAGCTCCCTTCCCTCACAGGGTCAGTTATATCAGTATAATGCAGGTGTTCGAGGAAGTCCTATTATTTCAGCTTCGGCAAATGTTACTGACGCCGGGATGAATGTAATTTATGCACCAACCGGAACCACGGGTAACGGGGTTGGTAATTTTAATTTCAGAATAAACCAGTCAGGTTATACTTCCGAAGAAGCTACAATAACTGTAAATGTAAGTCCTCCCGGAGTTCCTAACATTTTGTGTCTCGCAAAAGATACAAACGTGGAGATCCAGTTTGACAGGACTATTGCTAACCCTGCAGGTAATGAGGCCAATTTTGGAGTAAAAGTCGATGAGACAGCAGTCACTATAAGCTCGGTGAGTCTTAAAAGTGGAGATCCGTATACAATAGTATTAACCCTCAGTCCCGGGCTTACTACTGGATCAGAAACAGTTCTGGTATCTTATACCCCCGGGACAGTTGCAGGATCTACAGGGGGATTGTTATTACCCTTCGCTGATCAACCTGTGACTTTAACTGCACAAACTATATCTTTTACACAATCTCTTGATAAAAAAATCAGCGATTCACCTTTTGCTCTATTATCAACCGCCAGCAGTGAGCTGGGCATGACTTACTCAAGTTCAAACTTTGCTGTAGCTACAATCAATAGCAATATTGCAACATTTCTCTCGATTGGACAATCTTTAATAACTGCACGTCAGGCTGGCAATACTACTTATGCCCCTGCAAAATCTATAAGAACACTAACTGTAGCCAAAGGTGATCAGACCATCACATTTAATGCTTTACCATCAAAAACAGTTGTAGACGCTGATTTCCCTCCGGGAGCAACTACAACATCGGGTCTCCAGATAACTTATGTGAGTTATAATACATCTGTAGCTACTATTGTGAGCGGGAATATTCACATTGTAGCGGCTGGTTCGGCAATTATAAATGCATCGCAGGCAGGTAATACACTTTGGAATGCTGCCACTTCAGTCTCACAAACTCTTACAGTAAGCGGTATCGTTACGGATAAAACATTGAATCTTACTTCTGTTATGCTTGAAGGACTCTATAATGGTTCTGGTACAATGAGACAAGCCTGGAATGAATCGGGTCCTCAGTGGCCGCCAGGTGTTGCAGATCATATCACAGTTGAATTGCATAGTGCGACAAGTTATTCAACGGTAGTATATTATGTTGCTGATGTTCCTTTGAGTACAGTTGGAACAGCTACCGTATCCATTCTTGCTGCTTATGACGGATCATACTACATAACTATCAAACATCGTAATAGTATTGAAACCACCACAGCTGTACCAATTTCATTCTCATCCGGCATAATTAATCAATCGTTTGGTACCCAGGCCAATGTATACGGTGGCAATTTAGGTGAGTCAATTGATGGGTATTACCTTATTTATGGTGGTGATGTAAACCAGGATGGTTTTGTTGATACTCAGGATTATGTTGGTGTTGATAACGATTCATATAACTACGTTTCAGGGTACCTTGCTACAGATTCGGATGGGAATGGTACAATAGATACTAATGATTATATTTTAATTGACAACAATAATTACAACTACATTGGGACTATCCATCCGTAGTAGTTCCAATTTAAGTTTCGATGAATTCCCTGTGTTTTCCAATACACAGAAAAATGTTTCAAAATTTTAAGAATGATTATGAAAAAACTAATCAATTATTGGATAAAATCCTTTGCTCTTACAGCAATGCTCTTATCTTTCAGTGTTGTTAAGGCGCAGGTTGAAAATTTCGAAATATCTGTCCAAAACCTTAACCAGACTGCAACCAATAAGCTGGAATTTGATGTATATCTGCTAGATACTGATCCTGCTCAGACTTTTGAACTTGCAAGTAGTCAACTTGGATTTCTAATAAATTCATTGATTTATACAGGAGGTACCATTTCAGCTGTTATTGATAATACAGACTCAGGGCTCAACGCTGCTCAACAGTTTACTGCAGTACCAAGTATTGCCAGTTCTTTGTCAGGTTATCCAAATCAGACCCTTATCAGATTGGCTGGTAAAACACCTCCAGGAGCAGGAAGCGGAACAATAATTTCCACAACTGGTTATGGAACACTTTTAACCCATTTTATTATTACAAGTACCATAGACTTTGTAGCAAATTCAACTCCGGGCCTCATTTTTAATTCCAGTTCTGCAACTACACCTTTATATGCAACGCGTACTAATGAGTATATTATTATTGATTTAATACCAACTAATACAGCCTTAACTGTAATACCAGGTACAAATGCGATAGTTATTGGTAACCCAATACTTAATCCTCCAGTTTCTCCACCTACTGCTTTTTCCGTTACAGGAGGAGGCTCCTATTGCCATGGAGCAGGAGGTTTGCCTGTTGGAGTTGCAAATTCAGAAACAGGTGTGACCTATACTCTCTTAAAAAGTGACATTTCTACGGGTTCTACAGTTGAGGGAACTACTGGTTCATCGATTACATTTGTCAACCAGCTTGACGGAACGTATACTGTGGAAGGAACTAATGGAGGTGGAACTACTAAAATGACAGGAGAGGCTGTTATTACAGAGAACCCATTACCAGCAACACCTTCTATTACGCCCACTGGTTCAACCACCTTCTGTATCGGCGGCAGTGTAACCTTAACTTCAAGTGCAGGAACAAGTTACCTGTGGTCAACAGGAGCTATAACCCAAAGTATAAATGTTACTACTTCTGGCAGTTATACAGTACAGGTAACCAATGCAAACGGATGTCAGAGTGTTCCTTCAGCAGCCACAGTAGTTACAGTCAACGCTTTACCGGCAACACCAACTATCACCCCTAGCGGTTCAACAACCTTCTGCATTGGAGGTAGTGTAACTTTAACTTCAAGTACAGGCACAACTTACCTGTGGTCAACAGGTGCTACTACCCAGAGTATAAATGTCACATCATCCGGAAGTTATACAGTACAGGTAACCAATGCAAGCGGATGTGAGAGTGCAGTATCAGCAGCCACAGTAGTAACAGTAAACCCCATACCGGCAACGCCTACTATCACACCCAGTGGTTCAACTACCTTTTGTGCAGGCGGCAGCGTAACCTTGACCTCCAGTGCAGGGACAAGCTACCTTTGGTCAACAGGAGCCACAACCCAAAGTATAAATGTCACGTCATCGGGAAGTTATACAGTAAGGGTAACCAATATAAACGGATGTCAGAGTGCAGTATCAGCAGTCACAGTGGTAACAGTTAACGCCTTACCTGCAACACCTACAATTACACCCACTGGTTCAACGACCTTCTGTGCAGGAGGCAGTGTAACCTTGACCTCCAGTGCAGGAATAACTTACTTATGGTCAACGGGAGCAACTACGTCAAGTATAAATGTTACTTCATCGGGAAGTTATACAGTACAGATAACTAATTCCAATGGCTGCCAGAGTGTCTCTTCAGCAACCACAGTTGTAACAGTCAACGTTTTGCCGGCAACACCTACTATAACAGCAGGTGGTCCAACTACCTTTTGCGCAGGAGGAAGTGTAACCTTGACCTCCAGTGCAGGGACAACTTACTTATGGTCAACAGGAGCCACTACTCAAAGTATAAATGTTATATCATCCGGAAGTTATACTGTTCAGGTAACCAATGCAAATGGATGTCAGAGTGCATTATCAGCAGCCACAGATGTCACTGTAAATGCTTTACCTGCACCACCTTCAATAACAGCAGGTGGTTCAACAACCTTTTGTATTGGAGGCAGTGTAACATTGACCTCCAGTGCAGGAACGAGTTACTTATGGTCAACCGGAGCAACTACCTCGATCATAAATGTTACTACATCGGGAAGTTATACTGTACGGGTAACCAATTCAAATGGATGTCAGAGTGTTCCATCAGCAGCCACAGATGTAACAGTTAACCCCTTACCTGCAACACCAACTATAACAGCTGGTGGTCCAACGACCTTTTGTGAAGGCGGCAATGTAAACTTAAGCTCCACAGCTGGGACAATTTATCTGTGGTCGACAGGAGCCACAACGCAAAGTATAAATGTCATTACATCTGGAAGTTATACAGTACAGGTAACAAATGCAAATGGCTGTCAGAGTACATTATCAGCACCAACTGATGTCATTGTAAATCCTTTACCACCAATAGAGGCAATAGCAGGTCCATCATCTGTTTGTGTTGGTTCAACAATACAGTTAACAAATGGGACAGCAGGGGGAACATGGTCAAGTGTTTCTCCGGCAAGAGCTTCAATTACCTCTTCCGGATTGGTGACCGGGATTTCAGCTGGATCATCAGAAATAAGATATACTGTCATTAATGGAAATGGTTGTACCGACTTTGCCGTTCTCACTGTAACTGTAAACGCTTTACCAACCATAGCACCTATAACTGGTACTCCGATAGTATGTGCCGGTTCAACAACCCTACTATCTGATGTAACTGCCGGAGGCGATTGGTCGAGTGCCACTCCGTCAGTGGCAACAATAAGTACAACAGGCCTGGTAACCGGAGTTACAGCAGGTTCATCAGTAATAAGTTACACTGTCACTACTGTAAATGGTTGTACCAGTTTAGTAACTCAGACAGTTACAGTAAATGCACCTCCATCAGCTCCAACAGTAGGCTCAATTACTCAACCTACCTGTACTGTTTCAACAGGAAGCGTAGTTTTAGGTGGTTTGCCGGCAACAGGCACATGGACATTGATCCGTACCCCGGGTGCAACAGTGACTACAGGCACAGGAACAAGTACTACAATTTCAAATCTTGCAGCAGAAACCTATAGTTATACGGTAACCAATGAAGCAGGATGTAACTCAGCTGCATCATCGTATGTAGTTATTGCTGCACAACCAGTTACTCCAACACCGCCGGCTGTAGGGACTATAACACCACCAACATGTCCTCTCCCAACAGGCAGTGTCGTATTAAATGGGTTACCAGCAGCAGGTACATGGAACTTGACTCGTTACCCTGGTGAAATAATATCAAATGGTATTGGAATAAGTACAACCATCACATCTCTTGCCACAGGATTTTATAACTACACAGTGACTAATGCAGGAGGATGTGTATCAGGCGCCTCTTCTACTGTAGTAATTCCGGCAGAACCAGATAAACCGGCAGCACCAACAGTAGGTACCATTACACAACCTACCTGTGCAGTAGCAACCGGAAGTGTTATCTTAAACGGATTACCTGCCGGTAGCTGGACAATAAATCCAGGAGCTATAACAGGTTCAACTGCAAGTACAACAATATCAGGATTAACTGCAGGAACACATAAGTATACTGTTACCAATTCATTTGGTTGTATCTCACCCTTCTCAGCTGATATTGTTTTGACACAACCCACAGCTCCTTCCGCGCCAGTGGCAAGTGTAACCCTTCAACCAACATGTGATGTTGCTACCGGTACAATAGGGGTAAGCTCTCCAGTTGCAGGGAGTGGGTATGAGTATAGTAATGGTGGTACATATCAGTCAGGCACCACGTTTACAGGTTTATCATCAGGTGATTATAATGTAACAGTAAGAAGAATTTCTGATATAACCTGTGTTTCACCTGCCCTGGCAATTACTGTAGATGAACAGCCACCTACTCCAACTGTAATAATCACTGATCCTGATCCATTATGTGAACCTTTAACTGCTGATCTTGCAGCATCGGAAGTAACTGCTGGTTCAACAACAGGTTTAACCTTTACTTACTGGACAGATGACATTGCAACTATCGAGTATACTTCTCCTGATGCAGCTGATGCAGGTACATATTTTATAAAAGGTACAACTACAGCCGGGTGTTATGATATCCAACCTGTTACAGTAACTATAAATCCACTGCCGGTTCCGGATGCAGGCTCAGGAGGCAGTGAGTGTGATCTGAACTTTATCTTTAAAGCAGTACCTAGTATTGGTACCGGTACATGGACTCTGACCACAGGACCCGGTACTTCAAGCTTCACTCCCGATGCAAATACAGCGACTGCAACTGTTACTGTATCAGCCTATGGTACTTATACTTTTACCTGGACAGAAGTAAGTAATAGTTGTTCTGCAAGTGCTTCAATTAACGTGAACTTCTATCAACAACCTGTTGCCAATGCAGGTACCGGAGGTAATAACTGCGGAGCAGAGTTTCAGCTGAATGCTGTTCCTGATATAGGAACAGGCACATGGACTCAGAGTGCTGGTCCCGGGACAGCAACCTTTACTCCGAATGCAAATGATCCAGATGCTTATGTTACCGTTTCTGAATTTGGTCAGTATGATTTCACCTGGACAGAGGTAAACGGAACATGTTCTAACAGTGAAACAATCAGTGTTAATTTCCTTGAAGTTCCTCCGGCTGATGCAGGTAGTGACGATGCTGCCTGTGGTCCCGATTATGTTCTGGATGCTATCCCTAACTCAGGATCAACAACCGGTTCATGGACAATGGTTACAGGCCCGGGAAATGCGGTTTTCACTCCTGATGCTAATCAACCTGATGCCACAGTAACAGTTGACCAGTATGGCACCTATGAATTTTCATATACAGAAATCAGCAGTGTTTGTCAATCAACAGATATTGTGAGTGTTATATTCCTTGAGCTACCTGAAGTATCAGCAGGCAGAGACACTGTTATCTGTGAAGAAGGATATTACCGTCTGGAAGCAATTGGAACAGGTTTTGGAACTCTATCATATATGTGGCAACCTGATACACTGGTAGATGATCCAAACATCTCAAATCCTCTTGCATTTCCTGATACATCCACCGTTTTCAGAGTCACCCTGACAGATGAAAATGGCTGTGAGAATTTCGATGAAATAAATATTGATGTATGGAAGAACCCTATAGCAAATGCAGGTCCTGATCTGGTACTGGAATATCTGTTTGGCACACCTCTGGAGTCCACTGCACAAGGTATTAATGAAACAGGAGGATGGTCTGTTATATCAGGATCCGGATATTTTGCAGATACTACCAATGCAGTTACAACGGTTAGTGGTCTGGCCATTGGCGAAAACATTCTCTTATGGAGAGTAACTAATGGTATTTGTCTGCCTGCCAATGATTATCTAACAATCACCATTCATGATTTTGTGATACCTACTCTTATTACCCCGAACGGGGATCCGTATAACGAATATTTTGTTCTTAGGGGAATAGAAACTCTTGGAACGACTGAGCTTATAATTTTTGACAGGCGAGGAGCACAGGTATATAAAAACTCCAACTATGATAACTCCTGGAATGGCCTGGACTATAATGGTAATCCACTGCTCGATGATACTTACTATTTTGTTATCAAATCGGAAAATGGGAAATCGGTTAGCGGGTATGTTGTTATAAGACGATAAGTTGCGCGTTGTGCGTTGCGGGTTGCGAGTTCCGTGTGCCGTGTGCCGTGTGCCGTGTGCCGTGTGCCGGGTTCCGGGTTCCGGGTTCCGGGTTGAGCGTTGCGAGTTTAGAGTTCAGCGTTCAGCTTTCAGCGTTCCGAGTTCCGTGCCGTGTGCCGTGTGCCGGGTTCAAGGTTGAGATTACGAGAAGGACATTATGAAAGTAACAAAATTTGAGGATCTGGAAATATGGCAGTTAGCGAGAGAGCTTTGTAATTATGTTTATAAAGTTACTTCCCCGGAGCCATTTAGCAAGGATTTTCGTTTTCGGGATCAGATGAGAGCAGCAGCAGGATCTACTATGGATAATATTGCAGAGGGCTTCGAAAGAGGTGGAAATAAAGAATTTGTTCAGTTTCTATATATTTCAAAAAGCTCTTGTGCCGAAGTCAGATCACAGTCATATCGAGCTTATGATCAGGCTTATATACCTGAAGAACAATTTAACGAGTTATTATCAAAAACCGATATTTTATCTCGCAAAATATCAAATCTAATTCAGCACCTTAGAAAAACATCCTATAAAGGTCCTAAGTATGAATAGAATTTCTACTATGACAACCCGGCACCCGGCACCCGGCAACCCGACACCCGGCAACCCGACACCCGTTAATCTAAAAACTGACTACATAATAAAACTCATCATAATGAAACGCTCAATTTATCTATTACTTCTACTTCTTATACCTCTCAGCCTCACCGGCCAGTTAACCCCCGTCACCAACCAATACATCCTCAACCCCCTAACCATCAATCCTGCATATGCCGGGAGCAGGGGGGCGCTGAATGTTGCAGCTTTTTACAGGCGTCAGTGGGTAGGTATTGCCGGATCTCCTGAGACGATGACGTTAGCTGCTGATGCTCCATTGCTCGATTCAAAACTTGGTTTGGGACTCATTATTACCAATGATAAGTTAGGAGTAACTAAAGAGACACAGTTGCATACCACTTATGCATACAAGATCAGTATGGGTGATGGTAACCTATCGTTTGGACTCGGTGCCGGACTGATAACTACGAATACTGCATGGTCTGATCTTGTTGTGCTCGATCAGGGTGATGATTATTTTCTTATTGATTCGCGTGTATTTGTTGTTCCGGATTTTAGTTTTGGGGTTTACTATTCATATAAAAATTATTTTGCAGGGCTGTCCGTACCTAAACTACTTGTTTACAAATTCGATTTTAACAAAAATAAATATTCTCAGAAGTTTGATCCGGGACAGTACTATTATCTGTTCAACACAGGTTATCTTTTCACCCTTTCACCAAAATTTAAGTTATTCCCTTCAACACTTGTTACATTTTCTCCCGGAGAGAAGCTATTGTATGATATAAATGTTCATGCCAGTTACCTTGACCGTTTCTGGGGTGGCGTCTCATACAGGAATAACCGCGCTGTTGCTGTATTATTACAAGCTGCAGTAAATGAACAGTTTAAAGTTGGCTATACCTATGATTTTGATTTTGGCAAGCTGGGACGATACAGTAACGGATCGCATGAAATTATGCTTAGGTATGAGTTTAAGTATAAGGTGGATGTCGTTAATCCGCTTATCTTCTAAGTAGGCAGTTGGCAAAGGGCAGTTGGCAGTTGGCAAGAAAGAAAAAATAGTTGGCAAAGGATTGGCAAATTGACTTGGAATTTTGACCCTGAAACTTTGAACATTGAACTCGGCACCTGGCACGCGGCACTCGGCACCAGTAACCAGTCACGCAAAGCGTGATTTCGGCAAAGCCTCAATAACCAGTAACCAGTAAAACTTGCTAACTTCCAACTAGTCAATTAATATTATACGCAACAAATTATCAATTGCCAACTGCCAACTGCCCGTTGCCAACTACTTTTTACCAACCGCCCAATTCCATTACCTCAACGCAATTCAAAATCTTAAAATGAAAATTATCTCTGTAGTTGGTGCCCGACCAAACTTCATGAAAATAGCTCCATTCATAAAGGCTATTGAGCAATTTAATGTAAAATCTGAAAATAAAATCGAACATATCCTTGTTCACACTGGGCAGCACTATGATGATCGGATGTCGCGGGCTTTTTTTGAACAGCTTGAGATCCCTGATGCAGATATTAATCTTGGTGTAGGTTCCGGTAGTCATGCTGAACAGGTAGGCAACACAATGATTGCCTTCGAAAAGGTCTTACGTGATAAGAAACCTGACTGGGTAGTTGTTGTCGGAGATGTCAATGCAATCCTGGCATGTTCAGTGACAACTAAAAAAGAACATATCCTCTGTTGTCATATTGAAGCGGGTCTGCGATCCGGTGATATATCAATGCCTGAAGAAGTAAACCGGCTTGTTGCCGATCGATTATCAGACCTGTTACTTACGCCCGATCTGATCTCTTCAGAAAACCTCAGAAAAGAAGGTGTTCCGGAAAGCAGAATTAAGTTTATCGGGAACATAATGATTGATACATTAGAAAAGAACCGAACAAAGGCTGATAACCTTGATATAAATGAAATAATCAGGGTGAATTCAGTAAATGGATCAAAGTCCGCATTTAAAAATATCTCTTTCCAGAGTTTTGCTGTAATGACAATGCATCGGCCCTCTAATGTGGACAAGAAAGAAGTATTGGAACCAATTGTCAGGTTTATACTCGATGAGGTTTGTACGGAGATGCCACTTATCTGGACTATCCATCCACGCACACGGAAGATGCTTGAAAATTTTGGATTATTGAATGAAGTGATGTCGCATAAAAATCTTTTTGTTCTGGAGCCACTTGGTTATCTGGAAATGCTTAAGCTTAATATGCATGCTCGTGTTTTCCTTACAGACAGTGGGGGATTGCAGGAAGAATGTACTGTGCTTGGCACTCCATGTCTTACTCTCCGCTGGAATACTGAGCGACCAATTACTTTACAGAAACACGGAGGAGCAAGTGTTCTTGTCGGGAATAATATAAATCTTATCAGGAAAGAGTATAAAGCAGCCATGAATAAAAAGCGTAGTCCTGTCAGACCCGAGCTATGGGATGGACATACTGCCGAAAGATGTCTGAAGGCTATTCTTGATTTTACTCCGACATCATGAATATAAGTACTTAAAGTGAACTAGAGTGCCTAAAGTGCCTTGAGTTTGGAGTACTTAGAGTTGGAAGAGATGGATAATAAAGAATTCAGTAAATTATTAGAAGATAGAACAAAAAAATTTACCAATAGTTAATTTGTTCATTTTTTGCTTGCCCAAAAAACGAACCAAAAAAGGGCAGCCTCAGATCTTTTTTGGGATTAACATTTTCTCGGATGCCCACGCATTACAACTCCCCCGACGCTTCGGTCGGGGTCAAACAGTAATGCTTATTTGGGCCACTCACTTCGCATCCTGGAAAATGCTAATCTCTTTCCAAAAAATCTCTGATGGCATTTCTCGCCTTACGGCGATTTAGGATTTTACCCGGTAACCTGAATATAAGTATTTAAAGTGCCTGGAGTGCCTAAAGTTATGTTAACTCAATATGCCGCTAAAAGTTGGCAAAGGGCAGTAGGCAGTTGGCAAGGTTGTGGTAGGTAGAGGAAATTGGTTAGATGAAGAAGGAATAAGCAGTTAGCTAAGGGCAGTTGGCAAGATTTGTGAAAAATAGAGGATCAATTGAAAACAGAGAGCAATAATATAAAATTATGTCAGGGAGCTTTAGGGATTTAACTGTTTATCAGAAAGCATTTGCTCTCGCAATGAAGATATTTGAAATTACAAAAAAGTTTCCTTCTGAGGAAAAGTATGAATTGACAGACCAGATCAGAAGATCATCAAGAGCAGTTTGTCGAGCTATTGGTGAGGGATATAGAAAACGGCAATACCCTAAACATTTTTCAAGTAAAATGAGTGATGCTGACATGGAGAACACTGAAACACAAATATCTCTTGATTTTGCAGAGAAATGTAAGTATATTTCTAACGAAGAATACACGGAACTTCTTGACAATCTGGAAGAAGTTGGACGAATGTTGAATCATATGGTTGAAAATCCAGAGAAATATAGTCCGAGACACTAACCTTATTAGAAAAATTAAAACTTGCCAACTGCTCTTTGCCAACTGCCAACTTATATACTATGAATTTCAAACAAATTTTATTTATCCTGATAATATTATATATCCCATTGTTCTCTTTTGGGCAAGAGGAAACGTACACAATAAAAAAAGCCCCCTTCAGCTCAGATGAATACGATGAATACTCACCTGTTTATTACAAAAACGGAATAGTATTCTGTACTAATCGTAATCAGAGTGTATCGAGTTACACGAATTCTGAAAACAGGAGCCCTTTTAAAATATATTATATTGATACAACACGTAAGGTTAGATGGCAGAATGCAAAGGTTTTCTCAAAAAGCCTGACAACTAAACTGAATGACGGGCCGGTGACTTTTAACAGTAGTTTTGATACGATTTACTATTCAAGGAACCTGGACGTGGATAGAAAATCTGGCAATCTCTCAAGTACAAGAAATAAGCTGGGAGTTTTTTCTGCTATACTGGAGGGTAAGGATTGGACAAAAATACGGGAATTGAGAAGTAATAATGAATGGTATAATGTTACCACTCCATGGCTATCGCCTGATGGCAAGCAATTATATTTTGCTTCGGATAAACCAGATGGTTATGGTGGCTCAGATCTGTACTATTGTCAATGGAAAGGCGATTACTGGGATGATCCGGTTAATCTTGGTCCGGTTATCAATACGAAGGGCAATGAGGCATATCCCTATATTAATAATGCAGGAGAGCTATTTTTTGCTTCAGATGGCCATCCGGGATTTGGTGGAAAAGATATTTTCTACTCACGTTTTGCAGATAATAACTGGCTTACACCTGTAAGACTGGATGCTCCAATTAACACACAATATGATGATTTTGGAATCATTACTGACTCGCTGATAGGAGAGGGATATTTCTCATCGAACAGGGATAAGACTCTGGATATCTATCATTTCACGACTAATTTTCCACAAATATTCTATACCACTCATCAGAAAGAAAATCAATATTGTTTCAGATTCAGTGATAGCGGAGCTATTGTAGTTGATACTTTGAGTCTTAAATATCTCTGGGATTTTGGAGATGGGAAAAAAGCATCAGGTAAGGTAGTAAGTCATTGCTTTACGGGGCCGGGGAAATATAGAATTAAACTTGATATTGTTGAAAGAAGCACAGGAAATCTGTTTTTCTCAAAGCTGATGTATGATCTTGATCTTAAGGATTTTGTACAACCATATATAAATTCTCCTGACGTTGCTGTTAAGGGAGACTTAATTGATTTTGACGGAAATAAATCCAATTTACCGGGATATACTATAATAAGTTATGCATGGGACTTTGGTGACGGTACAAAGATTAAAGGAGCAAGTGTAAAACATACATTTAAAGAAACAGGTGAATACCTTGTTAATCTGGGCGTGACATTAAAGTCTGATTCAACTGGTATTATACATAATACAGGTGTTACAAAAATGATTATTATCCGTAATGATCAGCAGGAAAAAAATGTTATTCTGGCTAAAGGAAAGGATGTGAGAACTGAATTGCCTGATATATTAGAGTATGACAACGCACATATTAATCAACTGTACTCTGCTGAAAAAGAATTTAATCAGGGTGCCATATTCCAGGTTGAGATAGTAAGTTCCAAAACAAAAATCGGAGTAAACAGTACTGTTTTCAGGAATGTGCCAAAGAAGTACATAGTAAAAGAAATATTTAACAAGGATGAAGGTACCAACAGTTATGTAATTGAACAGCAAATAAACCTTATGTCAACATACCTGGCATATAAGGAAATCTTGAGAGCCGGATTTAAAGATGCACATACAAACATAATTACGCTAAATGATCCTGCTGCAAAGGAGCTGAATAGCCTTAAAAAGATATTTGGTGTATCCACTGATTCCTATTTCGACAGTAATAACCACCTGACTTCTACCTCATACCTCCTGCTTGATCAGTTGGTCAGACTAATGGTCAAATACCCCGGAATTAAGCTTGATATTGCAGTGCATACAGATAATACCAGCTCACCAGACGCTAAACTCAGGCTATCACATCAATATGCTAAGGTCATTTATGATTATCTGATAAACAAGGGAATAGAAAATACCAGAGTTATAGCAAGAGGTTATGGCGGAACTGTTCCAATTGCCTCTAATTATCTTGAAAAGGAGAGGGCGCTGAATAGGAGGGTTGATTTTACTATCGTTAGAGAGTAAAGATAAGTGACTAGAGTGACTAAAGTGAACTAAAGTGCCTAAAGTTATGGATAATAAAGAGTTTGCTAAGAATTTGGAAGAGAGGACTAAGAAGTTTGCAATCAATGTTATAAAACTGTCTGTCTTATTACCTGCATCACCAGAGGGGAAGATAATTAGAAATCAGATTTCAAAATCAGGAACGAGTATTGGAGCAAATTACAGAGAAGCCAACCGAGCTAGAAGCAAAGCAGATTTTAGTAGTAGAATAAAGATATGTGAAAGTGAAACTAGCGAAACGATTTATTGGATCGAAATTATTTCAGATATGAATTGGATTGACAGTAAAGAGGCAGATTCAATGATTTCAGAATCAAATGAATTGCTAGCTATCTTCTCTTCAATAGGAAAAAATTTACGACATTAATAACTTTAACCCACATTGCAGCTATAGCCAATAAAAATAGTAAAAAAGCTGTTAACAACCCAGTATTTATTAACAATTTGTAGTGGCTCAAAATCATAATTACACATAATCAATTAGTTACAAATTAGAAATTTTACAACTCAA
>DATKUO010000087.1:0-2526 GCA_035530515.1 Bacteroidales bacterium
GGATAGGACTTGATAATTATTCCCTGAAGATTGCCCAGATGATAACTAACTGTTGTCTTCCCATAAAATTCATAACCTGAAACCGTGCCTGTAAATCTGATATATGTACCCAGTGAAGTAAGTGCGACTCCGGAAGCAAGATAAAGAGCAGCATAAGCTACCACGAAATCTGCTGCTGTCTGAGTTAAAGAAGTGTTCCATACCGCATAACGACCTACCCCATTACAGGTAATAAGCATCTCCGAATATCCAATTGGTGCGCCAATCAGCAACACCGAATCACGTCTTGTCCGAGCTTCTGCCAGCATCAAAGCACCGGCAAATTGCTCAACAATATTTTCAATATCGGGTTCAATGACGTCACCTAATATGAAATCTCTTTCATCAACTTTGCCGTTTATGGAATTTTCTTTGATGTATTCCTTGGAAACAATTTCAATCACTTCGCTAACTACTTTATATGTCGATTTCGCAAAGCCTAATTTATAAGCAACTTTCCAGGGGAATTTCCATCCTATAATCTTCTTTTTCTTCGTAATGATAGAATCGGCAGTTGAACCAAAACGTATATTCTTAAATGCTGTATATAATGCTGTCTCACCAACAGAATTACATAATTGAATAATATAAGGACCGTCAGCAGGCAGGCTTTCAAGTTTCAACTCAAAATGGGTCCAGCCTGAACTTCCCGGCACTATTCCATTAGTCTCAAATGTTATATAAGGATAATTAGGATCTGTCGTCCACCCGAAACTTGTCTGATCATAAAACCATAATTTATAAGCCCCGTCAGCAGTTATAAGTACAACCCACAGATCAACTCCATTAAGATTGCCTCCTGAAAAATTATAAAACAGGTAATCGAAAGAAAAATAGATCAACTTATTTGTCTGTTTCAGATATCCTCCGAAAGATTGAAAAATAAAATAATCTCGTGATGATGTTGATGTTGGCAAGATGCAGCCGTCTGCTTCACCTGGAAGAATATCATTTATGGAATTGAAGCCTATAACGCCATTCATATTTGTCCAGTTATCCCATGTACCTGTATCTTCATTATATGTTTTGCCCTTAAACTCCCAATTATCCAGCCAGCTCTCTTTGTTGCCGTAATTAAGATTGCTTATAATCTTTTTCGCTGGATCCTGGATTGTTACGACACTACCTGAAACCTGCAGCAAAGCCGAAGCATAACTGCTGCGATTAATATACTGTTTGGGTGTAATGCTTGTTGCGGATTTGGTTGTGGCTGCCGTGAAAATCCTGCCATAGACAACTTCGCCAATGAGTTCCTTTGGCCGGAAAATGCTGAACACCCCGTCAATTTGCCGGATATTCGCATTGTATTTCTTCAGAATTTCTTTTAGCACTTCATCGCAATACATATCCTGAAAAAGGTCAGTGTCTATTTGCAGCTGATCCATTGGCGAATCGTCGGCTTCTTTATCCATCGCATCCTCATAGAGATTGACGTATTCTTTGAAAGTTGTAAAGCCTATTTTACCGAGAATATCGAGGATAATTTGCGATTCGAGGATATGCCCATTATAGGGCACTCCTTCGCTTTCTTCATAGAGTATGTTTTTGAGTAATGTCAAGCCGTCTATGCAGTAAATATTTACGGGATAAGGTACCGGCCCGTAAGGTTCGGTATGCTGATGAGGATCGACATAACCTGAGAAATACAAATTCGCTCCCTGGTAAATCTCGACTTTATGAAACATATCTTCATACGAATAAAGATCTGCCAGCGCAAACATCGTATACGACCAGACAGTAAGTATAACCCTGGAGCTTTTGAATACGTCAAAAATATCATCGGACTCGTTAATAAATTCAAATTTTAAAGGGTCAATACCAGAGCCAATGAGATTAGTGATATCGCCAGAAAAACCATCTTCGTAAATTTTGGTCGTCCACAAAATATTATGTCGGTCTCGAGTCAATATCTGATATTTCTGTACCCAGGCCATATCCTTAATTTTCGTTTTCTGTTCGTCTGCCTGCTATTGCTATGCCTCTGCCAAGAATGTCCCCTGTGACGTGAACATTTATTGTTCTGTTGAAATCTCTGCTCTGTTGCGCTGTCAGCAATGTCTCCCCTGAACTCGCCAGCATAGGAAAGGTATCATGTGGATATCCAGCCGGGACCGTTCCCCCGCTGGCTCCTTTGGTAAGGCCCATACTTGTAGCTGCTCCCTTTAAAACCCCTTTAAAAATGCTACCCCCACCACCGCTAATAATATTTATAAGCGTTAAGACAGCAGCCCTTGCCAGTAATTCCGCAACCAATCGCTTCAGTCCTGAAATAATTGAATCGATCATTGCTTTGAAGCCATCTTCTGTGGAGGTGAATAATGCATCAAAGGCACTGCTCAATATTCCAACTGCAATTTGTTGTTCTTGCAGGGATTCAGTCATTGCCTGTATTTGGCGTTGATTAATCTCGGCGCCTGTGGCAACATGGCCTCCGTATGGTTGTATTCCAGGTAATGCAGGAACACCTTTTGAAACAGCAGGAGCTTT
>DATKUO010000088.1:0-11425 GCA_035530515.1 Bacteroidales bacterium
AAGGGATTGGTGTGTATATCCAGAATATTAGAGGAAAAACTTGCCGGACGCAATGCAAATATTACCTACATACCCAATGGGGTCGATACCAAAATGTTTACTCCCAGGCACAACGGTCATGAGTTCACAGTAGGATTTGTAGGCCAAAAGACTTCGGGAGGATTCGGAAGAGGTCGGAATAACGAAGGAATTAAGATGTGGGATATAAAGGGTTATGAGTTAATCCTACGACCATTGATCAGGCAAATGGAAGGCAAGGTCACGTTTAAAATACTCGACAATGATTCAACTAACGCTATCCCTTATTCAGAAATGCCGGAATGGTATAGGCATATTGATGTTCTTATCTGCACAAGTTTGTTTGAAGGTTGCCCATTGCCCGTGTTAGAGGCTGCGGCGTGTGGCAAGCCGGTTATATCAACAAGGGTAGGTATTGTACCCCAATTGATTAAACACGGTGAGAATGGCTTTGTAATTGATCCTGTGAGGTCTAATAGCGATATAAGGAATGCCTTAGAATGGTTTGAAACATACATACTCATGTTAAAAGAAAACAAGTTTATGTGTGAAAACATGGGATTAAAGAACAGAGAAAGAGTGGTTGAACTATTTAGCTGGGACAAAGTAATTCCCAAGTGGAAGGATTTTTTTAATGGAAGAACTTAACGACGCGCAAGAGCGTATGATAAATTATATGTCCATGTTTTTTACTGCTCATTTTACCAGGAAAAAAATTGGTGCATGGTTTTTAGATGGGGATACGTTAATTGATTTTATTATCAATCGTAGAATAGGCATGAAAAAACCTCTTGAAGTAGGACTATATGGAGTAAATGAAAAACAGTTGTCTGAAGTATCTGAAAAAATGAGAAGTCCAATAGAAAAAATTGGAGACAAGTATTCATTAACCATATACCACGCCCCTGATTACAAAGTACCAAAGGTTCATGTAAAACTGTATAAAGAGTTTCCCAAGGTAGAAGGTGAAGATATTATTCAATGCCCTCCTGAAAAAGTTGATATGCTTAGACAAAAAGATGACGCTATGAGTCAGTATGGTACTTGGAATTATCTCATTCACCCGTTATACAAATATGTTCTTCCAGTTCCATATCGAGTAGGGGCGTATTTAGACATTACACGTCCTGGATGGTTTAAAGAGCTGAAACATGATCCCCGCCCGAAAGACCCGGAGATATTTTTTAATCCTGTAAGAACCAAAAACGCTGTTCATTTAATGAAAATGCTACACGAGGCTGCCGATACAGCAGGGTTCAGAGAGTATATTTTTCCTGGATTTGGCACCCTTTTAGGAATTATAAGAGAAGGGGATTTTATTCAATCTGACAGAGACATGGATCATTGTATTATGGGGCCAAAAATAACCAAGTTACAGGAAGAACGCTTTTTGGTGGAAGTGGCAAAGGAAAGAATTATAAGACATCACATAACAGAAAATGATACTGTTGAAAGATTATTTTTAAAAGGATTGTATGAAGGTCGCAGAAGAAACCCTAAACGGAGAAAAGACAACGGGCGCTTTCTGTGGACTTCCTGCGGTCATTTAAAGCCAAGTTCTCAACAAGGATGTAAATCGTGTGTGTGGAAATGGTTTGAACATGATGGTTATGCATGGCACTCTAAGGGGACTAAATGGGTAAACGGTAAAAAGTTCAATGAAGAGGAATTTAATTATGACCAAGCCGACATTCAGGCAATAGCAAAAGGTATACGAGCAGAATATGTACAGGAGTTTACTCAGATAAAATTTAAAGGCATAGATATAAATGTTCCAGTATTAACAGGACACTGTTTAGACGCATGGTATCCTGGATGGGCAAGGCCAAGGAGTGGAGCAAGTAGAAAAATCAATGTGTTAATCATACCAGATTGGAATAAACCGAAAGGATGGAGGTTTGCATAATCTTGAATATTTCGCAATATAACGAAATAAAACAAAAATAATGTATCAAACCTGAAAATATGTATTATATTATATGAATAATGGACCATTTAAGAAAGCTATCGTTATTACTGCAACCTCTGCTGAAGAATTTGAGGGGTTGTCTCGTTATAAATCCGCAAAAAAAAATGACAAAAGAAGTTTTAAATTTATTTTTAATATAAGTAAAGACAATAAAGTAAACGTTGAAATAACTGATTATTTAAAATAATAAACCAATCACGTCAACGAAGGCGCTGGTTTATATGCTTTTCAAGTGTATAAACCAACGCCTTTTTTTATTTATGAGCGAAAAAACAGCACAGTCAGTCAGATGCCAGGCAGAAAACCATTTAAAGCATAATCAAAGTGGTGGAAACATGGTTATGATTTTGGAAGGAAATTCAATATACGCAAAATGTGGGCATGGGACTTGCCAAAAATGGACAAGACTAACACTAAGCATTCCTGGAGTTGATCTTGATTTTACAAGAGTTGCCTATGTACAGGAGACTCTTCCAAAGACTTTTAAAGTCGGCAACAGTTGTCCCCCGGTTCCACCCAAAAGAATACCAGTTGTTGTGATAGGAGAAAATTAATGAATATAATGAAATCCTCTTACGCTGTTATTAAATCCTCTGATTATGAAAGAGTTAAAACTATATATAACGAGCGAAACGCCTCTAAACGAGCAATGCAGGACGATTATGACAGAGGCTTTAACATGTGGAAAATCTATATGGGATTTTATGGTGAACAGTGGCCGGAGACAAAACTTGCTCTTTTAACTGCTGACAAAAGATATCCATATCAGTTTAATATAGTACGACCAAAAATAGACACCATGGCAGGTGTTCTCATAACAGACCTGCCCGATCCGGATTGGGTTCCAGTAGAAGGACAACCTACCACCGGCACTGAAGCTATAAAGGATACATTTTACACTGACAAAGAAACAACTAACTGGAGACCAAATTTAATACAACTTATCCAGGCAGCGTTAGTACATGATGGCTGGATAGAAATGATTGAAGACACTAAGCATCACCCACTTGGAAATATTGGCTTAGTTTATCAAAGGTCAGGTAGTTTTGTACCATCCTCTTATTGGAAATCCAATAGTGACAGGGACTTACAGAAAGGGTGGAAGTCAAGATATTTTAACGCCGAACAATTAGCTTTTAAATATGAAAAAAGTTCATCTGCAATAAAAGCAGCTATAGAAGACATACGACTACATGGTAGTGAAGAGCTTCCTTCTATGGAACAAGCAGCCAGAGACAGAAGGAATTTTAGTGGAAATGTTGGCAATGAGCATGAAGTTATTGAGGAAATGTGGTTAGAAACTGTTAAGACAGAAAGGCTTTATGGGAGAAAAGCCGGTGAACTTGTAACAATTCCATTTCCTGTTACTATAAAAGAGGCTGGCCCGGAGTTTGAGCAATTTGTAGCAATCAACGAAATCGAAATAGACACAATCAAACCAATGCCTTACCAAGACATTGTATGTCACAAAACAGCTATAGCTCCTTCATTAGACCCAACAATTATTCTCTACGATAAAAAAACCAGAGTCCAGGTCAAAGGCCTTCCAATGTACCATCTTACTACCCGCAGGCATGAGGGCAGAAACATGGGACTGGTTGAAACGGTAAAAGATTTGCAAACCGTTTTTAATGAGAGAATGAGTTTAGATAATGAAATATTGGCAAAGGTTAATGGTGGAATGACAATATGGAATAGTGAACTAACCAAAGACCCGAAAGTTAAAAAAAGAATAAATCAAAACCATAACCGGCCAGGTCATAACGAACACTTACCTATTGACGATGTAAAACAAGTATCTCACAAAGTTGAACCACCGACTTACCCTTCTCACTTAATGTCTCAAATAGACTTACTTCATAAAGAACTTCTTCCTATTATAATTGGTGTTTCAGATGCCTGGAGTGCTGAGAGTCGTTCTGGTCAAAGCGGAATACTTTTTGAGCGTGAAATACAAATGAATAAGATAGGAACTCTTTTGCAAGATGAGGGCGTTAAACAGTTAATGAATAATATAGGAGAGGGGTATTTATATCAATGGCCTATAACATACGGAGATAGTGAGCGTGAAATAAAGAGTAAAGACGGTAAAAACAAAGTCGTTTTAAATCAAAAAATGGAAGACGGTTCTATAAAAAACTCAGTTGCGCACACTCCCAGAACGCGGGTGGTAGTCACAGAAAAAACAAATACACCTACCAAAAATTCTGCAACCCGTCAAATGGTAACCGAATTTAGAGCCACAATTAACCCGGAGATGTCACCAATAACATATCAAAACAGTAATAAAATGTTTTTCAAAACTCTTGAAAGTTTACCTGATGAGGAAAAAGAAGAATATTTGGCAGACATTGAATTAGAAAAAGCTTCTGCAAAAACTCAGGTAGTAGCTGCAATAGCGAATAACACCGCTGCAACAAGTGCGGCAGTGGTACAAGATAAACAGGCACAAGGAGCAATAGGCCAAATGGGTGGGGCTCCTCCACAGGGACAACCACAAGAACAGGTAACATCACCTGAAGAACAGATTAACCAGGCACCTCCTGAAGAAGAAGAGGAATCAATTTTAACCGCAAGTAATACAGAAATTTAACCAGGAGTAATTTATGGCTAAAGAATTAAAAGACATACTAAAATCCGACCTTATAAAAATGGTTGAGAATCAGCAGAAAGAAATTCAGAAAGCTAAGGATTTGTCGAAAGAACTCAAAGCGTTACAAATCAAGTACAATGATCTTGAAGAAGAAAACCGGCTTTTAATGATACAACAGGAAGACGATGATGTTGTAAATGTAATGCAGGTTCCAACAACGCCAAAAGCAAAACAAAAGAAACTGACTGACATGTCTGAGCCTGAATTGGTAGCACACATGCAAAGAACGTTAAATAAGAAAATATTATAACCGTGCCGAAGTAGTGGCTTTGAAAATTACACTCCCGGCAAGACCGGAATTTGAAAAGCCTTAACCCTACAGAGTACAAACAAAGGAAGTGTAATGAGTGAACCGTTAACATTTAACAGTGAAGAAGAAAAACTTGCGGCAATTAGTGCGATTGCTGAAACACCAGAAAACCTGGAGCAGTTACAAGCAACACAAGATGCCGAAGTAAAAAAGGCAGAAGAAGCAGATTCGGAAACCGAAGACACCCCTGCAATTGTGCCAGAGAGCGAACCGGTACTACCCCCGGAGACTCCAGAAGTCAAAGCTGTTGAAAAAGACCCGGAAACCCCGCCCGAAGTGGGGAAACAATTCACAATTAAACCCGAAGATTTGCCAGAAGGATACGATACACCGGGGAAAGTTTTTAAAACTGTGCTTCACCAAGCAGAGTTTATTAAAAAGCAGAACGAACAAATGGAAGAATTGAGGCTGAAATATGAGTCTCAACCTCCTGCACCGGTGAAATCAGTACAGCCAACAGAACTGCCTCATAACGTTGATTATGATACTCAGATAAAAGATATTGAGGCAAAGCTGGAAAAACAGTACGATGATGATCCTTTAAGCCCTGAATGTTATAAAATGCAACGACAGATTGTTGCACTTGAAAGCAGTAAGTTAAGGGCTGAGATTGCGGCGGCTAAAGATGAGACCGTAAAGGTCGCTACAAGCCAGTTCGAGCAATACAGGCAATCTAAGGAACAGGAAGAAATTGATAAAAAAACTCAGCAGACTTTAGCAAAAGACTATGAGGAAATGGACACTATAGGCAAGGACAAGGACTACAAGGAATACGCATTGTCAAAGCCAGCCAAAGAGGTTGAAAAAGATTTTGTAATGTTAAGGGATGAGGTTGTAAAAGCATATTATGGAAGAGAGCCGCAGAGTTATTCGGAGATTAATAACGCTCTTACAATGTATGCCAACAAATCTCCTAACTTAATGTTGAAATTGCAGGCAATGAATATACCGACAGAGTACCCCAAAGATGTTTTGACGTATATCGAACATCTTAAATTGCTTAATGTCAGAGATGGGACAAGGTATAATGAAAATGGTGAGCAAGTTCCTTATCGCACAAGATGGGACCCCATTTCAAAAAAAGATATTCCTGATAGGCTTAGTACGTTAAGGGACGCTATTGAACATCAACGAGTTAACTCCGGTTATTATAAGAAAAAAGTATTGTCAGCTTATGATAAAGGAACGAAGGACATTACAAACGCTTTAGGTAAGCGTGACACTAATGAGCTTCAATCCGAAGACGGAGGGCTTGGTATAGATAAACTTTCCGTACAGCAATTAATTGAAGAGCGTGATAAACTGCCGGAAACAGCAGAAAACCTCGGTAAGCTTATGGAATTGAACAAACAGATTGAAGAGTATACAACAAAAACAACGTGATATGAACACGTAAACTAATTTTAAAAGGAATTTATTATGGGTGTTGGAGTTGGAGTAATAGCCCCGACAGCATTAGCAGCTGCCTCGCAAATAGCAGGGTTTGATAAAGAATTGAGAATAAAGAATGTTCTCGATGATATTTACGAACAATTATCAGGTCTGTATTTGCTTGATAGGAAAACAATACCAAAGGACGCTCTACGGTTAAAAGTAGATGCAAAAGCAAAGTCGGAATCAAACAATATTACTATCACCATGAGGCTTCATATTCAAGGTGGTGGTGTATATGATCCGTTTCCGCTTATAGGAACTGAGGTACGGCCCGTTACTCGTTCACTTATTATACGTAAAAATATAGTAAGAAAAGCAGTAACATCTCCAGGTTACGGCCCGGATGAAGAGGACGCACGACCATACGGTTTGTATAAGGACTGGATTGACGGACTAGCCCTGTGGAATAAAGAACATCACGGCTGGTCTATCAGACAAGCTCTCCTGGAGCAGTTTGGAGAGAGTTTGGTTCATGGAAGAACTCTTGCAGCGTCTGCTCGTAACTGGTCGCCAAACATGCTTATAGCAGGTCTTGGCAGAACTAACATGCAGGTGAATTACAATGTTGACCGTGCGGCTTTCACAACCGCTATGGTTAACAGGATTCTCCTGTCCGGTGGTGGAAGTATGAACCCACTGGTAACACAAACCCTTAACCAGCCAAACCTTACCAATGCTAATTTACTGGCATTGAATAACAGGATAGCTAAATTAAAGCTTCCTGGGCTTCCTGGTAATGGCGGGTGGATTATAACCATTTCGGAAATCCAGAATGCGTATCTTGGAGACCCGGCGTGGAGTGCCAGAAATCTTGGTACTGAATGGTCAAATGTGACTGAACTTAACGAAACTGTTCAACAGTGGTCAGGTATTACTGGAAAGTATAAGAACTTTTATATTGTCCAGGATGAACGCCAGCCCACTTTGAGAGTGTCCGGTACTTCAGCTCCGTTTGGTTTGAGTGCAGGATATGTGTTAATGGGAGATATTGATAACCGAGGCCACGATAACCTGTGGACACGCGATACTGCTTTTATTTTGGGTAATGCGTGTGTTGTAGACTGGAACTCAATGCCTCTGAGACACGTAACTCAGGACGATGACTATAAAATGGTCATGGGTCATGGAACTGCGGTAGTCGAAGGTATTTCAATGCCGATTTTTGGCAGGCCCGAAGGTCTTGCCGGTGGTCAGCTTGAACAGTACAGTTCAATGGTTATGGTGCTTGGTATGCCCGAATATGTATAAATAACCAGGGGGGAGAAATCCCCCCATTTTTAAAACCTATATGAAAGGTCAACAATGAATTTAGGAGCAATGAGTGCAGCTAATGAAGAAATTGAAGCTGCAATGAGTTATGCAAGATTACATGGAAAAGACAAAAATGGTAAACCGTATTATTTCTTTAATTTGGTTTTGTCTGATGCCGGAGTTTTGGCAGGATCGCCAGAACATTTTAGCGTAAGTGGTTTTGATGAATTAACACCACTGGCACCGCGTCAGGATAAAAACGGTGGAATTATATATGACTTTGACGAAGGAAAGGGTGGATATACAAAATTCACCAAACATATTGATGGGGCTCACAAATTTACAATGTGGGACACCGATTACAACCGAAGGTTTGTTGCAACTCATTGGGATACAGGTTATTGGGAAATAGAAGACCCAATAATTGAAGACCAGATTTATGAGTTGTATTTGGAGATGCAGGAAGAAGCAAAAAAGAACAGTGAATCTCCATTACAGATTAAGCTTAAAGAGCTGGAAATAAAGTACAAGAGTGCAAAGAAAGAAAACAAAATTGAAATAATGGGTCAAATGCAGGGGCTTATAACGGAAAACGCCGAGAAAATAATGCCTCCTCCAAAACGGGGATTGGCGAACAAAGCCAAAAGACAAAAATATCGGTTTGTTCCTACCAAAGAGCAGGTTGAAAAAGCAAAAAAACGACCAGCCAGGCGAACTCCTGTAAGTGTCGAATCTAAACCAAAAGTGGTGGAGATAGATGAACAGTAACGAATTTTATAATTTATGTGAGGCTTCGCTGGATGGCATTAATAGAAATGGTGATGTAAGTATTCAGTTTATTACTGATATTGCACAAAATGTTTTACTCAGCGTTGAGAGTGAACAAAACACCGTTTTTTCAAATGCCACCGGGAGACTTCCATTAATTACCACTCAGGCCGGGGAGTTTAATTATAATGCCCCGGCTGATTGTTGGCGTATAACAGGAGTGTTAGTTGAGTCAGACCAGCCAAATAGTATTCTTGACAGGATATTTTATAATTGGGATTACAATAGTTTGAGCAGCAGAAGCGGTGGAAACAAGTTAGAATCCACTAAAATATCTGGTATATCTTATTATGTTGTTCCTTTTATAAGAAGCTGGGATGCCGGTGACACTACGCCAGCCCGTTACATGTTTACCGAAGACCCTGGGGCTACCAATGATGTTTACAGACTTTGGTATTACCCAAAACCGACAAAATTATCGAGTGATTCAATACCGTTATCTATAGGCCCTCCATACGATTACATGTTTTTATTCCCTGCGGTTTGTGCAATATATCAGGGTATGCAGGATGGAGATAGACTTGCAGCGGTTCAAAAAGTAGTAGCTATAAGAAATGAGTACCATACAGAGTTAAACAAAGGCGCACAGGACACCGATCTTGAAAGTATTGACCGTGGATTCTAATAGTGAGAAAGGTATTACAGCCGAACGATAATAAGGGCGACAGAAAATATCCTGCTCCTCTTCCCACGAATACGTTTGAAAACGGCGTTATTAAAGACGTTCCGGCAAGCGATATCCCTCATAGCGCCCTTGCTGATGCGTTAAATGTCTTTCCGTTTCCCACAGAGATTCAAGGCCCTACCGGAAGCTTGCTTTATACTTTGGCAGATATTCCTCCAATACGAGGGAGGTCGGGGTATAGTTGTTCAAAGGTTGAACAAACAGTCACCTGTACATTATCAGTGTTTGAAGAGGGTGATGTAGGTAATTATATTGTATGGCCTACTGGATTGCATGATGAAATCATTGAATATATTAGTGGAACACAGGTAAAAGTAGCAAATTCAGAAACTGTTGAAATCCAAACAGGGTGTTATTTAAGAGGAAAAAACAATGGTTTTGAGTTTCACGAACAGTTGAGGCGCTGGATATTTCAGTTTGGGAAGGATTTTTACCATGCCACAATTGCAATGCCCGAATTTTCAAAAGCACTTATAGTTTCGAGGGAAGTTCCAAGTAATGTTCAATCAGGATATGCGAGTTTTGATGATTACATGAATCTTTGGTTTAACAGTAATGGAATTTTTAAAGTTAATATGGAGACAGAACCTTCACTGGCTTATAAAATCAATACTCCAGTTCCTAACATTGCTATTTTACCAAAGACAGAACAATCAGATTCTAATTACAGTTACAGATATAGGTATTCTTGTGCAAGAATAGACGGGAATCAAAACATAAGAACTCGTTTAATGCCGGTAAAAATCGAATGTGAATCAGGAAGTAATCAGGAATCACAGGAAACAAACGCCGCTGAACTCGATAAGGTTTGGACGGTTAACGCAATTTCCAGCACAAACCCTCAAATAGTAGGCCCGTTGTGGGTGCCTTCTGTAGTAGGCCCGGAAACCACTGATTATGAATGGATGTGGACACACTTCCCGGTTTGGAAAACTCTTGATGTTGAAAACGCTTATGCAAAACTTGGAGAACTTGATACTTCTGGTGATAAGTATTTCAATAACCCTGAAAGGTTTGTGTGGGCGTATGATCTGAGAATCATGGGTGCCTTTTATGCCACTAAAGGCGGTGGGTTGATAGTTGCACTGGTCGGAGAGTTTGAAGTAGCTGATGTAGGCTGTACGATTGAATGGGACAACGGAGACCGGGACGAAATAATTGCGTATATAAATTCAACTACTGTAAGATATCGAGGAGCTGTAGATCAATATTATGAAGAGGGATACACCAGGGCAGCGTGTATAGGTAATGGAAGAGTTTCAAGGGCTACACAAAGTGGGTATATTATTACGCGAACCCATGGTACTGTTTTCACTGTTGAAGACGAAAGAAAGACTATTCTTTGGGCTGATGGGTATAGAAGTTATATAACAGAGTTTATTGACGCAAACCGTGTAAGAGTACATGAAAGTTTTAACCGTGAAGTACAGGGATTAACTTTAGACCCGCGATACCGTTATTTTAATGACACTGTAACAGACAGCCAGTTGAGATCAAGGCTTACTACTCTTTTATTAAGAAAACGGTTTTGGATGGCATTGCCTAATTGTAATGGTGGATTGTTACCACCTGGATTTATGGTGACTTACAAGAGAAATGACAATGTAATAAGTTACTGCCAGTTACCTGAAAATTACGAATATTGGGCAGGATATTATAATCCCGGGATTCAACTTACCAAAACTATAAAAGATGATATTCAATTTATGTGGTTATTCCCTGACAGAATAGTGGTATGGACTACCAGACAGACATATTATAGCCAGACAAATGTTCAGGGTGAAGAGGTTATAGATGAAATAGCCGGTGAAGTTGTGGCAACCATTCCGGGATTTGAAAAACTGACCGGATCGGCAATAGGACTTTTCGACAGAGGTAGTATAAGTGAAATAGGAAACGGAAATATTCAATTACTTACTTCTGAACCTGACCGGGTAGCTTTAAGACAATTTAACGGGACTTCCTACTCAAATGACAAAGCCTTTGTAGAAGAGCTTGGACAGGGTAGAATGTCAAAAGATATTCAAACCCTACAGAGGGCCACTGCAAGTCTTTACACTCCTGAAGGACATTATATTTGGGGGAGGAATATTGAGCATGGAAGTGGAGTGGCTGGATTGATTAGAAGTGTCACCGATGTTGCTATAAACCAAAGAGTATATCCAGGCATAGTTATGACTATTAGTGATGGTGGTGATTTTGCAGGCCCAGCAGAGGCTTATGATTATCTTGTCACTATTAGTCCTTTGGCAGACGATTACACTTTCAATTTAATAT
>DATKUO010000089.1:0-5629 GCA_035530515.1 Bacteroidales bacterium
TTTTATATAAATGCAATATTGCATCTACTTGAAAATAGCAAATATTATCACGATAATATTATCAAAAGTAAACTTGATTTATAACTACTTATGGAATATTTTGAATAATGACTTTGGATAACGATTTACTTTGGATAAGAAAAATTATCACGAGTTGTGATAACTATTCAGAAGATGTTGATTTGGCAATCCTAAAATCAGAGGATCAAACAGAAACGCAGGTTAGAAGGATGATCCGTTCCGTTGAGAAAGAATTAACTTCAGGATTTCCAGAAGTATATATTGAAGGAATAACAAGCAAACAAACAAAATTCAGAAAAACGGCCTACGATTATAATAGAATCATCGATCCGGATTCTCCTTCTGCGATTCAGGAGAAACTTATTTTGGAGATAAATTCTTTTGCGAACCCAGTGCCATTTGAAAACATGCCTGTAAACTCTATGATTGCACAGTTTCTAAACGAAGGCGGAAATAAAGAATCGATAAAGAAATATGAGCTCGAGTCATTTGAAATTAATGTACTTGTACCACACTCAACACTTAATGAAAAAATTCTTTCATTGATCAGATTATCATTTTACGATGACAGTATTGAACGAATAAAGCTTAAAGTCAGACATTTTTATGATATCTATTTCTTGTCAGAATCGGATTACTGTAATAATTACTTAGAGACAGAGGAATTTAAGCTGGACTTTAAAAGAATGTATGATGAGGACAAAACTAAATTTGATGATCCTGAGAAATGGCTCCAAACAGACTATCTGGAGTCACCCATTTTTACATCATTTGATGATATCTGGGAGAAGGTTAAGTCAACATACAATACTGATTTCAAAAGATTGGTTCATGGTGAATTCCCCTCGGAGAAAGATGTCTCTGATAAATTCAGAGAAATTATTAACCTACTGTAATAGTAAATAGATCTTTGTCTAAATTAAAGAAAGAATGGATCCAGATTACTACATTTGTTATACTGCAATATTAAAATAATGTCACTCTCTGAAGCACAGACCCGTCAACAGATAATCGATAAACGGCTTTCCAAAGCCGGGTGGAACGTGAAAGACCCTGCACAGGTAACTGAAGAACTGGATATCATTACAGATCCCAAAAAGGCAGAAGACCCTCGCGAGAAGTATGCCGGTCACCTCTTTTCCGATTATGCATTACTTGGCCGCGATGGTTATCCCCTGGCAGTTGTTGAGGCTAAACGATCATCGAGGAATGCAGCAGAGGGTAAAATACAGTCACTTATCTACGCTGAGTCAATACAAAAAAATAATCCGGGGAAAGATCTACCTTTTGTAATCTATACAAACGGGCATGATATCTTTTTCTGGAATTCACAATTATATCCCCCACGGAAGGTTTATGGCTTTCCTTCAAGAGGCGATCTCGAACGGCTCCGCTTCCTGCGTAACAATTCCGGACCGCTGAGTGAAGAACTGATCAATACAGATATATCCGGCAGGCCATACCAGATTAGTGCAATACGTTCAGTGCTGGAAGGTATAGAGCATAAAAGAAGAAAATTCCTTCTTGTTATGGCTACCGGTACCGGAAAAACCAGAACATGTGTTTCGCTGATTGACGTACTGATGCGGACCAATTGGATTCAGCGGGTTCTTTTTCTGGTCGACAGGATTGCTTTACGCGACTAGGCTCTCGATGCTTTTAAGGAACATCTCCCAAATGCTCCAATATGGCCCAAAAGGGAAGGAAACAATGTAGAAAGTGAGTTTGCCACCGACAGGAGGGTTTATGTAAGTATCTATCCGACTATGCTTAATGAGATTGAAGATGAGAAGTGCATGTTCTCTCCTCATTTCTTCGACTTAATAGTTGCCGATGAAAGTCACAGGTCAATATATAATGTCTATAAAAACATCTTTGATTATTTTGATACAATACATCTCGGACTAACTGCAACTCCTACTGAGCAGATAGATCATAATACTTTCAAACTGTTTGAATGTGAGGATCAGTTGCCCTCGTTTAATTATTCATACGAGGAGGCGGTGAATAACAAACCTCCTTATCTTTCTGATTTTGAAGTGTTAAAGATACGGAGCCGGTTTATGGATGAAGGGATCAGTAAGCGCATCATGAGTCCTGCTGATGCTAAGAGACTACTGGCTGAAGGGAAAGACCCCGATTCAATAAACTACGAAGGGAGCGATCTGGAAAAAAGGGTTACCAACAAGGGAACCAACGCTCTTATTGTGCGTGAGTTCATGGAGGAGTGTATTAAGAGTCCCGATGGAGTACTACCGGGTAAAACCATCTTTTTTGCAATAAGTAAAAAGCATGCTTTTCGTATAGTTGAGACTTTCGACAGGTTGTATCCTGAATATAAAGGCAGAATAGCTGAGGTGATGATCTCAGGGATCAAAGGTGTTTATGGAAAGGGGGGATTGCTCGATAAGTTCAGGAACAGCGAAATGCCCAGGGTGGCGGTTAGTGTTGACATGCTCGATACTGGTATAGACGTACTCGAGATAGTGAACCTGGTATTTGCCAAACCGGTATATTCATATACCAAATTCTGGCAGATGATCGGTCGTGGAACACGGATCCTGAATAGCGATAAAATTAAACCCTGGTGTCTTGAAAAGGATAAGTTTCTCATAATCGATATGTGGGAAAACTTTGAGTTTTTTAAGGAGACTCCCAAAGGAAGGGAGAACAAAGGGATCAAATCGCTGCCGGTACGTCTCTTTGAAGCCAGACTAGATGAGCTGTCAGCCTCCATGGAAGCAGGGAATAACTGATCTGAATAATATCGTTATCAGCCATCTGAGAGCCGACATTGAAGAACTTCCTCCCAATTCTGTGATTGTTCTGGAAGCACAATCGGACCTTGAGCAGGTGAAAGATGATGATTACTGGCGGACAATAACAGAGGAGAAGCTCGACGATCTTAGACGGATTATTGCACCTGTTATGCGTGCCAAATCACAGGGCGATTTTAAGGCTATCCGTTTTGAGATCGATGTAGTTGATCTGGCAACAGCCCATATCAGCAGAGAGCTTGAGAAATATGATGCATTAAGAGATGCCGTAACAGAACAGGTTAAAGAACTGCCTCTTTCTATTAATATCGTACGAAAGGAAAAAGAGTTTATTGATTCGGTATGCAGAATGGTCTGGTGGAAAAGATTTACTTATCCCGGTCTCGACATCCTGATTGAAAAACTGGGACCACTGATGAAATTCAAAGGGGATGACATACCTGTCCCGGGAGAGGGGAAACTTGACCTGCGCGATGAGGTGACTGAGAAGAAGTTTATTGAATTTGGACCTGAACATGAACGTCTGCCGGTTATGAAATACCGCGAGAAAGTGGAAGCTATAATAAAGGAGATGGTCGATTCCAACTTTGTTCTTCAGAAACTACAAAAGGGTATGGATATCACCGAAACAGAAGTGGAACAGCTGGGAGAGATCCTTAAGAGCCGCGATCCGTGGGTGACAGAAAAGCTACTTCAGCAGGTGTACGACAATAAACATGCTAAATTTATAAAGTTCGTTAAATACATTATGGGACTGGAAAATCTGAAGTCATTTTCAGAGGAGGTGACGGAGGCATTCACTACATTTATCGCAGAACATAATACCTACACTAAACAACAGATACAATTTTTATTAACCCTGCAGACCTTTATTCTCAGGAAAGGAAGCGTTGAGAGGAAAGACCTTGTACACGAGCCTTTTACAAAGATCAGTCCCGAAGGTATCCTCGGCCTGTTTAAACAGAAAGAGATTGAAGAGATCCTGAAGTTTGCAGAACAATTAGTTGCTTAATATATGTTATCAACAACAATCAAATCGGAAATAAAACGACTCTGGGATAAATTCTGGAGCGGCGGCATTAGTAACCCTCTGACAGCAATAGAACAGATAAGCTACCTGCTCTTTATGCGGCGTCTCGATGAGCTTGATCTCAGGGAGATGAAGAAAGCAGAGTTCTCGGGAGAGAAATATGAATCCGTTTTCAGGGGAATGTTTACTTTACCTAATCTTAAAGAGGATATTGACAAGTCAACACTTCGCTGGAGTCATTTTAAACAGATGGAGGGTGGTGAGATGCTGGCTCATGTTCAGGCTAAAGTCTTTCCCTTTATTAAACAGCTTAACGGTGAAGGAACAGCTTTCGGGCGACACATGCGCGATGCTGTTTTTATCATTCCCAAACCATCACTGATGGTAGAGGCAGTGAGCCTGATAGACAAAATTTATCATGTTATTGAAAAGGAGAGCGAGACAGGCCAGACATTCCAGGATACCCAGGGCGATATGTATGAATTCCTTCTTTCCGAAATCGCATCAGCGGGGAAGAACGGTCAGTTCAGGACACCGCGCCATATAATACAGATGATGGTTGAGCTGGTAAACCCCAGGCTTGGCGAGAAGGTATGCGATCCGGCCTGCGGAACAGGAGGGTTTTTACTGGGTTCGTACCAGCATATACTTACACAATATACTTCAAAGGAGAGACGGTTTACCGATGAGAATGGATTTGTTAAAGGAACCTACGGTGATAAGCTGACCAATGATAAACTCTGGAAACAGCTGAAGGAGAACACCTTTTTCGGTTACGACTTCGATAATACCATGGTAAGGATAGGCCTTATGAACCTGATGCTCCATGGAATAACACAACCCAACATCGACCTGAAAGACACGTTGAGCAAGAGATACAACGAGGACAATAATTATGATGTGATACTTGCCAATCCACCGTTTAAGGGGAGCATCGATAAGGGCGATATTAATGAAGGCTTTAAACTTGGGACTACAAAAACAGAACTGCTATTTGTAAACAGGATCGTTAACTCACTGAAGATGGGAGGGAGGGCAGCGGTGATCGTTCCCGACGGAGTTCTGTTTGGCAGCAGCAATGCACACAGACAGGCACGTGAGATGATCATTAACGAATGTGAACTGCAGGGTGTCATCTCTATGCCCTCAGGAGTCTTTAAACCCTATGCCGGGGTAAGTACTGCCGTACTGGTTTTTGTTAAGGGAGGTAAAACAGAAAAGGTCTGGTTTTACGATATGGCATCTGATGGTTATTCGCTTGATGACAAACGCGATAAAAACGATAAATCCGATATCCCCGATATTATAATCAACTGGAATTCAAGAGGAAAATCAGAAGCCAACGACCGTAAAGCGAAATTCTTTTTTGTGCCTGTAGATGATATTAAGACAAATGGTTACGATTTAAGTATTAACAGGTATAAGGAAGTTGTTTATGAAGCGATAGAATATGATTCTCCAACTGAGATAATAAATGGCAAAGAAGGTGAGAAGGGGATTCGTCAATTGCAGGTTGAGGGCTTAAAATTGTTAAACGATTTGGAGGATATTCTCAAATGAAGTATTTATCAGTAATAGATTTGATTGAAAAACATGTTAGTGGAGAATGGGGCAATGAAGCATCTGAAGAACCTACGATTAAGGTAATCAGGAATACTAATTCAATGTCGTTTAGTTAAGGAAATCTTCTGAAAGCCTTGATTTTAATGCAAATATAGTTAAAATAGTTCTTTGAAATGTTTGTAATTTAGGAATAGTTGATTATCTTGTATAGGTATATAGGGGGTAACCCAAGTATAAA
>DATKUO010000090.1:0-5233 GCA_035530515.1 Bacteroidales bacterium
GTGCCACGATCAACAACCAATGTCCAGTGATTTGTTGATAAAGCCGTTATAGCATCCTGAAGAGTAGCATCGGTATAAGCAGCCCCGTAATAAAGAGCATTTTTATACGATGAGGTTGTGATCCCCTCCGTAGTAGATAAATTGCCGACTATATTAGCATCTGCGGTTATATGTAGTCCCGCAGATCCGGTTATCTTTCCGGTTACGCTGATAGGGTCACCGATAGGGATAGTTATATTCCCGTCCGAATAGATACTGTCAAGGTGAGCCTCACCGATATCATATACATTAGCCTCTTCTAAATGCACCACATCATTTGCATCTTGTAATGTTACCGTATTACTTGCGTCATTCAATACCCAGCCGGCAGCATGGTTAAAATCTCTTGTTCTGGCATGAGCTATGCCAAAGGTAAGCACGAAAAAAACGATCAAAAATAAGGCGAATATAAACTTTTTCATAAGTGTTTTCCTCTCTTTTAATTTTCTATGGCAATAATTTCTAAACGATCCATTCTATTTGCTTTAGCCGACCCCAAAACATGCTTTAATTTTATTACTTCACAGACAAAGCCCGACATTGAATCAAGTGCGTGAGTAATATCAATATAATCTCCCGGCTCTATTTCACAATTATCCAAAAATACAGCAAAATGCACGATATTCCTAACATATTTATACCACTCAAGGATAAAAGCGCCTACGTGAGCAGCCATTGTGTCATTTGATACTGCATCAAATAAAAGAATGTTGCCCCCGGAGAAAACCTGCTTTAATTCTTTTTGTCCGTATCGTGTGATTGATGTAGCATCCGTAAAATTTAATACAGATTCAACATTTGTGATATTTTTATCCTTGGAAAAATCACGATTATAATAAATATTGAAATAATTGATAATATTATCAGCCGGAGACCTTTCTATTGATACCGAATTTTCTACTATTTCAGCGTTAGGTATGGCGTGGCCACTGGCCTGGCTGGTTTGCCTTACTATTACCTCAGCCGTCCCGTAAGGCGATACAAAGAACCTGGACCGGCATTGCCAAGCCAATCGCATTAATTCAATTCTGGCCTCTATGGGTTCAGTAATTGCATGACAAAACTTATAACTGTTGGCGGCATAATAGGTGCCGGAAGTACCCAAATCAAGGTCACCCGATGCCGCACCCAAGATCGCTATCCAAATATGCTTAAAAACATAATCAGGTCTTTCGATCAATGCTGAGGGGGTGCCTGTATAAGTGCCAGATCCGTCGTCCTGATAGCCGTCAATGTCGGCCACAACCATATTGCCTTGAATGGTTGTAGGTGCAGGTCTTTTCATAATAAAAACCAGAGCATAATAGGGCGGTGTATAGGATTGTGAGGGTGTGGCTAATGCATGAGTATGGGCGCCCGCATTTGTAGGATGATAAAGTTGAGGGATCTCGTCATTAGCGTTTCCTACAGGTGTTACCAAATGATTATGTGTGCCATCAGATTGGGCTGTAACCGTAAAAGTTACGGTATTATTGCCCTCTTGCGTGCCTGTATTCCCCGAAGAGGATAAAATAATAAAATAATCCCGTAAATCCAAGGTGTCATTATCACCATTACATAATACCCACCCGTCCGGAGGCGTTAAAGATTCCCACATAGCAATTATATTGCCCTTACCCTCAAAGGCGCTTGTATCCGACCATGCCCGTAAATATGTTTTCTTAATAGCTTCAGATGCCGAAAAAGCCGAAAAAGTATCGTTATGGTCATGAGCACCAGCATCCTTATGAGTATTACATTCGTGGCCGCCAGTAGCGCCAAAATTTTGCAAATAATGATGATTATGACTTCCTGCTGTAGTTATAGCCAGATTTGATCTATCGCCGCCGCCTGTTGATATACTGCTATTTGCCCTTAAAAATCTATCCGACTCTATTTCTATTGCTAAATTTGCCGGATCTGGATTTTCGTTCGTATGAGTTAATACTATTGCTTTTGCCGGAAAATTATCTCTATCAGAAGAAGCTTTAATTAATTTCAAGTCCTGATATACAGGCAGATAATCAAAAGCTATTGTATGTGTATGTCCTCTCCATTCTCCGGTGGTACTACCGCCACCGGGGTATGTAGTACCATCATTATACGCCACATCCCCCAAAGCAGAACCAATATGGCTATTGTTATCACTCGTTTCACTTACAGCAATACTTCCCCCCGTATCACCAATACCATACGTTGTTCCGGCTCCGACAATCATTTTAGCATCTGCCGATGTAAACCATGCCCAGCCAGACGGTAAAGAAGTGTCATTAATAGGGACTATAATGCCCGATGGGATTGTTTCAGATGAACCGAAAACAATAGCGGCTTTTCCTTCATACCCAGGATATTGATTGCCTGATTGTCCGGTATAGGCTAAAAAATCTTCTGTTTGCCTAACAAAAAGATTTGAATTTCTATCTTGATAATATACCGTATTGATTGCCTTAACAGCGCACCCCATCACATAGACCAGGCCGTTTATTATTTCCCTAACCTCATCGCCCTTATCATGGGTGACGTTAGATGTTGAATTATACCCCCTTGTACACCCAGTTAATTGATTAGATGCCGCCCCTGTAAAATATATCTGTTCGTCATCAATTAAGGCTATGCCAGGGGTATCAAAAAGGGTTGAATCGGTGATGTTAATAGTTGTAACCGCATCATCTATATCGGCGATTAATGCAGTAACTCCGCCGCCAGACACACACCGAAAAGGCACCTTTGGAATATCGTCACCCCAGGCAATTGGCATCATTTTACCAATATCTTCAGGGATTGCGTCGGGGTAATCTGCGGCCCTAACAATCAAATCCTCACCGATTAATTTATTGTATTTCTCGAATATACCCCGGATGGTAAGTTGACATTCATACAGATCATATTTAGGTTGTCCCCAGACAATGCCCTTGAATATTAACTCTTTTTCCGAATCAAGTAAGCCAGAAAACCATTGATAAAGAGATACCGTTACATTTTCCGGAGGGTCTGAAGCTGTGAAATTATCAGAAAAAGGTGAGCTTTCAGAGTTGATTATAGTGAGTTGCAAATCGCATATTTCAATATTGCCGATCAGGGAGGACCCTGGAGTTTGTTCGATATTGGAATCAATAAAGCCCCATTGCTTTATTAACCCCAAATGAGCGGAACCGCCAGAAGGAGTAATGTTACGGTCTGATAAATATACTAGAGTATCAAAATCAAATGTAAGCAGATTTATAGGGGATGTGCCTTGCTTATTTTTTTCTGTTATAAAATCGGCATTAAACGTGCGGCTCAATGGTTACACCTCCTCTCGAAGATGTATGGTCCCCCGATATAACTGGTAGGCGTATTCTTTAAGTGGGTTTTTTGTGTCAAGACATCGGACTGTATGCGTTGCGCTGTCCTCATCGGTATAGGTGAAAGTATTTTTCGGTCCTACGCATATATTTCTTATCCAGTCGTCAACATTATTAAAATCAGTTACATTCAGGCCGTCAAAAACGAGATTATGAAATTGTTCTTCAATACCCTTATCGTAAGCATATAAAGCCCTGGCCTCGCTATATCCGGTAATTACATTCACCTGTGCAGGATCATCAACAGGATATTCACGGCCTTTTGAAAATGTAAATGTATCACCGCTTAATGTAAAAATAATAAGTGCCATTATAATCGTCCTGCCTGCTGTAATTCAGGAATAATAAAATCTCTTACTATATGCCGGTAATCTTCAGCCGATTGAGGTGCTGATCCTTCAGGGATATAAATATTAACATCGCCAAAACTATTATTGTTTGCTGCTTGATTGGCCTCTTGTGGACGCTTAACTTCTTCGCCTCGATGTAATTTATAAAGTCCCGTTTGCGGGACAAAATCAGTTCCGTGTGCGTACCCTGGTGAAGATTCATAAAAAGACAAAGGTGTATATTTGGGTGTGGCCTTCGGCAATATAAGAGACAATAATTGCGATGTTTTTTCTAAAACCCACCAGTTCGCTTTTAATGCACCCATAAAAATATCCCAAGCAAATTTAATACCCTCTATCACGGGCGTTAAAGGGGCTAATTGTGTATTTAACTTACTTGCTGCTGTCGCTACATTATCAATCCATACACCAATTTGATTGGCAATTAACTCATTATTTTTATCAAGCCAAGTCGTTAACAATCCTAAAACTACCTTTATTTGAGGCGCTAATTTCTCACCGATCAGAATCATTTGCTTGCTTATAGTGTTTTTGGCTGTATCCCAAACGGCTGAAAGAGTCGTTTTATATTTTTCGAATGCTTTATCCGTGCTACCTGTAGCATCACCCATAACTTTAATCTTTTGATTAAGATTTTCAAAATTATTTGCAGACAATTCCGACACACCAATTAAAGCCTCTTGCCGGCCGAATAATTCCGCCATCTTATCAGCCGATCCGCCTGTTAAATCTTTCAACATTTTTAATGTGCCGGATAGCCCTAAACTTTTTATTGCCGCCTGACTGCTCGCAAAACCCATATCTTTTAAAGTTGTTTTCATGGCTTCGGTAGGCTTCATAAGTGCAATAAGAGTAGCGCGGTAATGAGTGGCCGCTTCTGATGTATTAGCCGCCGTCTGCGTAACTAATGCCAAAGATCCGGCCATTTCCTGTTGATTAATGCCTAAATCTGAGGATAATTTTGAAACAGTACCAATGACCGGGATTAATTGTGAAAACGTGGTTTGGCCTTCTTTTTCAATTGCAAATAATAAATCTGATGCATCAGTTGCCGATTTAATCTTTCCCTCAAATCCAGCCATCATTTTAGTCATACCTTCAATCGTCCCGGCTAATTCGGTATGGCTGGCCTTTGATGCTTTGGCCGCCGTGGTCAATAAATCCATTGCTGCTACAGGTTCGGTTACTCCAGCCGATATGGTGGCATAATACCCTTTTGTCATGGACGTAGCATCACCTAATACCGAAGGCATGGCCAACATTTTTTCTCTAATTACATCATAGCTTTCGCTCGTCACCTTCCCCATATCAGTTACAGCCGATTCAAATTTGGCAAATTCAGATAATGATTTTCCTATGCCAAACCCGCCAACAGCCGCCGCCGCCAAAGCACCAAACTTAAGAGCTAATTGACCGATCTTTTTCCCGAGAGCCAGAGCCCCGCCGCCCATTTTTTTGAAGCGGTCCTGTAGCTTTTTAAGGTGAGATCTTGATTTGGTGGTTGATCCCTTTATATTTTTC
>DATKUO010000091.1:0-2748 GCA_035530515.1 Bacteroidales bacterium
AATACAGGTACAGGGAACCATTGAGGCGGGGATTGTACAGGAGAAATATTCAGCAGACTGGCTTGATAAACTCCCGATCCCTCCATTTGTTCTGGCTCTGCTTGATCCGTTTAAGACTTATTTACCATTTGCTAAATGTGATATTGACAGGAATGAGAATTACTCAGTTAATGAGGATGTAACTGGACTATAATGACCACGCTTGGATTATTCCCCGATAGAAAAAGAGTGTATCAGCTCATGCAGATATACGATGATTCCGCAAAGGTCATGCAGGATATTATATTTTCTATCGATGCTGGGAACTATTCCGATGTACAAGCCAATAAAATCCGCAGGGATATAAAACTGGAAGTTCAAAAACTGAATCTCCGGTCAATGCAGTGGTCAAAGGTTGCAATTCCCGAAGCATACAATCAATCCAAAAAATTCAACGGTGAGATATACAGCGAATACAAAGTGAAACAAAACCCGAATTACAACACCGACACTCACCAAAAAACTATTGACAAGGCGATTAATGAAACTGAAAATATATTGATAAAAGCTAATCTCTCAATCATTCCGCAGGTCAATATCTATTTAAAACTTATTAAGGATGCGTCAGGATTGCTTGTAAGGGCCGATCTGCAAGAGCTTGGTACAATGGATGCGGAAATGATAAACGAGATCGTAATGGAGGGGCTTGGTGAACAAATGACATTAAAAAAGATATCGGGAGAGGTAGAAAGATATCTTAGAATGAAATTAAAAGTCGGCGATTTAATAAATATCAATGGAAAAAATTACAACATGAAAAAATACTCCAAAATGGTAGCACGTACACAAATGAGAATTACTCAATCGGTTGCTACAAGAAATCTGGCAAAACAATTTAATAATGATTTGGTTGCGTGGTCAAAGCATGTCCAAGCAGAACCAGATGATTTGTGTGTACCTTATGCCGGCAATGTTTATTCATGGAGCGGGAACAGTACTAAATATGCAAAGATCCCGGCTATCCCTCCCACGCATCCGAATTGTGAACATTATTTAAACGCAGTACCGGAAATATTGGTTGAAATGGAACCGGAAAGATTCCCCAATACATTTAATCAAAAGGCTAGGGTGATAGCATGAGTATGTTAAATGCGTATCAACAGGAAACCGTAATAATCCATTCCAATACTCTTGATACGTGGAATGAAAGGCATGAAGTAAATTCAACCGTATCGGCAAAAATAAACTGGGAGAGAAAGAAAACAAAAGATTCAAATGGAGAGGATGTTGTATCAGAGGTTCAATTATATTTGGAGAAAAGTATTGTAGTTAAATTTGACGACATGATCACGGTTGATGGGGTGCGGAGGCCGATAATTATAATCAAGAAACCACGGGCATTTACAAACGCATACGGGCATACGGAGGTATATCTGTGAGCTTTAAAATTGATTTTTCTAAGTTCAACCGTCAATTTGATCATTTATCTAAAAAATTCACTGGTAAATACTCAGATGAAGCAATGTTTAATGCTTTGTCCGCACTAAAATACGATGCTGATAATATAGAACCGACTACTCCAAAAAAGGAAGGCACCTTGCGTAGTTCCGTAGCATTTGAAGGAAAGGGGAGCAGCTTGAAGAGTGTTGCGAAACTTGTATGGAACATGCCGTATGCTGCATATCAGCATGAGGGCAAAAGAAAAGACGGAACGCACGTAGTACAGAATTATTCAGAACCGGGCAGCGGTGCAAAATATGTTGATAAGAAATTAGAAAAAAGGGGAAAGATTTATCGTGACATAATGGGAAGAACATTCAAGAGTAAAATATGAGATACGAAGAAGAAATCACACAATTCATCGAGAATGAAACAACGTTGACACTTGGTACAACTTTGCAATTCGGGCGGTTCACTACCGAATCACCTTCACGATGTACAGCCGTGCTATTCAATAAGGTGTCAATTGCTTATTTCGATGTTCCCGATAGAATTGATGTAATGGTAGAAGCAGACGCACGGGATGAAAGTTATATAAATGCCCGTGACGATATAGAGGAAGTTTACAATGCTTTGTTTCGGCGTATCGATAAAGCATTACCAGTCATCACTTCTGGTAATGAATTTAAGATACAAACGAGCGAATCAATCACGGCCCCCACATGGGTGGGGAAAGATGAAAACAATAGACACCATTGGAGTACAGTTTTAATTTTACGGCTCAAAAGAGTCGAATAGGAGGTAAAAATGTTAGGAACAGAATTATTTGCAAGAGATTTAGGACCAGCTATCATAAACTGGGACCCTTCGGGAGATGATATTGACCTGTACCCCACAATGGGGTCAATCGTAGTGTCAAGTGATCTTACCGGACAGGTTCGGAAAATTTATGAAGATGGTCACGGGGATGCGCCTGTTGATGGCGTTCCTATGGGTAGGCTGGTTACTGTCACGGCTGAATTTACACGTTTAACACTTGCTCAACTTGCGGTTGTTATTCATGGATCAGTTGCGGGAGCTACCAATCTAAAGGTACCAAACAAAGCTGGATGCGCTTTTTATGATTCTGCAAAAGAGATCATAATTAAACCGCTTTGTGATGGGGATACAATTTCCGCTGACACATCGGAATGGATTCATTTTTTCAAAGCATATCCAACTGAGAACTTTGAATTGAATTTCAATAAGGATGATCAGCGGATTATCTCCGTTACATTTGAAATCTATCCAGATGATACAAGTGGAAACGTTGGTGAACTGTATCGCTTC
>DATKUO010000092.1:0-15887 GCA_035530515.1 Bacteroidales bacterium
ACAAGTTAGAGATGAAGTAGAAGCTTGGGAACAGGCTCGCAATGGGTTCGACAAGAAAATTAACTGGCAGTTCACAACGGAGAAGGCCCGCATCAAATTGAAAAGACTTTATCCGTCATATGTACGTTGACATGACACTAGTGTCCGACTAAAATAATAAAAGAAGGGGTACTCCCCAAAGGTTTCCCCCAAATGTTGTAATTTGGTTTTTGCTAAAACAAATACAACATGGGTAAAAATACAGAAATTAAATTTGTCGGACAGCCGATTTTCAAACAGATAGTAAATTTGACAGATGCGATTAACATACAGGGGTTAGTAAGGAAGCACAACAGCGACTATTATTACAAGGCGTTCAAGACCAGGACACACTTGCTCACCATGCTGTTCGGTATTCTCAGCCGTTGCGACTCAATGACCGAAATATGTGAAGGGATGCGGGCTCTGGGAGGAAAGCTTAATCATCTGGGTATGGAGAAAGCCCCGGCAAAGAGTACAGCTTGTGATGGATTACGCAACAGGGACAACCGTTTCTTTGAAGATTTGTATTTCAGTCTGGTTAAAAAGTATCAATCATTTTTGTCGGACAGCCGAACCTTCGGACTGACCTTCAAAGAGGTTCTTTTGATTGATTCTACCACCATTCGCTTGTTTAGTGACATTCTTAAAGGTGTTGGACGTAACCCGAAGGGGGACGGAAAGAAGAAAGGGGGTTTGAAAGTGCATATGTTGATAGATGCTGTTCAATCGGTTGGACGGTTTATTAAAATCACGGAAGCTAAAGCACATGACAAAAACTTTCTAAAAAGTCTGGAATTAATATCACACAGCATGATTGTATTCGACAAGGCTTATAACTACTACCACCAGTTTGCTATATGGACTCAAAAGCAGGTATTTTTTGTCACTCGCCTTAAAACGAATGCAGTATATATCGTTATAGAAATTAACCGTGTGCATTACCGAAAGAAAGGGCAAGCGAAAGTGCTCAGGGATGAGATCATAGAGATGGAATACTACCCTGAAGACGAAACTGGCAAGAGGCAAATGAAGGTTTTAAAACAACTTCGCTTAAGAAAGGTGTGTTACCAGGATGAGAAAAACCGGTATTATGAATTTCTGACAAATAGCTTTGAGATTACGGCTGAAGAAGTAGCTTTCCTATATAAGAAACGTTGGGGTATTGAGCTTCTGTTTAAGAAGATGAAGCAGAACTTCCAATTGCACTATTTCTATGGTGAAAACGAGAACGCTATAAGAACCCAGGTCTGGTGCACATTGATAGCACAACTGTTATTGACGGTAATACAGAAGATAGCCCAGACCAAGAAGGCATTTTCAGTAGTAGCGGCTCTGGTAAGAATGCATCTGATCAGTATGTTGGATGTGAATGAACTACTCAGAAGCACCAATCGCAATTATCAAATAGCCAGAGGATCCCCGGATGGATCAATGCAGTTAAACCTGTTTAGAATAAATACAGGGGGAGGTCACTTTGGGAATTGAAATAACTATGCCCTATTTATGGGCAATACAGAAGATAAATTACCGATTTGAGAATTTAGTCGGACAATAGTGTTATTTTATCTTAATTTGGATAATAGCTTAGCAAAACTATAGCTTTTTCAGCCTTTTGTCAAATATCTTTTGTTCGTCTTTTGAGGTGGAAAAAGTAATCTCATTTTCATTATTTCGTATCGTACATTTATTCCCATTTAAAGAAACGACTTTTAATGTTTTCAATTCTCCATTTTCCCACTCAATATCAACTTCAAATCCACCACGCGCCCGAAGTCCGGTTACTTTTCCATCTTTCCAGACATCAGGTAGCGCAGGCAGGATTTCGATATAACCTGCATGTGATTGTATCAGCATTTCAGCTATCCCGGCAGTTGCCCCAAAATTGCCGTCAATCTGAAAAGGTGGGTGGTTATCAAACATATTCGGTAATGTCGATTCTGCTAAAAGTTTTTTCAGGTGGAAGAGCGCTTCGTTTCCATCTTTAAGCCTGGCGAAAAAATTAATTATCCATGCTCTGCTCCAACCTGTACGCCCCCCACCATTAGACAGTCGGTAGTCAATACTACGTTGAATTGCATCAATTATCCATGGTGTCTTATTAATGGTATACTGATTACCTGGATAGAGGCCAAACAGATGGCTCATATGACGGTGACCCGGTTCTGTCTCATCAAATTCCTGCGACCATTCCATCAATCGGCCATCTGAGCCGATTTTTGGAAGGGCCAGACGATTCAGCGCTGAGGATACCTCGCCTACAAACTCGTCATTGATCTTAAGTAATGAGGCAGCTTCCAGAAAGTTAGTAAAGGTATCCCAAATAATTTCCTGGTCCATTGAGGTTCCCATATCCAAACTGACCCCTTTACTTTTGCCATCGGGAGGAAAAAATCTGTTCTCGGGGGAAATAGACGGCCCTGAAACCAACTTCCCGGACCTGGGATCAATCGTAAGCCAGTCCAGAATAAATTTGCATGATTCTTTCAGGATTGGATATGTATGGTCTTTTAGAAAATCTTTATCGCCGGTAAAACGGTAATGTTCCATAAAGTGTTGGGTACACCAGGCACCTCCAAGCGGCCACATTCCATAACCGACCATTCCAATTGGAACAGTCCAGTGCCAGACATCAGTGGTATGATGAAATGCAAAACCATTACAATTGTATATTTCCCTGGCGGTTTTTTTTCCTGAGGGTACAAGTGATTCAATAAAAGAGAAGAATGGCAGGTGACATTCAGAAAGATTACAAACCTCAGCTGGCCAATAATTCATCTGCAGGTTAATATTAGTATGGTAATCACTATTCCAAGGAGCCGCAAGCATATAGTTCCATATACCCTGAAGATTTGACGGAAGATTACCGGGTCGGGATGAGGAGATTAGCAAATAGCGACCATACTGGAAATATAAGGCTATCAGATCGGGATCATTCACACCTTGCTTCAGGTCTTCTAAACGCTGGTCTGTGGGATTACCTGCGCTGGGATTAATGCCAAGATCCAGATTAACCCTTCGGAAAAGTCGTTGATGTTCAACCAAATGATCAGATAATATTTGCATTACTGATTTTCGTGATACTGCTTTCAGTTGTCCTGAGCATTTTTCTGAAAGATTATCTTGTAAAGGCATGAATGGATCATTTGCATTATAATCGGTGGCGGCAGCAATAAAAAGTGCAACCGAACTGGCTTCAATTATTTCAAGTTGTGCGCCCTTTGCCTTAACTGATCCTCCATCTGGCAGAGCCATCAACTGTGCTTCATATTTCACTCCCAGGTGTTTACCTTCATGACTGGCCTGCCCCCACATCCTTATCAGATTTTGGCCTGATGCAGTTACATTATAATCAGCTGGACGTTCCATGCTAAGATCAACATTAATGCTGTTTGGTTTGTCAGCAGACAGTAAAACAACAATTACCTGGTCAACAGAACTTGCAAAAACCTGACGGGTATATGTTATTCCATTAAGACGGAAGGATGTTTTGGCAATTGCCTTATCAAGATCAAGTTCTCTTTTGTAACCAGATGGTTCGCCTTCAATATGAAAGTTCATATTAAGGCTACCCAGAGTCTGATAGCTCCTGGGAGCAATACGTGGACCCAGCACACTATCCTGAATTATCTGATCAGCCCTGGTATATTCCCCCTTAAATATTAACTCACGGGCCTTTTCAATCACTTTCCATGCATCCTTTTTCCCTTCAGGTATTGGTGGACCGGCCCAGAGCGATTCCTCGTTAAGCTGGATCTGTTCATTTGCTATTTTACCGTAAACCATACCTCCCAAACGACCATTACCCACGGGAAGAGCTTCAAGCCATTTCTCGGCAGGTTGAGCATACCATAAAATTTTTTCTCTCCGTAAGTCTTTGTCATTTGAATTACTTCCTGTCTCCTCAACCTTCAGGCTTAGAAACGAAAGAGAGGTCAATGCTAAAAGTATTGGTACTGTATTAAATGAATTCATAATCTGTCATTTAAAAAAAAGGTCTTTCTATTATAAAATAATCTGGTGCTTTGAAATTAGTTGTACTATTTATCAATAGAGTGCTTGCATAATATTTTTATCATCTTTAAACCAACCATTATCCAAATTTCCTTCACATGCTGTAATCAGAAGCTTTTTTAATTGTTCTGCTTTTTGTGCTTGTTGTGAAATGAGATTATTCTTTTCCCTGTAATCGTTAGGTAAATAGTATAGCTGATAGATTTTCTGAGGAGCAAAATACCTGAGCTTCCACCCATCACGGGTAACCAATGCAGGGCCCATATATGATGAATACACTACATACGGATGTTCTTTAGATTTCTTTCCCATCAATTCAGGCAAATATGAAATCCCATCTTTTTTTACCGGTAGTTGAACATTTACTAAATCAGCCATTGTTGAAAGAAAATCGTAATTAGTAACTAACCGGGTGGAGATGACACCTGCTTTAATCTTTCCTTTCCACCGAATAAACAAAGGTTCTCTAACACCTCCCTCCCAATTACTGCGTTTTAATCCGGCCATTCCATTATTCCCATCAAACACATCGCCACCAATCTGACTGTAAAACTTATCTGAAATATTATTGAAAAGTTTTCCTGTAATCATGTTTTTGTATGGCTTTTCAATTCTTCCTTTTTGTGCGTAATAGATCTCATGTCCATTGTCTGAAGAAAAAATGATCATGGTATTTTCTTCCAATCCAAGTTTTTTTAGTTCGGAAAGAATGACTCCGACCTGATCGTCCAACATCTTTACCATTGATGCATATTCTTTCTCTATCTGGGTTAAACGCACATCATTAACAAAATCAGGATGTACCTTGGGAATTGCAACCGGACCATGCGGAATTTGTGTCGGGTGGTACAGAAAGAATGGTCTGCTTTTATTTTCCCGAATAAACCGGAGGATCTTTTCAATAAACAGATTCTGAGAATATGTTTTTTTCCCTTCCATATTCCATCGCTCAATGAAAGCACTTTGCGTTTCAAGCTCTTTGCTTTTCCCGCAATCAGCCCTTGTATTACCTTCTATCATTACCATTTTCCCATCTTCAATCAAGAAAGGGGGATAATACCCGTGACATCTTACATGATCTAAATAGCCATAATAATAATCCCATCCATGTCGTCTCATTTGTCGATCAGTAGCTGCAAAGCCCCATTCAAGTTTACCTACCTCACCGGTAATATAACCTGCTCTTTTAAAGACTTCAGCCAGATAAATTTCGTTTTCATCCTCAACACCATATTGATCATTAAGTTTTTTCTGGATTTCTTCAAAGGTATTTTCTCCTTTAGTGATTGTACTATAAATACCGCCCCTGCTAATTTTCCATTTATCACCATGGCAATCATGATATCCTGTTAATAAACTTGCTCTTGCCGGTGCTGAAAGCATGCAACCATACGCATTCTCAAACCGTATTCCTTCTTGAGCTATTTTATCAATGTTTGGTGTTTTGATAATTTTCTGGCCGTAAGTTCCCAACAGTCCACGACCCAAATCATCAGCATAAATAAATATGACATTAGGACGATTGGATTTAGTGGTATTTAAATTTTGACTTTGACAAGTAATCATGCTGCCAATGCCTGCAAAATATAAAATCAGTTTTTTCATCGCAATATAAAATGTTAAGGAAGGGGTTATATAGAGTCAAAATAGATTATGACTCTATATCAGACCCCTTAAATTAATTCTTAAATAATTACCATTCCGGATTCTGTTTTAATTCAGGGTTTAGGGCCACCTGGTGCTGAGGAATGGGATAGAGATAATAATGTTCCAGCCATCCTTTCCCTTGGGATAAGGGATCGTCAACACGGTAGCAACGACCGGCATCCGGACCGGATTCAACCCACTTTAAAGCAGGCGGCATACCTGTTTTGTCCATTCTTACTCCTAAGGGTTGTTCATTAATGAAATACTCGGCACGTTTCCATCTTCTAATATCATCGAATCCAAAACCATCACCCATCAACTCAGCCATACGTTCACGACGAATTTCCCATAAAACAGGGGGCACAAGTGGGTCTCTACATGGATCAAAAGAGTCATCTAATTCATTGACAACCATATTGGCTACTCCTGCACGTGGGCGGAGTTTGTTAATGGTTCTGTCAGCAATATACTGGGTAAACTGTCCCAGTTCAAATTTTACCTCAGCATAATTCAACAATACTTCTTCAATATAGAAGAGAGGTACATCGGTGGTAGAAAAGCCCCCTCCTCCCGTTACATTTGTCCCAATATTATAGAACATTAACATGTAGTAACCGGTATTATTGGACATAGGGGCCAATGAACCGGAAGCTCCTGCGATATGAGGTATTCTGTCGATAGTAAAGGGTTGCCAAGTTTGAAGTGGGAACGGTCTAAGTCCTGTTTTGTCCAGGCTATTCATCAGGTCTATGTATTCTCTGTCGAGAGGGTTCCCTGTATACTCCCACAAAACATTTCCGGTAGTTCGTTGTACCCTGTATGGAGGAGGAACCCTATAAAGGAGCCGAAGGTCGCGGTTTCTGAATTCATCATTCATAGTTGCGACACCGTCATAGACAGTACTTGTAGTTATGGGTTTACCATCAGAACAGAGATATCTTTCAATGGTGTGGGCATGCATTTCTTCGTGTTTGGCTCCACCGCGTTCACCACGGCAGAATGTTTGCATAATTACATTAGTACTATATTCTTTAAAAAGAATTATTCCTGGGTAGGTACGTAAATCTTCAGTTGACATACGGTGTTGGAAATTATCTGCAATAGTGGGATAATCATCCATTAATAACTCAGATACTCTTGCACATTCTTGTAAATAAAGTTCTGGTCCGCTTAACACGTGGTATTTTCGCCATGTTCCTTCGAAGAGACAGTAACGGCTTAACAATGCACGTACTACATTACGATTAATAGTATTATCACCATCACCGTTTATCTTAATGTTTTCTTCTGCATATTTAAGATCCCTTAAAATGTTGGCTGCAACCTCGTCACGCGGTGTACGTGGTCCAAATATTTGATCATTGTCAGCTTCGGTAACTAAATGTTCAAGCCACGGGACATTTCCAAATCGACACATCAGTTCAAAATATCTGTATGAACGAAAGAATAGACCCACAGAACGCCAATGGGCTTTATCCTTATCGTCCATCTCAGACTTATCTAAATTATCCAACATGACATTAACCGTTCTGATAAAACTGAAATCCCAGCCTCCCGGCGCAGTTTCAGGTGTTACAGTTTGCCATGCCCAACGGTTTCTTCCATCAGAATCATATAAATAGTTTGCTTCTACATCCCCTTCATAAAGAGAATTGAAATCACTATATCTGCGAAGTTGATTATTATCGGAGAAAATATTATATAATGACCATGAATAGGTTTTAAAATTATCGTAAGAAATAAAAGCAGTCTTATCTACAAGCTTGTCCAGTGGATATCTTTCCAGAAATGTATCGTTACAGCTGTTCAAGAAAATCAAACTGATTATAATATATATGAGCTTTTTCATTTTTTTCATGAGTTACAAGTTAATAATTATGCCAAATGAATACATTGAAGAGAGTGGATAATTCCAACTTAATGTTTCTGGATCTACACCTGGAATTAGGTTGCTCAAGGTAAAGAGATTTTCACCGCTAAAAAATATTTTAATGCCTGTTAAGCCAATTTTATTACTTAATTTATTTGGCAAATTGTACCCAATAGTTAAATTTTTTAAACGAACATAGGATGCGTTTTGTAAATATTTGGTTTGGGTACGTTGATTAACACTGTGAGCCTCCTGAGCATTCGCATAGATCCGTCCATAATAGGCATTGGTATTTTCAGGAGTCCAGTAATCTAATTGATATTCATAGAAGGTTGAAAAATAACCAGCATGCGGGAACATTAAGTTTCCTCCAATCCATGCATCACGCTTGGCAACACCCTGAAATATGTAAGACATTGACAGGTTTTTCCAGTTAAGGAAACCATTGACGCCAAAGTTGAAACGGGCCCTGTTATTACCAATTACCTTGAGGTCTCCTGGATCATTTAATGTTCCTTCTCCCGTATCGATTATGTTTACAGAAGTTTTGTTATCTAATAAGTTTTTGAATTTAACATCTCCCGGGTGTGAGATAACACCGTTGATGGATACTACTTCATCCTTAAGAGTTCCATTTGCATTGAAATCATTTTCAGTATAGAAACCGTCAGAGACATATCCCCATATTTCCCCTATTTCCATGCCTTCGTAGTAATTATCAAGCACTTTGTTTTCGTTTCTATATTTGATAATAATAGTTTTTGAATCAAAGAGATTGAAGCCTATGCCATAACGCCATTGACCTATTTGGTCTTTCCATGAGAGTTCGAGCTCCCAACCATTTGTTTTTAAATCTGCTGCATTTTGAAGGGGAGCGGAAGTACCTGCTACAGCCGGAAGTTCCATGCCGGGTGCCAACATTCCAATTGTATTACGCTGATATATATCGAATGTTCCTTGTAAACGACTATTTAAAATATTGCAATCTAAACCTAAATTAAAGGTTTCTACTACCTCCCATCTATAATTGGCTCGAACTAAACCTGGTGTCGTGAGAGCTATTGGTTGCAGTCCATCATATATCCAATTTGCCTGTATAGGAGACATTGCAGCCACATAACCATAGTTGTCTATCGCCTGATTTCCAAGAGAACCATAAGATGCTCTTAATTTTAAGGTATTTATTGATTTAACTGAACTCATAAAATCTTCGTTAGCAATATTCCATCCGATTGATAATGAAGGGAAAAAACCAAAGCGGGTATTAGTTGGAAATTTTGAACTTCCGTCGTAACGACCATTGCTCTCCAGCAAATATTTATCTTTGTAATTGTAATTGAAGCGGTAGAAACCACTTCTTAGTGCAAATTGGTCAAAGCTATCACCTGTTTCCTGAATACCTGTGCCTCCCGAAAGAGAAGGGAGCTCATTACTAATCATCAAGTAATTTTTAGACCATTGTTGATCTTTGTCTTGAAATTCCTGATTAAATCCGGCTGTAATTGTAAAGTGATGAAGATCTTCTAAATCTGTTTTATAAGTTGCATAAGCGTTTATAGTACTGTATGCTTCAAATATTTTATTTACATAGTATTCAGTATTCTGATCTGAAGGGTTCAAGGCATCCTGAAGTCCTTGATCCAAAATAAAGTAGTTATTATATCTTTTCTGATTTAGGTTATTTTTTTCATAAAAGTATTCAAACGCCATTTCTAATCCTTTTAATGGGGTTAATAAAGTACGTGAGAAAATGCGCGAATCGTCATTCACCCAACTCTGCTTGCTGGCATATTCAATCGCATGCTGAATAGTTTGTACGGGATAATCTACGCCTTCAATAGGAAGAACATCGTCGGGATGGTATGAAGGGAGGTAGTTTTTCCAATAATCATTGAAGATGCCACTGTTAGGGTAGGTACGTGTGTTCTTGCCGAATTTAATATCTAATGAAGTAGATAGCCATTTAGAAATATCAGCATTCACATATGAAGATACATTCATTCTCTTAAATCCGTCTTTATTAGTAATTAAAATACCGTCTTCATCAGTAAATCCCGTAGATAGCCGATAACTGATGACCTCGCTTCCACCGCTTGCCGAAATATTATGAGTTTGTTTAAAACCGTAATTAGCCAGCATGTCCCCGATTAAATCTGTCTGTTTAAGAAAATATTTGTTTCCTTCTATCTCTGTCCAACCCAGTGGATATTTTGATGGATTTGTTTTATATTCATTTAGGAGATCTAACCAAATGTCGATATTCTGACCTGACCAGTAAGATTGGTACCCCATATCTTTCAATCCGAGAACGGTTTCCATGGGTGATGCCGGCTTTGGGATGTTCGTTACTTTTTCAAAAGCAAAACTGTTTGAGTACTTTATTTCTGTTTTCTGATTACGTTTAGCTTCTTTTGTTTTTATAAGAATTACACCAAATGCAGCTCTGGCGCCATAAATAGCAGCTGAAGATGCATCTTTCAGTACAGATACACTCTCTATGTCTTCCGGATTTATCATATTCAGATTTAGTGTTGGCACGTTATCCACAAGAATTAATGGGGAACCACCGGTTATGGATGTGTAACCGCGGATATTGAAGCTTTTTTCCACACCCGGTGCGAAACTACCTGAGATTGTTACACCCGGGATTACTCCCTGTAAAGCTGTTGCAACATTGGTTACCGGGCGATCACCAAGAACATCATCCATTATAATTGCAGATACAGCTCCTGTTAAATTCACTTTCTTTTGGGTACCATACCCAACAACCACAACCTCTTCCAGACCAATTGCCGACTCAGCCATAGTTACATTGATTTGGGTTAATGTCCCGATAGTGATTTCCTGTATTTCCATCCCGACAAATGTAAATGTCAGGCTTTTTAATCCCGGAGGAACTTCAATACTGTATTTACCGGCAATGTCGGTAATCGTTCCCTGAGTTGTTCCGGTAACAACAACGTTTACACCGGGAAGAGGAGAACCTTCCTTGTCGGTTACAGTACCGGTTATTCTTTGGGGTTGCTGGCTACCTGGCTGCACGAAACTGATCTGATTGGCTTTGTTGGTCAAAACAATTTGCCGGTCAACGACAGCGTAAACCACATCGGTTTCGCCGAACAAGTCGTTAAGTATTTCGTTGATCTTTTCATCATCAACGTCCATTGAAACTTTGCGATCAACATCCACTAACTTGCTGTTGTAGAGAAAGAAGAACTCGCTGTTTGTCTCAATTTGGCTTAATACCTCTTTGACAGTCGCATCTTTAATTTGCATTGTCAATTTAGTATTTTGCGAATAAGCTTCAGAAGCTATCGAATTGGTGATAGCCACAAGGAACAATACCATCATTAGCTTCATAGTCATCCAGATTTTTAGGAAATGTGCATTTTTTTGACATCTCCGCATTACAATTAAGTCTTTTTTCATAACTTTGAAATGGTTTTAGTTAGTAACTAAGAATCATGGTTATCTTTCTCACAAAAGATAACCGGCTTTACACCGGGGTTGATGTGACCAAACATCAATCCCGGTATTTTTTAAATATTTCTACTCATAATCAATATTTTTTGCTTAGTGAATTCATTGCCAGGCAGCGGTTTTCTATCAATAATCCGGTAATCAATCGGCGCTGACAGTTTTAATAATTTCAACACTTGTTCCAGATTTTCATGTCTGAAAGTTGCTGTATAGATATAACTTTTTATTTCAGGGTCATTGAAAATAATCTCAACATTAAACCAACGACTTAACCGTCTGACAACATCTTCCATCGGGTCATCACGAAAAATCAGATTGCCGTCACGCCATGAGATATATTTATCTGCCTCAACCTCATGAGCACAAACTTCCCTGGATTCTACATTAAAAACGGCTCTTTGCCCCGGATGCATCGCGCCAAATTCTTTATTAACCTGTCCATCCTCTGCTGATAAACTTACCTTCCCTTCAATAAGTATTACTTCCGACTGTGTGTCGTCATCATAACTCATAACATCGAATGAAGTTCCTAAAACATCAATGTTAAGTTCCCTGGCATTCACTCTGAAAGGTTGCTTTTCATTTTTAGCCACCTCAAAAAATGCCTCTCCGCTAAGCTTCACCTCCCTCATATCGCCGTTAAAAAGGACAGGAAATTGTAATTCCGAACCTGAATTAAGCCATACTTCTGTGCCGTCGGCAAGTGAAAACTGTGTTACCATTCCCGGCCGGGAAGTGATTGTTTGCATAACTACATGTTCTTCCGGCAGCTCTTCCTTTGTAAGGTTCTGCATTGTAAGATAAGCGGAATAGACCAACAACGGGAGCAACAATATTGCAGCTACGCGCTGAATAATAACCCACCATTTTGAAGAGCCAGATTTAGATATTCTTGTATTGACCTTTCTCAGCGCTTCGAATGAGTTGAACTGTTCCATTTCATACAACAAGGGCATGGCTTCCCATGCTTTTCGGCTTTCGAGGTAGAACACTTCGTTCCCGGGTGATTCCGTTCTCCATACATCAACTATCGACCTGTCTTTATCGGACACATCACCTGACAGATATCCAGGCAATAGCTCTTCTATTTCTTTAAAACCTAACTTCATCTTTTTTAAAACCAAATTTAATAAAATAGTTTGAAGCCGGAAGTCTGAAGTCCGAAGCATATAAAATGCATTTATGGAATCCCGACACACTTTCACTCTGTTTCCTACACATGTAAATTCATACCAGGGACTTCGTTCTTCCTTCTTCTTAACCTAACCTAACCTAACCCAAATTACTAATAACCCAACGAAAACAATCACCTTCTTTCCATTGTCTGGTAATAAGACGACAAAAGTCAGGGATACACATATAGCCGGGTTCATTTTTTTGATTTTTGTTGCACTTTCTCTGTAACGAATCCATTGCGGTAAGAAACAGCAATGGAGCTCCGGTTAAATGCACCGGCTACCTTATCAGCCAGTTATCAGCCAGGCGACCAGCCAAAGCGGAAGATATTCAATAATTCCCCTTCTGAGGATTTTCAATGAGTTACTAATCTGTAACTCGACAGTGCGCTTACTGATCCCCAGTTGTTGGGATATCTCCTGGTTTGACAAGCCGTCATGTCGGCTCAATTCAAAAATCTCACGACAGCGTGGCGGAAGTTTTTCCGAGCATTTCTGAATGGCCTGACGAAGTTCAGATTCGGCGAAATATAGTTCAGTGGTGTTATCACCGTTCTCTGCCGAAAAGAGAATATATTCCCGGTATTTTTCAATGACCTTTTGATGCTTCTGGTAGTCGAGGCATCGGTTTTTGACACCCGCAAAAAGATATGACTTAAGTGATGACCGTATCTGCAAATTGGGAGCCTCTATCCACAGAGATACAAAAAAGTCCTGTACAAGATCTTCAACTGCATTACGGTCATTGAGATATTGCATGGAAAAAACACAAAGAGATGAATAGTAATAGTTGAATATATAATCAAAAACTACTTTGTCCCTCCGTCCGAGTTCTTCAATAAGCAAAAGATCTTTCAAGGTAAGATCGGTTAGTTTTACAAAAATAAGATTAATTCCTCTATGATAACAATTTGTGATCTTATATTGTAACAAATCAGTCGGAAGTCGGAAGATTAACTCTCTTAAGTGGCCTTGAGCAGGCTCCTTCGTTTTTTTCTGATTAACAAGGTTTATTGAAAAAACCATTTTAAGTTTACATAAATATCACGGGTATGACTTTCGACAGCAGCAAGACAATTATCAACATCAGAATCAAACTTTTTGGAGCTACAATCGCATTTCTTGCCTTTATAGTTCTCACCTATATAGCAAAGATGATCAAATATCCTTTGCTTGGAATGAGCGATACATTTTGGACCGTAATGCTTGTAGGCATCTATCTTATTATTGCTTTTCTTCCTTCATTTCTGAATTATCAGTTCATCTTTTATTCTGATGATAGTGAGAAAATTGTTATAAGGTATTTTACTGCCGGGATTGTGGGTGGCAGAAAAAATTCTGTTGAAATTGATAAAAGAACTTTTTCAGGGTATAAGATAGAGTCACGACTATTTGGTCTGATACAAAGCATTACCCTGTTCCAGAAGTATCAGGAGGGAGTTGCTGAATATCCAAAGATCTATATTAGCGCTCTTTCCCAAAAAGAAAAATCTAAGGTCATCAAATCATTAAATTCTTATACACCTCAGGCGTGAAGGTTATCATCTGATAACATGAGTTTTGTCATTTTAAATGATTTTGAACAATCTCAAATTTGAATCAAATTTTTAATCACGATCTCAACTTAAAAAACAAAATAATGAATGTAGATAAAACAATGAACAACCTCGAAAAGAAGCATCCTGGAGAGTTTGAGTATTTACAGGCAGTAAGAGAAGTACTGGAATCGATTGAAGAAGTATATAACGAGAATCCTCAGTTTGAGTCTGCAAACATAATTGAACGGATAATTGAGCCGGATCGAGTTCTTACATTTAAAGTACCATGGGTTGACGATGAAGGAGATGTAAAGTTTAACCTTGGGTACCGTATCCAGTTCAACAATGCTATTGGCCCATATAAAGGAGGTCTCAGGTTCCACCCAAGTGTTAACCTCTCGATCCTCAAGTTCCTCGGATTTGAACAGATATTTAAAAATGCGCTTACTACATTGCCAATGGGCGGTGGCAAAGGAGGGTCAGATTTTGATCCAAAAGGAAAATCAAATGCTGAAGTGATGCGTTTCTGCCAGGCATTTATGCTTGAACTCTGGAAATACATTGGCCCTGAAACGGATGTACCTGCTGGTGATATAGGTGTTGGTGGACGTGAAATAGGTTACTTATATGGTATGTATAAAAGGCTGACAGGTGACCATACAGGAGTACTTACAGGAAAAGGAAGTAACTGGGGAGGTTCTTTGATCCGTCCTGAAGTTGCCGGTTTTGGAGGAATCTATTTCGCAAAGGAAATGCTTGCTACAAAAAATGTAACTCTTAAGGGTAAAGTAGTTTCAATATCAGGATTTGGCAATGTAGCATGGGGAGCAGCTCTTAAAGCTACCGAACTGGGAGCAAAAGTGGTTACTATCTCAGGTCCTGATGGTTATGTTTATGATCCGGAAGGAATTTCAGGTAAAAAGATAGATTACATGCTTGAACTTCGTGCTTCTAATGAAGATATTGTAAAACCATATTCTTATGCATTTGAAGGAGTTGAATTTCATGAAGGCAAACACCCCTGGGAAGTTAAAGTTGATGTTGCACTGCCATGTGCCACCCAGAATGAACTTAATGGTGAAGATGCAAAATTATTGATCAACAATGGCGCTATTCTTATTGCAGAAATATCAAATATGGGTTGTACTCCGGAGGCTGTTGAGGAATTTCATAAACATAAGATACTATTTGCTCCTGGTAAAGCAGTTAATGCCGGTGGTGTTGCCACATCAGGCCTGGAGATGACTCAAAACTCAATGAAGCTTCGATGGAACAGTAAGGAGGTAGATGATCGTCTGCATGAAATAATGTGTAATATTCATAGCCAGTGTGTTAAATACGGGAAAAGGGAAGATGGGTATGTGGATTATGTAAAGGGTGCAAATATAGCCGGGTTCCTGAAGGTGGCTAATTCAATGCTGGATATGGGGGTAATATGATGCCCCCGGCCACTACGTTGCAGTGGCCTGCCCCCTGAAGGGGGCTTAAATCCTTAATACTTAAGATAATATCTTTCAATGCAAAATTAGCCCCCCTTTAGGGAGGATGAGGGGCTTTTTTTCTTATCTTTATATGTCTCAATTTCTTGTGCTATGTCAGAAGTATCACTTAAGCATAAAATTGCTTTAGGTCTGATTCCCCGCATTGGGGATATGCTAAAGGAATTTTCAAACTCTTTTGCGATGTACCTTGCATCTATAGTATTAGACTCTAAGTCAAATCGACATGCAGCCAATGTTTTCCAGTATTTTGGATTTTTATTAAGTCGGACCGGAGCAAATCCTTTTTTTAAATCAAACTTTAGTTTTTCTTTACCGGGTGTTGGAATATAGTCATCATGAAGGTTAATAGATATGTTATCTAAATCACAAATAAGTCCCGTTATCATCATGATTGTAACCTCATTACCTCTTCGTACCATAGAGAGTCCACCTATTACAAACTCCTCACCATCAGCAGTTTTAAATGATATTTGCTCCATATCAACACCAACATCATAATGATAAACTAGTGTCACGTCACAATTAATTTGACGTAATCAAATTATTTTGTATCTTAGCCAAAAAAGGGCTATGAATACTTACAAAGTTACTCTTACACAGGAAGAACGAGATCAATTGACTGAAATGACAAGAACCGGAACTC
>DATKUO010000093.1:0-6024 GCA_035530515.1 Bacteroidales bacterium
GGAAAGATCGTAACAGAGGTATGATTGCTAGAAAAAATAATGTTAAAAATCAGACTCCTTTTTCCTGTTTTATCGCCATAATATCTTCTTCCAGCGTAAGATTGTCCGCCTTATATATGATCAACGAAATGCACAACAGTATGAACGCAGCCAAGTTCAGTAAAATCGGAACAATAATGACATTCCCTTGAAATCCGCCACTACTTTCCCCGCCAACAACAGTAGGATGGTTAGTTGCAGACCATAATCGGATACTATAGAAACTTATAGGAATACTGATAAAACCGATTATTCCGAAAACAGCACTAAGACGTGCACGCTTTTCCGGCATATCTATTGCCTGTCTGATCGCCAGATAACTGATATATATCAGGAAAAGTACCAATGATGTATTAAGTCTTACATCTCCTGGTGGCCAGTAATTTCCATTCCATGCAGCACCTGCCCATATTGAGCCTGTTATTAGAGTTAATGCGGCAAATAAAACACCCACCTCTGCTGATGCTACTGCTTTGAGATCCCATTTTTGATCTTTTCGCTTTAAGTATAAAACACTAGAGATCAGTACAAAAGTAAATGCGAAGTATGCAGTCAATGCTATGGGAATATGGAAGTATGCAATATAATAACTATATAATTCATTAAACCATGAAGCATCTGAGTTAAAGAATTCACCAGTTACCGGATCAGTTCCTCTTATCAGATTTACTGGAATTGGAGCCATGAAGTAAATATAAATTATGGCAGAAATCATTAAAATGATGGTTGTTGCGAATAATAATTTTTTGATTTTTTTTTTGTCCATAATTTTCTTTCCTTATTTTGACTGAATTTGGAGTTATTTGATATTAAATTATTGGATTAATTATATGATTTATTATTTGGATTATCTAAATGAAAAATCAATTGAATGCAATAAGATATAAAAGCTATACAAAAAGCATTATTGCACAAAGTTGAGGTATGGAGTAAAAGTATGTTGATTTGGTACGATTTATATACAATGATTCTAAGTATAACAATGTGAAGCAAGGCACAAGGCAAAGGTTTGGTCTATTTCTTGGCCCCCTTCTTTTTTTTATTATTATATTGAACAGACCTGAAAGCATGTCCTTTGCTGCCGCAGTTGTAGCAGGTGTTACTATTTGGATGGCTGTATGGTGGATAAGCGAGGCCATACCCATCTCTGCTACGGCACTGCTGCCCATTGTGCTTTTCCCGGCATTTGGTGCCATGGATGTTGGTGACGTGACAGCCCAGTATGGACATCAGATTGTATTTCTCATGTTGGGCGGCTTTTTTATTGCAATTGCTATGGAAAAGTGGAACCTGCACAAACGTATCGCTCTTTTTGTTGTGCACATTATCGGCATAGGACCCAGACGTATCATTGCCGGCTTTATGGTCGCTACTGCTTTTTTGTCTGCCTGGATATCAAATACTTCAACTGCCATGGTTATGACGCCTATCGGGACTGCAGTAATTGCTAATATCTCTAATAAAGATTCTGACAAGAATTTCAATATCGCATTGATGCTTTCTATAGCCTATGCCGCATCCATAGGCGGGATGGCAACACTTGTAGGAACACCACCTAACCTGATATTTGCAGGGATCTACCAGTCTATGTTCGGGGTGGAGGTAAATTTCTTTGAATGGGCATATTTTGGGTTTCCCCTGGCAGCTGTTCTGCTGTTTATTACCTGGTTCTATCTCACTCATATTTGTTATCGTATCCAGAAGGATGAAATTCCTGGCAGCGGTGTGGTCATCAGGGCCGAAATGGCTGGTCAGGGTAAAATGACCAGGGAGGAAAAACATGTACTTCTGGTCTTTGGCCTTGTAGCATTCTCATGGATGACCCGTGGACTGTTATGGGGTGAATACCTGCCGCAGGTTTCAGATGCCAGTATTGCTATTACAGGAGCGCTGCTACTGTTTCTGATACCCGCCAGAGAGGAACCTTCTTTGCTCTCATGGGAGGATACTGCCAAAGTCCCGTGGGGTGTTGCAATACTGATGGGGGGAGGTTTTGCCATAGCCCGGGGTTTTGCACAAACAGGTCTGGACGAGTGGGTATCTCAAAGTTTTGATTTCATGGTGGTTTTGCCTGTGTTTCTGCTCATACTGGGAACAGTTGCAATTACAAAAATATTCACAGAGATTACATCAAATACAGCTACAGCAACTATCCTAATGCCCATCGCTGCATCTGTTGCAGTAAGCCTTGGCCTCTCACCTTTCGGGATTATGGCTGCTGTCGCAATATCTTCGTCTCTGGCCTTTATGATGCCTGTAGCTACTCCACCTAATGCAATAGTTTTCGGGTCGGGTTATGTAACCATTCCCCAAATGGCAAGGGCTGGTTTGTGGTTGAATTTGTTTACTATTGTGATTGTGTCCATGTTTGCGTATTTTATGTTCTGACCAAAAAGCGGTACTCCACCCAAACCGCAAAGTCACTGTTGTTTATCTGTAGCCAGCCAGTCCAGTCTCACTTCCATGCCATAATATGAAATCAGTCAATGTGACATTCTTATAGCCCGTTTGAATACTATGCTCAATAGTATTCCAGATACTATCAATACCATCCAGTTAATCGTGATAACAGCCACTTCAAATCGATATTCACGGTTAATGCCATAAAAAATCGAAAGTATGATGAGAGAGGTGATTGTTAGAATAAAACTTATGATGAAGATCCAACGAATTGTGCTTTCTAACCTATTAGTTCCTGAAAAAACTGGAGCTAGACAGAGGAAAGCAACACTCATCATCAAATAGCCAATCTCTTCAAGAGCAATAAAGATCCCATGTGGATTATACTGTGTTAATATCGCAATACCATCGATTTCCCCGTTTACAAGGCCAGGTTGTATTACAGATATTTGAATGAAATAGTCTATGATTAATATGGCTGCAGAAATTAGGGCAAAGGACAATCCGATCTGACTGAATATCTTCTTCTCCCTGGATGCGTAATGGTGGATACATACCATAAGTACAACATAAATTAAAATCAACAAAATCGCTGTGTACATCCATAAATAATCTCTGGGAAAGCGCAAGACGACATTTGCAAATGGATAATTGATGCATGAATCCACGCAAAATGGACCCGATATTGGAGGGGTAAAGATTGCGATAATGAAGGTCACTACAGTCAATACAGTTGTAAGGATTGCTGAATAAAATCCAAGCAAGTATGCGTTATTCATTATAGAGTTTACAGGCTTGGAGGGTGTAACTTGATTCTCCATTTGCTTCGCTCCATCACAAATTCTTAGTTTATTACTATTAAAACATTTTTATATAAAATTGTAATTATATATTTAATAATTTCTATTGCAAAAAAATCTTTCTAGCATTTCTCCATAATTCAATAATAAATGTTTTCACTTCATTTCGCTAACGGAGCATGATATTGTCAGTCAACGACCTTGGGCTCCGCTTGGCTAAAGTCCGAGGCATCTCGGAGGATGCATTAAATGTGTAAAGAAAAATACGGGCACGGAAGATATATAGATTTAAGGTTGCGGGAACTTAAAATAAAGTTGAATACTAAATTTGCATTGTGGACAAATGTACTGAACGTCACTTTCAGAGTGATAACTCGCTTGAAGTATAGACTTCTTGCGATTATTCCAGCATTATGTACAAAGCCAGTGTGTTTGTATCTTAGATTGTTGAAAATTCGTGGGAGAGTACTCAAACATACCACGATTAATTTCTTGTAGCTCGTACTCGGATTCTGTCTTTTCCCATTGTTCAAACTGTACCAACTTCTTTGCAAGTTCCTCTTTCTCGTTAATGAGCACCAAATGTTTCTCTTGGAGAGTGAGTGTATCAAACTGGATGGCAAGCAACTATTCAAGAATATCCGACTGGGCTTGAATAATTGTATGAGCATCATAGGACGACTTTAATCCTTTGGTGATTTAAATCATTGCTTTGATGCTTGTAACGATAGCGGATGCTTCATTTATCATTCCACCACTTATGTATTACATAGTTAAAGGATATTTATGCTTCCCGTTTTTTTTTAAAATGTTGATATGTACTGTGGTCTTTAATCATTCCAGCCTTTTTTTTGAATTCTCTTCCCCCAGGAATTCTAAATTTTATACTTAGTTCTGGATTAAAATAAATAGTTGGGTAATGGCGAGTCCCTGAATCTAATATGAGGCACGCTAGCAACATCTCCTGAAAATAACCCCGATTTAAGGTATCCACGGGCGTTAAGTCAGGAATCAAAGTTCCAGTAGGTATAAGAAGTATCTGTGACGGTTTTTCTTTTATGGGAGTACCATTAAGTGCTTTTTGTAGTGCTGTTGGAGACAGCTTCAGTATTTCGAGAACATCCTCTTCAGTGAAAAAATCAGGTCTCATATAATAGGGGGCTCTTGGACCTCTTTCATCGGTATAAAAGTCATCCGAATAAATATAATCTGTATCTTCGTCTGAAATACCTTCTATGGCTGTAATAGATTTTTTGCTTCTTTCAGCCTGGTTTTCTCTATACTGTTTATAATAAGCTTCAATCAGTGGCTTAAATTCTGTTTCACGCTTGTAAGATTTTTTTATGTTCCAAAGTTTTTCAATTTCTCTTAAAATGGATGGAGCTATCATACTCTGACAATAAGCAGAAGATTGAATTTTTATGATATCTGGATATTCCACAATAAGTTGTTTCAAAGCCTCTATCGTAGGTGCAATTCTAACTGCATCGACCGATTTAGATGGTTTATTAGTTCTCTGTTTGAGACTTGATCCATACTCGATTACGCCTTTTTCTGCAAGTGGCTCTAAATGATCTCTATCAATCCCACGACGGTTTATTTTTGGATTGATAATTTTAGTTCTTTTCGTGAGGTCTGTGATAGCTATAAGCTTAGTCTCTTTCAAGAGCTCATTTATTATTAATGATCGATTTCTTACCATATCATCACATATCATACGGAATACTCATTAGAATATAAATCTAACTAATAGATTTTAGCTCTAACGAACAGAGCATATTGGTTTTTTACTCTACTAAATAGAGGTTTTTGTTATTTAGCTCCACACAGTAGAGAATTTATAGTATATTATCTAAAAAAATTATATATGTGATGTTATCATATATTCTATAGATTAATATGATCATAAGTAAAATATCATTTCAAATTGAAATATTGGATAGGCAAAAAATTGAAATTAATAATCCTGTTTTTAATCACTCAAATGTTCAGATCGGCGATAAAAATAAACAGGAGATTAGTACGCCTTTGAATCATAACAAAGATTTAAGAATAAAACTGGGAAAAACAGGCATTTTTAAATTAATAATTGATCCTTCAACATTAGCGGCGCTGGGTGGTTTCATTTCTGTTGAAATATGGACATATTTTGATCCAGTTTCATATAACCATCTCATCGGTGTATTTATTGCTGCCGTCATATTAATTATTGGAACATTCATAAAATATCAGAAAACAAAAACTGTTTAGAGACAACACATTATAAATATAAAATATTTACGATTCATGTATTTTTAAATATGTAACATATTTAAGTGAAGTAAAGAAGAGGCCGTAAGGCTTCTTCTTTACTCTACTGCGAGAATGGACAGTCCTATGCTCGTTTAGCAGATAGAACAAATTTATCAAGAGTAGAATACAGGAAATGCGCATCATTGAATATGTATAATCTGGCTTTACCTTTTAATAACCAACCACTTTATATACTTGGCAAACATATTTATCTGAGTGATAAGGTTAATGAATTTTTTATTTGATTTTAAATTCTCATTTTAAAATATGGGGGAAAGCAGGTAAATAAATTAACAAAATTAGTAACACTTAGAATTAGATAAAACCAAAATTCCTGATAATCCTGAAGAGCATTTTTGATTCAGGAACTTCGACCTGATAAGAGGAAGAAAGATTTACACATAAAAGGAATCACCATGGAAAAGTGGAAAAGGATGCTGGCGATCGCATTAGTAACCTCATTGTTTTTAGGCTGTGCTTCAGTCAATGCACA
>DATKUO010000094.1:0-5861 GCA_035530515.1 Bacteroidales bacterium
TTTTCCGGTGTACATGATCGCTCAGAATATTGTTTGAGCGAAAGTATAAATTCAAGTCGTAAAAACCCTTGACCTTGTTTAAGGTGTTATATATTAATAAATTACATTATCTTTAACCGTCCTCAACCGGACACTAGTGATTCTCAAACAGTTTTAATAGACCAATAAATTATTTAGAACAGGTAATTTAAGTTTTATAATAAGTACCTTATTAAACTTAAAACTAACGATATGATTAATCTACAATCTTCTTTCGGTCTGGGTCTGGTGTCTTTGATGTCATTCCAGGCTGCTGCTCAAAAACCTGTATCTTCTCAGACCAAACTCCCGAATATTGTTTTAATCTTAATCGACGATATGGGATACGGTGATGTAGGTTGCTTTGGGGCTACCCAATACAACACACCAAACATAGATAGGCTGGCCTCAACGGGAATTCGATTCACCAATTTCTATGTGGCACAGGCCGTAAGCAGCGCTTCACGCGCCGGACTGATGACCGGGTGTTATTCAAACAGGGTGGGCCTTTCCAGTCCACTGGAGCCAAATTCCAGTATCGGGATTAATTCGGATGAGGAACTAATCCCTGAATTGCTTTCATCCAAAGGTTACAGAAATGCTATTGTCGGTAAATGGCACCTTGGTGATCATTATCAATTTTTGCCTTTACAAAATGGCTTTCAGGAATATTTTGGACTTCCATATTCCAATGATATGTGGCCGGTAGATTATGACGGTAAACCTGCAAGAAAAGATAAAGGTTCCGGTAAATTAAGGTTCCCTCCTCTTCCCCTGATCAAGGGTAATGAAAAAATACAGGTGATAGAAACACTTGAGGATCAGGCACAACTCACAACCTTATATACTGAATATGCAGTTGATTTTATTAACAGGAACAAAAAGAACCCGTTCTTTTTATATCTGGCCCATTCCATGACTCATGTTCCACTTGCTGTCTCGGATAAATTCAAGGGGAAAAGTAAACAGGGACTTTTTGGCGATGTTGTAATGGAAATTGACTGGTCAGTAGGCGAAATAATGAAAACACTCCAAAAAAACGGGCTTACCGAAAATACCCTGGTAATATTCACAAGCGATAATGGACCATGGTTAAGTTTCGGAAATCATGCCGGTTCGGCCGGAGGGCTTCGTGAGGGAAAATTCTGCAGTTGGGAAGGAGGGCAGAGAGTACCCTGCATTATGTCGTGGTCGGCCAGAATTCCTTCAGGTTTAATATGCAATAATATTGCCTCCACTATTGATCTACTGCCGACATTTTGTGCTATTACCACCTCATCTTTACCTAAAAAGAAAATTGACGGAGTAAATATACTTTCATTACTTGAGGGGAATTTTGATGCCAACCCACGTGATGTATTTTACTATTTTTATCGGATAAACAGCCTGGAAAATGTTCGGAAAGGCCAATGGAAATTAGCGCTCCCTCATACGAAGTTGAAATTCCTGGCAACGATGGCTGGCCGGGACAATACACCGGTGACTTTCCGGGACAAAAGACCAACGCTAAGACTGACTATGCTTTGTACGACCTTCGGCGCGATCCGGGTGAACGCTACGATGTAAAGGAACTTTACCCTGCCGTAGTTGATGACCTTAAAAAACTTGCAGATGAAATGAGACAGGATCTGGGAGATGAGAATTATTCTATGCCCGGGGTAAACTCCCGAAAACCCGGTTCAGTAAAAAAACAAAACTAATTAATAACTTTTAATATCATGATTAACAATACATCCAACACACTTATTTACAGTGGTTTATCCGCTCTTATTGGAATGGGAATCAGTGGGCCGCTTCAAGGACAGAACCAGGTTAAATCAGTCCCTGTTCAAAAGTCGCGTCCAAATATCGTCTATATTATGAGCGATGACCATGCTTACCAGGCCATCAGCGCTTATGGCGGTCCGCTGAAAGACCTTGCACCAACCCCTAATATAGACAGGATAGCTGCTAATGGAATGCGATTCAACCGATGTCTGGTTACTAATTCTATTTCAGGGCCTTGCCGGGCCGTAATATTAACAGGTAAATACAGCCACCTGAATGGGTACCTCATAAATGGGGAAAAACTACGACAACCTCCATTTGACGGCTCCCAGCAAACTTTCCCGAAACTCTTGCAAGCCGCAGGTTATAATACTGCAATAATTGGCAAATGGCATCTGGGATCTGATCCGACCGGGTTTGACCATTGGGACATGTTGCCGGGTCTGGGGAATTATTACAACCCGGATTTTATAAATAAGGATGGACGATATACCGAACAGGGCTATGTCACTGAAATTATTACTAAAAAAAGCATCCAATGGATCAATAAGGTAAAAAACTCAGGAAAGCCATTTATGTTAATGATGCATCATAGAGCACCGCATGGGAAGTGGCAGCCTGGACCACATGAATTAACTCTTTATAAAGATGTTACCTTTCCAGAGCCTTCAACACTTTTTGATGACTATTCCAATCGTGGTACTGCCGAGAAAACACAGGACATGACTATTGCAAAAACCATGCAGATTGAAGAGCATCTTAATATGTACAAGGATAAGTCAAAGATGAAAACAACAGGCCTTAACCGCATGAGCCCTGAACAGTTAAAAGCATGGGATAATGTTTATGACCCTATAATCAGACACTTCTATGAAGCCAATTTGTCGGGTGATGACCTGGTCCGCTTTAAATACCAGCGCTTTATGCAGGATTACCTTGCATGTATCGCGGGGGTTGATAAGAGTGTTGGAGAGGTTCTTGACTTCCTGAAGGAAAACGGCCTCGATAAGAATACAATAGTTATTTATACATCCGACCAGGGATTCTACCTGGGGGAACATGGATGGTATGATAAAAGGTGGATGTTTGAACAATCCTACCGCACCCCGCTTCTCATAGAATGGCCTGGTATTACTAAACCAGGAACTGTTAATAACGATATGGTTTCAAACCTTGATTTTGCAGAAACATTTCTTGATATAGCCGGAGTAAAAGTCCCATCCGATATGCAGGGAACGAGTATGGTTCCAATCTTAAAGGGAAAGACACCTGCCAACTGGAGAAAAGAACATTATTATCATTACTATGAATATCCGGGTTTTGGTATGGTTAAACGTCATTACGGAATAAGTACCGAAAGGTACAAACTCATTCATTATTACTATGACATTGATGAATGGGAACTATATGATATTAAGGCTGATCCGCAGGAGTTGAAAAATGTATATAATGATCCGGCATATGCCAAAGTCAGGGCAATGTTACATACACAGCTTGATGAGCTTCGAAAAAAATATAAGGACAAACCGGGGTTAGCAGAGACATTTCCGTCAAAAAAATAATCCGGAACTGCTCGAATTCAGTAAGCAATATCTCTTATGGGCATCTCTAAAAACCTATTGTTGATATTTATATTTTATTTGTGTCAAACAACGGCATAGAAAAAATAGTTTTTAGAGGTGCCCTTAATTAAAAATGAAATTTTCAATAAATTACATAGAGAATGAAAACACCAAATCCATACGTACTGCTTATGCTTTCTACTCCCTTTTTAGGATTCAGCCAAACCGGCAGGGAGAAGCAAAAAAAGAGCGAAAACAGACCTCCGAATATCATCTATATTTTAGCCGATGACCTGGGTTATGGCGATGTGACCGCATATAATCCACAGGCCAAAACGAGTACCCCGAATATAGATCGGTTAGCTTCACAGGGAATCCGATTTACCGATGCCCATTCACCTTCTGCAGTGTCCACCCCTACACGCTATGGTATTCTTACGGGGCGTTATTGCTGGAGAAGCCGGTTGCCAGTTGGTGTCTTAAATGGTTATAGTCAATCTTTGATCGAAAAAGAGAGAACAACAGTGGCTTCTTTACTTAAAAGAAATGGTTATAGCACGGCGGTTATAGGTAAGTGGCACCTTGGCCTCGACTGGGTTAAAAAGAAAGATGCTGAAAATATCTCGTCTGTCAACGCTGCTGAGGTGAATACCACCGCGATTGTAAAAAGTATAGATCCCTCCATAATTGATTTCTCCGTTCCTCCATCTGATGGGCCCTTGAATCATGGTTTTGATTATTCATATATTCTTCCGGCTTCTCTCGATATGCCGCCATATTGTTACCTTGAGAACGATAGATTGGTGGCTCCACCGGATGATCTGACCAAAGGAAGTGATCTTGATAAAGGCTTTACCGGAGCTTTCTGGAGACCCGGTCTTATGTCAAAAGGATTTGATTTTGAACAGGTAACACCAACATTCACCCAGAAGGCAATATCATTTTTGAAAAAGCAGTCGGAATCCGGACAACCATTTTTTCTCTATCTACCCTATTCTTCACCACATACCCCATGGATGCCTTCGCCGGAATACAGAGGTAGCTCAAAAGCCGGCCAGTATGGCGATTTTGTAAATATGGTTGATGGAGAAGTGGGAAAAGTATTGCGAACACTAACAGAGATGGGGCTTGACGATAACACTATAGTATTTTTTGCAAGTATAACGGCCCGTTCTGGAAACCTGATTTTATTGAAAGATTTGACCATAGAGCTGCTTATATCTATCGCGGGATGAAGGCAGATGCTTTTGAAGGAGGACACCGGATACCATTTATTGTCAGGTGCCCCGGCAAAATCAAACCTGATAGTCAGTGCTCAGAACCAATTACATTAACCAACCTGTTGGCAACCTGTGCCGGGATCTTAAATACTAAGTTAGCTGAAAATGAAGGAGAAGACAGCAACAACATCCTGCCACTATTACTTGGTAATACTTCAGAATATGAACGGCCGGAGGCACTAATCCAGAATTCATCCAGCGGGTTTTTTGTCATACGAAAGGGCGATTGGAAATTAATTCTCGGGTTGGGCTCAGGAGGGTTCTCTAAACCAGAAAGTTATCAGCAAAAAGCCGGAGAAGCTCCTGGTCAGTTATTCAATATAAAAAATGACCCATCAGAGACAAAAAATATGTATTTGCTGCGGTATCCTGAAAAAGTTGAAGAATTAAATGCTATCCTCAAAAAATATAAAGAAACAGGAATAAGCAGGCAATAATTCAGGGAAAAAATTTAGGTTTTAGAAAATCCTATATTAATTATGTGCTCAATAACGGCATCAAAAATTAGTTTTTAGAGGTGCCCACAAGCAGCTAAAAAAAATTGTCTCAAAAAATGTAATAAATGATACACATGATCTTAAAAAATCTTATCAAAACTACCGCGGTATTTTTCCCGGTACTAACTGGTTTTTCCAGTTGTATGTCTCAGACTGAAAAACATCCCAATATTGTCATTATACTTTCTGACGATCAGGGATGGGGCGATCTGAGCATTAATGGGAACAAAAACCTTAACACTACTAATATAGACCGATTGGCTCAAAGCGGCGTGCGATTTAACCATTTTTACGTATGTCCTGTTTGCTCGCCTACACGCGCGGAACTGCTCACCGGTCGCTATCACGACAGAAGTGGCGTTCATGGTGTTTCGGAAGGAGCTGAGCGTATGAACGTGGACGAAACTACTATCGCAGAAGTTTTCAAAAAGGCCGGGTATTCCACCGCTGCCTTTGGCAAATGGCACAATGGTATGCAATACCCTTATCATCCCAATGCAAGAGGATTCGATGAATTTTATGGATTCTGTTCAGGCCACTGGGGCGAATATTTCAGTCCAAAATTCCTCGAACACAACAGTGAAATTGTGCAGGGTAATGGATTTATCACCGATGATTTAACCGAAAAAGCCATAGCTTTTATCGACAGTCACAAAAACAAACCATTTTTCCTCTATGTCCCTTACAATACTCCTCATTCGCCTATGCAGGTACCTGATCAATGGTGGAGTAAATTT
>DATKUO010000095.1:0-35532 GCA_035530515.1 Bacteroidales bacterium
TGTTTTGTGGCAGGACTTGCAGACCTTGTTTTTGATGCCAACAAAAGTTATATGGATATGACTGATTTCCAGGAAGAGCTAAAGATTGCTCTTCATCCGGGGGATTATTCACTTGTTTCTATTCTTTTCCTACCTCATGACAATAAGAACATAGTTGCATTTTTAGAAGGTAAGGATGATTCGTGGGATCCTTTGGGGAACTACTCATCACAAGATTTTGAGGAACAAAAACGGATTATTTTTTCTATTCTCAAAGAAAAAAATATACTGCCTGATTATTTAGTCGGAATGATAGCTGCATGGTTTGAGGCGGAAAACGGACTTGACAAGATAGAGATGGCGAATAAGCTTACAGAGGGATATATCAATATGGCTCTAAATTCAGGAAATAGATTTCTTGAAAACTGGATCAGTTTTGAAAGGGATCTGAACAATATTTTTATACTACTAAATTCAAAATCCCTAAATCTGGATGCAGGCAGCTTTTTTATTGGTAATGACCCATTTACCAAAGAACTAGCAGATATTTCTGACCGGGGAAAGGATTTTAGTATACCTTATGACCCTGAATATGCTTCCTTAATTTTTAAAATAGCCGCTGATAGCGAATTTTTGGAGAGAGAAAGAAGAATTGATTATACCCGATGGGAATTCATCGATTCGTTAACGTCCTTTGATTACTTTACCATCGATCTGATTCTGGCTTATTTAGTTAAGTATTCCATTGTTCTAAGATGGAATCAACTGGAACCTGAAACTGGAAAAATGATGCTGCAAAAGCTTCTTGATGATATGGAAGCACCAGTACTTTCCGGCAATTATATTGTTAAATAATATTTATTGCGAATTAATTATTTATAAAAAGAAGAAGTGAATCAAGAAATAAAAACTATTTGAAATTATTTTATATGCTGACAAAAGGAAAGGTAAATGGTATAATATCTAATCTGGTTATTGTTAATGTTGATGGACCAGTTTCCCAGAATGAAATATGTATGATCAATCATGAGAACACAAAGCTGATGGCTGAAGTGATAAAATTCCACAGAAATCAGGCATTTGCTCAGGTTTTTGAAAGTACACGCGGATTGCATATTGGTTCAGAAGTTGAGTTCACAGGCAGCATGCTCGAAGTAACGCTTGGTCCCGGGATTCTTTCCCGAAACTACGATGGACTTCAAAATGATCTTGATGAGCTCACAGGCATCTTTCTTAAAAAGGGAGAGTATAATTTTCCTCTTGACGAGAATCACATATGGGAATTTAAACAGATAGCTGAATTAAACAGTTCTGTACAGGCCGGATCATGGCTTGGTGAAGTAGTTGAGAACTGGATTCCACACAAGATTATGGTCCCGTTCAAATTTCCAGGCACCTTTAGCGTTAAATGGATAGCTGAAGCAGGGCAATATAAAATCAATGATGTTATTGCTGTTGTAACAGATGAAAAGGGAGGAGAGCATCAGATAACTATGGTTCAGAAATGGCCGGTAAAACTACCTGTAAGGGCATTCAAAAATAAATCCCGACCGTTCAGGATAATGGAAACTGGAATAAGGTTAATAGATACTCTTAATCCAATCGCAGAAGGAGGAACTGGTTTTATTCCGGGGCCTTTTGGTTGTGGTAAAACAGTTCTGCAACATGCTCTTTCAAGGCAGGCTGACGCCGATATGGTCGTTATCGCTGCCTGTGGGGAAAGAGCAAATGAAGTTGTTGAAATATTCAAAGAATTTCCTGAATTAATTGATGCCAGAACAGGCAGAAAGCTTATTGAGAGGACAACCATAATAGCAAATACTTCAAATATGCCTGTTGCTGCAAGAGAAGCATCGGTTTATACTGCTATGGCAATTGCGGAATATTATCGCTCAATGGGATTAAAAATATTGCTGCTTGCAGATTCGACTTCCAGATGGGCTCAGGCACTTCGGGAAATGTCTAACCGAATGGAGGAATTACCCGGCCCTGATGCATTTCCAATGGATTTACCAGCTATCATTTCAAACTATTATTCAAGAGCGGGATTTGTTGAACTTGTCAATGGAGAAACGGGGTCCATAACCTTTATAGGAACTGTTTCTCCGGCCGGTGGCAATCTGAAAGAACCAGTCACAGAGTCCACAAAAAAGGCAGCCCGATGCTTCTATGCCCTGTCGCAACAGCGAGCTGATTCAAAGAGATATCCTGCTATTGATCCTGTCGAGAGTTATTCCAAGTATCTGGAATATGAAGAGGTAAAGGAGTATTTCTCGAAAAACATTTCTTCAAAATGGTTTGATGATGTGATAAAGACAAAAGATGTTCTTTACCGCGGTCGTGAAGCTCAGGAGCAGATAAATATTCTGGGGGACGACGGTGTCCCAGTTGATTACCATATCAGATTCTGGAAGTCAGAAGTGGTGGATTTTATAATATTGCAACAAGATGCTTTTGATAAGATTGATGCAGTAACACCAATGAAACGTCAAGAATACATGCTAAGTAAAGTGCTGGAGATTAATGATATGGAAATGAATCTTAATACATTTGAGGAGGTGGCATCGTGGTTTAAAAAAGTCATTAACTTACTCAGGCAAATGAATTATTCTTCATTTGAATCGAAGGAGTTCAACTCCTATCTGGAGGAAATAGATCAAATGTTAACAGAAATAGTATTGTCATGACGGAGAAGATACCTTTTCAACGAGTATATACAAAACTTACTCGAATTACCAAAGCAACATGCTCGCTAAAAGCATCAGGCGTGGGGAATGAAGAACTCGCACTGGTAAATGGCCGCCTTGCACAGGTTGTAAAAATAATAGGTGATGAGGTTACACTTCAAATCTTCTCTGGAACTGAAGGAATACCAAGTAATGCCGAGTTAATATTTCTGGGCAGACCACCATCATTGAAAGTAGGTAAAGATCTTGCCGGGAGGTTTCTGAATGCTTATGGGGAACCAATTGACGGAGGTCCGGCACTAGGCGGGATAACCCGGGAAATTGGAGGACCCTCAGTTAACCCTGTTCGCAGAATGCAGCCGTCACAGTTAATATCCACCGGCATTGCCGGGATAGACCTTAATAATACACTGGTAACCGGGCAGAAGATACCATTTTTTGCCGATCCTGATCAACCTTTTAATCAGGTAATGGCAACAGTTGCATTAAGAGCTCAGGCTGATAAAATAATTCTCGGAGGTATGGGCTTATCAAATGATGATTACCTGTATTATAAAAATGTTTTTGAAAATGCAGGTGCTCTCGAAAGGATAATTGCATTTATTAACACTACTGAAGATCCCCCTGTTGAAAGGCTTTTAGTCCCGGATATGGCACTTACATCTGCCGAATATTTTGCTGTTGAGAAAAAGGAAAAGGTTCTTGTACTGCTAACAGACATGACTTTGTTTGCCGATGCCCTTGCGATTGTTTCAAACAGAATGGACCAGATTCCTTCAAAAGACAATATGCCCGGTTCACTTTACAGCGATCTGGCAAAAATCTATGAAAAAGCTGTACAGTTCCCCGAAGGCGGATCAATAACAATCATTGCAGTTACAACACTTTCAGGTGGAGATATTACACATGCAATTCCCGATAATACAGGCTATATTACCGAAGGCCAGCTTTTTCTCAGGCGCGATTCCGAAATTGGAAAGGTGATAATTGATCCCTTCAGGTCTCTTTCAAGACTTAAACAGCTCGTTATTGGTAAACAAACAAGAGAAGATCATCCACAAGTCATGAATGGAGCAATCAGACTTTATGCCGACGCTGCCAATGCCAGGACAAAGCATGAAAACGGCTTCGACCTCTCTGACTATGATGAGAGAACTCTCAGGTTTGCCAGAGACTATTCTGAAAAACTGCTGGCAATAGATATCAATGTTGATATTACCTCTATGCTTGATACCGGATGGGAACTCTTCGGTAAGTATTTTTCAACTGAAGAGGTTGGAATAAAAGAAGATCTTGTTATAAAATACTGGCCGAAGAGTTCTGAAAATTAGTTTTTACCGTTTATGGCTATAAGATTTCAATATAATAAAATATCACTTCAGAACCTTAACAAACAGCTTAAGGTAAGAATTCAGGCATTGCCGATTCTAAAAAATAAAGAATCTGCCCTTAGAATTGAGGTCAAACGCGCCAGGAATATTGCCGAAAAATTTAACGAAGAATTGTCTGGTATTGTTGACCGTTATAAAGAAGGTGTCAGATTATGGGCTGAATTTGACCCGGATCTTCTACAGATACAAGAGATAAATGTCAAATATATTAAAATAGCAGGGATTAAAATTCCTGAATTTGAAAATATCTCTTTCGGGCTAAAACTTTTCAACCTTTTCGAAAATCCTAAATGGTTCCCCGAAGGAATAAAAATACTTAAAGATCTGGTTACCGTTATAATAAAAAGAGATTTGGCATTGAAAAAAATGGAGTTAATAGATTTTGCCCGGAAAAAGACAACCCAGAAAGTTAATTTGTATGAAAAAGTCCAGATTCCGGGTTATGAAGATGCAATAAGAAGGATTAAGCGCTTCCTGGAGGATAAAGAAAACCTGTCAAAATCAGCACAGAAGATAATTAAATCCCGTCAGGAAGAAATAACTTTAAGCGAAGTTGCATGATTGCGAAAATTAAAAAATATACTTTTCTGGTTCACTACCGTGATTATACTGAACTGTTGGATTCGTTGCGTGAAGCCGGAGTGGTACATATCATAGAAAAAAGAAAACTCGATGAAAGCAGTATCATTGGCAACGATATTAAGCTTCTTAAGAGATATAAAAAAGCAATTCAGCAGCTTTCCGGGAAAATACCGGAAATAACTTCCTCTGATATTCCTGAAGATCCCGTAAAGATTCTTACGGATTTTGAATCTTACATGAAAGAAATTGAAGAGACCAAACAAAAGATCGAACTGTTAAAACCGGAAGCCAACAGAATAAAACCATGGGGAGATTTTGATGTCAGCACTTTTCAAAAGCTTAAAGACTCAGGCTGGAGCTTATCATTATTCATCTGCCCTCAAAAGAGATTTAAGGATGAATGGAATGACAGTTTTGCACTTGAAATAATTGGTCGTGACAGAGGGAAATTCTACTTTGCAATAATTCATAAGGATAATGAATTCCCTGATATTGATGCTGATCAGGAGAAGATTCCTGAAAGACCGGCAGTGTCTGTTTTTGAAGAAATATCATTATACGAAGAAAAGATTAAAATAATTGAATCCGGAATTCAATTAAATGCATATGCCTGGCTTTCTTCACTGAAGAAAGGTAATGACGCAACTATTAGTAAGATAGAATACCTGGAAGCAACGGAACAAGCTGATAAATATGCGGAGAATAATTTATATGTTTTAGAAGGTTGGGTGCCTGTTTCTGAGGAAAATAAAATAGAGGAGGTATTGCATAAATCAGACTGCTACTCCTTCATTTCTGAATCAGACATAAACGAAAAAATTCCGGTAATCCTCGTTAATAACAAGTTTGCAGAATTGTTTGAACCAATCTCAAAGCTGTTTGCTTTGCCTGATTACAGGGAGCTGGACCTGACTCCTTTCTTTGCCCCGTTTTTTATGCTTTTTTTCGGGTTCTGTCTTGGTGACGCCGGATACGGACTTCTATTTATAATCGCAGGATTCTTCATTAGAAGAAAAATCAAACCGAAATTTAAATCCATTGTTTCTCTGGCTCAGTATTTAGGTATAGCAGCTGTATTGTTTGGTTTTGTTTCAGGCACCTTCTTTGGCATGAACCTGATTGATACGGGCTATACAATTACTGAACAATCTGTTATGCACATGAAGGAGGATGGTGTTCCTGAAAAGGTAATGTCTCTTCTAAATCAGATTAAAGGGGAAACGTTTCCTACAAGGAAGAGTTTTACAAGCGAAGTTGTGAAAGCTATCGGGGAGGATGGATTTACCGATTACAGAAATATCATTCTTAAAAATGCTGAATCCAATTATTCAATACTCAATTCTTTCAGGCACTTAATGCTGGATTCAATTAGCATGTTCTATCTGGCGCTTATAATCGGCGGAATGCAGATAATATTTGGAATGATATTGAGAATCATTAATATCACAAAACGAAAAGGATTTAAATATAGTCTTTCTACGCTTGGATGGGTGGTTTTAGCTCTGACAATTATAGTTTTTAAAGGTGGCAGTGAGTTGAATCTAATCGATGAAACGCTTACAAAGCCATTGTTTACAGGTCTTCTGGTATCTTCCGGTGTTCTGATATTCCTGTTCAACACTCCAGGGCTAAATATATTTCTTCGTATAGGAAGTGGAGTGTGGGATACATATAGCATAGTAACAGGTGTTTTCGGTGATCTCCTTTCTTATATCAGACTTTTTGCCCTTGGTATATCATCATCAATTTTAGGATTTGTTTTTAATGATATATCATCACAGATGCTATCGGTGCCCTATGTGGGATGGTTACTCTTTCTACTTTTACTGGTAATTGGCCATTCAATGAATATTGCTATGGCAACACTTGGCAGTTTTGTTCATCCCATGAGACTGACATTTGTAGAATTCTATAAAAATGCCGGTTTTACCGGAGGGGGGATTGAATATAAACCATTTAAAATAAAACAGTAAACACTTAAACAGGAAAATAATTATGGAAACAACAAATTTTATCGCAAATTCGGGTAATTTATCATTCATTCTTGCATATGTCGGATTGGCTATAATGCTTGGTCTGACCGGTATTGGTAGTGCAATAGGCGTGGCAATGGGTGGAAACGCAACCATAGGAGCACTTAAGAAAAACCCTGAAGCTTTTGGTAATTATATGCTGCTTAGTGCTCTTCCGGGTACTCAGGGCCTCTATGGATTTGGGGGCTTCTTTATTATAAACAATAGCGGAGTTATAAGTGCCCAGATGACTATGCTCCAAGGTATTGCAATATTGGCAGCAGGTATGGTACTTGGGGTTGTTGCACTCTTCTCAGCAATTCAACAGGGAAGTGTTTGTGCAAACGGAATTGCATCGATAGGCTCTGGTAACGACGTATTTGGGAATACCATGATACTTGCAGTATTCCCGGAGTTGTATGCTATTATTGCTTTTGCAGCCACATTTATTATCAGTAACTCAATCTAACCTGCATTAATCAGACTAATCCAATCTCCTGAATTTTTGTATTTTTGTAATGTTTATTTAGATTAAATACAATTAACAGAATAACAAATATTATTTTAGCTTGTTAGTGTGGTAGCAGGCTTAAAGCTTTTGATAATAATTAGATGGAAAAAGATCAGGATAAGATACTAAGTGATGCAACCTCAGGTGAGTATAAATATGGGTTCTATTCAGACATTGAAATGGAACGGATTCCTAAAGGACTTAGTGAAGAGGTAGTAAGAATTATTTCGGGTAAAAAAAATGAACCAGAATGGTTGCTTGAATTCCGCCTTAAAGCATATCGTCATTGGTTAACAATGAAAATGCCCACATGGCCAAATCTTAAAATTCCAACTATTAATTATCAGGACATTATTTTCTATGCTGCCCCGAAACAGAGAAATACCCTTAATAGTATTGATGATATTGATCCAGAGTTGAAGAAAACATTCGACAAGCTGGGGATACCCCTCGATGAGCAGAAACATCTTTCGGGTGTAGCTGTTGATGCCGTAATCGATAGTGTTTCTGTTAAGACAACTTTTAAAGAGACTCTTGCTGAAATGGGAATCATTTTCTGTTCGTTTAGCGATGCAGTAAAGGAATATCCCGATCTGGTAAAAAGATATATGGGCTCAGTTGTTCCATATACTGATAATTTTTTTGCCACCCTAAATTCTGCGGTTTTTAGTGATGGCTCATTCTGCTATATTCCAAAAGGAGTAAGGTGCCCTATGGAGCTCTCAACATATTTCAGGATCAATTCTGCAAATACTGGTCAGTTTGAACGGACACTCCTAATTGCTGATGAGGAAAGCTATGTCAGCTACCTTGAGGGTTGTACAGCTCCCTCACGGGATGAAAATCAGCTTCATGCTGCCATTGTTGAAATAGTTGCAGAAAAGAATGCTGAGGTAAAGTATTCCACTGTTCAGAACTGGTATCCTGGTAATAAGGAGGGAAAAGGAGGGGTTTTTAATTTTGTGACGAAAAGAGGAATGTGCCGGGGAGAAAATTCAAAGATATCATGGACCCAGATTGAAACAGGGTCAGCTATAACATGGAAATATCCTTCATGTATACTTAGAGGAGATAATTCAACCGGTGAGTTCTATTCTGTTGCTGTTACAAATAACTACCAGCAGGCAGACACTGGTACCAAGATGATCCATATTGGAAAAAACACAAAAAGCACAATTGTTTCAAAAGGCATATCTGCCGGAAAAGGTCAGAACAGCTACAGGGGTCTCGTAAAGGTTTTAAAGAACGCAACAAATGCAAGGAATTTTTCGCAGTGCGATTCATTATTGCTTGGAGATAAATGTGGGGCACATACCTTCCCCTACCTGGAGGTTGATAATCAGACTGCAATAGTTGAACATGAGGCGACAACCTCAAAAATAGGTGAGGATCAGATTTTTTATTGTAATCAGAGAGGTATCTCAACTGAGGACGCAATAGGGCTTATAGTAAACGGATACGCACGTGAAGTAATTAATAAGTTGCCAATGGAATTTGCAGTAGAGGCACAGAAACTTCTTCAGATAAGTCTGGAGGGCAGTGTTGGTTAGATTAATAATTTTATTCAATCAGATATTATTATGTTGATAATAAATAATTTAAAAGCCGCGATCAGTGGTAAGAATATATTGAAAGGAATAAGCCTTGAGGTTAAACCCGGTCAGATTCATGCTATAATGGGTCCAAATGGATCAGGCAAAAGCACACTAGCTGCAATCCTGGCAGGACGTGAGCTTGTTGAAGTAACTGAAGGGTCAGTGACCTATTTTGGTAAGAACCTGCTCGAAATGGCAGCAGAAGACCGTGCAAAAGAGGGAATATTCCTGGGTTTTCAGTACCCCATCGAAATCCCTGGAGTTAGTATGGTTAATTTCATGAAAACAGCTGTTAATGAACATCGTAAACATAAAGGACTTGATCCTCTATCTGCATCTGATTTTCTGAAAATGATGCGCGAAAAGAAAGAACTGGTTGAGATTGATTCAAAACTGGCAAACAGATCAGTCAATGAAGGTTTCTCTGGCGGAGAAAAGAAAAAGAATGAGATATTTCAAATGGCGATGCTCGAACCAAAACTGGCTATTCTCGATGAAACTGATTCCGGTCTGGATATCGATGCTTTGCGCATTGTGGCAAATGGAGTCAATAAACTAAAGCGATCTGATAATTCATTCATCGTTATAACTCATTACCAGAGGCTGCTTGATTATATTGTTCCTGATGTTGTTCATGTTTTGTACGATGGCAGGATTGTTAAAACAGCCGGTAAGGAACTTGCACTTGAGCTGGAAGAAAAAGGATATGACTGGATCAAGAAAGAGGTCGAAAATAATATAATGGTATGAGCGGGAACAGTGAAATAACAGAAAGATATTCTTCGATATATAGGGAAAATATTGAAAAAATTTCCGGGAATTCTTCTGCATATATTAATTCTTTCAGGGCGGCAGCTTTTGAAAAATTCATGGAGATGGGGATCCCAACAAAAAAAAATGAGGCTTATAAATACACAAACCTGAATAATTTTTTTGATCACGATTACAAAAACTATTTTATGCCGGTAGCTACGGATTTTGTCAAAGCCGAAGAATTCAATTGTGATGTTCCTGACCTTGATACACACGGGATAGCTTTACTGAATGGATTTTATCCAACAATAAATGAAAAACTGAGGCAGCTTCCCAGTGGTGTCTGGATTGGAAATCTCAATGAGGCAGCAGTCAGATTCCCAGATAAAATTGAACAACACTACGGCAAATATGCAAAAAGCGAATCGGACGGCCTCATACATCTTAATACTGCCCTGGCACCTGATGGGGTATTTATCTATGTGCCTGAGGGAGTAACTCTTGCTAAGCCTATTCAGATCGTCAATCTTGTTTATTCTGATGAAGATATTTTCAGTCAGCACAGGAACCTAATAATTGTTGAAAAAAATGCGGAAATCTCCCTTATTGTTTGCGACCATACTCTTTCCCCTCAAAAATTTCTAACCAACGCTGTTACAGAAGTATATGTTGGTGAAAATTCACATTTTGACATAATAAGAGTACAGAATGAACATAATAATGCAGGTAAGTTAACCCATACTTTTATCCATCAGGAAAGAAACAGTGTCGCTTCTTCAAATAATATGTCACTCCATGGAGGTCTTATACGTAACAGTACATACCACATCCTCGGAGGGGAAGGCGCAGAAAGTTATTCTTATGGCTTATTTCTTACAGATAAATGGCAGCATGTAGATAATTTTGTAAATGTTGATCATGCTTTCCCTCATTGCACAAGTAATCAGCTGTTTAAAGGCGTCCTTGATGATATGTCAACAGGTGCTTTTAATGGGCGTATTCTGGTACGTCAGGATGCGCAAGGCACTCTTGCCTATCAAAAGAATAATAATATTCTGTTGACAGACGATGCCAGGATGGATTCTAAACCGCAACTCGAGATTTATGCAGATGATGTCAAATGCACTCATGGTGCAACAGTAGGCCAACTAAATGGTGATGCCCTTTTCTATTTGCAGTCAAGAGGTATAAATAAGCGGGAAGCAAAGCTTATGCTAATGTTCGGATTTGCACATGAGGTAATACAAAACATTAAGATTGAAGCTCTTCGCGAAAGAATGGATAACCTGGTAATGCAGCGATTGAAAGGCGAGCTATCACGATGTGCCAGTTGTGTGGTTAGATGCGGATAATTTGAAAACACGATGAAAGATATAGCAGAAATAAGGTCCGATTTTCCAATTCTGAACAGTAAGGTCTACGACAAACCACTGGTATATTTAGACAATGGTGCCACTACCCAAAAGCCACAATCTGTTATAGATGCTTTAACCGGGGTTTATACAACTTATAATGCAAATATTCACAGAGGTGTCCATTTTTTAAGTGACATGTCATCCGAAGCTTACGAAAATGCAAGAGGAAAAGTCAGGTCGTTTATCAATGCCGGAAAAAGAGAAGAAATAGTTTTTACATCAGGTACAACCGGTTCAATAAATGGTATAGCTTTTTCATTTGGTGAACGATATATTAATCCTGGTGATGAGATTATTATTAGCCATCTTGAGCATCATGCTAACATTGTGCCATGGCAGATGATGTGTGAAAGGAAAGGTGCTGTTTTACGGATTATTCCAATAAATGATGCTGGAGAAATCATCTTTGATGAATATCTGAAGATTCTTTCATCAAAAACTAAACTGGTATCTGTTACGCAAGCATCAAACGCTTTGGGTACGATTCTCCCTGTAAAGGAGATAATTGATGCTGCACATTCTGTTAATGTACCGGTTCTGATTGATGGGGCACAGGGTATTCAACATGGGGTAGTTGACATGAAAACAATGGATTGTGATTTTTATGTCTTCTCAGGCCACAAAATATACGGACCTGCAGGTATCGGGATAATTTATGGTAAAGAAAAATGGCTTTCTGAATTGGCTCCATTTCAGGGAGGTGGCGATATGGTTGATAAAGTTACATTTGAAAAAACTACATATAACGAACTTCCTTTCAAGTTTGAAGCCGGGACAATGAATTTTCCAGGGGCTATTGGTATGGCAGCAGCAATTGATTATATTTTGGATATAGGAAGAGAAAATATTGCAGGAAGAGAGGAAGAGATTCTTTCATATGCGACTGAACGATTATCACGAATCAACGGGTTAAAGATATATGGCGAATCTTCCATGAAGATTTCAACAATTTCATTTCTTCTGAAAGGGATTCACCAATATGATGCTGGTATGATTCTGGATAAAATGGGGATAGCAATCAGAACCGGAACACATTGTGCCCAGCCTGTGATGGACCGCTTTGGTATAGATGGCACAATGAGAGCATCATTCTGTTTTTATAATACTAAGGAGGAGATTGATACATTGGTAACAGGAATTGAAAAAGTGAAAAGCATGTTCTCATAACAGTAAAATATGACCATTAGCGAAATACAGGATAAAATTATTGATGAGTTCTCTCTGTTTGAAGACTGGATGGACAAGTATAATCTTCTCATTGATCTTGGGAAGGAATTGCCAGTTATCAATTCTAAGTTCAAAGTTAAAGATTTTCTTATTGAGGGTTGCCAGTCAAAGGTATGGCTCCATCCCGAGTATGATGGGAATGTTATTACCTTCACTGCCGACAGTGACGCAATAATAACAAGAGGCATTGTAGCTCTTCTGGTAAATGTATTATCAAATCGAACCCCGGAAGAGATCCTGTCTGCTGATCTCTATTTTATTGAAAAGATAGGACTGAGGCAGAATCTTTCTCCGACACGCTCTAACGGACTTTTGTCAATGGTGCGCCAGATAAAACTCTATGCGATGGCATATAATGCAATAAAAAAATAAATTACAAAATGGATGCGACTGAACAACTGGAAATTGAGACCAGGATAGGAGAGGTATTGAAGAGTATTTTTGATCCTGAGATCCCGGTTAATATTTATGATCTGGGCCTCATCTATGAGATAAATCTCGATGATGAGTATATCGCTCATATAACGATGACGCTTACTGCTCCCAGTTGCCCAATGGCAGAAGAGCTCGTTGAAGAGGTTAAATATAAGGTGGGAGGAACCAGGGGAGTGAAAGATTGCGATCTTAAGCTTACTTTCGATCCGCCATGGGATAAGAGTATGCTCAGCGAAGAGGCAAAACTTGAACTGGGATTTCTTTAGAGTTAACAATGTATGACAACCGCATCAGATAAATCCTATTCGTTGCTGATCAAGGAGAAAGCTTATGAACTTGGCTTTGATCTCTGTGGTATTGCTCCTTCAAAAAATCTCAAAGAGCATGAGCCTATAATAAGGGACTGGTGTTCTTCCGGCATGAATGGGGAGATGAACTATCTTGGACAGAATATCGAAAAAAGGATTAATCCTGAACTACTTTTCACAAGTGCAAAGTCTGTAATCGTTACCGGACTTAATTATTATACTGCCCGGAAGCAGGAAGGGGTTGGTATTCCAATAATTTCCAGGTATGCTTATGGTGATGATTATCATGGTGTAATTAAAGAAAAGCTTAATAAAATTCTCGATTACATAAAACATATCATTCCCGATGCTGAGGGAAAATATTTTGTCGATTCAGCTCCTGTTCTTGAAAAGACATGGGCACAGCAGGCTGGTTTAGGATGGCCTGGCCGGCATTCAATTCTAATAAATAATAAGATTGGGTCATTCTTCTTTTTGGGAGTAATCATTCTTAACCTTAAACTGGATTATGATCAACCCTTAATTGAGGATCATTGTAATGAATGCAGGTTGTGTATTGAATCTTGCCCAACAGGAGCAATAAATGAAAACAGAACAATTGATGTCCGAAAATGTATTTCATATCTGACAGTTGAAAAAAAAGGGCCGGTACCTGAAGATTTTGTCCAAAAACTTGGAAGAAGAATATTCGGTTGTGACAAATGCCAGGAGGTTTGTCCATGGAATAAAAATGCGAAGCAGCATAATACTCCGGAATTTGAGCTTCGGGATGAAACGAAATGTATGTCTTCTAAGGAATGGTTAAATCTCTCCAGTAATCAGTTTAGCAGATTGTTTAAAGGAACTGCCATAGAAAGAAGGAAATTTGTACCATTTATGAGAAATGTAACAAATGTTACAAATTCGAAAATCTGAATCTCTTTTTATTGGTCAGCTATAATTGTGACCACAATTTCTCTGCGTTGTCTTGGGCCGTCAAATTCACACAAAAAAATATTCTGCCAGGTAGAAAGCCCAGGATTATTATCAATTATCGGAATTGTCTCGGAAGCACCTACCAAACCTGCTTTAAGATGTGAATCTCCGTTATTATCCTGGTTATCGTGCTCCCAGATTCCTGTAGGGATTATCCTGTTAAGAAGTGTAACAACGTCATTCTGAACAGATTGATCCCAGTTCTCTTGAATCATTATCGCAGCTGTTGCACCCCTGGCATAGACCGAGGCTATTCCTGTCTGGACTTTGCTCGATTTAATTAATGACACAACTTCCGATGTTATATCATACAAACCATTTTTTCGGTCTGTGTTAAGTGTAATTATCTTTTGCATAGCTGATTATTTATTATGAGTGGCAGAAATTATTAATAATGAATAATTAAGGGCAAAAGCCCCGATTTTCAAGATGTTAAATAGTCCTGAATTTAAGTCTGGCGTCATTGATAATGAGCTTCTTACGGACTTTAGTCCAGGGTATGCAATTTCACCAGATATCCTATTTTTAATCATTGCAGGAAATTCCTGGTTTAATTCTTTAAAAACCATATTCATAAATAATCGCTATAAATTTACCATTTGTTTTTTACCTTGGTATTAAATTGTCGTCTTATAATTACAATACGTAAAGTAAATTGATAGATATAAAACTTATAGAGGAGTGCCGCAATGGGAATTTAAATAATTTCAGAAAGCTTATTGAAATGACCTCTCCCTTTGCTTTCTCAGTAGCTTTCAGAATGCTGGGAGATGAGGATGAGGCAAAGGATGTTGTACAGGAATCCATGGTTACCATCTGGCAAAAGCTGAAAAATATCAAATCACCTGAAGGATATAAAACCTGGATTTACAGAATTGTCATGAATAAATGTTATGACCAGCTACGAAAGAGGAAAAGGAATCAGGAATTTATGGCAGATGAAAAGGTTTGGGCTCTTATTTCAAACACCATGTATGAAGAACCTTCCTCTAAGCTGGAAAATGAGCAGACAGCAGCCATTATTAGTCTTCTGACTAAAAGATTGAGCCCAAAGCAGAAGGTAGTTTTTATTCTGTCTGAGATTGAACAGATGTCAAATGATGAAATAACTGAGATAACCGGGATGAGTAAATCGGGGGTAAAAGCAAATCTTTATTATGCAAGAAAAAATATTTGTGAAATGGTTGAAAAATATTTATAGAGATGATAACGGGGAATGATAAATATGACAAAGTTTTAGAGATCCTCAGGAAATCAAAACCATGTCTATACTCTGAAGAAGAGTTTGAAAAAGAGGTAATAAAACGGATTTCAAGAGATCAGCGATCCGGAATTAATTTTCCGGACTTAATTGACCTCCTGTTTGGCTGGGTTTACATAGGGTGGGTAAGGAGAAGCCTTATTGCTGCTTCAATAGTGTTAATTATGGTTTTTGTGTATCAACAGGGAGTCCTTCTGAAACAGATGAATTACCTCAGCAGGCAGATAATCGTAACTGAGGGAGAAGTCTCTTTCAATCCTGCTGTTGAGCTGGAAAAGAAGATAATGATGTATAAATTTTCTGGTCGCAGATTTTCATCGCAAAACATAACCTTTTCAGAAAAAGAGTTGAAACAACTTCTTGAATCATTCAATGAATTACAGTTTAAATACGAAGATCTAATCAATATGATTGAAGAAGATCCTGATCTGAAAAAATATATTGAAAAGAAACTGATTGAAAATAGTAGTACTAAAATTAATTTATAATGCCATGAAAAATAAACCATTTAAGCTGATCATCTCATTTGTCCTTATGATGATTGTCTCTTGTGATGAGCCGGAAACTGTTGTTACAAATATTGTCCATTACGATGGATCTGTAACCAGGGAAATTGAAATGAAGAGTATAAATGATAAAATTGAAGACAGATTTGATATTTCTGATTTGCAGGTTCCATATGACAGCACATGGGCCATAAAAGATTCATGTGAGATGAGTGATGATGAAGATACAATATGGGTTAGAAGAGCTGTAAAACTATTTGAAAATGTGGATGAGCTCAATTTAGCTTATAAAACAGATTCAGGAGCTAACAAGGCTATTTCGAGGCATGCCGCGTTTAAGAAATCATTCAAATGGTTTAATACTGAATTTCGGTTTGCAGAGATTATAGAAAGAAAGATGTCATTTGGCTATCCGGTGAGTGATTTCCTTAATGAAGAGGAACTCATGTTTTTTTATTCTCCTGAAATTGTGAATCACGAGAAACGCTGGGGCCCTGATAGCCTTAAATTCAGGGCTTTGAGCGATACGGTTGACAATAAACTGGAGACCTGGGAATATAAAAACCTTGTTGCTGGTTGGATTGGCGAATTTTCAAAACTTGCGGAACTAAAGGAGGGTACCCAACTATTACAGGAATCTTTGAAATCACGCGAGGATGAATTAGTGAAATTTCTCGAAGTAAATGAAGATATTATAGACAGCTTATGGTCTAATGGGATTATTTTAAAAGAATTTCTGGGTGATACTGTTTATGAGAAATTCAGACCAGAAGCTGATACAGCGTTAGATAGGATTATTGAACAGTACTATGTAGATTTCAAGGAGTATTCTGTAAGGATTGTAATGCCAGGGATTGTGACAGAAACTAACGGCTTTATTGATAGCAGTGAAGTATTGCTATGGCCTGTAAAATCTAATTATTTTCTGACAGAAACATATGAGATGTGGGCTGAATCGAAGATCCCAAACAGGTGGGCATGGATTGTTTCAGGTTTGTTCCTGGTTTTTGTACTAACTGGATTAATAATACGATTTATTAAAAAAGGCTGATTTGCTCAGCCTCTTTTCATAAACCTAATCTAATAATCTAACTTCCTGAAAATAAAAATCATCTGGCATAATCCTTTAACATAAGTATCAGTTTCTGGCGTGTAAAGAAGATTCTGCTTTTAACAGTACCTATCTTCAATCCCAGTTCTTCTGCAATCTCTTTATACTTATATCCATCGATGTGCATCCTGAATGGGATTTTGAAATCATCACTCAGAGAATCTATAGCTTTTTCTATTTCACCTTCAGAATAACTCGATTCGGGTGAAATAAACCCTTTGTCACCAGGCTGGTTAATATAATATAGATCTTGTGTCCCGTCAATAATAGTATTCTCTTTAACATTTCGTCTGTAGTTATTAATGAATGTATTCTTCATGATTGTAAAAACCCAGGCCTTGAGATTAGTATAATCGACGAATTTATCTTTATAGGTAATTGCTTTAAGATAAGTGTCCTGCATAAGATCAAGAGCAGCATCATGATCGGATGTAAGGCTCATTGCAAACCTCTGAAGATTAGTCTTCATTCCGATGAGGTTGTTGTTGAATTCATATTGTGTCATAGCTCTTATTTTAAAATGTTGAAACAAATGTACACAGGTAAATAAAGATAAACAAATCTTAATATCTTTAAATCATTATATGTTAGTGTAATAATAAATAACTATAATTTGTAATAACAATAAACTCAGTTACTTATGGACATATTACCGAATCTTTTCCAAATACTGTATAAATTGATTATTTGATATTAAATTTATTTATGTTGAGTAAAATAATAAAATATTAGAGGTGTCATTCTATAGATTATTTGATCAACTTTCGTATTTTTAAAGAAAAATGATTATGGATTTCAATATTAAATTAAGTAACGGGCAGGTTTTAAAAGGGATAATTAAAAGTCCAGGGGAAGATTTAAAAGCTGTAATTATTCTTATTCATGGTCTTGGTGAACACATTCAGCGCTATGACTTATGGGCTGAATTATTTAATCAGGAAGGAATAGGTTTCACAGGTGTTGACCTTCCGGGACATGGGCGTTCCGGAGGTAGAAGAGGGAGTATTAAAAGTTATGATCTATTGAGAGAAATGATAGATATTCTGCTTAATAGTTGTAGGCAGACTTTCCCTGGAGTCCCGATTTTTATGTATGGACATAGTCTGGGTGGTGGTATTGTTCTCGACTATCTTATACGCAGAAATCCAGTAATTAAGGGAGCTATTATTACATCACCATGGCTTCGTCTAACATTTGAGCCATCAAAATTTAAACTTGTTATGGCATCCATTATGAAAAATATTTTTCCCGGACTGATACAGCCATCAGGCCTTGTTGTGAATCACATATCGCATGATGAAGCAGTTATTGAGAGATACAAAGCTGATCCTCTTGTTCACAATAAAATATCAGTTGCTCTCTTTGTTGGGGCAGAGACATCTGCCAGCTATTCACTTACACATGGTTCTGAACTAAAAGTACCAACTCTTTTGCTCCATGGAAGAGATGATCTGATAACATCACCTGAAAGCAGCATAGAATTTGCAGGACAAACCGATATGGTTGAAATAAAATTGTGGGATAACGGATATCATGAGTTACATAATGAAATATTTAAAAATGAGGTATTTACATATATTGCAAGCTGGATAAAAAAGAAACTTATCTGAACTTTTTAACTCTTGATAAATATGGAACTCAGGACAACTATAGATATTTTACCCTCATCAAGTAAGATCACATATGATGACAAGGCGATGTTTATCGGATCATGTTTTGCATCTTCAATTGGCTCACAGATGGTTATAGGGCATATGCCGGTTATGATAAATCCAGCCGGAGCTGTTTTCAATCCTGTTTCAGTATGTAACACACTTGATACTATTATTGAAAGAAAAGAATTTGTTCAGGATGACTTGTATAATCATGAAGGCACCTATCTCAGCTTTTCTCACTATACTGATTTTTCATCAGATAACCCGGAGATAGTTCTTGAAAAGATAAATAGAAAATCTAATGAAGCCTTCGAGTTCTTAAAAGGTTCAAGATTTCTATTTATAACATTCGGTACCGCCAGAGTTTACAGATTTAAGAAAACAGGACAGATAGTCTCCAACTGCCACAAGATTCCGCCAGATTATTTCGAAGCCGAATTACTAACAGTTGCAGAAGTTGTAACACTGTGGAAGAAATATCTCGACAGGTTACACTCTCTCTTTCCGCAATTGAATATTGTATTTACCATTAGTCCGGTAAGGCACTGGAAAGATGGCGCTTATGGTAACCAGGTAAGTAAATCAGTATTGTTCCTTGCAGTAGAAGAGTTACTTAAACATTCTGTATCTCCCGGTTATTTTCCTGCATATGAACTGGTTATGGATGATTTACGCGATTATAGGTTTTATAGTGAAGATATGCTGCATCCTTCAACAATTGCAATTAATTATATATGGGATTCATTTTCCGGATGTTATATGGAAAGCAAGACGATGAATATCTGGAAAGAGATTGTTAAAATATCTAAAGCCTGTAGCCACAGGATCACTAATACTCCTTCTGTTAAAGTAAATGATTTTGCGATGAGGATTCTTAATCAAATTTCTGATATTGAAGAAAAGGTCCCTTCAATAGATCTTTCATCTGAACGTAAGTATTTTAGAAATCTGCTAAATAAGTAGCCTAAGAAATTGTTAGGTTGAACAAACTCTTTTTTACTTTATTAACAGGGTAAATAAACAAACTATCGTAGAGCATCAATAACAATAAGAAAACTGGTTGGATCTTTTGTTATTAGAAGTTTCTCAAAAGATTTATTACCTCTATACTCTTCAGGAGAATCAGTCAGAATAATCTGTTTTAGCATTAGAGATTTGCTTATACTGTTGAAATAACCGATTTTTTTTTCAGCAAAATCAAAAGAGCTCGAATTAACGACAAGATATTGAAACGGTTTTATTTTGTGAATCTCAATTACCTCAGATGCAGGAAGAATACCCCCGGTAAAAATTACATCAAATCCCCTTTTCTTAAGAACATATTTATAAAAAAGGAAGTTGTTATCCGTGAGATTATCTGATGAATTAATCATGGCAACAGCAGGTTTCGATCTGCCTGTTACAGGTTTAAGGGCATTATCCTCAATTATGATTATCTGCTTGATAGTATTTCTGACAAATTGTTCCTGTGCTCTCGAAAGACTTCCTGTTTGCCAGAGGATCCTTGCTTTTTCAAGGAGGGGGTATAAATATTTTGAATAAGCTTCTTCAATACCCAGATGTTTAATAAATGGCATGAGAGCCTCTTTAAACAATTCTTCATTGAACCTGATAGCTGACATCAGGATTTTTCCTGGTTGGAAATCCTGATCCAGGTCATCATGTTTACTGCTGACAGTCATTACCTGCTGAGTAAGTTCATCTTCACTCAATCTTGAGATTTTGGATATTTTCAGTCCATTGCGGTTCAGATATGCAACATTGAGAATCTTTTTTAGTTCTGATTCGCTGTATGTTCTAATATTTGAGTCGGTTCTGTCAGGCTCAAGTATTTTGTATCTCTTCTCCCAAATCCTAATGGTATGGGCTTTAATACCAGAGAAATTTTCAAGATCTTTTATCGAAAACACATTTACCCCGTCTTCCATAGCTATATTTCAATATTAATTTAAATCAAATCGTATTTACTATAATCATAAAACAATCATGAAAGCGGATTTTTTAATAAAAAGAGGCCTTTTTGTTTAAATCCGCCATAAAAGACAAAAATAACAAATTCCATTTATTCGGATTCTTCAACCATTATCCTCTTTACAACTCTTGTCCCATCACTGAAAATAATAGATACCAGATACATTCCCCTTTTTGGATTTTCGAGAGTGATCCTGTTTAACTGTTGAGGGGTGTTATACTTACTTCTAAAAATATCCTGGCCTATTATATTTGTTATTCTAATGAAAGAGACATCCCTGTCAGTTTTTATTGTAAAACGGTTTTCCCTCACTGGTACAGGATAGATGCTTACATAAATACTGGCAGCATCTTTAAACATATCATTTTGTTGAATTGTGCCAATAGCAGTTGTATCCTTCTGGGCTTGAAGGGTGATAGTAAATATTATAAGAAGAATTAAGAGTAAACTTTTCTTCATTTATACTTTTTTAATGATCTCCATCAAAAATTGTGCTAAAGTTAATAAAATATTATTTAATGTTATCTAACAGCAATTTTGCTTTATCCAGATCGTCAGGTGTATCAATGGCTAATGTTTCCCATAAAGTAATTGCGGTCCTTATCCGAAAACCATTTTCTATCCATCTGTTCTGTTCAAGAGATTCCGATATTTCAAGAGGGCTGTGGGCCAGCAATGTTATCTTTTTCAGTGTTTCTGTACGGTATGCATAAAGCCCAATATGCTTATAATAAACATGTTTCTTCGACCAATCACTCTTTTCAGTATCTCTTACAAAAGGTATTGCAGCTCTGCTAAAATAAATTGCATCTCCTTCTGAGTTAATAATCACTTTGGGTTGATTAGGATTAAATATATCTTCTCCGGATTCTGTTCTTCTTACCAGTGTTGCTATCTCTATATTTTTACTTGTGAAGCATTTCATTAGCAAGTCGATTTGCTCAGGTTTAATAAATGGTTCATCGCCTTGAATATTAATTACAATATCGATTATCTTACCTGAATCCAAAGTAATTTTAGTAACAGCTTCAGCGCAACGATCTGTTCCGCTCAAATGATCTGGTGAAGTCATTATTGCTTTTCCACCGAAGTTATGTACGGCATCATATATTTTTTTATCGTCGGTGGCAACATAAACAAGGTCAAGAGATTTACCTGCTTGCTCATATACTCTCTGAATCATCGTCTTGTTCCCAATCATTGCAAGAGGCTTGCCCGGGAAGCGCGCTGAAGCATATCGGGCAGGTATTATTCCGGCAAAAAGATATGATTGATCTTCTTTCATGATACAAATTTACGAAAAATGCATTTCCAATGTTTTAAAATTATCTTAAATTCGCAGGATTGTTAATCACGAAATGAGAGATTTACAAAATATTAAGCAACGATTTGGCATAATTGGAAACTATGAAGGTCTTAACCGGGCTATTGATATCGCTGTTCAGGTGGCCCCAACAGATCTTTCAGTTCTAATAACAGGCGAAAGTGGCACAGGAAAGGAAATTTTCCCACAAGTTATTCATACGTATAGTACAAGAAAGCATGGACCGTATATAGCTGTTAACTGCGGTGCAATACCAGAGGGAACAATTGATTCAGAACTTTTTGGACACGAAAAGGGCTCCTTTACCGGTGCTACAGAAAGCAGAAAGGGTTATTTTGAAGTAGCTGACGGGGGAACAGTTTTTCTTGATGAAGTGGCTGAGTTACCCTTATCTACTCAAGTCCGCCTTCTTAGGGTGCTGGAAACAGGAGAGTATATCAGAGTCGGTTCTTCCAAAGTTCAAAAAACAAATGTAAGGGTTATTGCTGCTAGTAATGTGGAGGTACCTAAGGCTATTGATAATGGTAAATTCAGAGAGGATTTATTCTACAGACTTAATACGGTTCCTATAAGAATTCCTGCGTTGAGAGAAAGAGGGGAAGACATTTTCCTTCTATTCCGAAAGTTTGCAGTTGATTTTGCAGAGAAGTACAGGATGCCTGCAATCCGACTGGATTCTGAAGCAAGGAATACTCTTCTTAATTATTCATGGCCAGGTAATGTCAGGCAGTTGAAAAATATTACCGAACAGATATCTATAATTGAAAGTGAAAGGGAAATCATTGCGCTTAATCTTCGTAATTATCTTCCTGACCATGGGGGTAATAAGCTTCCTGCTATTATAAGAAAGGGTGAGGATAAATCGTTTTCTACGGAAAGAGAAATATTATATAAGATCCTTTTCGATATGAAAAATGATATGAATGACCTTAAAAAACTTGTTTTTGATCTGATCAGGCAGGGAGGAAAAGATGCTACTTTTCAGGAGACTAATTCGAAGGTAATTGAAAATCTTTTCAGGGAGGCTGAGAGTGCAGATAATCAACATCAGGAATCTGAAACAACTTCGGCTGATTATTCACCACATAAATCAAGGAATGACATACAGGATACGGAAGAGATTATTGAGGAGTCATTTTCACTTGCTGATAAAGAGATGGAGATGATTAAGAAAGCTTTAGAAAAATATAATGGGAAAAGAAAAATGGCAGCAAATGAACTTGGTATATCAGAACGAACACTCTACAGAAAGATTAAAGAGTACGGGATTGAATCATAAAAATAATTTCTCTCAATTCATGAATAAATATATTCTTTTTCTCTCTGTTATTAGCATTACATATTTAAATGGATGCAAGGTGTCTTATTCATTTACAGGGGCCAGCACTCAGGGATTAGAGACTGTGAGTATACAATATTTTCAGAACAGGGCTCCACTTGTTCAACCCGGACTCAGTCAGACCATAACAGATGTGTTAATTGATAAATGCAAGAGTCAGACCAGTCTTAATTTTGTTAATGGGATCGCTGATGCAAATTTTGAAGGAGAAATAACTGACTATAATACTCGTCCACTTACTGTGGCTGCAGATGCACAAGCTGCCATGAACAGATTTACTATTACAGTAAAAGTAAAGTTTACGAATGCTGTTGACCCGGAACTTAATTTTGAACAGAGTTTCTCCAGATATGAGGATTACGACAGCAGACTCGACCTGAGTAATGTTGAAAAAGAGCTTTCAGAACAGATTGTAGAGTTGATTGTAGAAGATGTTTTCAATAAGGCTTTTGTCAATTGGTAACAAGCTATGAACAGAAATGACTTTTTGAATATGATTGAGAATAGAGCGCCAGTGACCCGCCAGATGATAGGGGAGGTTTATGAGCTTATTGATATTTTCCCATATTTTCAAAGTGCCCATATGCTGCTGTTAAAAGGATTGCAAATCAATAATGATGTAAAATTCGAAAATCAACTCCGGCTGTCTGCTATGCATATAGCAGACAGGGAGGCTTTATATTATCTACTTAAAACAGAGCCATCTCAGGAAGTAACTACAGGTGAAGTTAAACCTGACAAGACATTACCAGATAGTAATGAGTTTGGGCCTCAGCAGACTGTTATTGAATCTGCAAAGAACAGTGAGTATCTTATTAGCGAAATTGAAAAGAACTCAGACGAAGACAGATCAGAAGAGTTGAAGAAATCAGATAGTCAGGCTCCTGTTCATTCTATTTTAATTTCTACAGAATCAGATAATGATGAGTCATCTGGAGTAATGCTTCTAATTGATGAAGAGGCATCTTCATCTGAGGATAAAATTTTTTATATGGATCCGGGATTTTCAGTTCCAGATCATAGTGATCTCCTCGAACTGGATATTGACTTTTCTCCGGAGCATTCTGATGGAGAGGAGATGAATTCCAGAAAGCCGTCACAGTCTGACCTTATCGATAAATTCATTATTACTAATCCAAGGATTGAGCCTATAAAAGAAAAATCGGACCTCACTGTGGAAGAGATTTCAAAACCTATTATTGAAGAGGAGGGAGGGTTCGTAACAGAAACCCTTGCCCGAATTTATGTTAATCAGGGATATTACTCCAAGGCGATGGATATTTATGAAAAATTAAGTTTGAAATTTCCGGAAAAAAGCAGTTACTTTGCGTCTCAAATTGATAAAGTTAAAGAGTTTATAAAAAAGTGAAGAGATGGGGATTTATATTTTTGTTTCAGTTTTAGTTATTATAGCATGTTTTCTTCAGATTCTGATTGTTCTGGTTCAGAACTCGAAGGGAGGAGGACTGGCTGCTAATTTTACCTCCACAGGTCAATCAATGGGAATACGTAAGACTTCAGATTTCCTGGAGAAATCTACATGGACACTTGCAGTTGCAATTTTAATCCTTTGTGTTGTTGCAACAGCAACTATACCACGTGGCTCAACTTCTGGTCGTTCGAGGATTGAGAATCAGATACAGAATGCAGTTGATCCTAACGCAATTCCAACACTTCCTACTGCTGTTCCTCAATCAACTACTACTCCACCCAGCAGTCAGGATCAACCTGAGAATTAGAGTTTAATTGAATAATTCATTTCAAAAGTGTCAGTTTGTCACATACTGACACTTTTTTAATATATTGCTATTGTGTTGTTCCATAGGGCATTGCGAATTACTGTTTTGTTTTGCTTAAAATAAATGGCAGGGTAAGGCTTTCTAATTATCCTTCCTGGATCCAAAATGGCATTATTTTTAATTTGGCATGGAATATGCTTAATGAGGAAGTTAATAAATGATGTTTAACTTTAAAACTAGATAAAATGGCACAACTCAAAGGTAAAATTTTAGCAGGTAAGGTTCTTGTAAAGCCTAATGAAGCTGAAGAAACAACTGCTAGCGGACTAATAATTCCCGATTCTGCAAAGGAAAAACCTCGTCAGGGTAAGGTAATTCTTGTTGGTGCAGCAAAAAAAGATGAAGAGATGGAAGTAAAGAAAGGTGATGTTGTTCTTTACGGAAAGTATGCCGGACAGGAACTTACTATCGATGGTGAGGATTATCTGCTTGTATCGCAGACAGATATCCTTTTCATAGCTTAATTTTTCGCAAACTATTAAAAATTATAATGATATGGCAAAAGAGATTAAATTCAATATCGATGCACGTGCCCTTCTTAAGGAAGGTGTAGATCAGTTAGCTGATGCAGTTAAAGTAACACTTGGTCCTAAAGGACGTAATGTAGTTCTTGAGAAGAAATATGGAGCTCCGCAGATCACCAAGGATGGAGTCACAGTTGCCAAAGACATAGAACTTTCCGATCCATATAAGAATATGGGTGCCCAGATGGTTAAGGAAGTAGCATCAAAAACAGGTGAAATTGCAGGCGACGGTACTACTACAGCAACAGTTCTTGCTCAATCTATTATCAATGTCGGATTAAAAAATATTACTGCAGGTGCAAACCCAATGGATATTAAAAGAGGTATTGACAAAGCAGTGGAAAAAGTTGTGAAACATCTTGCATCACAGGCTAAAGTAATCGGCGACGACCTGAGCAAAATTGAACAGGTAGCACGAATTGCTGCCAATGATGATGAGGAGATAGGGAAACTCATTGCTGAAGCTATGGGTAAGGTTCATAAAGAGGGGGTAATTACAGTTGAAGAATCAAAAGGAACTACAACCTCAGTTGAAGTTGTTGAAGGTATGCAATTCGACCGTGGATATATCTCTGCATATTTTGTAACTGATGCCGAGAAGATGGAAGCAGAACTTGAAAATCCATATATACTTATCTTCGACAAGAAGGTTTCCACAATGAAGGATATGCTTCCTGTTCTTGAGTCTACATCACAGACCGGACGTCCTCTTTTAATTATTTCAGAAGATGTAGAAGGTGAAGCTCTTGCTACTCTTGTTGTAAACCGGCTGAGAGGTTCTCTAAGGGTATGTGCAGTAAAAGCTCCCGGATTTGGCGACAGAAGGAAAGAGATGCTTGAAGATATTGCCATTTTGACAGGAGGTACAGTTATTTCAGAAGAAAAAGGACTGAAACTTGAACATGCAACTCTTGACATGCTTGGTACAGCAGAAAAAGTTACAATAAACAAAGAGAATACAACAATTGTAAATGGTGCCGGCGACAAAGAGATGATCAAAGCACGTGTTGCTCAGATCAGGCAGCAGATGACTACTACTACTTCTGATTATGATAAAGAAAAATTACAGGAGCGTCTGGCTAAACTTGCAGGTGGTGTTGCCGTTCTATATATTGGAGCTTCTTCGGAAGTTGAAATGAAAAATAAGAAAGACCGCGTTGATGATTCACTTCATGCAACACGTGCTGCGATAGAAGAAGGCATTGTTCCCGGTGGTGGTGTTGCTTACATTCGTGCTATAGGTGCACTCGAAGGACTAAAGGGTGATAATGATGATCAGACAACTGGTATCGAAATTATCAAACGTGCAATTGAAGAACCATTACGCCAGATAGCTATTAACGCAGGTCAGGAGGGTGCTGTAGTTGCTCAGAATGTTAAAGCAGGCAAAGGCGATTACGGATACAATGCTCAGAGTAATAAATATGAGAAGTTATATGCCAGCGGAGTAATTGATCCGGCTAAAGTTGCCCGGGTTGCACTCGAAAATGCTGCTTCAGTTGCAGGTATGTTTCTTACCACAGAAGCTGTCGTTGTTGACATAAAAGAAGAAAGTCCTGCCATGTCTCCACAAGGTATGGGTGGCGGAATGCCAGGAATGATGTAGAATTTATGAAATATTTGTAAATTCAACCATATTAATAAATGTAACCGTTGCAGAGCCAGGCCACAGACCTGGCTCTACATGTTTATAACGGTCCTGCATATTTATATATTTTTATATATTTGCACCTGATTTATTGCAACTTTGTTCTATGAACAATATCCGGAATTTCTGTATAATAGCTCATATTGACCACGGAAAAAGCACACTGGCCGACCGGTTATTGGAAAAGACCAATACAATAACTGAAAGAGAATCCCATGCACAGATTCTTGATGATATGGACCTTGAGAGGGAGAGAGGCATTACAATAAAGAGTCATGCAATACAGATGGAATATTTGCATGAAGGTGATAATTATATTCTCAACCTTATTGATACGCCAGGGCATGTTGATTTTTCATATGAAGTTTCCCGTTCTATAGCTGCATGTGAAGGTGCTTTACTGGTTATTGATGCTACTCAGGGAATCCAGGCACAAACAATTTCGAATCTTTATATGGCCATAGATCATAATCTTGAGATTATTCCGGTGCTGAACAAGATGGATATGGCTTCAGCTATGCCTGAAGAGGTTAAGGATCAGATTGTTGATCTGGTAGGATGCAGGCAGGAAGATATCATCGAAGCTAGTGCAAAGACAGGTATGGGAGTGGAACAAATTCTCAGTGATATTATTAATCGTATTCCTCCTCCTATGGGTAATCCTGATGCACCTCTTCAAGCTCTGGTATTTGATTCAATCTTTAATTCATTCAGAGGTATAATAGCTTACTTTAAAATAATTAACGGAACAATACGTAAAAATGACAAGGTAAAATTCATCAGTACGGATCATGAATATAATGCAGAAGAGATTGGAGTATTAAAGCTTAAACGGATTCCACGTGATAAATTGGGAGCTGGTGATGTTGGTTATATTATTTCGGGAATAAAAAACTCGGCTGAAGTTAAAGTCGGTGATACAATAACGCATGTTAAAAATCCATGTGATAAAGCAATTTCAGGGTTTGAGGATGTTAAACCAATGGTGTTTGCCGGTATTTATCCTGTAGACGCTGATGAATATGAAGGCCTTAGATTATCAATTGAAAAATTGCAGTTGAATGATGCCTCTCTTACATTCATTCCTGAATCATCAGCTGCCCTGGGCTTTGGTTTTAGGTGTGGTTTTCTGGGATTACTTCATATGGAAATAATCCAGGAGCGTCTCGATCGGGAGTTTGATATGGATGTTATTACTACAGTGCCAAACGTCTCCTATAAGGTTTATACCACCAAAGGAGATGAAATTGATGTTCATAACCCTTCTGGCTTACCTTCTGTTACTCAAATAGACCGTATTGAAGAACCATATATAGTTGCTCAGGTAATAACACTATCGGAATATGTAGGTTCAATAATGAATCTTTGCATTGATAAGCGAGGCGTTCTTAAAAATCAGGTTTATCTTACAAGAGATAGAGTAGAGATAACATTCGAGATGCCTTTGGCAGAAATTGTTTTTGATTTCTATGATAAGCTTAAGAGTATTTCAAAAGGATATGCCTCATTTGATTATTATTATACAACATATCAGAAGGCTGATCTTGTAAGGCTGGATATTCTTCTTAATGGGGAGATGGTAGATGCTCTTTCGACACTTATTTACAAAGGTCATGCATATGATTTTGGCCGTAAAATGTGTGTTAAACTTAAAGAGCTTATTCCGCGCCAACAGTTTGATATTGCCATACAGGCAGCTATTGGAGCTAAAATTATTTCTCGCGAAACGGTAAAAGCAGTAAGAAAAGATGTGACTGCAAAATGTTACGGAGGGGATATTACAAGAAAAAGGAAACTTCTTGAGAAGCAAAAGAAAGGAAAAAAACGTATGCGACAGGTAGGGAATGTTGAAGTTCCTCAACAGGCCTTCCTTGCAGTGTTAAAACTTGACTGACCAAAATCAACTGAATTTTGTTTTATCCCTGTCCAGATAATTATGTATGGTCAGGGTATTTTTTTAACAGATTAGTTTGTATCCTCTACCGTGGACATTTAGTATTTTAACAGTAGAGTCTTTCCTGAGATATTTTCTTAATCTGGTAATATAAACATCCATACTCCTGGCATTAAAATAGTTATCATCAATCCAGATTGTTTTTAATGCAAAGTTTCTTTCAAGTATTTCGTTTTCATGACGACAAAGCAGTTCAAGCAGTTCTGATTCTTTTGTTGTGAGTTTAATTGGCTGATCCTTGTAGCTAAGTAATTGCTTTAATGAGTCAAAGGAATAGTTGCCTATTAGGTATGAATCCTCTTTTTTATTTCTGCGAGGAGCAGTAGTTCTTCTAAGTATGGCTTCGATACGATAAAGCAGCTCCTCCATGGAGAATGGTTTGGTTATATAATCATCAGCTCCTGATTTGAATCCTTCAATTATATCTTCTTTTTGGTTTTTCGCGGTAAGAAAGATTATTGGGACATCCTGTTTTGCCAGACGTATCTCTTTTGCCAGTGTAAGTCCATCCATCTCTGGCATCATAATATCAATTATACAAATGTCGAAAGACCCCTTGGGAAAGGCATCAAGAGCAAGACGTCCGTTAATATAAAGGGTTGTTTCATAGTTTTTGGCTGTGAGATAGTCCCTTAATAAGATACCCAGATTGTTGTCGTCTTCAGCAAGAAGAATTCTTATATTATTCATTTTGGTCTGTTTTGTGGGAAGAAAAGAGTAAATTTTGTCCCTTTATTGATCTGGCTATCAACCTTTATTGTGCCATTATGTTCTTCTATAACCTTCTTTACATAACTCAGGCCAAGGCCAAATCCTTTTACGTTATGAACATTGCCGGAATGAGCACGGTAGAATTTGTCAAAAATTCTTTTAAGATTTTCCTTACTTATCCCGATACCTTTATCTTCAACAATAATTATAATTCCTTTCTTGTTATTGCGGGTAGAGATAATAATATCAGGTTTATCTTTTGAATATTTAATTGCATTATCTATAAGATTGGAGATTGCATTAAGAAAATGAATTTCATCAGCCATCAGAAGAGGCCCGGAGGCCTCAAAATCTTTTTTAATACGGCCATTACAGTCTTCGATCAGCAGATCGAAATTTTCCACAGCTTTTTCTAAAATATAGTGCAGATCCAGTTCAACCATTTTGAGTTTCAACTTCATCTTTTCAACTATTGCCATCTGAAGAACCTTCTCAACCTGGATTTTGAGCCTTATACTCTCATCTAAAATAATTTTTGCAAGGGTGTCGGTATTTTTACTATCCTCAGGAATGGTTTTATCGGCCAGCATCTGAGAAGCCAGAGATATAGTTGAGATAGGCGTTTTGAGCTCATGAGTCATATTGTTAATAAAGTCGCTCCTGATTTCCGAAATCTTTTTTTGCCGGAAGATTATAATAAAAGTGCCGGTAGAAAGTATCAGTAGCAGCAAAGTAAATAGTAGCGACAAGAAGCCAAGGCTTCCAATTTTTTCAAATTTATACTGTTGTTCCTGAAGACAATATAACACTATTTGATTTTGACTTGGCACGGGATCGTTAGGGAAAAGCTGGTGGATGAATTTGTTTTGCCCGCGTTTATCCATAAAGCCTGGGGTCTTCCATAAATTTCCTAATCTGCCGGACCTGATTGAGAATTCAAAATCAAGGTAAATGCCGACATTATTGAGCGCTTTTCTGAGATCCTCATTAAGACTCTCGGGATCAAATCTTTCTCTGATATCAGGAGTATTACGAAGGATTTTTTCCATTATATTTTCGAGGAATACAATTTTATGGCTCACTCTTCCTGATATATCTGAATTTAGCATTTGTTGCGAAGGCTCAATTGATTCTTCAGCTGAAAAAGGGGAGATAACTTTTTCAGAAATAAATATTTTATGTCCGGAACTTGTTATTGCTATTGGTTCATCAGGGTTATTAAGGCCATACAATTCGAGAAGCTCAGAGTTTGGTTGATAACCCTGAAGTTTTCTGGCAAGGGGAGAGTTAGCGGGGACAATAGCTGTAACTGAATCTGTCGAAGCAGGATCAAGTTCTTCAATAATATTTTGAATTAATTCTTTCTCTTCAAGGTTAAGAACGACTGATTCAAGGGCTTTATTAGCCAGATATGCAAATTGCCGGTCAGTTATGGCAATTGCATTTCGTATCCAGTATAATTGAATAAGGATCAGCCCTGAAATAGCCAGAAAAAAAAAGATGGCCAGTAATACTATGGTTCTCTGCTTCATACCAATACAAAAGTACGTGTATAAATTTTATATTTCGATTCTTTAACTTACTTTAACAACTGAGGTTGTCTCATCTGATTCTAACAGGTTTTGCAGAGTTTTTAAATAAAATATTTTAACATTTCATTAAAATATTGTTAATATTCAACTATTTATGTAAAAACATTTTTTTGTTTTAATAACTGTATTTATATTTGTAAAGGATTTGGCATGATATTTGAATCATAAGACATAGAGGTTTTTTTCATAGGTTAGGTTAGTTTTAGGGTTATCAAAAAAGTGAGCCGCTTTAATAGCGGCTCTTTTTTTAATCAGATACAGGGAGACTTAATAAACATAAGTAACCTTTTATAGCACAAATGTCTGTATCGGAGATTGAATATCATTTAGTCAGATTTAGTACCTTTCTCACATTAAGATTTTTTTGTCTTGCAGCATAGTAGATATGCTTTCTGATATGACTGGATCTTTTCCGTTGGAGCCATATCAGGTTAATAGTATAGGAAGAACTGTCTTTAAAAAGGAGAACAACTTTTTTCTGTTTATGTGGCATGATAAGCTCTTTAATATCATTCCATTGGAAAGAGTGCAACTTTGGGTTTATCATTCCATACCTGAACTCTAATTTTTCATCATCAACCAAAAAAAACAGATCTTTTCTTGTAATAGTTGCGAAAACAGCTATAATAGCGACCACAAAGCTAATCCCAAATGGAGCTATTGAAAGAATTGGGGGGATGCTTTTATGTCCGAAGAGGAGGCTTTGTATCAATACAAAAATACCAGCCAGAAAAAATAGTCCGGCAAATACCCATAGAAGGATTTTCCTCCCTTTTGAAAATTCTTCTTCTGACAGATTGTAATACAATTTTTCCATAATTTATTGGATTAAGTATTGTATGTTTTTATCCTTTATTTTATTCAAATCAATATTGAAAACGGCTGTAATAGTATCAATTTCCCTAAGAATAGTAATAACCCTGTTAACATTGTCATCATTAAAGTGTTCAAGTACCTGTAAAATGTAATCTACATTTTTAAGTTTTTTTAAAAGAAAAGATTTGCCGGATCTGTTAGAGATGAGATTATAAATTATATCAGGAGAATCATTTAAATCAGAAAACCTGGAAAATGTTAGTTCTGAACCATTGTTTTCAGGAATTTGGAGAGGAATAATACTTTTAAGAGAGATGCTGAATTTTTTATTTAAAGTAAGAGAAAGCTTATAATCCGGTTCAGCCGACACGATACCGATCAGGAAAGACTCATCATTCTTATTAACTTCCAGCTGTATCCGTGTGATTTTTTGTATACTTTTCATATCTTAACGGCTTAACTGATAAAGTTAAGTAAAAAAAAAGATATTAAACCTTATTCACTTAAGTTATCTTTAAGTCTTGTCCATGCCTGCCCGGCAGCTTCTTGTTCTGCCTCCTTTTTTGAGGACCCGTGCCCTTCTCCAAATTCTTTTTTGTCAATAAACAAGGTTGTTGAGAAAACAGATTTTTTCAGCTTGAAGTCATATTCTTCGTTGTATGTGAACATGAGATTTGATTTATTCTTTTGTACCCATTCAAAAACAAGACTTTTATAATCTGCATCAGTCTTGATAATTACATTAAGGTCGAGGTATTTATTAAGAACATTCCTGAGAAATAGTTTTTGGGTCTTCTGAAATCCTTTATCTAAAAAGACAGCTCCGATAAGTGCTTCAAGTGCATCTCCATAAAGATTTTTTGTAATATGAGCTGAACTTATATTGCTTATTAGTATCTTATTGATACCCATAGATATAGCGAGATGATTAAGAACGTCCCTATTTACTATCCTCGAACGAATTTTTGTCAGGAACCCTTCATTTGACTCAGGAAATTTTTCAAAAAGATAATCTGAAAGGATTGCATCCAGAACTGCATCTCCAAGATACTCAAGCCGTTCATTATTTACTTTTTTGCCGCTGGGAAGGGTGAATGTGGCAGACCGGTGTATAAAAGCTATTTCATAAAGCTTAAGGTTCCCCGGACTAAAGCCCAGTATTTTTTTTAAACGGGATCCAAATTCCCGTTTATCAAGGATATAAGTACCATTTATTCTTTTCCGGAATAACGACACTAAACTTCAACTTTTTTAATAATCACAGAAGCATTATGACCACCAAATCCAAAAGTATTACTGATGGCAATATTAATCTTTCTCTTCTGTGCTTTGTTGGGTGTTAAGTTCAGATTTTGATCAATTTCAGGATCAGGAACTTTATAGTTAATAGTAGGGGGAACAATATCGTTAACAACAGCCATTATGACAGCAATTGCTTCAATTGCACCAGCAGCTCCTAACAAATGACCTGTCATTGATTTAGTCGAACTGATATTAAGCTTATAAGCATGTTCTCCAAAAACACTAACAATTGCTTTTGCTTCGGAGATATCGCCAAGAGGAGTGGCAGTGCCATGTACATTAATATAATCGATATCTTCTACCTTCAGGCCGGCATCTTCAATTGCAAGTTTCATTACATTGCGAGCCCCAAGTCCTTCAGGATGAGGAGCTACCAGGTGATAAGCATCGGCAGTCATTCCTGTACCAGCTAATTCGCAATAGATTTTTGCACCTCTTGCTTTGGCATGCTCATATTCTTCTACCACCAGAGCTCCTGCGCCTTCTCCAAGAACGAAGCCATCGCGTGTCTGATCAAAAGGCCTTGATGCAGTTTTAAATTCAGCATTATTGGTTGAAATGGCTTGCATTGAATTAAACCCACCTATTCCGGGTTCATTGATAGCTGCTTCGGAACCACCTGTTATAAACATATCCGCTTTCCCCCAACGGATATAATTAATAGCATCAATAATTGAGTTGGAGGATGAGGCACATGCAGACACAGTAGCAAAGTTTGGCCCTCTGAAGCCATATTTTATTGAAATTGCACCGGCTGCTATATCTCCTATCATCTTGGGGATGAAGAATGGACTGAATCGGGGTGTCCCATCCCCAAGGACATAACTTTTAATAGCCAGAAAAAAAGTTTCAAGTCCCCCGATACCTGATGCCCATATCACGCCAACCCTGTCTTTATTAACTTTTTCCAGGTTTAGCCCTGAATCAATCATTGCTTCATCAGCTGCAATAAGAGCATACTGAGAGTATGAATCCAGCTTGTTGGCTTCTTTTCTTTCAAAATAGTTATTAGAGTCGTAATTCTTTAATTCGCAGGCAAACTTGGTTTTGAATTTTTCAGTATCAAAGCGTGTAATCATTATAGATCCGCTAACACCATTTTTTAATCCTTCCCAATATTCATGCAAATTATTACCTAATGGAGTTATTGCTCCAAGACCTGTTACTACAACTCTTCTCATAAACGGGTTTTTAACAATGCAAACTATTTTGCATTCTCCTCAATGTATTTGATTGCATCTCCAACAGTACCGATGGTTTCTGCCTGATCGTCCGGGATTCCGATATTGAATTCTTTTTCAAACTCCATGATTAATTCAACAGCGTCAAGAGAGTCAGAACCCAGGTCATTTTTGAAACTGGCTTCCGGAGTTACTTCTGATTCATCAACTCCTAGTTTGGTAACGATAATTTCTTTTACTCTTGTCGCAATGTCAGACATATCATAAATATTAACTAATAATAAGCTGAATTCAAGTCACAAATGCAATTTCTGATTAAACAAATTTAGATATAAAAATTCAATTGGAGATAAGAACCCCAGCTTTTATCCACCTTTGGTTGACGAGTTACAATAACAACAGGAAAATTGTAAATTTCTTGCTGAATATTCTCTTTGCCAAGAATGCCAGACTTACTTATTTATCGTTTTTACATTCACATTTTTTGGTTACGATAAACAGAGCTATGGCCAGCAGCAGGAAGCTGTTTGCGGCCTGGAAAAAATTCACTGCATGATTAAAACCCAAAATTCCTTTTCCTATTAAAAGAGAAATACATGCAAGTAAGATAATAACAGCTGCAACTGCAGCGGAAATCCATGCTATCCAGTTAAGTGCTTTCATAAGAATATAGTTTTGGTTGTCTGTATGATAATAAAATTATGCCTTAGGAAAGGTATGAATAATAAGGATACAAGTCAATAGTCCTTTAAGTATTTGAACTTACAGATAAATATTATTTGGATTTTAAACTCGGAATTCTATTTTTTGTTTTGGGGGAATTAATAATTTATGGAATATGGAGAATGGATCTCATTAAATATTCTGGTATAAACTTCAACCAAGATTAAGTTGATTCTTTATTTATTACCTGAAACGAGGAGAAAAAATTCTTAAATTTCCTATTTCCTACGAATCCTATATCCTA
>DATKUO010000096.1:0-11872 GCA_035530515.1 Bacteroidales bacterium
CTTTAGCATCTACACTAACAGTGATGAAGCTGCCCGCAAAATTGGGAATAGCATCTACCTGTTTCTAAGAAACAAGCTAAAACTGCCCATCAACAGGGAGAAAAGCGGAATCCGCAAACCTTTAAAATTTACAATACTAGGGGTCGGCTCACGAAACGGATTATAAAGTACGTTAGCGTAAATTTATCAAATTTCATCGTGCTGGAATTCGATAAATGGTAGCCTGATGAGTTTTGAACGTTTCTGCGACCTTCTTAACCGAGTTCCCTTTTTCTAAGAGGCTCTTAATTGCATCTATTTGGTCAGAGCCTAGTTTTTGTGGCCTTCCAAACTTCACCCCCCTTTTTTGAGCCGCTTGTCTTCCCGAACGGGTTCTTTCTACAATGAGTTCCCTTTCAAATTCTGCGATACCCGCAAATATGGTTAAAATCATTTTCCCTCCTGGTGTGGTAGTGTCTGCCCAAGTTTCAGATAAGGAACGAAAACCAGCTTTTGACCCGGCAATTTGGTCACAAATGGCCAGTAAATCTCTGGTAGACCTGGCCAGCCGGTCTAATTTCCAAACAATAACCTGATCGTCTTGGCGTAACTGGTCCAACATCCGTATAAGTTCTGGCCGTTTCAAATGCGTTCCTGAAACTTTTTCTTTATAGACTTTTTCACACCCGGCCTTTTTAAGTTCTTCAAGTTGTATTTCAAGATTCTGGTCTGTGGTGGAAACCCTGGCGTATCCAATTTTCATAACCAGTTGTATTTCTTTAAATATATTTTGCAAACTTCGCAAAAGTTATTGCAAAATACTTTAATTATGCAAATAATATTTGCGAAACACGAAACCCCTTAAAATGGGCAGTTTCGGTTCAAGGTGGATGGTTTCGCAAAACTTGAAACTTTTGCAAATATTGATTATGCCAAGACGCCAGATTTTATCGGACATCGAACAAAACAACCTCTTTGCGGTACCAGAGGATAAAGATGACTTGATCCGGTTATATACTTTAAGCGAACGGGATTTTTCTTTGATAGGCCAATATAGCCGGGGAATGGAAAACCGTCTGGGTTTTGCCATACAACTTTGTTATATGAAGTTTCCTGGAATCATTCTTCCTCCTGGCCAACAACCATCTTTGTTGGTGCTGAATTTTATTAGTTCCCAATTAAATATTGACCCACAAGTATGGGATAATTACAGCGAACGAGCTGAGACAAGACGGGAACATATATTATCATTGCTATCTATCCTTGGCGTTGAAGTATTTACCACGGCCAACCATTACGAATTAGCCGTAGATAGCCTATCCAGAACAGCATTACAAACAGATAAGGGTATTGTATTAGCTACAGAACTTATTGAGAACCTACGAAACAAAAAAATATTACTCCCCGCAATTTTTACCATTGAAACCATTTGTGCAGAAGCTATAACACAAACCTCACGGAGTATATACCAATCCCTGACCGAATCATTATCAAACCAACAAAAAAAGCAACTTGATTCATTGTTGTCATTACGTGATGGAACAGGTTCAAGTACACTATTCTGGCTACGACAATCACCAGCAGCATACAATGCCAGGCATATACTTGAACACATCGAACGGCTCAATACGATTAAGGAATTAAACCTTCCCGCCGATCTGGAAAAAAGGGTACATCAAAACAGGCTGATAAAACTTTCCAGGGAAGGAGGGCAAATGACAGCACAACATCTAAGTGATTTTGAAGTTGCAAGGCGCCATGCTACTATAGTAGCTGTTGTGTTAGAAGCAAAGGCCACATTGACAGATGAAATAGTGGATATGCACGATCGAATAATGGGTTCCCTTTTTAACAAAGCAAAACATTCACATGAACAAGATTTCCACCGCTCTGGCAAGGCCATAAACGATAAAGTGAGGCTTTATTGGCGTATTGGCAATGCCCTGTTAGAAGCGAAACAAACAGGAGAAGATCCTTTTTCTGCCATCGAATCAATCATAACATGGGATGAATTTAGTCAAAGTATTACTGAAGCTGAGCATTTGAGCAGATCAGAATCCTTTGACTATTTACACCTTGTAAGCAACCACTATTCACAAATACGTCGTTACGCACCGGCGTTGCTTGAAGCCCTTCAGCTAAAAGCAGCCCCTGCCGCCAAGGATATTCTTCAGGCAGTTGATGTCCTTAAAAAGCTAAACGCCAACAATATCCGTACTATTCCCAATGATGCCCCTACAAGATTTATCCGAAAACGATGGGAAAGCCTTATATTCAAGGAAGATGGTATCGATCGCAGGTTCTATGAACTATGTTTGTTCTCCGAATTAAAGAATGCTTTACGGTCTGGCGATATATGGGTGCAGGGTTCCCGCCAGTTCAAGGACTTTGAAGAATACCTTTTGCCCGTAGATAAATTTAAAGCACTCAAAGAAGTGAATAAGATACCATTGAGCGTAAATACAGGATTAGAGGCATATTTGGACGAAAGGGTTTCGCTTTTAAACCACCAATTGGAAACAGTGAACCGAATGGCAGAGAATGATGAGTTGCCAGATGTCAGTATATCAGATGAAGGGTTAAAAATATCGCCGCTTACCAATTCTGTGCCAATAGAAGCTGAAACTTTAATGACGGCAGCTTACAGCCTTTTACCCCGTATTAAAATAACAGAACTGTTGATGGAGGTGGATAGATGGACAGGGTTCACAGATCATTTTACACATTTGAAAAGTGGAGAAACTGCATCAAATAAAACATTGCTTATGACTGCAATATTATCGGAGGCAATCAATCTGGGATTAAGAAAAATGGCAGAGTCCACACCTGGTACCACTTATGCAAAATTGTCCTGGTTACAAGCTTGGCATATACGTGATGAAACATACTCTGCTGCATTATCTGAACTAGTAAATACACAACTCAAACATCCCTTTGCAGCTCATTGGGGCGATGGCACAACATCTTCTTCAGATGGTCAATATTTCAGGTCTGGAGGCCATGCCAGGGATGGTGGAAATGTTAACCCTAAACACGGAAGTGAGCCTGGAATACAGTTCTATACACACGTCTCGGACCAATATACCCCATTCCATATTAAGGTAATCAATGTTGGGGTAAGGGATGCAACCTATGTTTTGGATGGGTTGCTATATCATGAATCTGATTTGCGCATAGAGGAGCATTACACAGATACATCTGGTTTCACAGACCATGTATTTGCTTTGATGCACCTGTTAGGGTTCCGTTTTGCACCACGAATCCGGGACTTGCATGACAAAAAATTATACATTACCGATTCGTCAGATAACTATCCTACCTTAGAAGCCTTAATCGGTGGAAAGATTAACCTGAACCATATCCGTTCTAATTGGGATGATATACTTCGATTGGCAACGTCCATACAACAAGGTGTTGTTACAGCTTCACTAATTGTACGTAAAATCGGAAGCTATCCACGTCAAAATGGATTGGCCTTAGCATTAAGGGAACTTGGTAAGATCGAACGTACCATATTTATGTTGAATTGGTTCATGGACCCTGCATTACGCCGTAATGCTACGGCAGGCCTCAATAAGGGAGAAGCTCGCCATACCCTGGCCAGGGCAGTTTGTTTCAATAGGTTGGGGGAAATGCGGGACCAAAGCTATGAAAACCAAAGATACAGGGCTAGTGGATTAACTCTGGTTACTGCTGCTATTGTGCTTTGGAATACAGTCTATCTTGACAGGGCAATCACTGCAATAAAGGAACATGGCCAACAAGTAGACGATAATCTTTTACAATACCTATCTCCACTTGGATGGGAGCATATAAACCTGACTGGTGATTACGTTTGGCAGCAAAATAAACAGCCAAAAAAGGGTAAGTTTAGACCATTAAGACCTTATTGATAACATTGCATCTACTTTCTTTTCGCTAACGTACGTTAACTTCCGTTTCGTGAGCCGACCCCAGGAAGGTCTTAAAACAAATATATGGGCAATAAAAAATCTCCCTGCCGGGACATACTACTGGAGTGTACAGGCAATTGATAATTCTTTCGCAGGATCGGCCTTTGCATCTGAGAACACTTTTACTGTTCAATACTCAACATCAATTTTTCCAACAGATGAACAGTCATTGGTAATAAATCAGAATGGGACATTATTAAATGTTACTGAATCAACTCCTGCAAGTTCCCGTCAATGGAAATATTCAACAACAAGCGGAGGACCCTATACCGTGGTTATTTCGGGAGCTACCGGACTTTCATATACACCAAATTTCCCGGATTGGGGGACATATTTTGTTGTTTGTGAATCGGTTATAAATGCTGTTCAATATATAAGCAATGAAGTAAAAATAGATGTGCCACGATTTTCAGAACAAACAGGAAGTGATTTTTATGAGGATCGCTATGGTCAGGTTAAATGGGGCGATTATGATAATGATGGTAATCTTGATATTATATTAACAGGGTATGGATCTTCAGATTACATTTCAAAAATTTACCGAAACACAAATATCCTTGCAAACACTCCGCCGGAAGCTCCTACTAACCTGCAGGTGAGCGCAATCAGTCTTAGCAAAGTAAACCTTTTATGGGATACAGCCAGTGATCTGCAAACACCGCAAAGTACCCTCACTTATAATATCCGCATGGGCACATCAACCGGAGAAAGCGATGTTATCGGCCCTATGTCGCTGATCACTGATGGATACAGGCTTATTCCAAAAATGGGAAATGCTGAATTCAATAATGATAGTTACTATATCGATAATCTTGCTCCCGGAACATATTATTGGAGCGTACAGGCTATAGATCAGGCTTTTGCAGGAAGCGTATGGGCTCCTGAGAGTTCATTTACATTGCTGGAAGCTCCTGTAGCAGATGCAGCAACTGATATCCTTTACAACAGCCTTACGGCAAACTGGAACATCTCTGCCGGGGCTACAGGATATAGGTTGGATATTTCAACGGATGATACATTTGCAACTTTTGTAGCAGGGTATAATCAAAGTGATGTTGGCAATACTACATCAGTAAATATTTCCGGGTTAAATTCAGGAACAACCTATTACTACCGTTTATGGGCATATGCTGCCGGAGGAACCAGTATTTTCTGTTCTAATGTTATTACAGCAACTACATTATCGAATCCTCCTCTTCCTCCTTCTGGACTTACTGCCACCTCCTGCAATGATCTGGTTACTCTTACATGGAATCCAAGCAGTGATGCTGACTTTTTAAGGTATAATATTTATGGGGGTACAACTGTAAATCCAACTACTTTGATTTCCTCATCTGCCGATCAGATTTCAGCTACAACCAAGGTAATTCCTGATCTTGTTAATGATCTGACTTATTATTTCAGGATTACTGCACTGATGACATCTTTTGTAGAATCTGACTACAGTAATGCAGTCTCAGTGAAAGTTAAAACCGGATTTATTCCTGAGATAAAAGTAAAATGGAACGATATACTTATTTGTTATAACAAAGATGGTTCTATAGTCGCTTTTCAGTGGTATCTTGAAGACTCTCCAATTCCAGGTGCAACAAACCAATATTACATAACTGACGTACAACCTGGAGATTATCACGTACTTATTACAGATAATGATGGGTGTAAAAACATTTCAAACATTGTTGCTATTTCAAATTCCAAGTCGCTTTCAGTTTATCCTAATCCGGCTAGTAAAACTTTTACTTTGAGTATGAATAGTGAGGCCCAGGGAGAAACGATTATTAGTTTCTATAATTCCTACGGAGTTAAGGCTATGGAATATCATACTGAAAAGGAAGGTTCTGAGCTCCATCGTGAAATCCCCGTATCCAACTTACAGAGTGGGGTTTATACGATTGAGGTATCTGTGAATAACAAAGAATTTAATTATTCAAGAATTGTAATAGTTCAATAATTGATATAAAAAAACTCAATCAATATGAACAATAAGAACAATAATTTCAGATTAGTAATAATTTGCTCTGTTTTGCTGGCATTTATGTATAATACTGCATATTCTCAGGGCACTGATTCAAGGGTGAGTTCAGGGAATAAGGAAAATCTTTTCTTTGGGTTAAATATAAATCCATTAGTGACAAGTATTGCCAATAATGATTTTTCCTCCGCCTTAAATTCTAAAAAGGGTAATTCAATAAATTTTGAAATTGATTTTGGATATTTCTTTTCCAGAATAATTGGTTTCAGTCTCGGGGCAGGATATGGTTCCTACTCTACAGAATTATCATTGGCTTCCTATAAAAAAAGTTTTGATGCCATTGACTCAGAAGATGAAGCCTATGTAATGCAGATAGACGGGAAATCTATTGTTGAAAACCAGAAAATCTCTTTTTTAAGTATTCCTGTATGCATCAATTTCAGAATCCCTGCAGGTGATAAATTAGGGTTCCTTCTAAAAGCAGGAGTCGGTTTTGATATACCTTTGGCCAAAACTTATGAGGGAGTTGGTACTTTTACATATTGGGGGTACTATGATGCATATCCTGTAACAATAAAAGACTATGATCTATACTTTCCAACCGATTGGCCAACAAATTCATCAGGAACTCTTCTTATTAAATCAATGAATTTATCCATGATTGCATCCGGAAGTGCTTATTACAAAATAAATGAAAATATTCAGCTGCTTTTAGGTCTCTGTTTCCACAAATCTATGTCCAATATTTCATCCTATGAGCCAGCTGAGGATTTTAAGCTTACCTCTAAAAAGGATGAGTTGAATAGTTTCATGAAAGGAAGTTCGAGTGCTGGTATACAAGCAGTTGGAATGAGTGTCGGATTTAAATATTACCTGAAATAACTCTATAATCAAATTTATTCTTATAATAGCATCCCTGCCAGGGAGGCTGATATATATGAAGCCATAGTTCCGCAGAGCATAGCTTTAAAACCAAGTTTAGCCAGGTCTGCTTTTCTGTTGGGCACAAGTACTCCGATTCCCCCCAGCTGAATAGCTATTGAGCTGAAGTTGGCGAATCCACAAAGAGCAAAACTGGCAATTACAACTGATTTTGCACTCAATACTCCCTGCTGTATCATCGGTGTAAGATCGGAGTAGGCTACGAATTCGTTAATTACCATTTTTGTACCCATCAATGAACCCACACTGAGTGATTCTGCCGGAGGAACACCCATTACTATAGCAAAAAGACTAAAAAACGCCCCAACAACATCTTTCAGTCGAAGATGATTCAGATCCAGGCCTAGTGCATCAAGAGACAACCCAAGCCATGCCAGAAAATGTCCGAAGTATCCTAGTAGAGCATCAATAAGCGCTATAAGGGCTATCACACCAATCAGCATTGCAATAACGTTGATGGAGATCTTCATTCCATCGCTGGCACCATGCGAAATAGCATCCATAAGGTTAGCATGTTCCTTCTTTACTTCAAGTTTTATTTCTCCTTTTGTTTCTGATTCTTCGGTTTCGGGAAAGACAATCTTAGATATGACCAGCGCTCCGGGTGCAGCCATAAGACTAGCGGCAAGAAGATATGAAGCTGGCACGCCCATTGAAATATATACAGCCATTACCCCCCCGGCAATACACGCCATACTTCCTGTCATCGATGCCAGCAGTTCAGACATAGTCATCCCTGAAAGATAAGGACGTATCATAATCTGAGCCTCAACCTGGCCAACAAAAGCGCTGGCGACGTTAGATAACGCTTCACTTCCGCTGACTTGCATAGCCCAATGTACAAAACGGGCAATTACAGCAATGACCCTTTGCATCAGACCAACATGGTATGCCATAGCAACCAGTACGCATACGAAAATTATGGTAGGTAGAAGGATGAAAAGGAATACGCCGCTTTTCACTATACCTTCAGGAAGGATTTCTGTTATTTTAGTAAGATCACCAAAGACAAAGAATCCGCCCTCTTTTGAAAAATCGAGAAGCTTATTAATCGCTTTTCCAAGCCAGAAGAAAATATCCTGACCAATAGGAACCTTAAGAATGAAAATGGCGAGCGAAATCTGCAAAAGCAGACCGGTAATAACCAGACGATAATTAATTTTTTTTCGGTTATTCGACCATAAAAAAGCCAGTCCAAGGATTACAATGATTCCGATGATGCCAGTAAATCTTCCCATGTATGTTTTGATTAGGTAAAAGAGTCGTCACCAAACCTACATTTTTTTTCAATACGGACGATAATTTCTTATCAAAAAGAAATTAACTTTCACCTGTAAATTCCAACCTGACCATGTTTGGGAATTGCTCTATAGATAATCTTTGCATCTGATCGGCTTAGCCAGATTTTTATAAAAGGATGATATTCCGGCACTTTGAAAAGCGCCAGGCTCCTCAGTGAACCCCATGTGTCGCGTAGCCTCTCTTTAATATCAAAGAATGAAAGCTTTATTCTGGAGAAGAATTTTTCATTTTCCTCCTGATAAACATATATTCTTGTTCCGTTAGTCATTTCCAGAATAAAATTGACCGGTATAGTAACACTTGTATCAGGCATTATATCAGGCTTATATTCAGAAGTGTCTTTTGGTGCCATCTTGATCATAACCGGCTCCTTTTTTATAGTTGAATAATCATTAGATATTTTAAATGGAGAGGAAAGCATAGATAAAATCAGGTTTTCATTACCTTTTATAAGCATCTTACTGGCACTGTTTCTGCTAATCTTTGCTTTATGAACAACCACCCCGCTTATTTCAATATTGACGACACTATCTGTAAGGTTTATGGTAAGGTAAATAGAGTCCGTTCCTGCCATTGCTAATCTTGATTGCAAAAATGACTTCTCTTTAAGCAGTTTCAGATATGTAGAATCAGAAAAGATTCTTTCGTCAGGTAGATTATTCCCAATCGGTTTAATACCATATTCACTTTTTATCTGGGCCAATTTACGTCCCGGGCCTATCATTGACATTATGGAAAAATAAATAATGAATGCAGAAAGTATGAAGGTCAGAATTATAAAATTTTTCTTTCTGCCGGTTCTATCATTGATGATTTCTGTTTCCATACTATTTATCGGTAACATCAGAATATATAAACTTTTGAACCTATGCTCAGAGTCTTGAAGATAATCTCAAGATCTTCATCATTCAGCCGGACACATCCATGAGTGACCGGCATTCCAAGAAATCGTTTGTAGATAGTTCCGTGTATCAGGTATCCATCACCAATTGATAGGGCATAATCTCCTAATACTCCATATTCAAATCTGGTATAGTCGTCTTTAGGTGGAATCGGTAAACCCTCTTCAACAAACGCCCAGTCGGGCTTTTTCCAGACAGGATTGGTTGTTTTGCCCTGGATCCTGTATTTTCCTTTTGGTGTTTTAAATATCCATTGTTTATCTTCTTGCGTCTGTAGTAACGTATAACTTCCGGAACTACAGAAACCTTCTCTCAAAATTCTTTTATTTCTGAACAAAAAGAACCGGTTATCTGAGGTATTTATTACAATATATGATTGCCCCGAGGTATAAGCCTTATATTTCCTTGAAAGATGTTGAATATCTCGGGTAATCTGGCTTATTTGTGTTTTATAGGATACTTCTTTCTTAAATTCCTTATCGTTGGTTATATCAGTTTTTTCTACTGATGCTATTTCCTGTAAAGCAGGGACAAAGTAAAAAAGGAAAATTGTTATGAAAAGGAATATTAGTATTGAAATGATGGTAACAATATGCCTGTTTAAATCCTGGAGAAAACTTCTGCCTGGACGTACTTTCTGCCATAATGAGTTTATTATCTTAATAATTTCATTATTTCTGATATGAATATTTTTCTCTATACTCTTCTCAGTATCAGGTTGTAACCCTTTATTTAATATTTTATTATTTCCCATCTAAGAGAATTTATTTTGTTACAACATACTGAAGATCAGTCATGGAGCCAACAATTGTAACGGGTGTGCCCACTTTAGCAATTTTGAATACCACATCCATTTCATTATTTGTGAGAGCAACACATCCTTGAGTCCAATCTATCCCAATTCCTCCACTACCATGTATCTCGATCAAGCTACCTATTATAGCATTAGGTAGTAATGAGCCGCTAATAACCTCGTTCTGAAATTTCATTTTATCTTCATCATTAGGATAATTTAATAAGAGGGATTTATAGTATCTTGTATTACTGCCTTCGATTTTTTTCGTGATTTTATACATCCCTTCCGGGGTAGCCATATCGCCTCTGACTTTTTTATCTCCAACCCAGTTTAAGCCAAGATCGGCTTCAAACTCGTATTGTTTTATCCCGTTAAGATAGATAAAACATTTTCTTGAAAATTTATCAACAATTATCGAATAATCCCTGTTTTTTTTCGAGTCACTTATTGTCTTGTCTATCCAGCTTTTCCATACAGGATAGGACTGAAAATATTCTTTAAGATTTTCATTTACATAGCTATAACCTTCCATCAGAAGAAGTTCGGAATCGGATATTTTTATGTTTGCCTCGAGGTATTGCCCCTCCTGATATGCTATTTCGGCCTCTTTTAGAAACAACTTACCTCTTGAGATACGTTCGCGTATTTCAGAAGTTAAAGGATAAGTATAGAAAAGTTTGTTAACTCCGGATATAAGATTATTTAGAGAATCAATTTTCTGTATAAGTTTCATTTTCAGATTTGATGAATTGCTGACAGCATTTTCTGCAGCCTGGCTAGCTTTTTTTGTAGAAAGTTCTGCAAACAGTGCAACCTTCTCAAAATTTCTGAAATAGATAAATCTGTTATTCTCATTCTGCCAGTTTCCCATCGCTGAATCGTAATAGATTTGTGCTTCGGCATAGAGCTTATTAGAATAGGTGTCTGCTCTACCTCTGCCAGCTATCGAAATTGTTTTTCTGGCATGTTCCATTTCTCCTGTCGGTGGAACTGGGGTAAGAAAGATTAAAAGTAGTATTGCCAACGGTAGAGACCCGGTAAATACTACGATATAAAGTAATAATCTATTAACCTTTTTCATTTACCCTGTGATGACTTATAAAAAACCCCGGAAGATTACCGGGGATTTTATACTATTAAGAATGAACTTATTTATTACCTTCTTGCTTTAACTTTTGCAATAGCTTCTTTAAGTTCGGCATTGATGCTATCGGCTCTTTCTTTACCAGCTTTAACTTTGTTGAGAGCCTCCATGAATGAACCATTGTCAAACATTACTTTTGCTTCTGCAACAGAACCTTCAATAGTAGTCATTTCACTCTTAATTTGCTCAAGTACTGCAGCTCCTTCTTTTCCTCTTGGAGCTTTGGTCATAAGAGATTTGTTCTCTTCAATAACAGTTTTGATCTCTGTAATTAATGTTTCAACCTCTTTCTGAACCTCAACTTTCTTAACTACAGCATCGGCAGCAACCTTGTTAGCCTGAGTTAATGCAGAGTCCAGTTTGATTTTAGCAGGGCCAAAATTCTTAAATAATTTTGATTGCTGCGTTGTAACCTCAGCCATTACTGCATTCATTGAATCCTGAACAGCTGCAAATTCATCCGGCAAATAGACTGGCGCTTCAGCAGTTTTTGCAGCTTCAATAGCTGCATTTGCTGCATCAATCTTAACCTGTGGTTTTTTACCACAACCCGAAAGGACTGCAACCATAGCAATGATTGATAGTCCCATTAGAACCTTGTTTCTCATTTTTTTAACCTTTTTAATACTTTGTTTATTTATCAAAATACGATCTATAATAGATATTAGAATCGTCACAATTTAAATTACGGTGCAAAGGTACTCAATTAAAGGAATATAACGTTAAAAGACATGAATAATGCCAGGGTCAACGCACGAAGAAATAAAAAACTAACAGACTATTAACAAATTTATAAGGGTTATTAACAGCCTTCTTAGATAAAAAATAGTTTTTGGATGGTTGTTAACAGTTTGGTGCTATAATATTGTAACCCTGTTAATT
>DATKUO010000097.1:0-4821 GCA_035530515.1 Bacteroidales bacterium
TAAGAACAAAACATTCCATGGTATTTATTAAACTGTTGATAATCAACACTAGAGAATTTTACGCCTCACTTAAAACCATGTTAATTTGATTAATTTTTGCTGTCAAAAATGGTTATTAGACAGTCTGACGGCCCGGCAATAAAGAGGGCCGAGCGTAAAGAAATTGCCTATTAGGCAATTTTAGTGATGGAGCCAGCCTGCAGGGCAGGCCTGTTACCCGATGCAGCCATCCGACCACCGGTCCTGGTACTTTAGCCGGGAAGTTCTCCCGGTGGCAAGACAGGTATGGCGTGCTTTTTGCCGTCATGGTACAAATTTTATTGAGTGCTGGCGCGGTCGCGGTACAAGGTTGATATACGGTCGGGAAATAGTGCCGGTAGATGAAGTTGGTAAATGGCACTGGCGCAGTGTCGCGGTGTAATTTGTCTCGGAGCCAGAAAATTGTCATGGTGCAGAATGTTTATTGGGAGCAGCTGTGCGTGTCCGGGTGCAAGGTTAAGTATTGATCTTGTTAAGTGGCTCAGAGTCATGCAAAAAGCATGACAAACAACTTACCTTTAGCATTGTCCGTGTTATATGTAGGGTGAGTTTTAAAACTATCATGGTGACTGTGAAGTTTGTTATTCAATCGAGTCTTTGGTCTTAACAATTGAATCTTTTGGGTCATCAATTGCGTCTTTGGTGTCAACAATTAAATCTTTGGGTTATTCAAAGTCATCTTTGGGCTCAACAATTGAATCTTTAGGGTCATCAAACGGGTCTTTGATGGTAACAATTGAATCTTTGGGTCATTCAAAAGCATCTTTGGTGTCATCAAAAGCATCTTTGGTGTCAACAAATGAATCTTTGGGGTCATCAAAAGCATCTTTGGTGTCAGCAAATGAATCTTTTGGTCATTCAAACGCATATTTGGACTCATCAGGAGGGATGGGCTGGAAGGCTCTTTACGCAAACGTGGATTTAAATTTATATGAAGTAGTTGCTGGTTTGCGTAATGTGCCTGACAGCACAGGTCTGCTTACTTGATTCGAATATTCACAGCTTGTTATTGTGTTTTTTCACAAAGGACGAGGAATTTTTACTCGTTTCTCATTTATGGCTGAAGCCCGAAAATAACCGAGTGCTCCATTGCTTATGTTTGTTGCAGGTGATCCTGGAGAAGGTTGATATGCTCCTCCATCGTTCTTAAATTGTTTTAAAAGTATTTTGTAATACTCATAAGCATTCTTGGTAATTGATGATAAAGCGATGTAAAAAGAATCTCCCTCCTGAAAGATAGGATATTCAATACTTCGGGGAGTTTCGCCCTGACTAATATTCAGTCCATTGACATATGGTTGAAGAAATTCGTCGGAAAGTATTGAAAATTGCCATAGTATCCCGGCTGAATATGATCGAATGCTAATTTCTTCATTAAGCTGGATCAGGTAGTAGTTTTTAATGTTTTGAGGTTCAGAAAAGTAAAGTAGCGGAGTAACTATGGGAGACTTGCCTGGTTCCGGTGCTTTTTTTATAAAGTTCACAGAATCTATTTCAGGCACAGATTGCATGAAATCTTGGGCCTGATATTCTTTACCTTCAAAAAGTACTTTGAGAAAATATGTCCGGCCTGGTATGCCAACCAAATGTTGGGTTTTATAAAATCCTCTATCATAATTAAATTCAGCAGGATCTTCCAAGAATAGTGTGTCAATGAAATTTCCGTCACCATCATATAACAACTTATAGTAGCCAAATCTATCTAATGTATATTCATCCAAATTAATATCAACCGGGATTAAAGTATCAATTTGGTTCATATTATCAGTTATAATAACCTGAGCACCCTTTACAGCTATAGCATTATCACCATCAAAACCACTAGTTCCATTAAAACTTTCAGTTTGACTTTTTGTGAGACGAATATAGTATGGTCCAGGTTTGTTTGAAACAAGGCCTTCAACAACCAATCTTGGGACAATCTCATCACGATAAAGGTCATAATCTTCAATGCAACCTGAAAAAGATATTACAATAAGACATAGGACAAATAATTTTCTCATATCAGAATTTGAAATTATATGTTAAATAGGGTGTTATCCCATACAAATACATTTTATACGCTCTTGAAGTAGCGAGGGCATAATCATCCTGACGGATAAAAAGAGAGAAAATGTTCTTACGGCCATAGAGGTTATAAATGCCAAAATTCCACTCTGGTTTCCAACTTCTGAGCTGTTTTTTAGGATTTTTATAAGTAAATGAAATATCCATCCTGTGATAAGGAGGAAGCTTATATCCATTACGAGTAGTGTAATAATTGAATGATGCTCCATAGTAGAGGAATGATCCCTCTGGTATGGTAATAAAACCTCCAGATGTGAATTTAAATGTTGATCCTATATCCCATGCTTTTGATAATTTATAAATTAAAACTACCGAGAGATTATGTCGTTTGTCATAAGTGGCTGGATAGGAAGTATTATTGTTGATCCCGTTTATCTGCTTTGTGGTTTTTGAGAGGGTATAACTGACCCAACCTGTTATTTTACCGTATTTTTTTTCTATATAGAATTCAGCACCATATGATTGACCCTTGCCTTTCAATACCTGTATCTCGACATGAGGATTTAAGAATAAGTCCGCATTATCTTTATAGTCTATTAAATTTTCTATTCTCCTGAAATATAACTCAGTAGAAAACTCATATTTATTATCTGAGAATGATTTATAATATCCAACAGAAAACTGGTTTGAATACTGCGGTTTGATATATTTGTTTACGGGAAGCCAAATGTCGGTAGGAAGTCCTGCTGATGAATTACTTAATAAGTGCTGATATTGCTTAACATAAGTGTAAGATATCTTGACGGAGTTATTATTATCAATTAAATATCTTAGATCAAGTCTGGGTTCTAATGCGCTGTAAAATTTAACTAATTCATTGTTTCCATATTGGATAGAATCAATTATTGCCAATTCAGGGGAATATGAATATACTGTGCTCTCTCCTAATAGAAAAAACATTGAATATCTCAAACCATAGCTCAGACTAATTTTATCACTGATTTTTTGTTCGTTTGAAATGTAAAGAGCGCTTTCAAGTGATTTTTGTCTGTCAAGTTCGAAAGGCTTAGTCAATGAAGTAGAATCACGAGGCTCTATTTTTCCGGGGTAGTATACATGATTCTCTAGCGAAATGCCAAATTTAAGATGATTTGAAGGATTAAGAAAGAAATCAAAATCAGATTTAAGATCAATCTCTTGCAAGTTAGATGACCATTTGAAGTGTCTTGTATCTTCTTTAAGAATATAGGAATAATCATATCTGCTAAACACAAACATCGTGTTTGAAAAAACTCTGGAGTTGAATATGTGATTCCATCTTGCTGTAGCAGTCTGATTTCCCCAATCCATACTACTGTTTTTATCTATCGAATAGTAGAAAAAATGATCCCTGCCTGCATAGGATGAAAGGTAGAAGTGATTATTTTTTATTTTGTAATTTACTTTGGCATTTATATCATAAAAATTAATTTCGTTATGGTTATCAAAATCACGCAAACTATGTATCCCGATTTGCTGCCCTAATGATCCCAATAAATTTGCAGTTAATCCAGCATAACTGTATCTTCCACTTATAATAAAAGAAGCCTGATCTTTTTTTATAGGACCTTCAATGGATAATCTGCTGGCTATTAATCCCACGCCACCATTCCATGTTAACTTTTGATTGTTCCCTTCCTTCATCCTGATATCAATTATAGAGGAAAGTCTGCCCCCATACTGAGCTGGAAATGCAGTCTTATAGATTTTTACACTGCTAATTGCATCTGGATTGAAAGTTGAGAAAAATCCCAAGGCATGTGAAGGATTATAGATAGGCGCATCATCAAGTAAAAATAGGTTTTGATCGAAGGAACCTCCTCTTACAGATAGATTTGTAGTTCCTTCATTTGCTGTTTGAATCCCTGGAAGGAGTTGTAGGTTTTTTATCAAATCAATTTCTCCAACTGCAGCAGGTGCCAATTTAATTGTCTGCAAATTTAAGGAATGACTTCCCATTTGGTTAATGAATACATTACTATTGTCTTTTGCTTCTACAATTACTTCGTTTAGAGTTTTAGTTTCAGGTATTAAACCAATATTAATTGTTGTATCTCTGGAGAGTTCAACATGTGCGGAAATAGTTTTGTAACCAATAAAAGAAAAAGAAATATTATAAGCACCCTCAGGCAGAGTAAGTGAATAAAATCCATAGTTATTCGAAGACGTTCCTAAGTATTTACCTTCTGCTAAAATTGTTGCTCCAATCAAATGTTCTCCATTCTCCAGATCATGTATATTCCCATAAATAGTGTGTTTTTGAGCTAACAATAAGAAATTTGTCAAAAGGAAACTGCAGGTTAGTACAAGAGTCTTATTCATATATTACTGTGAAGTATTTAACAGTTAAAACGTATCAGGATGATCTCAAAGTATAAGTGCTTCATTATAAATGTAAGGTTATTTTTAAACTGAAGTCCGGGTGGGCAAAAAAGCATGTGTTTGGCAGCAGCGTCGGTTGTGGTGTTGGCAGCTGCCAAACTCTTGCTTGCGCGTTGGGAGTCCTGGTACATTTAATGATCTTATGGCTTTGATAGTTATATGTAGGGTTAGTTTAATTGTAGTCTAGTTGTCAGGTTTTGAACACCTTACATATAACGGGAGTCTGTCTAATAACCTGGTTGTTTTATTATAGGCTAAGAACAAAACATTCCATGGTATTTATTAAACTGTTGATAATCAACACTAGAGAATTTTACGCCTCACTTAAAACCATGTTAATTTGATTAATTTTTG
>DATKUO010000098.1:0-19857 GCA_035530515.1 Bacteroidales bacterium
CGAAAATTCAATTAATAAGTGCGACGATTAAAGATCAAAGATAAGCGAGCTAGCTCGCTTATCTTTGAAGTGCAAAATTTATTAATCGTTGTAAAATGACAAAAAAGAATTATTGCCATATCACACTGGAGCAAAGATACAAAATAGATGCATTACTTAGAGCTGGGCATAAAGCTCCGTTTATTTCAGGTCAACTGAATGTTGCCCGATCAACTATCTATCGGGAATTAAGTCGTAACAGGACCAAAACAGGTTGCTACAGTTCCTCTTCAGCTCACGAGATCGCTGAGGAAAAGAAGGAGAGGTTTTCTTATAACCGCAAATTTTCTCCTGCAATGGAACGCTTCATCAGGGATAAGTTATCCAATGAGCAATGGTCCCCAGAGCAAATTGCAGGCTATTGTAAGAAACATGTGATTCCAATGGTCAGCCATGAGCGTATTTATCAGTTCATCTATCAAGATAAAGCCGAGAATGGCCAGTTGTATAAACATTTGCGTGTAGCCTCTAAAATGTACCGAAAACGTTATGGCAGCGGCAAAAATAAAAGGATTATCATCAAAGACAGGGTTTCAATTGATCAGCGACCTGATTGTGTCAACAATAAGGAAAGGGTCGGTGACTGGGAGATTGATACAATTATTGGAAAAGGAAATAAAGGAGCTATTGTCACTATCGCTGAAAGAGCAACTGCCTTTGTACTGATTGCAAGACTCAATGGAAAGAATGCCATGGATCTCGCTAAAGCTGTGGTTAGGCTAATGATACCATTTAAAGATCTGGTACTATCAATCACAGCGGACAATGGACTTGAATTCGCTATGCATAAATACATTGCAGAGAAACTTAGAGCAGAATTTTATTTTGCTCATCCATACTCCTCATGGGAAAGAGGACTGAATGAATACACAAACAGACTAATAAGACAATACATTCCTAAAAAAACAGACTTTAATAACGTTAACGATCAGCAAATCAAAAATATAACCATGAAATTAAACAGCAGACCAAGAAAAAAATTAGACTTCAAATCACCAGGAATCGTTTTTTTTAATAGTTTTAATCCAAAAGTCGCACTTGCCTCTTGAATTTTCGGTTTTTCTAATTCTTCAAAGTGATTTGCGAATAAGGAAAAATTGAAAATCACTTTATTCTAATATTCATAATCTTCGCAGAAAAGTTTTTAAAATGTTTATAGCTTATACATATGTCAAAAGTGTAAGGAATTGAAATTGCGTTACTCGCTCAACTCCAGCATATTGAGCGAGTTTTGTGACATTTGATATAATATTTGCTTGTACTTATGCTGATTTATGATGCTAAGTATAAGCTTTCACCATAGAATGGCTTTAAACCATAAAATTTAAAGCTATGTCATTAAAAGGTCAAAAAACTACAACAACATCAATGGACTGGGACCAGTTCAAGTCTCTAATCTCAAAGTTAGAACGAGATGGTGAAAACAAGTATTGTTTATTAATTTCAATCGGCGTATTTACTGTACTTCGAATAGGTGATTTACTTCAACTCCGGTTCAGTCAATTTGAAAACGGTGAAAATTTTACCATTGTTGAAATGAAAACAAAAAAGACAAGAAAGATCAAGATTAATCAAGACTTAAAATCCGTGTATAAAAGATTAAGAAGAAAAGGATAATCACAGAATGTAAAGTATTAAAAACTTGAGTTAACCTGATGAGAATTGAATATTTGAAAACGAAAGTTATTTTTCAAAATATCCAAAGAATCAATTGGGACACCCAAAATACTCAAAAGACAAGACGAAAGTTGCAGATTATGTCACTATTAGTCCTGTTGAGTGAAAAAAGTGTCGAAAACAGGAAAAACAGTGTTTTAACCATCTGAATCACCTACCACATGTTTTGGAAATTGAATCATTACTTTCAATAAAATGATTCCAGAGGATATATTTTCAACATAACGGAGAAATTGATAGAAACAAAATGGTAGTTGGTCAAAAGCACTTAAAACGAAGATGGGAGCTGTGTGCAAATTGTGTGCAAATAAAAAAAGGTTTCAAACTTTAATTGTCTGAAACCCTTTGTGGATGCGGTGGGCCCAGCTGGGCTCGAACCAGCGACCCCCTGATTATGAGTCAGGTGCTACTAACCAGCTGAGCTATGGGCCCCTCCGTAAAAACGGACTGCAATATTAATTATTTGCATGTAATTATGCAAGGCCTAACCAAAAAGAATATTATTAAATCTCATTTAAGATATTCCATCAGTACATTTGCTGCTTCATCCATATCGTTTCCAAATGTAAGGATGCCTGCCCTGTCGCCAGCCATAATAATAATCCTTTTTTCATAAACATCAGATTCTTTAAATAGTCTCAGAATATCCTTTGCCAGTCCTGTTGTTCCGTAATCCATACCCGGATTGGTTGTTGGGACCTTATATATAAGCTCATTCCATAGTTCAATACTGTGAACATGGATAACTGCATTGGCCCCGGGGTCAGCGGAATATATTGCAGCATGAGTTAAAGATTCAGATGATGCCTTGAGAGGTCCTACACACTGAACTGCATTATCCTCAATATTGAATGAGTTGACTTTGACATAATGACCTGGTTCCAGTTCCGGGATCTCTCCTGTCGCAGATCCTGTTATAACAAACTGGTTGTGAACTCCTATTCTTAAACTGATGTTTCCAAAACCAACGCCATTTTCATAAGCCCCTATCAGGTCCATGTTAAAAAGAATTTCACGCCAGTAATTAATTATTTCATACTGATCGTCAAAAATAACAGGACCGGATTGGTTCCAGTGACAATTAAATTTTACTACCCCTTCCATATGAATTCAATTTATCAGCAAACATCTTTTTTATATCTTTTTCTGTAGCACTGCATATTCCTTTTTCTGTTATTAATCCTGTAATAAGGCGTGCAGGTGTAATATCAAATCCATAATTGGCAGCAACAGTATCTTCAGGGCAGATACGGACTGACTGAATTTTTCCGTCAGCTAACCCGGTAATGTGGGTTACCTCTTCCGGATCGCGCTCCTCAATAACTATCTCTTCCAGCCCATTACTGATATTGAAATCAATAGAGGTTGACGGAAGAGCTGCATAAAACGGAATATTATTATCAAAAGCAGCAAGTGCCTTAAGATAGGTTCCTGTTTTATTGGCAACATCTCCTCTTCGGGTAGTACGGTCACTTCCAACTATAACAATGTCAACCATCTTTTGTTGCATTAAATGGCCACCTGAGTTATCAGGAATTAAGGTATAAGGTATCCCATATTGTCCTAATTCCCAGGCAGTGAGTTTAGCGCCCTGATTTCGTGGCCGTGTTTCATCAACCCAGACATGAACCGGAATCCCTTTGTCGTGTGCGAAATAGATTGGGGCGGTTACTGTTCCGTAGTCTATACAGGCAAGCCACCCTGCATTACAATGAGTGAGTATGTTAACAGGTTTATCCTTTTTATTCTTATATATATTTTCAAGTAGTTTAAGTCCGTGATTACCTATCTGACGACAATTTTCTTTTTCAATTTCACAGATCTGTAATGCTGCCTTAAGTGCTGTGGCAGATAATTCTTTTATAGAGAGATTTGCGTTTAACCTCTCCAGAACAAAATTCACAGCCCAGGAGAGATTTACGGCTGTAGGTCGACATGAAATCAGATATCTTCCTGCATTTGCCAGATGATCTCGAATATTTGTCTGGGAATTTATCTCTAAAGTGGCAAGATATATTCCAAAAGCTCCTGCCGCACCAATGAGCGGAGCTCCTCTAACTGTCATATTATCTATTGCATAAAAGACATCATCAACTGATCGAAGCTCTTTTGTTTCGAAAAAAAAAGGTAGTCTTTGTTGGTCGATAACACAGACAATGGATGGATCAGATTCGTTAATCCAAATACTCTGATAATTTTGATCAGCTATCTTCATTTCTAATTATTCTTCCCTGTCCAATATAATTTAACATCAAAAATACTAAATATTAGAGGAAATAATAGGTAGAGATTATTATAAATCATTCCACTTCAAGAAAAGATTCCTCATCCCGAGCATTTGCGAGGGATCTCCTTATAATGTTCCCGCATCAGAATTCTGATAAGAATAAAACTTTCGAATTATCGACCAATCCATTCGAAAACCGTGGATTATTTTTCATAATTTATTATCTTTGCAATAAAGAATAGAAAAGTTAACAAATCGAGTATATGGTTAATAAAGAGGAGTATAGAAAGAAGATTGTTATAGCTGCAGGGCAAATATTCAGCAGGTATGGGTTTAAAAAGACCACAATGAATGAGATTGCGAAAGCTATGAAAATGGGTAAGAGCTCAGTTTATTATTATTTTAAGAGCAAGGAAGATATCTTTGAAGCTGTTGTTCTCTTAGAGGCTAACACTCTTAGAAATGAGCTTACTACAGCAATAAAGTCGGTCGAATCTCCAATTGATAAGATGAAAAACTATGTTTTTGTCAGGATGAAATCGTTCGAAAAACTTTCAAATTATTATAATGCAATCTTTGATAAAAACCTTGATCATTTTGAGTTTATTGAAACCATCCGCGAAAAATATGACCGTGAAGAATTGGCAATTTTGAGGCTAATCTTATATCATGGGGCCAGGGAAAAAGTTTTTAATGCAGTGAATAGTGAATATACAGCCCTGGCAATTCAGACTACTCTTAAAGGGCTTGAGGTCCCTCTTTTCTGGAAAAAGAAAGAGGTTAATATTGAAAGCAGGCTGAATGCTATTCTGGATGTTTTGTTTTACGGGATAGTAAGAAAATAGATATTATCTTTTTATCTCAGCTCGTTTTTTTCGCTTAATACTCCAGTACAATCCTGCTATTCCCAATAGTATAAAAGGGATACTTAATAATTGTCCCATATTGATTTTCATTGCTGCTTCAAACGCGACCTGATCTTCTTTCAGAAATTCAATAAAAAATCGGGCTGTAAAGACAAGGATGCATAATAAGCTTATTAGCACTCCCTGAATATGTTCACCTTTTTTCGACCAGTATAATCTATAAAGCAGAACAAATATAGCCAGATAGGCCAGTGCTTCATAAATCTGTGTAGGATGTTTAGGGGCGACTTCATGGTTACTTAAGAAAACAAATCCCCATGGAAGTGTTGTCTCAATACCATAAATTTCAGAATTCATCAGATTTCCCATCCTGATAAAAAACCCGGACAGAGCAACAACAATTGCGATACGGTCGAGAACCCAGAAATAATCTTTTTTCTCTTTTCTGGTAAATAGCCAGATTGCAATAAGTATCCCGATTGCTGCCCCATGGCTGGCAAGTCCACCATGCCATATCATTAAGATCTCCAGAGGATGATGTAAATAATAGGAGGGTTCATAGAAAAGACAATGTCCCAGCCTGGCTCCTAAAATAGTTCCGAATGCCATATAAATTGTCAGCCGGTCAAGAACTTCTTCCTTAAGATTTTCATTCTTAAAAATCTTGCTCATTATAATATAACCGAACAAAAATGAGGAGGCAAAAAGAAGGCCATACCATCTTACAGCAAAAGAACCAATCCGGAATATTTCCGGATTTACATCCCAGGGAATGATAAGTAAATGCATAATTGACATGTTAACAATATCGCCAAAGGTAGAAATTATTATTTATGATCATAACCAAAAATAGTGAATAGAGAAAGTGTTTTACGGTATTATAGAAATGAATCTTTAAAAAATGATGTAAGTTTGTACATCTTTAATAGCCGGATGAATTTATGTACAGGAGTTTAATTACCTATATATTTTTTATTGCATCATTTATGATTCTGATGGGGGCCTGTGCAAAAATCAGCTCCCCTTCTGGCGGGCCTAAAGACAAACAGCCTCCGGTTGTTATTAAAACCGTTCCTGAGAACGGCGCCAAAAATTTCATGGGGAAAAGTTTCGCAATTACATTCGACGAATATGTTGTTCTTGATAATATAAATGAGAAATTTATGGTCTCGCCCCCGATGAAACAGAAACCAGTCATCTTAATTAAAGGCAAAAGTGTTAATGTTACATTTGAGGATGAATTAAAAGACAGCACCACTTACACCTTTTATTTTCTGGATGCGATTAAAGATCTTAATGAGGGGAATGTAATTGACAATTATCAGTTTGTTTTTTCAACCGGCCCTGTACTTGATTCTCTTTCTGTTACAGGGAATGTGTATAACTCTTTTGATCTTGAAGCACCGGAGAAAACATTGGTACTCATGTACAGTGAAATGGATGATTCTGCTGTGGTTAAAGATCTTCCTGATTATATTTCGAGAGTGGATCAAAATGGATATTTCCGTTTTGATAATGTCCATCCGGGAAAATTCAGACTCTATGCATTGATAGATATTGATAACAGTAAGAACTATAATCTAATTGATGAGGAGTTTGCTTTTATGGATTCCACTATTTATGTTACAACAGAAAGGAGTTTCATTCCTGTGGTTAACGACACTTCTATATTAGAAAAGACATTAAAGAAAGTACTTGCACCACCAGTTCAAAACGGTGAATATCACCTTTTGCTTTTTACAGCTCTGAAGAAAGATCATTACCTGACCGGCACTTCCCGTAACCTTAAATTTCAGATGATCTATACTCTTTCCCTGCCTCCTGATAGCATGAAATTTGAGTTTTCAATACCAGAAGCCAGTAATGATACATATTTTACAGAAAAGAACAGAAATGGTGACACTTTAAAAGTATGGCTCACAGACAGCGTTCTTTATTCACAGCAAGAGATAATAACACATGTTAAATATCCTTTTACTGATACTTTAGGAACGGTTGTTTATAAGGAAGATACAGTCCTAATGAGATTTCTGGAGCCACGGGCTCCAAGAGCTGCAAAGGTTAAAAAACCGGCATTCGTTGTTGACGCTAATATTAGAAATGGGTCAATTAAACCAGGGCAGCAGATTACCTTTACATCACAAACGCCTCTTAGACAGCCAGATACTTCACGTATTTGGCTTTACCAGTTATTAGATACAACCAGGATAAAAATACCATACAGTCTCGTAAAAGACAGCACAAATTCCTGTAAATATTTATTTGAATCAAAGCTTTCGGCCAATAATAAATATCTTTTCATTGCCGATTCGGCCTCGTTTGGAAACATATATAATGAGAGTACCGACTCAACAGGGATAGGTTTTTCAGTCAAAGATCCGGATTCCTATGGTAAGTTGACATTAAATATCACCAGTAATGATGGCGACCTGATCATCCATCTTCTTGATAAGACTGAAAAACTGGTTAGAGAAGCACATTTGAATAAAGACAGGTTGGTAGTATTTCCGCTTCTTGAAAATGGGTTTTACCGTGTACGAGCAATTTATGATCTGAATGGTGATGGGAAGTGGAACACCGGTGCCTTTGCTGCAAGATTACAACCAGAACCGGTATCTTATTACCCCACAGAGCTTGAGATAAAAATTGGCTGGGAGCTGGATCAGGATTGGGATGTCAGAGTAAAAAACATGAAAGATCAGAAGTTAAGAACAAAAAAAGCGAAAAAGAAATAATTTTATGTTCAGGAATTTAAATGGACAAGAGATATAATTAAAACGGTTTCAATTATGAAGGAAGTTGTAGCAGGTATCGACATTGGAGGAACTAATACTGTATTTGGTTTGGTTGATAAATCAGGAAATATTTTAGCCCAAGGCAATCTAAAAACAACAGATTATCCTGAGATTAAAAATTTTGTTTCAGTAGTTACGGTATCCATAAATAAACTGATTGAAGAGAAGACCGATTTGGAACTGATAGGTATTGGTATCGGCGCCCCAAATGCTAATTATCATAAAGGGACAATTGAACTTGCACCTAATCTTGCATGGAAGGGAATTGTTCCCCTTGCTGAATATATGAAGGAAAAATTTGATGTTCCTATCGCTGTAACAAATGATGCAAATGCAGCTGCAATAGGCGAAATGATTTTCGGTGGAGCAAAGAAAATGAAGAATTTTATTATTCTGACTCTCGGGACAGGGCTTGGCAGCGGGATCGTTATTAATGGTGAGGTTGTTTATGGGCATACCGGACACGCCGGAGAGCTGGGTCATACAATTATTGTTCCCGGGGGAAGAGATTGCGGATGTGGTCGACAGGGTTGTTATGAAACGTATGCATCAGCATCAGGCCTTGTGCGTACAGTACTTTATATGTTAAGTGAAATGAGGGACGAGAGTCCTTTAAGAGATATTAAACCATCGGATTTAACATCCAAAATAATTGGTGAAACTGCATCCAAAGGTGATAATATAGCTGTTGAAGCATTGGATTATACAGCTGAATATCTGGCATTAGGTATTATTAACGCAATAGGATTTTCAAGTCCCGAAGCTATATTTCTGTTCGGGGGACTTGCACAGGCTGGCGAAATGTTGTTTACACCGTTAAGGAAATATATCGATGAGAATATTCAGCCAATTTTTAAAGGTACTGTAAAGGTATTGCCGTCAGGTGTTTCTGAAAGCAATGCCGCTGTTTTAGGAGCCGCAGCTCTCGCATGGAATGAGCTGAGGTAAAAAGAGCATTTTAGGAATGAAGAAATAATTATTGTAATTTTGGTTCTTTAAGTTCAGAAGTAAGACTATGTTATAAGATGAAAGTAGCGGAGGTTAAGAAATTAGCAGTAAGAGATGCTTATCCGGAACTGGAAGAAATTTCAGTTAAAATGGATAAAATGAAGGAAAGACTAATTATAGATACGCTTAACTGGAATGGATATATTTATAAGCCTGATGTTGCATTGTCAATTGCTTATAGTGACAATGAGATATTTCTAAAGTATTTTATTACCGAGAGTTATTTCAAAGCTGAAAAGACAGTGACAAATGAGATGGTTTGCGAAGACTCATGCGTTGAGTTTTTTGTTTCACCTGAAGAGGACGGGATATATTATAATATGGAGTTTAATGGTATTGGTACCTGTCTGCTTGGCACAGGTACTGCGCGAGAGAACAGTACAAGAGCTAATCCGGAAGTCGTTTCAAAAATAAGAAGGTTGACATCGGCCGGAAAGCAACCTGTCAGAGAGAGAGAAGGAGCGTTTGAATGGACAATAACCATTGCAATTCCTTTTGAAGTATTTTTTCATCATAAAGTTAAAGAGCTGAAGGGAAAAACATTCAGGGCAAATTTTTACAAGTGCGGTGATCTGCTTACTGTTCCTCATTATGTTACATGGAATCCTGTTGACACAGAAAATCCTGATTATCATCAGCCGGCCTATTTTGGATTACTGAAATTTGTATAGCTCCCCGGGGGCAGGGGGGCAAAAAACAAGGGTTGGGGGTTAAAAAACAAAAGAAAGAATTGAATTAATAATTAAAACAACAAAATATGATTAAAGGTAATGCACTTATCGGGCAATCAGGAGGACCAACATCCGTTATAAATTCAAGTCTGGCAGGAGTTATCGAAACAGCTATATCTTCATCCGTCATTGAGGAAATTTACGGGATGCAATTTGGTATTGAAGGGTTCATGCAGGAATGGCTTTATGATCTTGGCAGGCAGCCCCGAAAAATCATTGAAGGTTTACGTCAAACACCCTCTTCAGCATTGGGTTCATCGCGCCACAAGTTACAAGAGAATGATCTTCCCCTGATCCTTAAGGTATTGAAGAAATTTAATATTCGCTATTTCTTTCTTATCGGAGGTAATGATACAATGGATACTATTCACAAAGTTGAGGCATATTGCAGGGAGGAAAAATATGAACTAACAGGTATCGGAATACCTAAAACAGTTGATAATGATCTTTTCGGTACCGACCATACACCCGGGTTTGCCTCTGCTGCAAGATCAAATATTCTGAATGTGATGCAGGGAGGGATCCTTGCCCGCGATATGCAGAAAGTAGACAGATTTGTTATTTATCAGACTATCGGGAGAGATGCCGGTTGGTTGGCTGCTGCAACAGCATTGGCCCGCAAATCGGAAGAAGAGGCACCTCATCTTATTTATGCTCCTGAATTTTATTTTGACCAGGGTAAATTTTTAAAAGAGGTTGATAACTGTATAAAAGCGAATGGATGGGTTTCAGTTGTTTGCGGAGAAGGGTTAAAATATTCTGACGGCACGCCGGTAAGCTCGGCCAAGACAAAAGACAAATTTAATAATACAGAATTTGGAGCTATGGGTGGGGCAAGTGTTGGATTAAGTCTTCACCGGATGATAACCGATGAATTTGGATACAGGGGCGAATTTCAGATCACTGAGTCGTTGATAATGAGCGACTTCGCAAGATCCTCGCCTGTCGATCTTGAAGAGGCTTATCGCTGCGGTGTTGAAGCAGTGAAGCTGGCTGAGAAAGGAGAATCGGGCATTATGGTCAGTATTAAAAGAATCTCAAACAAACCATATGCAATAGAATTTGGCAATGTTCCACTGGAAGAGGTTGCTGTTTCGGCAAAACCGATGCCATCGGAGTTCTTCAATTCTGAAGGCAATCATGTATCTCCTTTGTTTATAGAATATATGAAACCTCTGACAGGGGAGCTTCCTGAGTTTATTAAACTTGAAAAAACTTTTGCTAAAAGAGATTAAATATAAATTATTATGAGAGAATTTAACAAAGTTGTGTTATCTTTTCATGCTCATCCTGACGATGCAGAGGCATGGAATGCCGGAGTACTGAAATTACTAAAAAACAAAGGTTATAAGATTGTTATTGCCACAATGACATCAGGAGATCTTGGTGGTTGTAATATGACCATGGAAGAGACAGCGAAGATGCGTATTGAAGAGGCAAAAAAAGCAGCTTCAGTTCTGGATGCTGAATACTATATGCTTGGAGGGATAGATGGTTTTCTTTTTGATACTATGGAATTAAGGTTAAAAGCTATATCGCTGATGAGGAAAGTGAGGGCAGGTATAATATTCACACATCTACCTTCTGATTATCACTCTGATCACCGTACAACTGCAAATATTGTAGAGGCAGCGGCAATGGTCTCCTCTCTGGATACAGTTCCTGTTAAAGAAAAACCTCTTGAGGTAACACCACTGCTGTATCACTCCTCTCCCTTCACTTTATCAGATCCATTGGGATCACAGATAGTTCCTCCCCATTTTTTTGTTGATGTAACAACCGAAATTGAAACAAAGAAAAAGATGCTTGGTTATCACATCTCACAGATAGATTTGATGAAGCATATGCATAAGATGGATGATTTCTTCGGATTTGTGCTTGAAGGAAACCGCAACTATGGGAAAATGGTGGATGTTGAATATGCCGAGGTATACTGGCAGCATCTCGGTGGCGGGTTCCAAAAGGAGCCACAGGTTCAAAACGATCTTTCAGAATTTCTAATTAATAAAATGTCATAGCTATGAATTTAAAAGAAGAAAAGTATAATAAGTATGCTCTCGTGAGGGAGATGATGGAAACACCTGAGATCATCAGATTATTTGACCCACTGGCCTCAGCTAAATTTGCGGGGACGGTTAAAGCGGGTAAGGGATTGTTTCTCACAGGCGAAGGCAGCAGCAGGATCTTTCCTGCCAAGAGAACAATCTGTTCGTCTCTTCAAAAAGACTTTATAATTCCTGTGTTAACAGAAGGCTGTACACAGGCGGAAGAGTATAATCTGGATGATTTTGTTGTTTTTGGTGCTTCAAATTCGGGGCAGACGAAAGAGGTTATCCGGCTGGCAACTTCTCTGAAGAATAAGAAGCACAATGCAATTTTCGGACTGACAGCCAACTATAATACAAAACTGGAAGAGATTACAACCGGTACTCATGTTTTAAAATGTGGTAAGGAAGATGCTGTTGCAGCTACCAAGTCGGTAATTGAACAGGGACTGTTTTATGATTCTCTTCTCTGGAATATTCAAGGTAAAAAAATGGATGGGCTGAACGATCTTTCAGAAAAAACGGAACAGGCCCTAACTAAAAAAATTGCTCCGTTTATAACTGATATTATTAAAAATGCAAGCGTAATATATTTTGCTGGCAGGAATAATGGTGTTGCGGAGGAGCTTGCCCTGAAAACCAATGAGATTACAAGGAAGAAATCAGCTTTTCTTGAAGGAACATTTGCAGTTCATGGCATTGAGGAAGTGATGGATAAAAATGAAGTATTAATATGGATCGAACCATTTCCCGCGGAGCAGGAAAAATTTAAGGAGTGTCTGGTAGAAGGAGTTGGGATGAGAATCATTGCAGTATCAACCAAGGAAACAATTTTTCCGACAATTATTATTCCGGATGGAGGAGAATATGCAGAATATGTCCAACTTGCAGCAGGCTGGAATATTCTTGTTGAAACGGGTATCTCCCTTGGTATTAATCTTGATAAGCCCACCAGGGCAAGAAAAGTAGGAAACGAATATATTCCGGAATAATGTAAGAAAAGTGTGGAGTGCCTGGAGTTTTTACAATAATAACTCTAAGTACTCCAGGCACTTTAGGCACTCCACACTTTCTTATAAACTTTCCTGACATTTTCTGTACTTAAAAGTGGAGTATATATTATATTTACAGATATAAAATTTATTGTTTCTAAACTATGGCAAAAAAAGAGGTAGCAGTAGGAATAGATATTGGGGGCACTAATACGATTTTTGGTTTTGTTGACAGGGAAGGAAATATTCTGGGGGAGGATCGATTAAAGACCTTTCATTATGATGAAATTGAAGTATTTGTAGCGGCATTGTATGAAAAAATAATGGTTACTGGTAAAAAGATTGGTAATGGTATCGAAGTGATTGGGTATGGAATTGGCGCTCCGATGGGGAATATCAATAAAGGAACAATAGAACATGCTGCCGGGCTACCCTGGAAAGGGATAGTTCCTCTTTCAGAGATGTTCAGCAGGCACACCAAGCTTCCAATAATCGTAACAAACGACGCTAATGCAGCAGCTGTTGGCGAGATGGTATATGGTGGCGCCAAAAACATGAAAAATTTTGTGGTTATTACTCTTGGTACCGGCCTGGGTAGTGGCTTTGTAATTGATGGTAAGCTTTTATACGGGCATGATGGATTTGCCGGGGAAATCGGACATACTGCAATTCGTCCGGGGGAGTCTAATCGCGATTGTGGATGCGGCAGAAAAGGATGTCTCGAAACATATGTCTCAGCAACGGGACTTAAAAGGACGCTTCTGAAGATAATGGCTGACAGTTTGCAACCCAGTGAGTTGAGAAAATTAAGTTTTGAAGAGCTTAATGCAGAGATAATTCATGCCGCAGCAAAAAGAGGAGATTATATTGCTAAAAGAGCTTTTACCCATACAGGCAGGATGCTTGGCTTTAAGCTGGCTGATGTAGTGGCACATACTAACCCTGAAGCAATTTTCCTTTTTGGCGGGCTTGCTCTTGCAAAAGACCTGATCTTTGAACCTGCAAAGGAATATATGGAGGAGAACCTTCTCAGTATTTACAAAGGGAAAGTTAAACTTCTTCAATCTGAATTAAGCACTCAGAATGCAGCCGTTCTTGGAGCGAGTTCGCTTGTATGGTCAAATAATGAGTTGTAATTAGTGAATTAATACTTGCAGATATGGCCAATTTCAGTGAGATACTCAATTATATTCTTGGGGTAGTTTTTATTATTATAGTTTTTGCATTGGCATATGCATATCTTAAACCACACCAGCTTCATAAAAGAAGGATGGTTTCAACTTTGCTTCTTAAGATAAGCTACCTTCTTTATCTGTTGGTTTTGTTGATAATTATATACCTGTCGGCACTGGTAAATGGTGGCCTGGAAGAGGTATTTTTCGGAGTTGAATTTTTTGCCTTTCTGGTTGTTCTGTTTGTTCCTACAATTGGGATCTTCGCCCGTAAACTGGGGCAGTTCAGCAAGAAAAGGGAAGGTTATAATTACTTTTTTTCTGTTGTTAATGTTCTTTCAATAGTGGCAATTATTATTATGTACTTTATTTAGTGTAAAGAGTAGTTCTGGTTAAAACGGATTTATAATCAGTATTATCACAGCTGAAGTTGTTTATTATGTTGTAAATTTATCTAATAATATAAAACCTCAAGTTATGATTCAGGAACGATTAATCGGATATATTGAACAGAGCATCAACAAAAACTGGGACATCGAAGCTTTGTCGAATTATAAGGAAACCGGATATACTTATAAGGAGATTGCTGAAAAGATCCTTAAGCTACACATCCTGTTTAAAGAATCAGGAATTAAGGAAGGTGATAAAATTGCACTGATAGGTAAAAACTCTGCCAATTGGTGTGTTATCTATCTGGCTGCGGTAACATACGGAGCCGTAATTGTACCTATCCTTCCGGATTTCAAACCAGAAGATCTGATAAATATTATAAACCATTCTGATTCAAAACTTCTTTTTATTGATGATAAAATTAATGACACATTAGATATTGTCAATACACCTGAGATACACGGTGTATTTTCTCTTGATGATTTTAGGATTATAATGTCCGGGGAATCAAACATTAAAGAAGCTTTCACATTGCTTGAAGAGAAATATTCACAATTATTTCCTGATCTTAAAAAGGAAGATATAAAGTTTTCAGACATATCGAATGATCATCTTGCAGTTATCAGTTACACTTCAGGAACAACAGGTTTTTCTAAGGGGGTAATGGTACCTCACAACAGTCTTGCTGCAAATGTCAGGTATGCTCAGGAAAACATGCCACTTGAATCAGGTGATCCGGTAGTCTCTTTTCTTCCTCTTGCCCATACTTTCGGATGTGCTTTTGAGTTTCTCTTTCCGTTTACCTTAGGATGCCATATTACCATTCTGACAAAAACACCTTCCCCACAAATTCTGATACAAGCATTTAAGGAGATAAAGCCAAGACTAATCCTGTCTGTTCCTCTGGTGGTTGAAAAAATCTATAAAAAGCAACTTCTTCCTGTTATAAGTAAGCCTCTTATGAAGATCTTACTTGCTATTCCGGGCATTAATATAATCCTGTTTAATAAGATTAGGGGAAAACTCACAGAAACATTCGGTGGACGTTTTAAGGAATTGGTTGTTGGCGGTGCTGCCTTTAATGCCGATGCGGAAAGATTCTTTAAGAAAATCGGTTTCAAGTTTACAGTTGGTTATGGAATGACAGAATGCGGGCCTCTTATAAGTTACGCTTCGTGGGATACAACCAAGCTGGGGGCTTCAGGAAAAGCAGTCGATACATTAGAGGTAACAATTGATTCGCCTGATCCGGAAAACATAGTCGGAGAGATTATCCTTAGAGGCGAAAATGTAATGTCAGGCTATTATAAGAACGAAAAAGCAACCAGTGAAATGATTGACAAAAATGGCTGGATGCATACAGGAGACCTGGGTGTTATAGATAATGAGGGTAATATTTTCATTAAAGGAAGAAGCAAAAGTATGATACTGGGACCATCAGGGGAAAATATCTATCCGGAAGAAGTTGAGTCAGTAATAAATAATAAAAATTATATAACTGAATCGGTGGTAATATTAGAAGATAATAAATTGGTAGGGCTGATATTTCCCGATTATGAGATGATGAAGAGGGATAGTATTACAGAGGAACAACTTATTAAAATCCTGGACAACACCAGGAAAGATGTCAATGATAGGTTACCCGACTTTATGGCAGTAAGTAAATTCAGAATACATCCGGAAGAATTTGCAAAAACGCCGAAGAGAAGTATTAAGAGGTTCTTATATGCAAAATAATAATACCTGATTTATGGAGTTATACGTAGTGATTGTTGCAGGAGGGAGCGGGAAACGAATGGGTATAGATACCCCAAAACAGTTTCTTGAGTTGGCCGGGAGGCCGGTGCTTATGCATACAATTGAACGATTCAAATCATTCAACGAGGCAATTGAAATAATAACAGTACTGCCTGAAAACCAGCTCAGGTACTGGATTGAACTTCAGAAAAAATACTCCTTCACAGTTCCTCATACTCTTGTAAAAGGGGGAACACACCGGTTCTCTTCAGTGAAAAACGGACTTAAATTTGTTAATATACCGGGTTTGGTAGCTATTCATGATGGAGTAAGGCCATTTGTGAGCATAGACACCATAAAAAGATGTTTCGAAACGGCAGAAAAACTTGGTAATGCAATACCATCAGTCTCTCCTGCCGACTCTCTCAGGATACTCAATGATCAGGGAAGCGTACCTGTTAACAGGCTAATTGTTAAACAGATTCAAACACCGCAGGTATTTAGTGCAGAACTTATTAAAAAAGCCTATTTACAAAAATATTGCACTGAATTTACTGATGATGCAACGGTTTTTGAAAAGAGTGGTGAAAAGATTAACCTTGTAGATGGTAATCGTGAGAATATTAAGATCACAAACCCCGAGGATCTTCTGATCTCTTCGGCTCTTTTACCAACTATTTCCTGATAATAATTTCCCGTTACACCATTGTGTCTTTGTGCCTTATTTTATATATTGCGATATATTTATTAAATCTCATATTATGAACCGAGCATGTTTAGCTAAAAACACAAACTTGTATGAAAAAAATCAACATGCGAGCTCTATCCGACATTTTAAAAATAATTTTGTACGGATAAAAATCAGGGTTATAGCGTTTTTTGCATTTGTTCTTATCATAACAGGATGTGCTGAATTTATGAACGTACTTCAGTCTGTTAGTCCGGTTCCTCTAACCGAAGAAGAGATAGTACGCGGGTTAAAAGAGGCCCTCATAACAGGAGCAAAAAATTCTGCTCAAAGACTCGCTGCAGAAAATGGTTATTACGGAGATGAAGCAATTAAAATTTTGCTTCCGGATGAAGCAAAAGTAATTATTGATAACATCTCCAGGATACCTGGTGGAGATAATCTTATTCAGGATGTTATCCTTAGAATAAACAGGGCAGCTGAAGATGCAGCCAAAGATGTTGCACCAATATTTGTTAACAGTGTGAGGCAGATGACTATTAAGGATGCTTTTAATATTCTTAACGGTGCTGATAATGCAGCAACAGGTTATCTGCACATGACAACATATAATGAACTGTATTCATTGTATAAGCCTAAAATTCAGGTCTCTACCGAAAAAGATATTGTAGGAGGGATCTCTACTAAAGATTCATGGGTAGCACTTACCGGCAAATGGAATAAACTGGCAAACTCAGTTGCAGGAAGGCTGGCGAATCTTAAACCTGTTAATACCGATCTCGACGATTTTCTTACTAATAAAGCCCTCGATGGCATGTTTATGAAGGTCGAAATTGAGGAACTGAAGATAAGAAAAGAGGTCTCAGCAAGAATATCTCCAATACTTCAGAGAGTATTCGGAAGCCTTGATAATAAAACAAATTAATAGGGGAGTAAAAAACAGATGTTCGAACGGACTGTTTTTGATTACCAGGGGCTTGAAGTAAGAGTTTCCGACCATGCAGATGAAGGGATCTTAGATATTCTTGATCGTGCGGTGCAGGGTTCTGAAGGAGGATTAAGATTTTCGTTACAGCAAGTAGCTACACGTATTGCTGCATACAAAGATCAGATAAGATTTGTATCTCTCTACAGGAAAAATCAGATAACCGGCACAGTTGGTTCTTGTTTCCGTATTTCAGGACAGGGGAAACTTCGTTATCCAACATCATATCTCAGGTATCTTGCGTTTCAGTCAACTTATCAATCTGATCTGAACTGGAGAAGACGAAGGAAGGATATTATAAAACCAGAGAAAGACGACAGCTTCAAACAAAAAACACTGGAAATTTTCAGTAAACCACATCTGCTTGATCTTAACGATGTATTTGAGGGAGACAAACATGTAATGTATGCTTTTTTGGAGAGTATGAACGAACGGTCCAAGAACCTTGTTTATCAAGCGCAATATGAATATATCAGATCGTTCCTTACTGTTGCCTTCAGCCGGTTTTCTCCAAAACAAGACCAACGTGTAACAAAGCTCGATAATAATGAAAAAGGCAGAATGGAATCCCTTCTAATGGATTATTACAGGGATTATTCCTTTTTTAGTACTGATTATTCCTTTTTTGGCGACAAATATTATGTACTGAAAGAGGGTGACGAGATCATTGCAGGAGTTAATGCAATACCATCTGTTTACAAAGTATACGATGTTCCGGGTATCTGGGGATGGGTAATGATGAAAATTCTTCCCAGAACACCGTATTTCCGCAGATTATTTTGTCCCGGTGAATTTAGATACCTTGTCTTCGATGCAATTTATTGCAAGGAAGGATGTGAAAAATTACTGGCGCCACTTTTTGAATCAGCATGTGCCGAGGAGGATTTTAATACTGGTTTATCATGGTTGGATGACAGGAGTAAACTTTATGATATTATGAGAACCGGAGTCAGAATGGGTGCATTAAATCGCATGTTAAATGCAAAACCCGGCCTTGTTTATGCAAGGTTCATCAATATGACCGAAAAGGAGAAGGAGTGCTTCTACGATGCTCCGGCGTACATTTCAGGTTTTGATTTTTCATAAAAAGAAGATGAGTCTTTAATGGACACAATATCAAAGGTATAGCTCCCTGGAGATAAAAGGTTTGTATAGGAGACTGACCCGCTTGCTCTCTTGAAATATAAAAGATGGCAGGGTGTTAATCAGGGTTACGTTTGAACTATTGTTTATCTTTCTAAAAAGCTTCCCAGTACAGACCCGGCTTCCTTACGTGTATTTTTACCCATGGGCGATATTGCCCTGATCAGTTTTCTGATTGGCATCGATTGCAGCCACAATTTCCCTGTTCCCTTAAGGGTTGCCAGGAACAGCCCTTCTCCTCCGAATACCATCGATTTGAGACTACCTGCTGTCTCAATGTTAAAGTCCAGGGCGGGTTCAAAGGCAACGACACACCCGGTATCTATACGAAGAGATTCATTATTTAACTGACGTTCAATTACTGTTCCTCCTGCATGGATGAAAGCTCTTCCATCCCCCTCAAGTTTTTGAAGAATAAATCCCTCCCCTCCCAACAATCCGGAACCGATCTTCCGGTTAAGGGTGGCAGATAGCTTTGTACCCAAAGCAGCGCAAAGGAAACCATCTTTCTGCACAATAAGATTGTTTTGTACCTGCTTTAACTCAATTGGGACAATAGTTCCCGGATAGGGTGCTGCAAATGCAACCCTGCTTTTTCCGTAACCCTGATTTGTGAAATGGGTAAGAAACAATGACTCACCGGTTATCAACCTGGAACCGGCCGAGAACAATTTTCCCATAAGTCCCTGGTCAGGAGTGGACCCGTCACCCATCTTAACTTCAAAACTAATCCCATCTTCCATATAGACCATTGTACCGGCTTCAGCGATTACCGTTTCCCCAGGATCAAGCTCAATTTCAACGAACTGAATGTCGTCGCCGTATATTTTATAATCAATTTCGTGTGATATCATAATATATTTTTAAGAATGATTAAGTAACGAAATTAGCAAAAAGAGACCATAAAACAAAAGCCCTCCTACGCTATATTTCTACAAGCTCAGTATATGCTTTGGAGGGCGATGGTGGGTTGTACTGGAGTCGAACACCGGATATTTAGTTGAATCATGCTGCATTTTCTTTACTGTTGTTCTGAGATGGTTCAACTCAACTTAAAAATCTCAAGAACCACTGAAAACCAACAGTGCTAATTCCATTCACCAGGTTCCCTTTATAAGGGGACCTGGGTGGGTGGATAAAAATAAATTTGACTTTATCTATAATCATATAGTAACTTTACATAAATACATTTCAAAATAATTTCAGGTGTACAATATGAAGAACAGGTATAAAGAAATATGTGAAGAGATTTTGGGAATTGCAGGAGTTAGAATTAATGGCAGTAATCCCTGGGATATTCGGATCTACAACGATGAATTTTATAGAAGAGCAATTACTGAAGGTGAACTTGGTATAGGCGAA
>DATKUO010000099.1:0-5432 GCA_035530515.1 Bacteroidales bacterium
ATATCTTCAGAAATCTGCTATGAAAAATTGAGAATCAGGAAAAAACATTAATTTGAGAAGGTCTTAAACGGAACTATCCCTGGCAAATGAAGTCGTATATATGAAATTTTTGAAAAATGATGCGTTTTCTTTCTGACACTAAGTAAGTATTTCTATAAATTAAAAATTCAGGATATGGTTAATCTACAATCTTCTTTCGGACTAGGTCTGGCATCTTTGATATCATTCCAGGTTGCTGCCCAAAAACCTGTACCTGCTCAGACCAAACTCCCGAATATTGTCTTAATCTTCATCGACGATATGGGATATGGTGATGTGGGTTGCTTCGGGGCCACGCAATATAACACGCCAAACATCGACAGGCTGGCCTCAACAGGAATGCGTTTCACCAATTTCTATGTGGCACAGGCTGTGAGCAGCGCTTCACGTGCCGGGCTATTAACAGGATGTTATTCAAACCGGGTTGGTATTTCAGGAGCTCTGGGGCCAAATAGCAGTATCGGTATTAATGCAGATGAGGAATTAATCCCTGAATTACTTTCACCCAGAGGTTATAAAAATGCTATTGTTGGTAAATGGCATCTTGGTGATCATCATCAGTTTTTGCCTTTGCAAAATGGTTTCCAGAAATATTTTGGACTTCCATATTCCAATGATATGTGGCCGGTCGATTATGACGGTAAGCCTGCAACAAAAGATAAGAATCCCAGGAAATTCAGTAAGCCACCTCTTCCACTGATCAGGGGAAATGAAAAAATAAGGACGATAGAAACACTTGAAGATCAGGCGCAGCTCACTACCCTCTATACTAAATATGCAGTTGATTTTATTAACAGGAATAAAAAGAACCCATTTTTTTTGTACCTGGCCCATTCCATGACTCATGTTCCCCTGGCTGTCTCAGATAAATTCAAAGGAAAAAGTAAACAGGGACTTTTTGGAGATGTTGTCATGGAAATTGACTGGTCGGTAGGCGAAATAATGAAAGCGCTCCAGAAAAACGGGCTTACCGAAAACACCCTGGTAATTTTCACAAGCGATAATGGGCCTTGGTTAAATTTTGGGAATCATGCCGGTTCTGCAGGAGGTCTTCGTGAAGGCAAAGGTTGCAGTTGGGAAGGAGGTCAAAGGGTACCCTGCATTATGTCGTGGCCGGCCAGAATTCCTTCAGGGAAAATCTGCAATAATATTGCTTCCACTATTGATCTGCTTCCGACATTTTGTTCTATTACCGGTTCTGCTTTACCTAAAAAAAAGATTGACGGGGTAAATATCCTGTCTTTACTTGAGGGAAATTTTGATGCTAATCCACGGGATGTGTTTTACTATTATTATCGAAAAAACAGTCTGGAAAATGTACGTAAAGGTCAATGGAAATTAGCTCTTCCTCATACCTTTCGTTCATACGAAGGTAAAATGCCAGGCAACGATGGCTGGCCCGGAGAATATAGCGATGGGAAGACCGATTATGGTCTTTATGACCTTCGGCGCGATCCCGGTGAACGCTACGATGTAAAGGAACTATACCCTGCAGTGGTTGATGACCTTAAAAAACTTGCAGATGAAATGAGGCAGGATCTGGGAGATGAGAATTATAACATGCCAGGTGTAAATTCTCGTAAGCCGGGCTCAATAAAAAAGTAAAACTAATTAATAACTCTTAATATCATGATTAACATAATATCCAACACGTTTATCTACAGTGGCTTATCGGCTATTGTTGGTTTAGGAATCAGTGGGCCACTTCATGGACAGAACCAGGTTAAATCAGTTCCTGTTCAAAAGTCGCATCCCAACATCATCTATATAATGAGCGACGACCATGCTTATCAGGCTATCAGTGCTTATGGCGGTCCGCTGAAAGACGTTGCACCGACACCAAATATCGACAGGATAGCTGCTAACGGAATGCGGTTCAACCGATGTTTAGTAACTAACTCTCTTTCAGGCCCATCCAGGGCTGTAATATTAACCGGAAAATATAGCCATCTGAATGGTTTTATCAGAAATGAAGGTCAGGCTCCATTTGACGGCTCGCAGCAAACTTTTCCAAAACTATTACAAGCGGCAGGTTATAATACCGCAATGATTGGAAAATGGCATCTAGGATCCGATCCTACAGGATTTGACCATTGGGATATTTTACCAGGACAGGGTAATTATTATAACCCTGATTTTATCACTAAGGAAGGCAGACACAAAGAAAACGGATATGTAACTGAAATCATTACGGATAAATGCATCCAATGGCTGACCGAGGTAAAGAACTCTGGAAAGCCCTTTATGCTTATGATGCATCATAAAGCGCCACATCGTGAGTGGGAACCAGGTCCCAATGAATTGACTCTTTATAAAAACGTTACTTTCCCCGAGCCTTCAACACTTTTTGATGACTATTCAAATCGTGGAACTGCTGAAAAAACACAGGATATGACCATAGCAAAAACTATGCGTATTGAGGAGGATCTCAAGCTATACAAAGATCGTTCAAAGATGAAAAGAACCGGACTTGATCGTATGAATCCTGAACAGTTAAAAGCATGGGATACCGTCTATGATCCTATCATCAGGCACTTTTATGAAGCCAATTTGTCGGGAGAAGACCTTATTCGCTTTAAATACCAGCGCTATATGCAGGACTACCTGGCTTGTATAGCAGCTGTTGATAAGAGTGTAGGAAAAGTATTGGACTTCCTGAAGGAAAATGGCCTCGATAGTAATACTATTGTTATTTATGCCTCCGACCAGGGGTTTTACTTAGGGGAACACGGATGGTTCGACAAACGGTGGATGTTTGAACAATCCTATCGCACCCCGCTGCTCATAGAATGGCCAGATATTACCAAACCAGGAAGTGTTAATAATGATATGATTTCAAACCTTGATTTTGCAGAAACATTTCTTGATATTGCCGGAGTAAAAGTCCCATCCGATATGCAGGGAACGAGTATGGTTCCAATCTTAAAGGGAAAAACACCAGCCAACTGGAGAAAAGAGCACTACTATCATTATTACGAGTACCCAGGTTCCCATATGGTTAAACGTCATTACGGAATAAGTACTGAAAGATACAAACTCATTCACTATTATTATGATATTGATGAATGGGAACTATATGATATTAAGGCTGATCCGCAGGAGATGAAAAATGTATATAATGATCCGGCTTATGCCAAAGTCAGAGCAATGTTACATACACAGCTTGATGAGCTTCGGAAAAAATATAAGGACAAACCGGGGTTGGCAGAAACATTCCCGTCAAAAAAATAATTTAAAACCGAAATAAAAAGAGATAATCATGCTAATGAATCCAATTAGGCAAATACCAAAATTCCTTTTTGCTGGTCTCCCAATTGCCTTGCTTGGGCAAGTTGCAGAAGCACAGTTCCCTAAAAAGAACCTGAATGTGGTGATTTTTACTGCAGATGATTTAGGGCCGGACGGAACAGGGATAGGAGCTTTCGGGGCAAAGATAAAAGGTATTACCCCCAATATTGATAAGGTAGCCAACGCGGCGGTCAGGTTTTATAATGCGCATGTTAACAGTGCGATATGTATGCCCAGCCGGGGAGTACTTGGAACAGGAAGGTATGGATTCAACAGCTTTCATCATGGGTTTTTTCATGCTCCGGATAGTGTTCCAACCCTGATGGAGGGTTTTCAAAAAGAAGGCTATAAAACTGGTATACTGGGTAAAGTTTTTCATTCCTCCGTTAAAAATTCTACGGTATGGGACTATGTTTATGATTATGAAGATTTGGGGTCTGGCAGGAGTCCCTCAAAATATTATGAGAAAACAAAAGCATTTGTAGAAAGGTGCCGTAAAGAAAACAGGCCGTTCTATTTTATGATCAATTCGCATGATCCTCACCGACCATTCCAAGAACCGGATGGGAAATTACTCACAGGGGCAGAATGGCCTTCCAGGTTGTATTCTCCGGATGAAGTTTTTGTACCGGGTTTTTTACCTGATCTAGCGGGAGTGAGAAAAGAAATAAGCCATTATTACAATTCGGTGCGCCGGCTTGATGATACTTTCGGAAAAGTGATGCAAGCTATTAAAGATGCAGGAGTTGAAAATAATACGGTGGTGATATTTCTTTCAGACAACGGTATTTCAATGCCGTTCTCAAAAGCCAACTGTTATCTGAAGTCAACCAAAACAGTCTTTTTTGTTTATTTACCCGGAACATTAAAACCATTGGAAGACAGGGAACATCTCATTTCTTCTGTTGACTTGTTCCCTACAATCATGGATATGATTGGCGCTGAAAAACCAGCCGGGTTGGATGGCAGCTCTTTTCTACCTCTTTTAGAAGGCAGGAAACAAAGTGAAAAAAATAAGGTATTCACACAAATTGATTATTTAAGTAGCAACAAATATTGGCCAATGCGCTGCGTACAGGATAAAGAGTTTGGTTACATCTTCAATCCCTGGAGTGATGGAAAGGTCGCCTATCATAATGCCAATGAAGGAGAGACTTTTAAGGCAATGGAACAAGAAGGGAAAATCAATCCTCAGATACAGGCAAGGGTAGATATGTTCAGGTACCGGACACTTGAAGAATTTTACAACCTGAAGAATGACCCGGATTGTCTTCATAACCTGATACATGATAAGGCATATACCGAAAAGGTACAGCAATACAAAAATCAACTGAAGGTTTGGATGCAAAAGTATCACGATCCTATGTTGCCCGTTTTCAATGTATCAGAAAATCATACGGAGATGCGACGCATGTTGGATGTGGTATATAGCACTACGTTAAAACCGGGAAAAAACGATTCAAAAGATTATGCGAAGAAGATTGAGGAAATGAAGATGCATAATTTTGAATAAATAATAGTGTGAGTTTAGATAATAAGCGTATCAAATAAAAATCAACGATATATGCCAATATCTTTAGCTTTAATAAATAGTAAAAATGCAAATAAAAACATCAATTCAGTCAAAAATATTTGCATTTATGATAAAGCATGATTCTGATCTAAAGTTGACAATTGAAGGGTTCAAAACTCCTTTTCAAACTTCCTTACTAGCTGATAATCGGTGGAAAAACCAGTGGCTTTTGTATATTTTAGAAGACAATAAAAAATGAAAGTTTGGTTAATTTTTGTTTTCTTGATCCAATGTTTAAAAACTTGATATTAAACGATTTGTATTAATAATGAACTTAATATTTATAGATTCTCAAACACTGCTGTCCGGTTAAGAATCCCAGAGTGACAACTGGCTCTCATCGGACAAATTATTAAGGTTAATACTGTTATTAAAAAGTTCTTTGATAGGAGTCTTCTCAAAAAGAGTTAGACCCATTGTTTGAGCGAAAGTGTAAAGACTTATAGCCATATCCAGCTTCTTTTTGGCAATCGCAATCAGCAGGTAAGTACATATTGCGATCCATATCTGACAATAAACCGCATTCGGACTG
>DATKUO010000100.1:0-2475 GCA_035530515.1 Bacteroidales bacterium
CAATTTACACTTAATCTTGACAATGGTATAGTGTGGGGTGATGGCTATGGTGATAGAGTTAGAGTTGACAAAGAGCCCGCCAACGAAATAAAAGGAAATTTATACGCAAGGCATACGTATTGTGATGCCGATGGGATTACGGGTGGTTTAGTGTATATGCACTATTTTGAAGAAGCAAGTAATGTTGATTATTGCATATATCAAGATGGAACTGCACCAAGCTTATTACAGGGTGAATTACGTATAGCCTCTGACACTAACGGACTGGTATTAGGGGCTACACATGCTATGAGTGCTATATATAATGGAGCAGCAGGAGTTATTAATACTTCTCTTATTGCCCCATCTGATCTTGACATTACTTGTGGAGCGGCTAAAACAATTGAATTACAGAATACAGTATTTGAAGATTTACAATTTACAATCCATACTGGAAAAGTACCGGCTTCAAATTTCCCTACATGGGAAACATTTACTACTAATACAGGTGCTTATGCCTTTAGTGTAGATGATTATATTAATTGTGAATCGAATGAGATTTTTCATTGTTGGAAAGAAGCGTCAACGGGAAATCTACATTTACATTTTTCAATTAAAACTATACAGAATACCGGCGCTAACAGATTCGCAAAATTTACTATATGGCTGACAATGGCAGATACAAACGGGGTATTTACTGAAACATCATATACAGCGGAATATACTATTCCAACGGCAACGGCGGCTTTAGCTCATTTATATTTGGACATGGGTGATATAGATTTATCGACATATTTAATTGGAGCGCAGATAATTCCAAGAGTGAAACGCATTGCAGCAACGGGCGGAACTGAATACGCAGACGATGTTTATATCCATCAAGTCGGGATACATTTAGAAAAAGATACGATGGGAAGTAGAAACGAATTAACTAAATAGGAGCGGCGTATGTCAATATTTAAAGCAAAAAAACAAATAGCACATTTCAGATATAGAAATACCGGACTTTAAACCGGACATGAAATAAACCCTTTCAACAATAACCCCGGAGGTAATTGTATGAAGATTCAAAAACGTGATGTAAGAAGTTTGCTGGCAGGTATGATTCTGGCTAAGAAACAACCTGATAAGTACGATCAGCATTTCACCTTTGCTCTTGGAAAGCATACCCGTGAAATACGTGATACCGTTGAAGCTCTCAATGAAGCCGAAAAAGACAAGCTCGAAAAGTACAATGAGGCCGTTGATAAGCTGAATGAAGAGTGCGCCCTGAAAAGTGAAAAGGGTAATATTAGTATGGGAGAAAACGGCGTTACTCTCGATCCGGAATTCTATTATCATTATAACAAGGAACTTGAAAAACTTAATAAGAAATTCAAAAAAGACCTTGATGAAAACAAGGCGTTTTTCAGGGAAGAAATCGAAGTCAATATACACTTAATCGATAACAAATATTTTCCTTCAATCAGAGGGGATATAGCTGATTATCTCTTTCCAATGAGGCGGGATCTCGTCGATGAAGAAACAGAGGAAAAGGAAAAACTGAAAGAGGAAGAAAAAAAAGAGAAGGAAGCTAAGAAAAAATAATAAATTATTAATTGTAAACAAGGAGTAGAATACTATGTCAGACGGATATTTAAGCAGAGCGGGGAGTGAATCTGAAAGTCACGATTTAGCTTCAATAGCGGATTTTTACGATATGAAAGCTCTTACTATCTCAGGAGAAGATGATGATGTCGTTATTGAAACAAAATATGGTACAGGGTTTGAATTGAAGGAAATTTGTAACAATACTGCCCAGGCTGGTGATATCATTGTCCGGACGATAAGAGAGCATTTAGCTGATGGGACTACCGATATTACTCTGAAATTAAACGCTTATCAAAGGAGTGGCAGGCTTCCTAAAATTTATTCCTTGACGAAAACCGGCACAATGGATGGATTATTACTTTTCTTACAAAAGAGGTAAATTATGGCTGGATATGGTGGAATGGCGGGCGCGCAGGATACAACCGCAATGAAAAAGAAATGGGTTCCCCCAGATAAGCAACCTATTAATCAGGATGCCCAGGAAAAGGACCAGGCTCCACTTTTAAATATCGGTGAGCAGAGCGGTCTTTCTCAGGATGTTATTAATCAAATGATGTCCGGTCAGGCTTTTGATCCTTACAGGCAAATGTCACAGGAAGCTACAGGAAGAGCAGAAGCGAACCAGAGGGCTCTTACTGCCGGTAAGATAGCTCAGTCCGGCCAGGTCGGTCAGGGCATGGCAGGACAGATTGCAGGAGCCACAGAGCAGAATATCCTTGGTAACCGCTTTGATCAGATGCTTAATACCCAGATGGCAGAGCAGGAAATGAAAGAACGTGGCGTTGGAGCGTACCAAAGGGGTAGAGGGCTCGAAGCTGATATTGCCTATAAAGAGGCTGGTCTTGGCATGGAACAGCAAAGAATCGGGGAGCTCGCTAAAGGCCGTGAATCATCTGAAAGAATTGC
>DATKUO010000101.1:0-2536 GCA_035530515.1 Bacteroidales bacterium
AATACTGAATCTGTATTCAGGTTAATTCAATCAATTCCTTCTATGAAGGCATCTTTCGCATCATCCGGCAAAAAGGAAATGGATGGATATTACTTGACACTAAGTCGCTTTAAGAGCTTTTTTTATTAAACTTGCATATACCGAAGTTTCCACTGCCTTCCCAGCCCAAACCCGCTTCACATCACAATTGTGTATTACCGCAGTCAGAGGCAGTTTCTGGTCATCGTCCGGTGCACCCTGGAAGAGTACGTGATATATCGCCCCGGCCGGACTATCTTCGCTGATCTCAAAAATGCAGATGCTGTCCCCGAACATCTTATCAAGAGCCTCAAGATTTGGTTCATTTGATTCGCATATCTTACAGGTATCTTCCCGCTGTCTATCGCGCCTGAGGTTCAGTACAAGCGGTTGTGTGATGTTACATATGGCATCCACTGCCTGTTCCAGAGATATATATCTGGATTTGATCATATTTTCAATATTGTCATTGAATTGCTCAATAGCCTCATCAGTAGTAATCGAATATTGACTGGCAAGTGATTTGGCAATTTTGGTTTTAAAACTTTTTTTGTGATTGTCAAGTATCACTTGTAAATCCAATCATATCACAACCTGAACCAGATATACTTGGTTGAAATCCCATCTTACTTAGTCATTCTGTTTTTTGGTAATTAAATTCGGGGTAATAAAAATAAATCTGGCGGGCTGGAAGGGAGTTGAACCCTTGGCCTATGGATTAAGAGTCCATCGCTCTACCTGGCTAAGCTACCAGCCCAATATAGAGTTTTCCTTAAATTATATTATCATAATATATATGTTTCGTATAAGGTCGATTAATAACATTTTAATATATCTAGAAATACTAAGAATACAACTAATAATCTAACCAAAATGTGGGTGACATGAACAAAGACCTTCTAATGTGGGATGAAACTCTTTTTAGGGATTACGAGCTTTTCGAACTTGATCATATCCCGGAATATTTCGCCCACCGCGAGTTGCAGATGCAATCTCTTATGTTTTGTGTAAAACCAGCGTTTAGAGGCGCGAGCCCGATTAACATATTATGTATGGGACCTCCCGGGACTGGCAAGACCACGGCAGTCCATAAGCTTTTCGAAGAGATTGAGAAATCCACATCAAAAGTAGTGCCAGTATACATTAACTGCCAGACAAATTCTACCCGCTTTTCAGTATTCTCTCAGATATTCAAGAAACTGTTCAAGATCAGTCCCCCCTCTTCCGGAGTGTCTTTCAAGAAGATCTATGAACTGATCACACAACACCTTGCAGATGAAGAAAAGGTTTTGATAACTGCTCTGGACGATATAAATTTTCTATTCCATGAGGGAGAAGAAGAAAAGGTGCTTTATTCCCTGCTTCGAGCCCACGAAACAAAACCAGGGGCCCGAATCGGTGTTATCTCCATCCATAGTGAAACTGATTCAGAATTTCACTTTGATCCAAAGATCGAATCTGTTTACCTCCCTGAGGATATCAGGTTTCTCAGATATTCTCAGGATGAAATCCTTGATATTTTGAAAAACAGGATTAAAATGGGGTTTTTTCCGAATGTAATGGACCTGGAAGTTCTTGAAAAGGTGGTGGAGTATACTGAAATGTTAGGAGATTTAAGGGTAGGTATTGATCTGCTTAAACGCTCGGCCCTTAACGCTGAAAAAAGAGCTTCCAAATCAATCACATTGGAAGATGTGGAGAACTCCTATGACTCTTCCAGGCTTGTTCATCTCACATATCTGTTAAAATCACTGAAAAATGATGAAAAGATCCTGTTAGAACTGATAACTGATAGCTCAGATATTACTGCGGGGGATTTGTATAAAGGATTTTCCAGCAAGACAGGGCTTGGTTATACCAGATATTATGAAACAATCGGCAAACTGTCGGCCTTAAAACTGATAGAGGCTAATTTCACTGGAAAAGGTACCAGGGGAAATAGCCGGATCATCAGTTTGAGATATGGTCCTGAAGAAATTAAAAAAAGATTAAAATAATTTATTTTTTAAATTCGGTATAATTGCATTTTCCGCAAGTTAATCTGTCTTTATGTTCTGCAAGAAAAAAGCCCTCTCCACAACGTGGACATGTTTGCCTTATCCTGTTTATTGAGTTTTCTGAAACTTCGTAATATTTATTTGCAGCCAATATTATCACCTGAATATTCTAATTATTCTTTTACTTCTTCCGTAACAACTTCTTCCGTAACAACTTCTTCCGTAACAGCTTCTTCTGTAGCAACTTCTTCTGTAGCAACTTCTTCTGTAGCAGCTTCTTCTGCCTCAGGTTCTTCAACTACTTCAACAGGTACTGGTTTATTTCGTTCAAGAATATATTTGTTTTCAACCTCTTTGGCTCTTTTAGCATCTGAATAAATCTTTGCATATCCTATAGTATTTTGTGTACCATATTGCGTCGCCAATTTATCAATTATTACCAATTCATACTGGGAATTGAGCAGTGCAACAAGTTTATTCTTAACAACACTTCTTGAAGGTGTGGCATCTGTATGTGAAAT
>DATKUO010000102.1:0-7242 GCA_035530515.1 Bacteroidales bacterium
TCTGGCAAACAAGGCACAATCCGGTAGTTACGAACAGCTTTATCGTAACTGGCAGTTGGCACAGACACAGCTTAAACTTATGGGTAATGGTCTGGTTCAGAATGCCGACGGTACTTATAAACTTACTGCTGCTTATATACAGCAAAGTAAAGTTGTCGAACAGGCAAAGCGTGGTCTGGATGCTTTCGGCAAAGGGATAGCTGATAACCGTCTGAACGTAGGTAATTATTCTGAAGCTATCAAGGGGGCTATGGGAGAGTTACAAATGATGCCCGGCCCGTTAGGTGCCGCTGCCAGTGGTGTGACACGTCTTGGGACGGCTTTTAAGGCACTTCTGGCTAATCCTATCGTTCTGGTTCTGTCGCTTGTCGTCGGAGTTATTGCGGCACTTGGTAAGGCTTTTAAAAACTCACAACCATTGATGGATGCTTTTCATAAAGTTGCTGCCGCAGTCGGAGCAACGTTCAAGGTCATATTGGATCGTATGAGTAATTTTGTTGAATTTCTTGGTGGTATTTTTAATAAGGAACTCCGGGAGTCACGTAAAGAAGCCCGGTTATTAAACGATGAACTGATCGGCATTGAGGACACGATGACACGTCGTGAGAAACGCGAACTGCGTCGGGCGAATAAGAAAGGGTTTTTTGAAGAAATAAAAGAGGAAGCAAAGGCTGCATATGATCTTGTTGATGCTGAACAAAAACTCGAAGATGCTGAGATAAAATGGATAACACGACGGGCAGAATTAAAACGTCAGGTCGAGGAACTTATTAATTCAGCAAAGGATGAGAACCTAACCAATAAAGAAAAGCTTAAAAACCTTGATGAAGCCATTACTAAAACAAAAGAGCTAACAGACAAGGAAGTTGAGTTTGCGAGAGAGCGGGCACGTATATCACAAGAACAGGTTGATCAGGGAAATTCTACTCGCGATGAATTACGTAAGAATGAAGAATTACAAGCAGCGGCAGCCGAATCTGAAGCAGCTGGATTGAAAGAACAGAAACGAATCCTTTCGGAACGGTTCACGTTAATAAATAAAATTAAAATAGAAGATCAACAGGCAGCAAAAGAAAAGGCAGCAAATGATTTGCAGATAGCAAAAGACGCAGCAACGGCAGAGATTGAAAGAGTTCGTGCATTGGTTAATGAGAAGAAAGATTACGAGATACAGGTTGCTCAAGAAACAGGGGCAGATGTTTTAGAGGTTCAAAAGAAATATGCCGATGCTGAAGTGATACTTGCCAAATTAACGACAGATGCTAAGCTGGGATTAGCGGCAGGATTCGCCGGGAATCTTGCACAAATATTTGGAGAGCAAACATCTATCGGCAAGGCGGCTGCCGTTGCACAGACAGCAATAGCCACGTATCAATCAGCAACTGAATCATACAAGGCATTGGCTGGTATTCCTGTGGTGGGGCCAGCTCTTGGCTTTGCTGCCGCCGGGGTTGCAATAGTCGCTGGGCTGGCAAATGTAAAAAAGATTATGGATATTGATTCCGGACTTCCGGGGGATAAAGGAGTATCTATGCCGACATCAATATCAGGTTCTGCTCCGGCAATACGTACCTACGCCCCGGCAGCCGGTGGTTCGTTATTCTCAACTACACCAATGAGCCAAGCACAACTTAACGCCTTACCGAACCAGAATCTTTTAACGGCTCAGGATATTGCAAAGGCGCTGGCTAATCTTCCGCCTCCGGTTGTTACGGTCGAAGATATTAACGCACGAGTTAAATCAACGAATAAAGTTTCTGTAAGGGCAACGATATGACGCTATATACTTATATAACCCGGAATCAGGATCAGATTAAATTCTGCGTTAAGATCGGATTAATGTCATGTTCTATTATTAATCATCTGGCAATTTACAGCAGGTATGATTATTATAAACGACTGAATTATACCTGTCGGGATTCAGTTTTTTATGTTGCTGATGACGCTCATGTATCAGAGAAAACAGTACGTCGAATTATAAAAAAAATGGAAACCGAGCTTTAAAATATGAAAATAGTTATTGTCCTTACATATTATAATCGTCCGTTTCAGTTACAGCAAACATTAAAGAGTTTTACAAAAACTGCTCATAATGATTTTGAAGTTATAATTGTTGACGACTGTTCGCCTGATAAACCACATATTGGTATTAGTGATTTTCCTGTAGAAGTTATCCGTACAAAAAACAAGAAGTGGCTCGATGGTTCACCTGCTTATAATCTCGGATTTATACGAGCATTTGAAAAGAACCCGGATGTAATAATAATCCAAAATGCAGAGACTTATCACGAGGGCGATATTATTAATTATGCAACAACTGTAACGGATGATACTTATATCTCATTTGCCTGTTATAATTTGAGCCGTGAATGGACATTTCGTAAACATGACTTATCATGGATAATTTATCATTATAATAATCATGCTGTAGATAACGAACAAAATGCATGGTTGAATCATAAGATTATAAGATACAAACCTTATAATTGGTGTTCTGCCATTACTTCAAAAAATTTAAGAATACTGAATGGATTTGATGAACGTTTTTCTGATGGATATTGCTGTGAGGACGATGAATTACTTGCCCGTATTCAAAAACTCGGTTTGAAAATAGAAGTACCTGAAAAACCATTTGTAGTTCATCAATGGCATGATCGTAATTATGTACCAGAAAATTGGGATCAATTATATAAAATAAATAGAGAACTTTGCGAATCTATATATCAGTCAGATCAGATAAGAGCTATTCATAAATTTACAAATGATTTATAATTCAATAATCAGCACCCAGGTACGGGATGAAAACGACTATCTCGATGAATGGGTAAGATATCATTTGTCTATAGGTTTTGATCATATAGTTATTTATGATAATGAAAGTATTATTCCTGTAAAAAATTTATGGGGTAAATATGTAACTGTATTAACAGAAAAAAGGGAATTTCAAGGATCACCAATTTATAATTGCCATAACGATACTGTCAGGAATTTCGAGACAAACTGGATTGCACGTATAGACATTGATGAATTTATTGTATTAAAGCAGTATAAGAATATAAATGAATTACTCGAAGGTTATAAAGACTTTGGAGGCTTAGGAATTAACTGGAGGATATTCGGGACATCTGGTCATAAAACAAAGCCCAAAGGATTGGTCAAGGATAATTACACATGGCGCATACCTGATAATTGCGGAATAGCAAACGGAGGTAATTTTCATGTGAAGACAATCATAAGACGGGAATATTGTATACAAGTTCACCATCCTCATTTTTGCTTATCAACACAACCATTAGTTAATGAAGATTATCAGCCTTATCCAGATGCATGGACGGATAGCAGCAGAAAACTTGCAGTAATAAATCATTATGTTACTAAGTCAGTAGAGGAATGGCAGTTCAAATATAACCTTTGGAGGTATAAATATGATATAAGAACAATGGAAACGCTTACTGAAATTGATAATAATTGTATAATTTATGACGATACATTAAAATCTGACAATATGGAAATAGGAAAAACATGGGAATGGGCATCACATCAGCCATTAATAATTGGGACTCTGAATTTATATAAGCCTCAGTATGTTCTTGAACTTGGAATAGGTGAAAATTCTACACCGTTATTCAGCGGTCTGAACTATTTAGGTATAGAGAACAATAAGGAATGGATTGAAAAGATGGAGAAAATTACTGTTATGAACTTCGTTTGGCATGATCTTGACCATGAGCAGATGCCTTTGGCAATTTATTATAATACTATACCGATAGGTAAAGAACAACCGAGACTATTATTTGTCGATAATTACGAAACATGCCGTATGATAGCTATTAATACCCTTCGGGATAAATTCGATCTGATACTATTTCACGACTGTGAGCCAGAACCTGGGGCAAGAATAAATCATTATGAGATGATCAACTCTGAAGGTTTTAATGTATATTTTTTAAAGACTTCAGCAAACTGGACCGGAATAATGATCAAAGCAGAATGTGATTTAGGTTTTGATAAACTGCTCCAATTTGTAAATCCTGAGATCAATAAATTTAAAAACCATCACCCGGAAATGAAATCCATGCGATTAGCAAATAAATACGAAGAATGAATGTATTACTTATTAATCCCTGGGCAGATGAATATCTTCCGCCTCCGTCTATTGGATATCTTCAATCGGCTTTGAAACATTACGGGATTAATGTTACAGTTTGTAATTTACAACAAGCCCTTTCTATTGAAGATTGTTTTGATATTGTCGGGGTGACGTTTCATTCATTCTCAGTTAGGTATGCCAATATGTTACGCAATAAATTCAAAGGACGTATGATATGTGGTGGTCATCACCCGTCGGCAATGCCGGATCAGATGTTATCGATAGGATATAATCAAATAGTTATCGGTGAGGGAGAGAATGCGATTATTGATATAATTAAAGGCAATGAAGGCAGAATTATTTATGCAAAAGATCTTGATAATTATTATTTCTACGGTATTAACGATTATCCCATACCCGACTATACAGGTGTTAATTTCGGTGGCGAGATAGGTATTTCTATTATTACAAGTAGAGGATGCCCGTATTCATGTAATTTTTGTGCTTCGTCGAATTTTTGGGATCATCGCTGTAGCCTTCGTTCTGCTGATAATGTACTTACAGAGATTGAACAGCGTAAGAGCGAGGGATATACAACCTGGATATTTGAGGATGATAATTTTACTGTCAATAAGAAACGGACTTATGAGATTTGTTCACAACTTGATGGCCGGTATTTGTGGCAATGTACATCAAGGGCTGAAGTTCTTGACATAGATCTTTGTAATGAACTCTATCGGGCTGGCTGTAGAAAGTTATGGCTTGGAATAGAAACTCTCTCACAAGATGCACTGGAGCGATGTAACAAGAAAACAACAATTGAAGGTATGCTTACAGGTATACAAAATGCTTATGAAGTTGGTATTGGTGCAATGTCATTATTTATTATTGGGATGCCAGGTGATACTCTAAAGGATATTGAGATAACCCGTAATAGAATTAGAGAAAGTTATATATCAGAGATCGGGGCAAATATAGCATGGGTACTACCCGGAACGGAAATATATCATAAGGCTAAAGAACAAGGATTCGATGATAAGATTTATCTTGAACAGGGTGCGCCGTTTTACACTTATGAACATGATATTGATACACTCAAACAATGGGAATATTTAATAAGAACAGCAAAATGATAATACTTATCACACCAACAGGATGCCGCAGAGAACAGATAACTCTTTGTAGTATATTTATGCGGCGACAGACCTATGCCGGTAAAGTAACATGGATAATCATTGATGATTGTCTTCCGAGAACAACTGATGAAATTAACGCCGGATTCAGGGAAGGATGGACTATATTAAAAGTATATCCACACCCCCCGTATGGTGGAATAAATACACAGTCCCGTAATCTTACTGCTGGGTTTGATTATATAGATGTTAATTTTAAGCCTGAAGATATCGAAGCAATATTTATTATTGAAGACGACGACTATTATAAGCCGCAATATTTAGAACGTATGATGAATCGATTTACTAATTTTAAAGTTCTCGGCGAGATAAATACTGTTTATTATAATGTACTTTACAGGACATATTTCATTAATCGCAATACTTCGCATTCAAGTCTGTTTCAAATAGCTTTACGACCTGAAATGATACCGATGTTCCGTGCCTGTTTTCGTGAAAAATTCATAGACTTTAAATTCTACGAGAAACTTCATGCTCAGGAATATGTCCGACGTGGGGAAATAGGATTTTTTAATGAAGACAATCTGGCCGTTGGTATGAAAGGCATTCCAGGTCGACCGGGTATTGGTGCAGGTCATGGACGACTTATGAATATGTTACCTGATCCGGGATTAAATTATTTAAACAAAATACTTATTGATGGAGACTCGAAATACTATGAAAGATATTACCGGGATCGTCGTGGCACACAATACCCGCTCCTTGCTGGCCGCCGCCGTTAATTCAGTTAGGAAATTCCATCCTGATATGCTGTTGATCATTGTTGACGGATCAGATGAGAATGATCCCTGCCGGATTTATGTTCGTAGTCTTGCTTCGTCTATTACTACTATTTTTACAGCTCAGGGAAATATCGGTCACGGCCGGGGAATGGATTTCGCAATCCATAAATGTAAAACTCGGTTTGCTCTTATCTTTGATTCTGATATTATTATGATTAAAAGTCCTGTCGAGCAGATGCTCGCAATGATGGAGCCGGATACCTACGGTATTGGTTATCTTGAAAAGACAGGCTTTGACGGTTTTGAATATGGAGCGCAGCCGCATCATAAAAACCAGGGGTTTATGATGATGTTACACCCGTATTTTCATTTACTTCAGATATCAGAATATTATAAATTCCATTCGTATGTTCATCATGGCGCACCATGCTATCTCTCAGCTTTGGATATTCATAGACGAGGATTAACATCAAAGATAATTAAAGAATTTCCAGGACTTGGTCATTCATCAGGAAAGGGATGGTGCTGGACTGGTAAACCGAGGGAATATATAGAACATCATACGGCAGGAACTCGAAAGGATCGTAAAAATAAAGGTAAATCAGAAATAGAAGGAGGATGGGATTATGGACAAAATCGCAATATTAGGAACCGGACCATCTATCGGAGAATTTGAGCCGAAGGATTTTGAATGGTCAATTGGTGTAAATGATATCTGGCGGGTATATCATAGCAATGATATTGTCTGTTTGGATAATCCATCGGCGTTCACACCGGACAGGCTGAGAGTAATACAGACTTCAAAGCCGAATAAATTTTTTAGTCAGATGGTTGACTGGGATACCCGGCCAGACTTTTGTAAAATAGAATTACGTAAAGGTTATCCGGATCGTATTTGCAGTTTGGATTTATTCGGTGGTTATGAGAAATCCTTTTGTTCTCCATTTGTTGCCTGTCAGATAGCTTTCCGGTATTATGCTGCTCAGGAAATACATCTGTTTGGAGTCGATATGCTTAACCATCCGCATCTTAATGGAGATACTTGTTTGACAATCAAGAAACATTTTAATAATTTACAGGCAGCACTTATACAAAAACACAGTAGAATTATTGTTCACGGCAACGGAATCCTGAAAGATATCTAATTTGGGACAAATTACTGTCCCGACATATCAAGTTATGTGTTTTAAATTTGTAGCCAAATATAATGGCTATGAGTCCTGATTCTACAAATTAT
>DATKUO010000103.1:0-12804 GCA_035530515.1 Bacteroidales bacterium
CCAGGGTGTGTACCAGGATTTTGTATCAGAACTCATTCTTCTGTAACCGGCAAAACCGTTAACGCTTAAGCCTTTTATTAATTTATCCAGTTTCCAGTCGAATGAGAGTTTTCCTCTTAAATCATTATTACCCTTTTTTAAAAAACCCGACTCATTGCTCGACATAATATATGGATTTGCACCACTCTCACCACCCCAGGCAACCAAACCATTAGGATAAATACCAACTTGGGTAGGTTCGTCAGCATAAATGTGTTTATAAATGTAACTGGCATTAACACCCGGCTCATTATTAACGCCAAATCTTCCGGATAAATCAACACCTAATTTAAAATCTTTGTGAAGTTTTATATCTAAATTTGAACGAAGCTGAAATTGTTTAAAACTTAAAGCCCCTGATTCGTATATACCCTTCTGATTAGTATAATCACCACTAACGAAGTAGTTTACATCTTCAGTTCCACCTGTAACAGAAATCGATGTCCTCGATTCCGGCGAATAATCAGCAAATGTTAACTCAGCGAAGTTAGTATTTGGATATTTTATGGGATCGATACCTGAAGCAAATTTATCAATTTCTTCCTGGGTAAAACGAGGAGCAAGTCCTTTTCTGGCTGCAATTTCATTCTCATATATTGCGTGCTGTTCTGATGACATTAAATTAGGAAAGGAGGCAAATGTGGATATAGCATAAGATGAAGTCAAATTAAAAACAGGCTTACCTGTTTTCCCCCTTTTAGTAGTAATTAAGATTACGCCGTTTGCTGCCCGTGCGCCATAAATTGCTGCTGCGCCATCTTTTAAAACGGTTATCGATTCTATATCCTGTGGTGCCAAGTTGGAGAAATCACCGGCCGTAATTCCATCAATGAGGATTAATGGTGAGTTGTTATTTAAAGTTGATTTGCCTCTGATTAAAAGAGTCATTTCACCATCTCCGGGGTAACCACCCCTGTCGTTTACAATTAAGCCAGGAACTCTACCCTCTAACGACTTGGCTAAGTCTTTATTGGATGACTGTTCAATTGTTGCTGAATTAACTGTACTTATCGAACCCGTAAGTTCACCTTTTGCTCTGGTTGTATAACCCGTAACAACAACTTCGTCAAGGCCCAATGACGCCTCCTCCAACACCACATCAATTTTTGTCTGGGCTCCAACAAGAATTTCCTGTGTTTTCATACCAATAAAAGAAAATACCAGAGTAGCATTATCAGGCACTCCTGGTAACAAAAATTGACCATTTACATCTGTGGCAGTACCCTGGGTTGTTCCTTTAATCACAACGCTTACTGCTGTCATGGGCTCACCCTTTTCGTCACGGACAGTTCCGGAGATGGCTTTTTGCTGGCCTACAATTCCTGAGATACTAGCAGTGTTTCCATTTTCATTGTCAAATGAAAGATCAGGACCTTCTGATGCCATAACCTGAAATATGCTCAGGATCAAGCAAAAAACTGTAAGTTGCAAATTCATAAAGTTCTTCTTTAAGGCTTTATTATCTAATTCCGGAAAATTAAGAGATGCCTTAAATTTTCGATTTTTTTTCATAGTACTAGGTAGTTAGGTGAATAAAATAGGATTTCTGGTTAGTCATTTTTTGCAGCAATGCATTGCAAAATTTTCGTGTTTTTTTAGTATTTAATCTGATTGCCATTACGCATATATTAAGCCTGCTTAAATTCATAGTATATCTGATCATGTAAAAATTGACTTAAAAGTTTTGATTACGGAATCGAATAATTTCAACCTGGCCTTTGCCATAAAAAGTGGTTTTAAGGAATTACTTTTCAATGGTTCATTCAGAAGTAACAATTTAACATCCATAAACAATTAGTCGTTTATAAAATAAATTGAATTTTATGGACGATTATTAGTGAAATTTATCTTCTTATTGCAGTATTTTACCCCTTTTTGCGTACTATCCCTATTCAAATGAGACAGTTTAAAAACTCAGCATTACAGCATAGGAGGAATCCTCAAAAAAATATCTTAAGGTAAACCGATACAGAGGATCGTCGAACTGTAATTAAAGTGATTGGATTGATAGCCTGTAGCCAGTGGGGGTATGGCCAGTTATTTGTTTGAAATGCTTATTAAAGTTGGTAATTGATTTGTATCCAACCATTTCACAGACTTCAGATATAGGCAAATTTTCTTGCGCTAAAAGGCGTGCACCATTGCGTATACGCACCTCGTTTAAAAACTGGATAAATGACTTGTTAGTTACCTTTTTAAAGAAACGGCAAAAGGAATTGGCAGTCATACAGGTAATATCAGAAACATCGTTTAGACTGATTTTGTTGGCATAATTATCAGAAATATACTTCAAAACACCGTCAATAGAATGTGAATATTTTGAGGAGTACTGGCGCATATCAGTAAATGATAATACCTTCTTGTCTACAGCTACCGACAGCCTGTTTAATATTTCAAGAAGTTTTATCGATTGTTCTGCCGGAGATAAATCAAAAATTCCAATTAAATCATCGTTAAGACCCTTACTTGAACTTTTACCAAAGCTTATTCCAAATTTTGATTGTTCAAGCATACTATTAATTGCTGAAAATTCGGGATTGTTAAAAGTCCCTTCACCTATGAAATTCTTGGTGAATTTAATGACAATAGTCTTAACCCTATTTGTATCGTTCTCTCTATAATAAGAAGGATCATTTCGCCACAGGTGAGGCAGATAAGGCCCAACTAAAACCAATTCTCCGGGAAAGAAATGAGAAACATTATCTCCGACAAATCGAATTCCGAAACTTTGAGAGATATACAAGAGTTCATATTGCGCATGATAATGCCATGAGGAATCCAGACATGGAATTTCTTTTTTGGTGATACTTATTCGATCATTTAAAAAGCTATCTGTATTTTTTAAGATTAACTTCATAATATACAAATATATTCAATTTATCATATGCAACCAATAGCTCTTCAGTATTGCCTGTATAGGCTGACAACGATAAACTCAGTTCAATTTCATTACCTGATATCCCTGCCATCAGTTTCTGTTCAACTCTACAGATCACTATTTGCTTAATTACGATAATTTTATTAAAAAATAAAAGCCCATCAAGTTCATTGAAAATGATGGACTGTTAACGAACCGATCTAAGAAGACAACCTTTTTTTTAAAATATCAGCATGTTGAGCTGGTTCCTCACTGTATTAACAAGAAACTCCTTTAAGAATAAATTTTCCATTGAATGATAATTACACAATTTATTCTGATACTTCCATAAATTCAACAGGAGATCCTTTATGAACAATAAACGCTACCCGCACCCCTTTTCCGGGAGAAAATGTTTCAACAAGAATTTCCTTTCCGGCCAATGCTTTCTCAATATTTTCGACAAGATAAGCTACATGAGCCACTCTCTGAAACATTTCCGGCATAGGGCTGTCGGTGTCGCACTTAACCCACTCAATGCCAAATTCGTCGTTTGCGAAATCGGTAAAATGTATCTTTCCGGGTGCATAAAAACCATCCCATTTTTTTTCTTCCATAGTAGGAATTCCGATATGACTAAACTGATATTTCATACGTTTAATTACTATAAGTTATCTATTTTGTTATTGGGCCAATAATAAATTGAAGACTGTATTTGCCAGGTTTGAGAAGATATTTTGTTAACCAATGTTCCAACGTTCCGCCAACAGGAGCCTGGGCCGCATCAATGTTCAACGTATAGAACCCTTGAGTAACAAGGTCGTAAGTATGCTTTGCCTTATCTATGTTTTCAGCCGAATAAGGCCAGATAGAAAAGCTGAAAGTTGGCACGCCTGTGAAAGTTAGACCTTTTAGCTTATTGCCTGATCCTGAGGAAAATTTTACCCAACGTGTATCAGTCCGGTTACCATTTTCCTGAGGTCCAACATAATTATAAAACATATTATCTGTTTTAAATGAAAACTCATCAACCTCTGCACCCAGTTTCCGATCACAATATGTTTCCCAGGGGCCATTTCCATAATAGGTTGTGTTAACCAAGGAACCAGATATCCCCATTGTCACTCCAAATCGGATTAGGTCGGGCAATGATTTGTCCGCATCCAAATCGCATTGGACACCAATTTTGCCATCGCTATAAATTGAATAAATTGTTTGCAGATTAACTCCATCAGTTGTTTGGTTGATAATTATTTTTACCAACGAAACACTTTCAATCTCAACTTTTTCTGAATTAACCTGAAGTGCATCGGGCAATTTTCCCCAAACCTTCATCGAATTGGCAACATATTTACTATTATCTCCCCGAACATCGTTATCGATTGCCGGTCGGGTGAAGTTTGGTTTTAGCGGAGCCATCAGTTGTTCAATATTATTCAGCTTATATGATGTCAATTCACCGTTTGTTTTTGAAACAAAAACTGAAACCCTTTTCCCGCTAATCTCAATTCCTTCCTGTGTCTCGTTAACAGCAAGCTTTTCGTTTGACGCAGATACATAAGGTTTTAAAGTTTCACATTTTTTCATTAACAGCTGATCCTTGGCTAATTCAAAACCTTTTTTGCACCACAACCGGTCGGATTTTTCGTGCAGACTTAATCGCAGCCAATATTCGTTTTCAGCTTTAAACTGAACGGCTTTATACGGGATTTCAATAACTGAAGATTCACCTGCAGCAATATCCTGATCGGGTAAAATTCCCGATTGTATAGTCGTACTGTTTTCAGCAAGTTCCCAATGAATCTCGTATTTATTCAGGTTTGAAAAAACAAATCTATTGATAATCATGACTTTCCAATTTTCTACATTAAAAGGTTCAAAAGCTACCGGTTGAAATTCGTGCCTGCATTCCCATGCATGTGGGTTTGGGGTCCGGTCGGCAGCAAATACTCCGTTCAGACAGAAGTTTTGATCGTTTGGAACATCTCCAAAATCGCCGCCATAAGCAAAGAATTTCTTCCCGCTTTCATGAGTTTTCAAAATGCCCTGATCAATCATATCCCAGATAAAACCGCCAATTAAATTTGGCCTTTCCCTGATTTCAGTCCAATAATCGTGAAGGCCGCCAACTGAATTGCCCATGGCATGGAGATATTCGCACATTATAATCGGTCGGGTAATATAAGCACTTTCCGACATACCAATCAAGGCGTTGAGATCGGGGTACATCCGACTTACAACATCTACATAATCTGGATCATCAGGATTGGCATACACAGGCCATGAATTTACCGTATAACCTGCATCCTCAATATAATGCGGATCATTAGGATCACCCTGTGCTCCTTCATAATGAATAAACCTTGAAGGATCGTATTCTTTCACCCAGGCGGAGGCCGCAGCAAATGCTGGTCCGGTGCCAGATTCATTGCCAAGCGACCAACCAATTATACATGGATTGTTCTTGTCACGTTCTACCATACGGAAAATACGGCTTAGTATCGGAGCAGTCCATGATGGTGTAAAGGGAATAAGACTTCCCAGATGATGACATTCGATATTTGCCTCATCGAGTACATAGATGCCATATTCGTTGCATAATTCAATAAAATACGGATCATTGGGATAATGGGAAGTGCGTACTGCATTAAAATTGAATTGCTTCAGCAATTCCACATCTTTCCGAATATCATCGTGGGTAAGCGCCTTGCCATTAATCATATTATGATCATGACGATTAACACCCATTATCTCTACTGATCTTCCATTTATCAGTAATTCATTCTTCTCATTGAATTCAACTTTTCGGAATCCAATCTGCTGACTTCGGGCTTCAACCACCTCCCCTTCAGGATTGATAACTTGAAGAACCAATTTGTATAAATAGGGATCTTCGCCTGACCACTTGTGGGGGCGCCGGATTTTGGCTTCCATGAATGCAAATTTTGGCACATCGCGCGGAGGCCAGCGTTCTTCATAGATAGCTTTAATAGATGCTGATAATTCATTCCTCAACACTGGAGTATTACTGGCATCAAAAAGCTGAGCGGTTACTTTCCATCCATCCAGCTTATCCGCATCTTTCATGACCCAGACTTTTGGCCTGATTTCAAGTTTGGCATCCTGAAAATTTTCATCGAGTTTGGTTTTTACATAAAAATCGTTCAATGCAATTTTGGGTTGAGCCAAAAGCATGACCTCCCTAAAGATTCCACTCAATCGCCACATATCCTGGTCTTCCAGATAGCTGCCATCGCTCCACCGGAAAACCTGCACTGCAACCCTGTTCTTTCCTGGTTTCATGAAGCTGGTAATATCGAATTCGGCAGCCAGACAGCTTCCCTGACTATAGCCAACTTCCCTGCCATTTACCCAAATGTAAAATGCAGAGGTAACTCCTCCAAAGTGAATAACCACTGACATATCTTTCCAGTCTTCAGGAATTACAAAATCACGAAAATAACTCCCTGCCGGATTATCACGATAGATCTTAGGAGGACGAGGTGGCTGAGGTCCTTTCCAGTCAAATTTAGCTGTGGTATCAAGAATATTTGGAGTAAACGGATAGATAATATTGCTGTAGATAGGCTGCCCATAGCCTTTCAGTTCCCAGTTCGACGGGACTTCAATATCATTCCATCCATTGCCTTCAAAATCACCTCCCATAAAATCTGTTGGCCGGTTTTCGGCTTTTTCAACAAAGTTGAATTTCCAGATTCCGTTTAACAGAATCATACGCGATAACTCCCGGTTTCCGTTCAAGGCATCAGCTGCATTTTTGAAGGAATATGAAGGGACCCGAGCCTCCATTTTATTTTTCTCGAAAACATGCTCGTTTTCCCAGTCGTTTTGAGCTAGAGTAATCTGAGAAATCGAATAAAGAAATAATCCAATTAGTATGAGTTTATTCTTCATAAATTTTTACTTCTTTAATTTAAACTAAGCTTAAACTATCCTTTTTCTATTGTTACAGGTTTAAACTGTTGGTTTTAGCTGAAGGGCTATCATTTGAAGCACAACCACATATAAGTATAAAACTAATGATCGCAGGTAAAAAACCCATAATTTTGCCGATTATATTTTAAATTTTCATTATAGATTCAGGTTAAGCTTTGATCAATTGATGAAATCATTGTGATATTCTTCAAATGTGAATCTTCGGATATATTTTTTGTTACCTTCATTTAGAATGCAAAGCATCTTCTAAACGGAAGATATCACCCGGTATATATATCTTATTTTTATCGTACGACCCTTCCTGTTCCTGACCCTCCCATCAGTGATTCGACCTCTGATCTGGAAACATAGTTAAAATCACCGTTTATTGAATGACATAGACAAGATGAAGCCGCTGCAAATCGAATTGCATTTTCAGGGTTTGACAACTTCGGTGTATTTAAAGCGTAAATCAACGCAGCTCCAAAAGAATCTCCTCCGCCAACACGGTCAATAATGTTTTTAATTTCGTAAGGAGCATAAGCACCCTCATTTTCAGGTGCGAAATGAGACCTATCCGTAGCAGTATCGTACAACATTGCACCCCAATTGTTGTGTGTGGCTGAAATACTTTCGCGCAAGGTGATTGCTACTTTTGTTACATTCGGGTACTGACCCGTTATTTCCTTTGCAACATCTTTATATTTGGCCACATCCAACCTACCTTCTTCAATATCCGTATTTTCAGCTGAAATGCCCAAAACATCGTTGGCATCTTCCTCGTTGGCTATCACAACGTCTACATAGGGAAGAATAGCGCGCATGGTTTTTTGTGCGAGTTCTGAAGCCGAAATGCCGGGTTGCCACTGCCATAATTTCTTACGGAAGTTTAAATCACATGAAACAGTTAAGCCTTTTTCTTTTGCTGCTCTGACGGCTACCTCCGTTGCCTTGGCTGATATTTCAGAAAGGGCAGGTGTAATACCTGTTGTATGAAGCCATCCTGCACCTGCAAGCAAACTATTCCAGTCGTAGGCATTGCCTGGCGTCAGTGAAACTGAAGAATAATCCCGGTCATACATCACCCTGCTTGGTCGCTGGTTGGCACCGCGTTCAACAAAATACAAACCAAACCGCCCGTATTTAACAATCTTTATACCCGAAACGTCAACATCAATTCCTTTGAGAACCGACAAACAGGCTTCAGTCATTTCATTTTCCGGCAGTGCTGTAACAAACTTCACTTTCCCACCCAGCATGGCTATAGATGCGGCAACATTTGCCTCTGCACCGGCGAAAGTCATTTCCAGTTTCCCAGGCATACTTTGGCGAAAGCGTTGAAAGTTTTCAGGACATAACCGTCCCATTATTTCACCAAATGTTACAACTGTCTTCATTTTTTAACTCAATATATGATTCAGCACAATAGATTCTAATAATATTGATCACTTGAAGCTTGTTATCCTTTCTCTTTTCTGATTTTTATGATCAGATCTCTTATTTCCCTGGCATTAGCTGTAATTGCATCCCAGTTTTCAGCCTGGATAAGCGGGCGTTTTGCTACCCATGAACCACCAATGGCGGTTATTAACGGCGATTCGAGATAAGAGCGGGCATTGTCCATGTTGCATCCTCCAAGCGGAATAAATTTTAATCCTAAATATTGATAGGGAGATGCTATATTTTCCAGATGATGTATTCCTCCTGATGTTTCAGCAGGAAAATATTTCAGCACCCGGCACCCTTGTTCAACAGCTATTTCAATGTCAGTAGGAGTCATAATTCCGGGAGCAAAAGACAGACTATGTTTATAGGCTTCGGCAATTATCCTGGGATTACAACCCGGTGCTACCGCAAAATCGGCGCCGACATCGGCAACTGCTTTGACCTGATCGACTGTTAATACAGTACCAATACCGAGGATCATTTCCGGAACTTCCTTTTTAATTTTCAGTGCCGCATCAATGGCCAATGGTGTGCGAAGTGTCAGTTCGATGGCATTGACCCCTCCTGATAAAAGTGCTCTCGCTACAGGAACTGTGTGATTTAAATCATCAATGATCAGCACCGCTATAACACCGGCATCATCTATTTTTTTAATTATGCCAGGCGCCATAGCCCGTTGAGAAACAGGTTGCATATTTTAAACTCTTATTGTAATGCGTTTCTTTTCCAGATAATCATCTAAAGCCAGGTAAGAACAATCATGCCCTAAACCACTTTCTTTTACTCCTCCATGAGGCAGATAAATTGCATATTTAAATCCATTTATATGAACCTCTCCGACTTCCAGCCCGGCTGAAAACTTTTGAATACGATTTACATCGTTGGTGTATATGTAGCTCGATAACCCAACTTCGCAATCGTTGGCCATATCTAAAACTTCATCATCTTCTTTGAAAGAATAGATGGCTGCCAGCGGACCAAAAATCTCTTCTCTGAAAATTGTCATTTTACGCGTTACCCCTGAAAAAACAGTCGGTTCATAAAAAAACCCCTTCTCTTTATCTTTTGGGATCTTGCCTCCGCATTCCAGCCTTGCACCTTCAGCTATTGTGGTTTCAACTAACTTCATTATTCTGTCACGCGAACGCTTGTCGACCAATGGCCCCATGTCAATATTAATGTCAGTGCCAAAACCCAGCTGAAGGTTTACGGCCTTTTTTACAAATAGTTCAACAAATTCTTTATAAATACTTTCATGTACAAAAATCCGGTTAGGAGAAACACAAATCTGGCCACAGTTTCCAAATTTTATTGCTGACAGATCACTTACAGCCTGGCTGAGATTTGCATCTTTAAAAACAATGGCAGGCGCGTTTCCTCCAAGTTCCATGCTGAAATGTTTTATTGAAGTAGCTGCTTGTTGCAACGCTACTCTTCCGGAAACTGAAGAACCAATCATGGTAATTACCCTTGGAATCTTGCTCGAAGATAATGTCAGGGCCAGTTCTTCATTAGAGCCCGCAATAATGTTTACAACCCCTTTGGGAAAGTTTATGCTTTCCAAAATCTCACCGATCAAATAAGCTGAAAGCGGTGCATTTGCCGAAGGTTTCAAAATGAGAGTACACCCTGATGCCAATGCTGGCCCTAGTTTAAATCCGAAATTCAGCAGCGGAAAATTCCATGCCAGATACCCAACTGCCACACCTGCGGTTTTTGTAATGATTTGATGAGCATGAGTTCCATCAGGATCTGTAATGATATCATCTCTGCGATGCAACATTTCCTGCGGATACCATTCAAGGGCATTAACCACAGTTTCAAAATCTTCCAATGCCTGGTTGTAGGTTTTTCCCATTTCGTACATCACCGATTCACGGATTTCATGCTTACGCTCAATAACTGCGTCGCGCAGCTTATCCATCCACATTTTGCGGGTGTTTATGCTCATTTTCGACCACTTTTTGAATGCAGCCTGAGCTGCTTTCAAAGCAAGTTCACCATCCTTTTTACCTCCCCAGGCAATTTCGGCTACTGCTTCCTCGGTACCGGGACATATAACCTGCTTTCTTTCACCGGAAACTGCATCAAGCAATTCTCCTCCGATATATAATTTCTTATATCCGAATTTCATAGCTATTCTTTCAATGTGTATTTATGCAATGCCACTTCATTTAATTCAAAACCCAATCCTGGTTTATCGCTTATTTCAATCTCCCCATTCTTTACTACCATTTCACTGCTGGTGAGTGCTTCTCTAAGTCCGTTTTCTGAGCGGTCATATTCGATATAATTTAGAGGTGCCTGCATACGTCCTGGCCAGATATCCAGGTTGTATAAAAAGTGCAAGGCTGCTGAAATGGCTATTCCTGTACCCCAGGTATGCGGAACCACTTCGACACCATATACCGAAGCCATGGTAGCAATCCTTTTCGTTTCGGTAATACCACCTGTCGCACAAATATCAGGCTGAATAATATCAACAGATTTGTATTGCAATAAAGTTTGAAATCCAAAACGAAGGTATTCACACTCGCCCCCGGCTATTGGGATGGTGGTTTTTGTTCTTAATTCAGCATATTGCTCGTAATATTCCGGAGAAATAGGTTCCTCGAACCAATAAATATTGCAAGGTTCTATAGCTTTTGCCAGATGCACTGCCTCTCTTAAGTTATAGGCATGATTCGCATCAATCATCAGATTGATGTTGGGTCCTATAGCTTTACGTACTATATTTACGTTTTCGATATCCTGCTCAATACTAAGACCAACCTTCATTTTAACGGCTTTAAAACCAAGATCGACATAATATCTGGCCTCGTCTTTCAACTTATCACATAACTTCCCCTCGTTTGTAAAATACATCCCTGATGCATAAGGAATAACTCTGTCGCGCTTCTTTCCCCCAAGCAACAAATGAACGGGTTGCTCCAATATTTTTCCCTTTAAATCCCAGAGTGCAACATCAATAGCACTAATTGCCGAAACGAGAATGCCTCTTCGTGCATAGTCTAATGTTCGGCGATACATGGTACTCCAGATAGTCTCTGTTTCCAGCGGATTCATGCCAATAATAAACTGTGATAAATGATTAATCCCGGCACGAATTACTTTAGCGGGTCCATATCCTTCACCCCAGCCAACATGGCCGGTATCGCTTGTCACTTTCACTATACATATTCTCCTTTCAGAATATTCCCATTGTGAAAAATAAAAGCTCTCGTTCAATTTATCTGAAAGTATGAAACTTTCGATCGATTTTATTTTCATTTCTAAAAATATGTATCAATAAAGGATGTTTGTTTATTATACCACACCATTGGAATAGCCCAAAACAATAGTTGCCACGATAAGTATAAAAAGACCAGCCAACAACCAGATAAAAGGTTTTGATGCGTCTTTCCACTCCTTATTAATGTAGGCCCAAACATTACTTACAATAAGCGAAACACCCAGTAATATTGGCCAGCCAATTATCGGTCCCATATTTCCCATTAATGTAGCACCCTGACCGTAAATGCCCAATGCTCCAAACCACAATAAACCTGCAGCAATTGCCCAGGTATAAGCTTTGCTTGATTTTGCGACTGCAAAAGAATTCCAGGTCTTGTTCCTGAAGAGTAATATAATGGCATATCCGGCATTCATGACATAAGCACCAATCAGCACAACAACCCAAACGGCCAGGCTGCTATTGCGTGCTATAACACCGGTTGCTTCAGCAGTTTGCCCTACAGGTTGTGCATTGACAAAACCAACATTCAGCAGTGCCGACAATGCACCACTTATGATAGCAATTGTTAATCCTAACTTTAGATTTATTGTTCCTTCCTTATCTTTTTGGGTAATTTTATCTCGTTGTATGCCTGCATAGGCAGTAATTGCAACACCAACAATCATAATAAGAACACCAACAATGACATATGGGAATGCAGGCAAGCTGGTAGCACCTTCTAATTGAAAAAGTGGAATCAGGCTGCCAATCGCAGAGCATATTCCCATTACAATTCCATAGGTAAGTGACATACCAATATAAGGGATGCTTTTCCCAAACATGATTCCGCCAATGCCCCAGAGAAAACCAAAAAGCATCCCGATCCAGATAGCTTTTGAAGGAGCAGCGGCAATTACTCCAAATAAATCGGGTACTACCAAAAAAGCCCAAATCAAGGGAACAATTAACATGGCCACTGTAGCATGAACCAACCACCAGGCTTCCCACTTAAGGGGTGACATGAATTTCATACCAAGGCCAAATGATCCTTGAAAAATACTGGCTATTAGAACCAATCCAAAAGGTATTATTGCAAATTCCATTGTAATATTTTTTTATATGAGTATCGGGAATGATGAATAATCTGACAACTAATGAACATTTCTTAATTCAAATTGCTTATAAAATTACACATTTATATGTATGAGATTCCTCATTTCGTTCCGCTTAGGCGGAACTTCATTCGGAATGACAATTTTATTTTTAACAAATAGGGGAAAGAGTCGGAGGTTCGCTTCAGCGAACCTCCGAC
>DATKUO010000104.1:0-3026 GCA_035530515.1 Bacteroidales bacterium
GTGGGAGTATCAGAAAAAGATTGATTCTTTTAACGGATTGATTTCGCAGGGCGGGGAAAAGAACTTCCAGAACGCCGCAAAACTATTTAATTCTATATTTGGGACTAACATTGACTTTTCTAATGCTATTACCGAAGAGAATAAGGAGAAATTTAACGAAGCTTGGAATAATATGACTGGCGCAATAGCCGGGGATATGTCTTTTGAGGATTGGAAGAATTCTGCAATAGCCGATGGTTCTTATGACAATCTTAATATGACCGATGCTGATATTAAGAGCATGTACGAAAATGCTCAGCTTTCACATAATCCCATTTACAATGCAATAACCAAGTATGATAAGTTGCTTGAAAAGAATATTATTACCCAAGAGCAGTATGACCGCATAATTGGCGCTTTGGAATACGGTATTTCCCATCCCGAAGGATTTACTTTCTCTGATGGTTTTCAGATACTTGACAAGGACGGTAAAGAAGTAGAGTATTTTAAGACCCAGGAAGAAGCCGATGAATTCCTTGCCAACAATCCAGACCATACTCTTAACATTGAGAAAGAGGGTTGGGTAGAATACGGTGGTGGAAGTGGAACAGGCCCTGGCGGTGACCCAAACAACAACATATCAAACGCAATGGATTATTTTGATAGTATTGGTGTTATTACCGATGAAGGCAGAATTAGTGAATTTTTAGATGCACACGGTGGGGCAGTCCCTGATGGTTTTACAAAAAAAATGTTTGATGAGTGGGATCAGACAACTGGTTCAAATTCGAGAATAAATGAATATTTTAGTGGCGGCGGCGCCGAACCTTTAACATCAGCAGATCAAAAAATGTTAGATGAAATAAGAGCAGCACAGGCCAGGGTTGATTCCGGGGAAGGAACTGATGATGACGAAAAGCTTCTTGACAGTATGAATTTTACTCTATCAAGCAAATCACCGCTTGATTTTGAAAACCCAGAAGTCGGGAATAGTGGAGAAGTCTCTTTTTATTCACAGGGACACGGCGTTCTGCACATGAACTATAGTTACCCAACCAATATTTATGATGCTTCTTATAACAAAAACCAAGCTCAAAAGAAACAAGCATTCCCAAAGCTAAGATTTAAGTCTGAAATGAAAGAATATTTTGACAATAATAAAGGCAGAAAGTGGGAATATGATGGAAATGTGTACGAAATAGTTGGTGTAACAACAAGAAAAATACACACAGACCCAATAACCGGTAAACAGTGGGAGGCTGATGTTGTAGAAGTAATTGGGCCTGATGGAACCACTGAGTATATAGACTTTGGCACAAACGGGAGCATAACAGATTAGTGATAATAGTAACCGGACTTAGAAGCGGGACAAGCTTGATGATGCAGACCCTAAAACTTTTAGGTGTTTCTATAGTTGGGTATAAGTTTCACGATGATTTTAGTTGTGTTGAGCTAAACCCAAAAGGGTACTATGATTTGCCCATAAATGAAACTATTAATGGGTTAAATACTTTTATCTACAAAGGTATGGCGGTTAAGCTTTATGGATATCAGTTATCTATAACAAAACCAAAATATGTTGATAAAATTATTATCTGTGAAAGAAACAAAAAAGATGTTATTCCGAGTCTTCAAAGGTTAATGAAAGCTGATTATAAAATATCAAATATTAAATCAACTGCAAGTAATGCTGAATTGGCTTATAATACAAATAAACACTTAATAGATGGGTATTCTAAAGCAAAAAACAATATTAGAATACGTTACGAAGATATGGCCGAAAGACCTGAGTTGCCATTGTATAAAATATGCAATTTTTTAGGCATTAAACGTGATATAACAAAAGCAATAAACAACATAGAGAAGAGGGTTGTATGGCAATAGCGGCAATAATTGGAGCGGTGGTAGCGATTGGCGGGGCTGTAGTAGGTGGTATTTTAGATAGTCAAGACACCGCAGAGGCTAATCGGATTGGCTTAAAGCTGGCTGAAACACAGCGCCAAGATAAGTTGAATACTGAAAAGGCGCAGGAAAAGCTTAATATGCTTGGACTAAAACAGCGCAAAGAAGAGTTTTCATTCCAGAGAAAAGAGGCAAGGCTTGATAGGAAGGAGCGCGAAAAAGATCGCCAATACGCCAAGCGTGAAAACTTCAAAGCCGAAAATCTTGACTTCGTTAACAAAAATGCTACTGCAAGGAACGCATTTCTCAATAGTGTAAGGAGGGCAACATAATGGCTTTTTATGGATTTAACTACCAAAAGAAAAACCGTGGGGACACTGCTCGAAGTGTTGGAGCTATAGGTGCCCAGGCCGCAGTTGCTATTCCTGAAGCAAAACGCAAAGACGATGAATACAAATACGTTCAAGAGCAGCGGAAAAAGGCAGCAGAGGCAATAAAAGCAGATACCGATCTTGCAAGTGATAATTGGAAGACTTGGAAAGAAACCTATTCAAAGCAAGCAGCCCCCCTTGTCAAAGCCGGGAAGATGACTGAAGAGGAACTACAATCTGATTTAAAAATGTTTCCAATGCCACGCAGCACTGACCTTTTAACTACCGAATCAATTGGCAAATACCTTGATAGGTTTAGTGGGCAAACCGCAGAGCTGTTAAAGAAGCTCGACACCAGGCGCAAAGCTTTAATGGAAGAGCAGAAGACCACAGCAACCGGTGAGAGTGTTCAGGGATCAATAGCAGGAAAGCCACCAGAAACAGCACAACCAGTCCCTATCAAAGGCCCTGGAGGAGAAACACAATTCACTGAAACCGATATAGGAGCTGGTGGACAACCGCTTCAGACTTCACCTGGAATTCCAGAAGCAAAGACCAGGGAAGAGGCAAGTAAGCGAATTGACCCTTCAATTACTTCCAAACAAGCAGAACAGGTACCAGCTTATAAAGAGTTGCCTTCTCAGGCTGATATTGAAAAACAAAAACGCCTTTCCCAAAAAGAATCCCGACTTCAGGAGATGAATGATTATCAAGAAGCCATGATGAGTTATCGGTACGCAAAACTTGGTTATCAGAAAACAAAGGATGAAAAAA
>DATKUO010000105.1:0-116126 GCA_035530515.1 Bacteroidales bacterium
GCATGGGTCACCCCAAACCACCTTGCCACTTGCTAATGCTTCCAAGCGTTACCCCAGTGCATAAGAGACTTTCACTCTCTGGACTTTCTTTCAAATACATAAAAGAACTTTTTACTATATTTACCATTCAAGGCGCACACATCAATCTGGTCTCCGGCAAATGCGGATTCCAGATAATGCTCATCTAACAGCGAATAAAATGTTTGAACCGTATTAGGTCCTTTCAGTGAACTACAGCTGATTTCCAACAATATCCCTGGTTGGATATATGCAGGATACTTAATAACATTTGGGTAGTGTATTGCTACTTGAGCCGGGTCGGCATCACTTGATTCTGGTTTGATGTAATTTAATGATATGTCAACTAATCCTTTTTCTTTTAGTCTTGCTTCTAATTCAGGGGAAAATTTCTCTGAAATATATTTGCCTGTTTTCTTTCTTAATGTTTTCATTCCATTTCTTGTTAACTTGCCTTCAACTCCCAGAAATGTTCCATCTAAGGTTAAATCAATATCTTCCGAGACCTGTGTGTAAGCATTTATTTTAGTTTGCTTTGGTATGTTGTACCATTCGTTGCTCATTAGTTTTTATTATTGCTGGTTAGTATTTAAAGCTTGTCGCATAATTATCCTTACCCATTCGGGGGCCAGGCGTATGTCGTGCTCTAATCTATGCTTTTCTTCTTTTTTAAGATGTTCTAATATTATTATTTTTTCATCTTCTGCTATGTTATCCTTCCCAATTTCTTTTAGTGCCTGTATAACCAAGCTACTTATTTTCCCTATGGCAGCTAAGTTTTTTGGGCTCGTTTTTTTGAATATAATTTTACGCTTTCCCAAATTAATTTTTCGTGCAGCACCATCGGTTAAGTAGACAACATTCATTGGGATTTGTGTTGATAAACCTAAAGCGTTTAATGCCAATACTCCGGTTGGAACAATTCGTGCTTTATCTCTTTTGGCAATAGCTTTTGCAATGGCTTCAGTTCCCGGTTTAATCGGACCTAAAATAGGGTCCTTTTCCAACCGGGCATAAATACCACGGGCAACACGGGTAATATCCCCTCTCTCTACAAGTCGTTCCAAAGCTTTTGAAATGGCCTTGGAATTTCCAAATCGCAAAAAATCTTCCATAAAAAATAGCGAGCCCCCCTTCGCTTTTTTTATTTTTGTTAATATTTGTATTTCAGTGCTTTCAATCATATTTATATTTATTTATTGTCGCTAATTTAGTATATATTTGCGACATAAAACAGCTTTATTGTATTATTCGTCTCAGAATAAATATAAGATTATGGCCTTATAATAATAGCTATTGTTTGTCATTTTCAATATTATTAAGTCCATCAATTATAAGGCTATAACCTTATATTATCTCTGAATTATTCACTATCATTGTTACCAATCCGCATTTAAATATTTCTTTAACTGCCCTGCATTAAGCACCTCATAAGCCAGCATTTTCTTCTGTTGCAATGGAGCAATATTTTTCCCCACACCATCATCCAGAACAGGATCGTAGCCCACTTCCAGCAACTCATCGATCTTTTTCTTAAAGCTTTCTATCTCTTTCAGTTGTTTGTAAATTTTATCTTTTTCGTTTTGTGCTTTGGCAGTATCATCGTTGGCCAGGTCGCTTTGACGGTTTATTAATGAACGTTCCCTGTTTTCAATATATACTGATCGGATTCTCAGCAGTTTATCACGACTCCACTTGTAGATGATGATGTAGCAGTCAAATCCCTGCTCCGGACCGCTGGTAAGGTGCCAGATAAAAGGAGTTTTAGGTAAGTACATAAATAAGTTTAAATGGTCTGAGAGAGCCTTGAAGAAATGATGATTTAAATAATCATTCAGCTCCCTCCCCAGCACACTATCGAATGAAGAATACTGTGCCATGCTGAAGCCTTTCTCCATAAATTTCTCCTCTACACGATCCAGCAGTAGCTTTTCTCCGGCATTGGGTACCAGTGGGATAATACCATCCTCATCTTCCATTAATATTTCACGCAGCATATCGGCCAGAAACTCCATGGCCAGGTCGTTCATGCGTTGCTTCGGAATGACATTACTCTCTTTGAACCAATACCAGACATTAATAGGATTTACCTTATGGCGGATACAAAACTCCTCTAAATCGTTATTGCTTTGATACAGGTTTGGGAATTCTTGCTCAATACTTTCTTTTTCAGATAGGGAGAATTCTTTCTCCGGCAGGCTTTCTATAAATTCTCTGATATTATCCAGGGGGAACTCTTTGGCTGCTTCCGGATCACTTATATATGCTTGTCTGGCAGTCTTTGAAACGGGTAGGGCACCAATATTTTCACCTTCTTTTGCCAGTACCATTGCTTTATCTGCATCGGTAAAGTCATAAATTTCAAAGATTTTTTCGTTGATGATTGCTTCGCTAATTATTATTTGGGAAAGTAAATAGTTCTCATAATTAATAAATTCCTTAATTGATTTTTTGATATCAGAAATTATATTGCCTCTAATTATCTGTAATGGCTTAAACTCTTTTTCAATTATACTGAAGCTGTTAAGATATTTCTTAATTTTAATCGACTTATTTGATAGTAGCGAAACTTCCATTTCAATTGAATTAGAAGGCTCAACAAATGGCACTCTTTTTATATCTCCTATTTGAGTTTCAACTGTAGAATTTAGACAATTTACAATATAGAATGTCAATTTAGAATTAAGGACAGCAATAACATAATTAAGATCCCATTTTTGCTTATTGTCTTGTAGAAAAATACAAGAACCCTTTTTATCAAAAATTTGGTTTTCAGGTAACATTCTGAAGGAAACTCCTTTTGAGGATGTAGCAGAATATGTAATCCCTGGTCTAAAATAGTAAGCTTTATTATCTGTAGTTGCTAATAGCTCACCCTCATTAAAATAGTTTACTGTTAACCAATTATTACCAAACCATTTATTATAATCCCCTCCCTTTTGATAGGGAACCCACTGCTTACCATCAGTTATATTGTTATATGACAAATTATCCGGATTAACTTCCCAATAAAAGCGTAAGTGTTTCAGATTATTCCCTGTCATTAGACCAGTAGCAAGCTTAAAATAATCCTCAAATAATTTATACCTAAACTTCTCCCTAAACTCATCACTTATCCAATAAATAAATGGCCACGATTTAATGATTTTTAATTTGGATTGTTCCAGTTCGTAAACTCTTTCGTTTTTATTGCCCTCAATATGATCTGAAAGTGCCTGTAAGAACTTTTCCTTTTTATATTTTTCCTGCAAGTTGGTAGTCAGATTAAAATATAGTCCTTTAGTCTCAGTAATATCCTTGCTGAGAACATAGAAAGTGGCATCCAATAATATTCCCGGTCCAAACAGGTTCACCCTGTCTAAACCCAAATCAACCATCACATCGATATGCGATTTCTCAATTATATATTTACGCACATCCTCAAAAGTTTTAATAAACATAAATGTATGAGGATGAATCAGACCCACTTTTCCCTTATCATTGGTCAGCTCAAAACAACGCTTGATAAAGCTGGCATAAAGGTTAGTGTTAAATTTGTATGGTTTCTTATAGTTGGCTTCTATAAACTCCTTAAGATCAGGGCCAAAATCAGAGCTATCGGTGTAGGGCGGGTTTGCTGTTACAACATCATACCGGTTAGTTAATAGCTTTAAATAGGTAATCGCATCTTTGGTTTTATCGGTTAAGAACGAGCTGCCCTGTTGCTTTGCATACCGGTTCACTGCCGTTTCCAGGTTGCTGAAGAATTGTTTCTCAAAAGATTCGAGTTGAGTGATCTCTGCACTAAGAAACAGGTCGGTTTCACCCCTGTTCTGCAGGTCGTATAAGCTTTCCACCCGTTTTTTAACCTTCTCACCAATTTTAACGAGCGAACCAAACTTACAGGCTTTTTGCAAATCGGTCCAGACATCCACAATAATTGACTTTTGCTGTGTATCTAACGTTTCGTTGGCCTCAAAAATATGTTGCACCTCCTCATAATCAGGCAAATAAAAGTCGGATGATACCAGGTTGAAATTCAAAGCGCCGATATCTCTTTTTTTCTTTTTAGCCTTTATCCACAACCCTAATTGCCCTAATTGTATGGCACGGTCGTCCAGATCAATTCCGTGCAGGTTATTCTCAATAATGAGATCAGGTATATTTTCCTCTTCATAACCGGCGCCGAAGTTTTCAATTTGGTCGTGATACAATGCATAGAAAAAATCGAAGGCATACAATAAAAAGTTACCTGAACCTGCTGCCGGATCAATCAGTTTGATCTCATGCAACGGTTTCGGATCTCTTAATCTTGCAGCCGGTGCATTGGCAATTTTATACCGGTTTTTTATTTCAGAGTCGGGATACATTTCCAGGTATAACTTCCCTAACGAATTATTTACCAGGAACTCCACTACCCAGCGAGGGGTATATACCTGTGATTGTAAACTTACTTTGTTGTATTCTGTTTTATCGCCACTCTCTTTATGTTCCAGTTTTTTAGTATTGTTATAGCTTTCGTATAACCATCCCAGAATATCATCGCTGTGCCAGATGTTATCATCTACCTGGGCATCTTTTTCAACTGCATTAAATGCATCAATAATTTCATTCAATTCGATTACATAAGGAAGCAGGGCATAGGGATAATTTTTGTTATAAAGAGGAACATACTCACCCAATTGATTGAACTCAAATTTTATATAGTCACGCAATCCTTCTAATTCTGCATTACGTTTCTCAGTATTCTTCTCCAGCCAGACCTTATGTCCGAAAGAGCGGTCGCCATGTTCGGCCTGCCGGGTAATTATGGGAGGGAACAATTGGTGAGACTCCATTACTTTAATTGCTGCAAGTCGATTGAACAAAGTAAATGTAAGCTCGTCTAATGCTTTATTCCGGGCATCAGGGTAATTTCCTGTTTCTCCGGTATGGCTGTTGATCAGAACCTCTACTTTTTCACGTTTATTATGCAATTCAGAGGGAACTTTTTCTATTTCAACCATTTTCCCCGGGCCAACTCCCAATCGGGAGAACTGGTTATTGAAAGCCTTAAAAATTAAGATACGGATCTGCTCAACATGTTCAGGAAGCTTCATATTTTTTCACTATTAACATTTACTTCCACCTCATCATCGTCGGGCATACCGGCCATGGCTTGTATCTGACCTGCTAAAATTTTGCGATATTCAGAAGCTGTCATTACTTTTTTTGTTAGCGATAACTGCATTTTCATGGGTTGTTTTGACTTTCCCGGATCAGCAGGTTTTGGGGCCTCTTTGATAAAGCTTCCCTTAATCATTTGAAATTCTGCTTCTTTAGACGGATAGAGGGCTATGTAATTCAAAATATCGGATAGAGAATATTTGGAATCCTGACATTCGATATGGTATTCCAGACGAACTCCGGCTATTGTTTTACCAGAGCAAAACGACAAAAGGTTATTTAATTTTAACTCATTCTCATTATTCAGGTTGGCCGGATAGTTTTCTTTTAGTTCTTTCGTAGCTGATTGGATCTCAGATTTTAGGGAGGTGTAATAATTATTCATAACCTGAGCATTAGAACTCATTAATTGGTAATATTCATCTTTAATAAGCTGAGCACCGTTTTGAATATCACCGAACTTCCCGATAACATCATCGGCCATGGCCGTTTCAAATGCCCGTGCTGCTTCAGTCACTTTATTATTTTTGATCCCTGCTTTTTCCAGTTCTGAATTTACAGCTGTCACAAACCGGCTGAATCCTTTAATCTTATCAAGGTTCTTTTTGATAAATTTTTCAGCTTTTATAACCATTGTAATGGCCTGGATATATTCAGCCTTAGAGTTCAGGAAATCCTCTGATTTTTCAATATAATTCGCTTCCGTTGTCTTCACCGAATAATGTTGAAGCACATCTTTTTGCTTATAAACATGAACGAACAGCTTATCGAAGTCTGCCTGTGTATTTTTCAGGGTATTAAGGGATGTAATAAAATGTTCAGCCAATTGAGTAAGAGAATTGGCCAATTCAAAATCGCTGGTGGTATAATCTATCTTTTTCCCTGTATGCTTCTCGAATTCCAGGTCAAGCAGTGCCTGTACGATTTAATCTTTTTGTACGGCGCTTAATGATTTAGTGATAGATTTAAACCGGGCTGTCTTGAATTTTGTACTGGAAACAAATACTTCGTGAGCAGGTTTATCAAGATAAGAGAAGTATTCTGTGTCGTTGAACTTAACGATTAATTTGCCGGCTCTTAATAAGACAGCCAGGATAGTAGATATGGTTCCGTATGAATAGCCCCATGGAGCAATGGATAACTCTTCCTCAAGACTTTTACCGTCAATATATTTGTTATTAATTTTAGCATAAGTTTCCTCTACAACCTTAAGATGCTCACCGATGAAATTTCCGTTTGCATCAAAGAACTTAAAGTCATCGCCTGAAAAATACCGGCTGAGTTTGTTCCCGCTTCCCTCATTAAGTACCTTAGGGCCAATCGATTCTGATAATTGACTGTTTAGCCTTTTGGTATAAATATTCCTGATTAACTTTCGCTGTACAGCATTAATAGTGACTTTAAAATTATCAGTATTCAGAAGACTCTCATCGAATAAATAAACAAGTGATCCATTCTCATAAGCTGCTTTAATTAAGTTGATCAGGTCTTTTTCTTTTTCATCTTTAATGGTAGAAAATTCCCTGATGATCTGCCGTTTATCGGGGTCATCCCCGTTGCTGTATTTCTCTTCTATATAACCATAACGCTTCACCTCCTGCAACAGCTTATCAATTTTTTCAAACCCTCTGTTATCGGGTACCAGGGTAATAACATCTTTAGTATATTGGGTATCCATTTTAAGAGCTTCAACAAAATCCTGCCTCTCTTCTGTAATATTAAACAGGCTATAAGCAGTAAGCTTCAGGTTCTTATTATTTGATCCAATAATCTCATCATCCAGGGCAGTTAAAATATTAAAATTGTATGCAACAGAATCTTCATTAATTACAGCGACCTGCCGGAAAAGATTAATTTTTTTCAAATAATTAACCAATTCTCTCTTTTTAATAAAAAGCTCAACATCATAATCCCGCATTTCTTCAATAAGCTTCCCTTCGAGATTAGAAGTAATCTTAAAATTATTGTTTGAAAGGAGCAGAATTTTGGCATCGACTAATAGAGCAAGCGCCTGCTCTATATCTGGTTTAAAATCATAATAACTATTTATATCTGTGATATAAGTCTTGGTAATATTTTCTATGGTTGCGGAAATCAATTCTGAAACATTGATAAAATGAATTGTCTTTAAAAGCTTCTCACCGTCAATTTTTATTCCCTTGTTTTCTATTATACTTTTAGCGTTCTTGTATTTATTAACCAAATCAGCCGGAGGAGAGGTTTGAGCTTCAGTACATAAATCGTAAGCCGTTGCAAAACCAAAGAGCTCTCTGTCCTGTATCTCTTTTCTAAGCACGTCGAATGTAGTAATGATCATACCTCTGGCTGCAATCTGAGTTGCCACCAAAGCATTTGAGCTAAACAGGAATTTTTGTAAAAGATCGAACTGATATTTATTAAAGGGGTAATATGTAGCAAATTGCTCTGCCGTTGTTGTTTTGGTTGGGAAGGTAGATTTTAAATTGGTAGCATCACTTATCAGTCCATCGTGCTTATTAAAATACTCCTTAAGATTATTGAAATCTTCTGCACTTTTTTGCAGAAGCCGGTTTCTGATAATAATGTCAACTTCGGTAGATTCGAGATGAATTTTGGTTTTAAACCGGTCGGTAACTTTGGTTAGCTGAGCCCGGTTCACGTTGGCATTATTAATTACATCATCCAGTTTTTCCTGGGCAATGGCAATGGTCCATACTTTTTTACTGATACTTGAGAGGCTTTCGCTAATTGCCTGCAAGTCGGTTAACTTAAATTTACCCTGACTAATGGCCTCACTTGCTTCATCAAAAAGGAATACCAAAGTTTCATCAGGGTACTTAACAAGATATTTCTCCAGTTCATCTTTAAATTTTGATGCATCAAAATTTTTAATGGCTTCACTATATACAGTTTTGGTCTCTTCGTATTCAGCCTCGGAGTAGTCCATAGCGAGATATACTCTCCGCATTGCTTTAGCCACCTCGCGATTACTTTTCTTAATTTCACTCCAATCCTTATGGAATAATTCGTTGGCATATTTATTCAAAGATTTATATTTATCGTCAATAAACAGCTCATATTCCATGTAGCCATAAAGGTCGTTTCTGAACCCCAGGTTCTTAAGGAAATTGGAAAACAGGGTAAAAGCAAGGCCATTATCCGTATTTTGTTTGGCAATATCGAGAGAGATAACTTTACTTTTTATGGAATCCAGGCTCCTTATATTATTTTCAATCAGACTTTCATTTGCGATTCCTTTTAACCTGATAATGAACCGGTCACGTGCAGGTGTCCCTTTAATGGCAGGGTTCCCGATAACATAACCTAACATTTTCCCAAAGTAAGATTTTCCGGAACCATAAAACCCTGAGAGCCATACACCGGTTTCCTTAATATTGCTGGTATATTGATTGATGAAATTGGAAAAATGTTCACCTAAGCCATCGGTAATAATGTATGATTCTATCTCTGATTGAATCTCACTCTCAGTATGGTCCTCCAGATCAATTACATTCTTAATATCCTCTTGTAAGTCAATTTTGAGAATGTCTTTTATTTTTGTCATAATTATTTCTTATTCGATTACATTGCATCTATATCTTGAAGCCATTTTAAAATTTAGAAAATAGATGTTATCATCAACTATTTTTGATGGATAGAATATAACCAATGGAACTTTCATGTTGATCACTGATTTATGTTCCATTATGTTTACATTTTCGATCCCTGTCCCATATAATGCCCCTGTTCTTATTAAAATTGGGGTCAGTCCGGCCTTATAAGCATCCTGGATTTCCTGAATAATTAAGTCCATAAGATCAGTTGCCGTGTCATCGGAGTGAAAAACCAGATGAGGCGTTTCTAAAAATTCATTATAGTAAGCTTCAAAATTATCTATGCCATCCAGATCAATAAATTTTACAAAAAGTTGTGCAATATTGATGAATTTGAAATTATCCAGAGGTAGAATTTCTTTTGCTTTCTCAATGTATAGCGATTCCTCTTCGGGCTTGTAGGTAAAGACTATACTGTTACCTCCATTGGCTTTGCGCCTGAGCTGATCCCTTTGTTGAAGTTCGAGACTAACTTTCAGGTCATCAAATTTTGCTCTATGCTCGTCTGAAAATGACATTTACAATATTATTAATGTTAAAAGAAGGCTCAATATTTACCGCAGTACCAGAATAGTTCATCCTGATCAAATCTTTTTTTCCTAGTTTCTTTAATCTTTCAATCAAACTGTCTTTTGAAACGAAAGAGAAAGGTATAAATTCATCAATTAAGATATTTGATTCACGATCAGCTCTAAGAGATAAAAAATAGATAAAAACAGCCAGTAGTTCATCACTTACTCTTATATATCTGTATTTTTTTTTCCGGCTCCCCTCGAGCAGATGCAATCGTTTAAGAACCGTTAAATATTTACTTGCAACAATATCTATAGTTTTTTCAGACCAATTCCCTTTTAATTCTGGATTATTTTGAAAAATATCTTTAAGATAAGCTATTATATCAGATTTAGGTAATTCTGCTCTTCCAAGGAAATAGAATTTCAGAAAGAGATCGCGATTCAGATCATAAAACAATGTATTATTTATACTGAACAACCAAAAAAGTACCAATGCCTGGGATCCCTCATTATTTTTTAACTGTTCAATTACTTTACTTCCAAGTAAATTGATGTCATGATTTTTATTTACAAATGCGCTATTTATGACTCTTAGGAATCTCTTACGTGACTCTTCAGTTCTGAAATTAAATTCGTTATCCGTCACTAATAATTTCTCCATCGCTACAATGCCATTCCCTTCAGTATTAAGTATCAGAGGTAAAGCTTTATAGATTAAATGATAATCCGGAATACTACCAATAATGTTTATATCTGTGTTATATTTCATTCCTGAATTAGATCTTTTACATCAACATTTAAGATTCCCGCTATTTCAAAAAGCACCTCTAGACGTGGTTGCTGTCGGTTTTGAGCATAGGCATTGACCATATTATATGATTTCCCGAGTTCTTTAGCCAGCCAGGTCTGCTTTTTGCCTTTCTCTTTTAGTACTTCCTTTATTCGGTTCATATTGAAAATTAATAATAAAATTAAGTTTTTATTTTGAATATCTCAAAAAACGAGATGTTATTTGGTGTATTGCACCATGAAAAGGCCGTTATAATAATCATCACCGTATTAAAAACCGTAGTTTACTACGGTGATAAATTTAAACATATAACTAAATTAATATTTCGGTGCTCTGCACCTGTGGTTTTATTATCCTAATGCATCTCTACAAATACCTGCCTGCCGGCAGGCAGGTATTGCAGCTCTGCTGCATTGCATATTACAAAATTGGCAAGAAGAATCAAAGTGCTTGCAGATAATTTATTATTGTGATTTCCTAAAGGTGCGTAACCGCATTAGTTTAGACCAATTTTATTGGTAGTAACATTGTGCTTACAGATTAATAATTATTGTGGTGTCCTAAAGAGGTTGTCTCAAAAGCCCTCTTTTTATTAATTACCCCTAAATTCTGACTGGCGAAACTATTGAAATTCAGAGTGATGTAATAGCCCCCCTTCAGGGGGGATGGGGGGCAATTAACCAGAGTTTCACAGAGGTACTCAGAGGATTAATTATTAGTTCCTGAAACAGGTTTCGCGTATGCATGTACATCATTCCCGGTAATTTCATTTGGGCATAGGATGATCAGTCTTTCAATAACATTCCTGAATTCCCTGATATTTCCCGTCCATTGAATATTTTGTAGTTCTTTTATCGCGTCCTGTTTAATAATCTTCTTGCTCATTCCGTATTCGTTGCAGATCAATGTGTTAAAGTGTTCGGCAAGAAGAGGGATGTCATGTTCTCTTTCATTCAATGACGGAACATGAATCAAAATTACACTGAGCCTGTGATACAAATCTTCTCTGAATCCGTTGTTTTCAATCTCCTTTTTAATATTCTTATTTGTCGCGGTTATTACCCTTACATTAACGTGAATATCCTTATCTGAACCAACTCTTGTTATTTTATTTTCCTGAAGAGCTCTTAACACTTTTGCCTGTGCTGACAGGCTCATGTCTCCTATCTCATCAAGAAAAAGGGTTCCCCCGTTTGCCTGTTCGAACTTACCAATTCTTTGTTTGATAGCGGATGTAAATGATCCTTTTTCGTGTCCAAAAAGCTCACTCTCAATTAGTTCAGAAGGTATGGCTGCGCAATTAACCTCAACAAACGGACCTTTTGCCCTGTTACTTTTTTCATGTAGCTGGTGAGCTACCAACTCTTTCCCTGTTCCATTTGATCCGGTAATAAGGACTCTTGCTTCGGTTGGAGCAACTTTGTTGATCATATTTTTTACCTGCTCGATGGCCTCCGATTCGCCAACGATCTCGTACATCTTACTAACCTTGTTTTTAAGAACCTGGGTCTGGGTAATGAGGGTTGACTTATCCATGGCATTACGGATGGTAATAAGGAGCCTGTTAAGATCAAGAGGCTTTTCAAGAAAATCGTAAGCTCCCTTTTTTATTGCATCCACAGCTGTATCAATATTACCATGCCCTGAGATCATTATTACAGGCGTGTCGGTTGTAGTTTCTAATATTTTGCCTAGTACCTCTATCCCATCCATCTTTGCCATCTTTATATCACAGAGTACTATATCATATGAATTAGAAGAAAACATTTCAAGACCTGTCGGTCCGTCTTCAGAAAGGTCAACTTCATATTTCTCATATTCCAGTACCTCCTTCAGTGTGTTCCTGATCGCTCTTTCATCATCTATTACCAGTATTTTCGACATATATTTTGTTTTTTAAAATAAAGTAACTCACCCCCGGCCCCTCTCTACTTCGTAAAGAGGGGTGACTTGTAGAAAGAGATAAAGTTATGAAATTTATAACATTTTTTTGCCCTTTGCTCTATGCCTTTATGCCGTTGTGCCGTTGTGCCATTTTCCTACCCCGCATATCTAAGCCACTTCCACATCTCTTTCCATGAAGTTTTCTTTCCGTACATCAGGATACCGGTTCGGTAAACTTTTGCAGCCATCCATACAAAACCTGCAAATGTAACCAGCATTATTACCATAGATAAGGCTATCTGCCAGTAGGGCACACCAAATGGAATGCGTGCCAACATAACGATAGGAGAGGTGAGGGGTATAATCGAGAACCAGAAAGAGAGTGAGCTTTCGGGATTTTGCATTGTCCCCATTGCCACCATTAGTCCCAGTATTATTGGAATCATCACAGGGAGCATGAATTGTTGTGTCTCAGTTTCGTTATCTACTGCTGATCCGATTGCGGCAAAAACTGATGCATAAAGAAGATAGCCTGTAATAAAATAAAAGATAAAACATATTATTATCAACCCCCAGGGCTGATTCACCGCGCTGTCAAACATTTTTGAGAACTCGGCAAGCTCCGGTGAAATTTCTGCTGTTTGAGTATTATTAGCAACCGACATATCACCTGACATTAAATTCTGGGCAGCTGATTGGGTGATTTCAGTTGGATTAGTTTTTTGAAGTACAGTAGTTTTAAGAACCGTTACTGCTGCTATTGTCAGAAATATCCATATCATCAACTGTGTCAGACCAACCAGGGCAATACCAATTATCTTTCCCATCATTAACTGGACTGGTTTAACAGAGGAGATGATAACCTCTACAACCCTGCTTGTTTTTTCTTCAAGTACTCCTCTCATCACCTGAGTTCCAAAGATAAGGACAATCATATACATCAGGAAACCAAGGATATATGCCAGAGCCATTGCTATCCCGGTGCTTGTCTCCTTCACTGCTCCGGATGAATCAATCTTAATTGTCTGAATTGATACGTTTGTATCGATGGTTTTCATTATTTCATCAAGATTGTCAATATCGTAGGCTAATAATTTTTGTCTTTCAATTTCCTTTTCAAGGGAATTCTCAATATGTTGCAGGAGGCCAATAGGGGGCTGTTTCTTTGAGATAAGCTGAATTGCATTAGGCGTATTAATCAGTTCCGGTGAAATATAGAGAATGCCATAATATCCTTCCTTTTCAAATGAGTTTTTCAGCTCTTCAACATTTGTATTTTCAAGGGTTACAAATTCGGCATCTTTTGTGTTTTTAATTACACCTTTAAAAAGATCGGAATTATCCTCAATAACAGCAATTTTTTTAAAATCACCATCCTGAGTCATCATAAGAATTGGAATCAGGACGAACATCCCTGCCATAAGCAGAGGAGCGAGAATAGTCATAATGATAAAAGATTTTTTTCTTACCCTGGTGATATATTCTCTTTTAATAATAATAGATATCTTGTTCATAATATGAAGGGTATTATGTTATTTTTTGGTTTTAATTACGGTTTTCAACTACTCTGATAAATATCTCATTCATTGATGGCATCGAGGGGTTAAAGGAGATAATATTACCGGATTTGCTTACAGTACGAAGGATATCATTAGTTGTAATATTGCTGGTTGTCTTTAATCTGATCTTACTTTTATTATCGTTATTATGCTGATTAAGAATATTATAATGATCATTGCCTTCAATCTTTACATCTCCCTCAAATACAAGATCATATTCATTTGCAGCCCATTCTTTCCGGATATTATTCACGCTACCCTCAAGAATAGTTTTTGCTTTATTAATGAGTGAAATGTTATCGCACAGCTCTTCAACTGATTCCATATGGTGGGTTGAAAAAATTATTGTAGCTCCTCTTTCCCTGAGGAACAGGATCTCCTTTTTAATAATGTTGGTATTAACAGGGTCAAATCCGGTGAAGGGTTCATCAAATATCAGAAGTTTAGGCTCATGAAGGACAGTAGTTACAAACTGAACCTTCTGTTGCATTCCTTTTGATAATTCTTCGACTTTTTTACCCCACCAGTCGATAATTTCAAGTTTGTTAAACCAATACTTCAGCCTTTTCATGGCTTCAGCTTTGGAGAGTCCTTTGAGCTGGGCAAAGTACAACGCCTGTTCTCCAACCTTCATTTTCTTATATAAGCCTCTCTCTTCAGGGAGATAGCCTATAACCTGAACATCCTGAGGCTTCAATTTTTTACCATTTAAAAATAGCTCCCCTGAATCAGGTCCGGTTATCTGATTGATGATCCTTATCAGAGTAGTTTTACCTGCACCATTAGGTCCCAGGAGTCCGAAAATGCACTGTTCTGGTACCGATATGCTAACATTATCAAGCGCCAGATTATTGCCGTATTGTTTTGTGACATTCTTTGCTTCAAAAAGTGACATAAGAAAATAGTTTATTAAAAATTTATTAAGAAGTGTAAATATAAAAAAAACTCTGTGAATCTCAGTGTAAGTTTTTTTTTGTTACATAGAGGAGCACAAAGGCTTCACAGGGGTACAGAGGTAAAAGGGAAGAAAGGTTAAGAATATATTCTATTCAAAGTACCCTCTCATTCTTTCGAAAAACCCTTTATCGTTTTTATCGGGATTGGGGATAAAGGATTCGGAATTTTTGAACATTTCAAAGATTTTAATCTCCTCCTTGCTCATAATTTTTGGTATCCAGACGTTGACATTAACAAGCAGATCGCCTCTGCCATATCCATTAACTTCTGGTAACCCCTTGCCTCTTAGTCTTAAGACTTTACCTGGCTGGGTCCCTGGTTCAATTTTTATTTTAACGTTATTATCTACTGTAGGCACCTCAACATGTGTCCCCAGTGCAGCATCCGGGACACTAATAAATAAATTATAAATCAGGTCGTTACCTTCTCGGATTAGCTCCGGATGGTCCTTTTCATCGATTACAACCAAAAGATCACCATTAACTCCCCCTCTCCTTGGGGCATTTCCTTTGCCAGCGACAGTCATCTGCATTCCTTTACCTACACCGGCGGGTATATTGATCTTAATTATCTCTTCTTTCTTTACAATTCCTTCTCCGTAACAGGTAGTACATTTTTTTGTAATAGTCTTACCTTCCCCGCCACATGAGGGGCAGACTGCCGTTGTCTGCATCTGTCCGAGCATTGTGTTGGTAAGTCTTGTAACATGTCCCGAGCCATGGCATGTTGGGCATGTTGCTAAATTTGACGGATTATCTGCTCCTGTTCCGTCGCAGGTATTACATGTGTCGTATTTATTGACTTTTATCTTTTTCTCTGCACCGTTTGCAATTTCCTGAAGGGTTAGTTTAACTTTGACCCTTAGATTGCTACCCTTGTTGACTCTTCGTCCCCGTCTGGCACCTCCAAAAGCACCAAATCCACCGAAAGCATCACCAAAAATATCACCGAAGGATGAGAATATATCATCCATAGTCATACCTGCTCCACCGAAGCCATTTCCTGAGTTTCCCATTCCTGCATGGCCGAATCGGTCATAGCGGGTTTTCTTCTCATTATTACTTAAAATTTCGTACGCTTCAGCAGCTTCTTTGAAGTTATCTTCTGCCTTCTTATCGCCTGGATTCTTGTCAGGATGAAACTTTAAAGCCTGTTTTCTGTAAGCTTTTTTTATCTCCTCTTTCGTGGCTTCTTTCGATACTCCAAGAACTTCATAATAATCTCTTTTCCCCATTCTTAATCATTTTTATTTAATAAAGCCACTAAACGGGTTACAGCTTTCTTTATCCTTTTTATTCGCCAACAACAACTTTTGAGAACCTTAAAACCTTATCTTGCAGGTAATAACCCTTTAATATTACATCAACCACTTTGCCTTTTTTATCATTTTCCTCAACAGGAACTTTTGCAATAGCCTCATGATGATCGACATCAAAAGCTGCATTTAGCGATTCAATCTCTTTTATTCCGTTTTGTTTAAGAAACTCGCTGAACTTTCCATAAATGAGATCAATACCATTTTTTATTGCAGCACAATCAGTTGCGGTATCCATATGGGTTATAGCTCTGTCAAAATCATCCATAAGCGGGATAATTTCAAGAAGTAGATTTTCTCCGGCGTATTTTGACATTTCCATTTTCTCACGCAGAGTTCTTTTCCTGTAGTTATCAAACTCGGCAGAAAGACGGATATACTTATCCTGCATATCTGCCAGTTTTGCTTCAACCTGCTTCAAATCATGCTTATATTTGTCAGGTCGCTGATCGGTTAAATTCTTCTTTTTAGTACCACTATCAGTGGATGCATCTTTTGTGACCGGTTCAGTCTGACTTGAAAGCTCACCATCTTGATCCAGATTACTATCCTCATTTTCAATTGATTCGTGTTGAGTATTGTTATTTTTCTCTTTCTGGATTATACTCTTTTTCTTAGCCATCTCAAATTTTTTTCTGATACGTTTCAATTAGTTACAAATTACCTGCCAACAACTAATAGTTGACAATTTGACAGAAGAGAAACAGCCATAAATGCTATAAAGGCTGTAAATGCTGTAGATGCTGAGTAATAGGAAGTTTAATCGTCGTATTTATAGATTATAGCCTCTAAAGCCTTTAGTGCTTCCTTCATGTGCAAATAAACTATGGTAATCTGGTAATATCTGCACCGAGAGCATTAAGGCGCTTATCTATATTTTGATAACCTCTGTCGATTTGTTCGATATTATGAATAACACTTTCCCCATCTGCTGAAAGTGCTGCAATCAGCAGTGCTACACCGGCCCTGATGTCAGGAGTTGTCATCATAGTGCCTTTTAGTCGGATCATCTTATCCTGACCTATAACTGTAGCCCGGTGAGGATCACAGAGGATTATCTGTGCTCCCATATCAATTAGTTTATCAACAAAAAAGAGACGACTTTCAAACATCTTCTGATGAATAAGGATAACACCTTTTGCCTGTGTGGCAGTGACCAGCAAGACACTAAGCAAGTCGGGAGTAAGGCCGGGCCAGATAGCATCAGATATAGTCATAATAGATCCATCTATAAAAGTCTCTATCTCATAATGTTTCTGACGGGGTATAAAGATATCATCACCTCTTCTTTCTAAGCTAATTCCTAAACGACGGAACGAGTCTGGAATAATTCCAAGGTTATCGTATGAACTGTTTTTAATGGTAATCTCCGATTCTGTCATTGCAGCCATTCCAATAAATGATCCTATTTCGATCATATCTGGCAAGATTGTATGTGTGCAGCCATTTAGCCCGGTAACTCCATCAATATAGAGCAGGTTGGATCCTATCCCTTCGATTTTTGCTCCCATGGAGACCAGCATTCTGCAAAGCTGTTGAATATATGGTTCGCAGGCAGCATTATAAATTGTTGTGCGCCCCTTTGCCAGAACAGCTGCCATTATAATATTGGCTGTTCCGGTAACAGAAGCCTCGTCGAGATGCATATAAGTACCTGTCAAAGTAGGAGCTTCAACTTTAAAAAATGGATCGGTAGTGTCAAACTCGAATTTGGCTCCAAGTTTTTGAAATCCAAGGAAATGGGTGTCTACTCTACGACGCCCGATCTTATCACCTCCTGGTTTTGGCATATAAGCCTTTCCGTACCTGGCAAGGAGAGGCCCGACAATCATTATTGATCCTCGCAAACTGGAACTTTGTGCTCGGAATTCATTTGTCTGAAGGTAATCCAGATTAACATCAACAGCTTCGAATATGGTTACTGAATCAGATTCTCGGGTTACTTTAACTCCCATGCAACCAATCAGATCAATCAAATTATTGACGTCACTTATGTTTGGAATATTTCTGATAGTAATTTTCCCGGAGGTTAGGAGGACTGCACAGATAACCTGCAAGGCTTCATTTTTGGCTCCCTGAGGAGTTATTTCTCCTGTGAGCGATTTTCCTCCATGAACAATAAATGTACCCATTAATGTCTGCTGAATCCTTTTTTCTTAATGTACTGTTTATTCTGCTGTTTCCCATGAGGTTTTCCCAAAGGTTTTCTTTTAACGGGAGGGATTAGTTCCCTTACGTCAAGAATTTTAACCCCATCAGTTATCTTCAGTCTCCCGCGCGATAATAATTTCATATCACCTATAATAACCTCATCAGCAACCTGCCCTCTGTTCCAGGTTACATATGACTTTTTCATCTGGTTGACTATCAGATTGGTAAGATATTCTTTCTCGGCACCATCATCCATTTCAGAAGCTGCATTAATCAATAGTTCAATTATACGGCCATAGTGGAGAAATCTTATATCACCTTGCTTGTAGGGTACCAGTTTGGGTTTTTCAACAAATTTTGATGGTTCCGGAACAGGGTAGGGAGAATCAATATCAAGCTCGAAATCTGCTATAAGGGAAAGATGGTCCCATAATTTATGCTTAAAATCACCTATATCACGAAGATGAGGATTAAGGTTGCCCATTATCTGAATAATGGTTTTGGCTGCCCGGTTTCTCTCATCCCTGTCTTCTATCGTCTTAATATGATCCACCATCTTCTGAACATTTCTGCCATATTCAGGTAATGACATCCTTTTCCTCTGAGTATTGTAATCGTAATTCATACTGTGCTTATTATTTTATGCAAAGCTAATAATTTAAAGTAAATTCACGAAAATGTCAAAGATGACAGAAATGATCATAAGTGTTTGATTATTTTCATGCCAGAATCATCAGTATTGACTCAGGTCAATTTAACTGGTTTTCGCTATAAATGGTTTAAAGACCCAGAAATTGTATGGCAAGTCCCGAAAAGAATATCATAGCACCGGCTATAAGATGACTGTATTTCTCAATAGGTTTTAAATTTATATTATTCAGTCCCAGCTTAAAAGCAAGTACGACAGACATCATGGTGCCTATTGTAACAACTGAAAAAAGCAGTGATACGATAATAGTGCCGGTAATATTACTTTTAGCTGCAGGATACATAAGGATAGGGATAAGCGGTTCACAAGGCCCGAAAACAAAAATGAGAAAGAGTATCCATGGAGTTGTTTTAACTATTTCGTCCTGATGGATATGAGTGTGCTCATTATGGTGATTATGTTCGTGAATATGCTTCTCTCCATCAATATGAAAATGAGAGTGACTATGTTTTTTCTTTTTAACCAGATTTCGTATACTGATTATCATATATACAAGGCCAAATGATATAAACAACCAGGCTGCAATACTTCCCCGGACTGATTCTAAAGATATTATTCTGTTAACTGAGATTCCAACTGCAATTCCTATCAGCCCAAGCACGACAGAACTTAAAACATGTCCAATACCGCAAAGAAAGGTTATTAACATTGTCTTTTTAAGCGACCATTTTTTTGCCTGGCTTAGCACAATGAACGGAAGATAATGATCCGGTCCCAGAATAGTATGAATAAACCCTATTGAGATTGCTGTTACTGAAAGTAGTGCTATTGAATCATTCATCTTTTAACTTAAAACTGGAAAGAAGAAAAATAGTTATGCAATTATATTTATAAAAATTGAGAATACTTAATAATCATCAGATTTACTTATTAATATATTCTTTAATGTTGATGTTTTGTCTGTTGAGGAATTTTCTGGAATTGATAGAGAATCTTTTCATCTGGATATAATCATCTGGATTACTGAAGAAATCTAGTCTGTTTTCGTACTCTGAGCAGGGTAGGATATAATACTTTTTCTTATGATTTTCAATTGGAGTATATACCCAGGTGAGGAAATATTCAGCTTTTTCAATATTAAATTTATTGCCATTCCGGGTAAAATCTATTCTGACCATTGAGCCACCATCGGTTCCTGTTTTTCTCTGGTTAGAAACAAAATTCCCCAGAGAGTAAACTACTATGTTATCTTTCCCATCGACAGGGTTGTTTGTCCATATCATTTTTTGAAGAACATGTGGGTGAGAACCAATTACAAGGTCAGCACCAATTGAGAAAAAATACTCAGTAAGGTCAATCTGCTCTTTTCCCGGAATAGTATCATATTCTGTTCCCCAGTGAAGAAAAAGGATAATGATATCTGCATGATTATTCCTGGCCTTTTCTATATCACTGGTTATTAGTCCCATGTCTAATGGATTGACTATTACAGGTATTGGAATTTCTATCCCGTTAGTGCCATATGTGTAATTTAACAGAGCGATTGATGCTCCGTTACTGTTTATCATTAACGGCGAGAGGCTGTCCCGGCATGCTGAGTTAAGAAAAGAGCCTGTGTGTAGTATTCCGATACTATCGAGTTTATTTATAGTACTTATGATACCTCTTTTCCCACGATCGGCCACATGGTTATTTGCTGTAACAAAGCAATTTATCTCTGCATCTCTACAGGCAACAGCCAATTCTGCAGGTGAACTGAACTGAGGATAACCTTTATAAGGAGGTCCGGCTAAAGTAGCCTCAAAATTGGCTATTGCAATATCTGCTTCAGAGATTACAGGTTTGATATATCTGAAGACATCATTGTAATTATATGTGTTGTTTACAGTGTCTTTTGCTGCAAGTATTTGATCATCATGCCCCATGATATCACCAATAAAAAGTAACGATATCTTGTCTCCTATGTTTATCTGACCAAGACTTGTATTAGATAAATTACTGAATAAAAGGAAAGATATAAATAAGGTAAATCTGAGATTTAAACAGAAATTTTTCATACCTACTGTGATATTAGGTTTATACTCCTTGCTTTCAATTCATTATTCCAAAGGTACATTTAATAAAAAATAATTTCTGTATTGCTAATCCTTAAAATCTTAATAATTATTAACTTTGGCCGTTTTTGTTTAAACCTTGTGTTGGTAAAAGAGATTAATTAAACTAGATAATGGTCGGGGCGGGGAAACAACTGGATATTAAGAAACTCTCTTTAGCAGGTGTTCTGATTACTCTCGGAATAGTTTTTGGAGATCTTGGAACAAGCCCTCTGTATGTAATGAAGGCAATTGTGAAAGGTGGAACAGAATTCAATCCATTGCTGATCTACGGGTCATTATCATGTATCTTTTGGACATTAACTTTACAGGCTACAACAAAGTATATAATTATAGCTCTTCGGGTCGATAATAAAGGAGAAGGAGGCATCCTTTCACTCTATGCATTATTAAGAAAGAAATCTACCTGGGCTGCTCTTCTGACTATGATAGGAGGGGCTGCATTACTTGCAGATGGAGTTATTACTCCAGCAATTACTGTAACCTCCTCCATTGAAGGATTGAAGCTCTTCAACCCTGATATCCCTGTCGTACTTATAGTCCTTTTTATCTTCGCAGTAATCTTCTTCTTTCAGCAGTTTGGTACTAATTTAATAGGAAGCTCTTTTGGTCCGATAATGGTTATCTGGTTTTTAATGCTTGGAACTTTGGGATTTTCGAAGTTAATTCTTCATCCCGAAATTCTGAAAGCGATTAATCCAATCTATGCTTTTCGGTTTTTAAGTCAATATCCGGGTGGATTTATTCTTTTGGGAGCAATATTCCTATGTACTACAGGAGCTGAGGCACTTTATGCAGATCTGGGTCATTGCGGAAGATCAAATACACAGGTCGCCTGGATATTTGTAAAAATAGCTCTGTTGATGAACTATTTTGGACAGGGAGCATGGCTAATGATAAATGGTGTCCAGGAAGCAGGCATTAATCCATTCTATGCAATTATGCCAAAATGGTTTTTACTGCCGGGAATATTAATTGCGACTGCAGCTTCAATAATTGCCAGCCAGGCAATTATCAGCGGCTCTTTTACTATTGTGAAGGAAGCTGTCTCACTCAATTTTTGGCCTAAACTAAGAGTCCTGAATCCTACCTTCATTAGAGGTCAGGTTTACCTGCCATTTGTTAACTGGTACCTCTGGGCCGCATGCAGCCTTGTTGTTCTCTTCTTCAAAGAGTCTGCAAATATGGAAGCTGCCTATGGCTTAGCGATTAATATAACAGAGTTGATGACTACATTACTGTTGACATACTATTTATATAGGAAAGGATTGAATCACAGGCTGGTATTACTAATACTTATTGTTTATCTTACTATTGAAGGGAGCTTTATGGTCGCTAACCTTCATAAATTCAACAATGGAGGGTGGTTTACAATTCTTATTGCATCCATCTTTTTTATAATAATGTATGGGTGGTATTTTGGAAGAAAATTAAAAAACAGATATGTAACCTTTACCAGCCTGAGTAAAAATATTGGATTGTTTAAAGATCTGGTCAACGATGAATCTGTTCCCAGAACTGCAACCAATCTTGTTTATGTAATTAAGGCCAATAAGATTGATCAGGTTGAATCAAAGGTTATTTATTCAATATTTCATAAACAGCCCAAACGGGCAAAAACCTACTGGCTTCTCCATGTTAACGGTGTTGATGACCCTAATAGATTTGATTATCAGGTCAACCAGATTATTCCGGGAGTATTGATAAGAGTTGATTTTCACATTGGTTTTAAAGTCGAACCAAAGATAAATATGTACTTTAAAGAAGTATTAGAAGACATGGTAGCATCAGGAGAAATTAAGCTTGAGAGCAGTTATGATTCGCTCAAGAAACATGATCTGCCAGGCGATTTTAAATTTATTTTAATTGACAGAATAATGCCACGCGACTATAAACTTTCAACAATTGAGAATTTTACTCTTGCATTGCACAGCCTGTCACGGTTGCTATGTATTTCCGATGTAAAAGCTTTGCATCTGGACCCTAGTATTACCAGTGAGGAAAAAGTTCCAATAACAATTAACCAGCCTATAGGCTTGAGAATCAAACGCCTTAGCCAGTAATAGGGAGTTTTGTCGCAGTTTTCTGTTATGTTTAACTGCTCTTTTTACGAAGAATGTAATAAGCACAGAGGAATCCACTATAGATAGCACCTGAAAAGCCACCTCCTGTTTTTCCCCAGGCAGAAGCAAAGTGCAGATTATCAGAAATATTTGAAGTATCGATTAAAGGTTTAAAAGGGATCTGGGCAAATCCATAAACTGCTCCGCCAGGATTAAGTGTATATCGTTTTATTGTTGCTGAAGTACCTACCTCAAAATACTCAATTTCATCTCTAATCCCAGGGATAAGTTTTTCAAGTCGCGTGATAAAGATTTGTGCGACATCTTCTTTCTTAGCTTTATACTTTTCAGCGGACAAATTTTCCCAGTCGCTGAGATAATCAATGCAACATAATGCGCCAACACTCTTTCCTGCAGGGGCAAGACCTGAATCGATCTGGCTGTAATCAATAAAGGTAAAACTCCGGTTGTGAAAATCTCCTTTATTGTTTTTGAGTATATCCGACTGAGATTTTATTGAGCTGTCGAACACAAAAGTTGAATAATGTTGATTTCCAAGGTTTTTAAGAGAATTTTTGAATCCAAAGTAGATTGTCAGTAGCGATGCTCCGGGTTTCTGGGTTTTTATTTCATTAATTAACTTAATGCGGTATTTTTCAGGTAACAGCTCTGCGACATTTGGAATTGCTGCATTGGCAATTATTTCATCAGTGTATGCAGTTATTACTTCTGAAGAAGTACCTCTTTTCTTCTTATATGTTACGCCGGCCAGTTTATTATTCTCTTCAAATATTCCAGTAACTAAATGGTTGTTTACAACATTACCTCCATGTTTTGTAATGTATTTTGCCAGATGATCAGACAGTACCTGGGAACCACCTCTGATAAAACTGGCGCCGCCATTATAATAGCTCCCCTGAGCGACTGAATAATAAGTAAGCGAAATTGAATATGGATCATCGTGGAAATATCCCAGATTACCAAGTAAAACTAATTTGAGGTCATCATTACTGATTATTGAATCAAGAAATTCTCCCACGCTTTTTTCCCTTGAGGTCTCATCTTCAGCAGGTTTTCTTTTTGGATTAAGTATCTGATTAAAATAAGCATCTATTCCTCTTGTATCTTCCGGGAACATCTCTTGGAGTTTTTTCTTAGCCTCTTCCGGATCATGAGGGATTGTAATATCAATACGCTCGTTGACAAAGTGATAGAACTCTGGCACCTTAATAAACATGACATTTTCAAAAACGTCCAGTTCATTGAAAATTCTTGTTTTCATATCACGTGGTGAGGGTCCGTCCATTTCATGCAAACCCACCTCAAGGGTAAAATCACCCCTTTTGAAGGTAGTTGCGCAACCACCTGATTTACTGTGTTGTTCTATCAATAAAACCGTTTTCCCCTCTTTGGCAAGTTTAGCCCCGGCTGTCAGTCCTCCAAGTCCAGCCCCAATGATAATTGCATCATATTTCATTTTATACCACAGTAAATCAGTTACTTTAAGCAAAAGTGCCTAAAGTTTGGAATGACTAGAGTGCCTAGAGTTATTATAGATTCCAATTTTTTCAAACCTTCAACCTTTCAACCTTTTCAACTTTTCAACCCTCCAACTTTAGGCACTCCAGGCACTTTCAACTCCCTGTATGGGATATCTTCTAAACTCCTTTGTTCTGTCAAAGAGATACCTGTAGGTTATATAATTTTTTGCAGGTACACTTCCTATGGATATAAATATTTTTCTCATTTTAGGATTAAAATCGGCGACCCATGAGAATTCAACTTCCTGGTAATGAGACTTTTTTTCAAAAACCTTCCTTACCTGTAAAATGAAAGCAGATTCAATTCCCAATCCCTGATATTTTGGTATTACACCCATAAGAAGACCTTTTGCCCTTGTCATGGTCTTTCGGTTTTTCAGGTAAAGAAATTTTATCATACTGAAAAGGTTCAGTTTCCCTTTAAGATGTTTAAGTATCTGGTTAAGATCAGGGAACATAAGATATATTGCAATCGGTTTCCCTTCAAAATAGGCTAACCAGATAAATTCTTCATCAATAATTGCTTTTGCTTTTTTAAGGACTACCCTTATATATTCTGCTTCGAGAGGCTCAAAATGTACCTTAAAAGAGGCCCAGGCTTCATTGAATACCAAAGCAAAATCCTGTGTGAATTTCTCCTCTTCTTTCCATGAAAAGTGTTTGAATTCATATCCGGGTTTCTTAGCCACCCATTCTGCAATTTTCTGAAATCTCTCTGAGAGTGGTTTAGTTATATCGAGGTGAAAGCCTTCCATTTTGTAATAGGTTTTAAAGCCGTATTCTTCAAAAAGACTCTGGTAGTAAGGGGGGTTGTAAGGCACCTCAAAAGAGGGATGAGTAAACCCATCCACAAGTAATCCCCAATACTTATCTGTCTCACCGAAATTGATCGGTCCATCCATTGCTTCCATATCTCTTTCTTCAAGCCACTTCTTTGCAGTATCAAAAAGCAGAAATGCAGCAGGTTTGTCGTTAATACATTCAAAAAACCCCATTCCCCCGGTGGGTTGCTCATAAGAGGAAGCCATATTTTTATCAATAAAAGCTGCAATTCTTCCCGTCAGCTTGTTTTCATTATCCAGAAGAACCCAGCGTTCTGCCTCGCCATGTTTAAAATATGGATTTTTTTCAGAATCAAATATTGCCTCAATTTCCTTATCAAAAGGACACACCCATACCTTATCATTTTTGTAAATATTTTTTGCGACGTCGAGGAATTTTTTTCTTGTTTTCCTGTCAGCGACCCTGATGATTCTCATAAATTAAATGTTTTTACTTGGTGTGCTTTGCCATTTTTAGCGAATTTTGCGATTAAATAATATCATTTCATGTACACCTGGTCCAGTAATTTTCTGTATTTATCGGCAATATACTGTCGTTTGAGTTTCAAAGTAGGAGATAACTCCCCTGAGGCTGGGCTCCATTCATCCGGAACCAATCTGAATCGGATGATTCTTTCCGGAGGACTGAGACGTTTGTTGATCTTTTGAATTTCTGAATTAAATAAGGCCTGTACCTCAGGATGTTGAGCCATTTCTTCATAATTAGAGAATGATATTTTTTTTATAGACTGCCATTCATCAAAAAACTTGAAGTTAGGTGAAATAAGTGCACTGGCAAATTTTTCGTGTTCTCCCACCACCATTATCTGGTCTATTACGTTTGATTCTTTGAATATGTTTTCTATTAATTGTGGGGCGATAAATTTCCCGTTCGAAAGTTTAAAAATCTCTTTTTTTCTGTCAGTTACCATAAGGAACTTCTCTTCTGCAATGTAACCTATATCCCCGGTATGAAACCATCCTTCATCATCAAATACTGATTTTGTAAGGTCGGGGTTATTATAATATCCTGTCATAACATTTGGACCTTTACAAAGAATTTCGCCATCATCTGCTATTTTAATCTCGACATCCTCAATCACCATGCCTACCGATCCTAATTTTACTTCTCCTTTAGTTGTTCTGTTGATTGTAATTATAGGAGATGTCTCGGTTAAGCCATACATATTAATTATTTTGATACCTGCTGCCCAAAATATCCTTTCAAGCCGTGATTGAAGACTTGCTCCGCCACATCCAACTATTCTGACATTACCTCCAAGAGCACTCCTCCATTTGCTGAATATCAGTTTATCAGCAATTTTGAGTTTCTTCTCATATAACCATCCATTTTCACCATAAGGTTTATATTTTAATCCCAGATTTACTGCCCAAAAAAATAATATTTTCTTGATTCCTGTCAATTTTTTACCTTTTGAAATAATAACATCATAGAATTTCTCAATGACACGAGGTACTGCATCAAAACCATCAGGTTTGATCTCTTGCATGTTAACAGCAATGGAGCCCATGTTCTCGGCGTAATATATACTGGCTCCACTGAATTGTGTCTGATAGTTTCCCATACGTCCTCCAACATGGCATAATGGAAGAATACTAAGGTATTTGTCAGTTGGGTTTAAATTGAAAACTGATGCTGCAGAGATGAAATTGCTTACAAGATTTTTTTGAGATAACATAACTCCCTTTGGATTGCCTGTTGTTCCTGAAGTATAGATCAGTGTAGCAATGGTTTCAGAGCCTATCCCGGCTTTTTCTTTTTCAACCTCATTTTTTACAGCTTCGGAACAAGCCTTCCCCTTATCGACAATTTGCATCCAGTTTGCAGCTCCTTCAACTTCATCAAATGTGAAAACCTTTGCATTAAGCTCCTTCCCGGTAAATGCAGCAGTAACACATTTATACAATTTTTTGTCCGAAATAAAGATAAACTTTGCACCGCAATCTTTTATAATGTATTCATATTCAGCTGAATTAAGAGAAGTAAATACTGGTACGTGAATAATACCTAACATTGACATGCCCATATCAGCAAAATTCCATTCAGGACGATTGAAGGATACGGTAATGATCTTGTCCCCTTTTCTCAGACCAAGTTCATAAAGGCCATAACAGAAATTATAGGAGAATTCTACATATTCACTTGAACTGTATTTTATCCAGACACCATTCTGTTTAGAGCATAAGGCATCTTCTTTTATAAAACCTTTCTTATACCTTTCTAAGAGATCAAATGTTCTTGTTACGCTCATGGTAGTCCTGATTCTTAAATTCAAATACAAATATATTTGTTAATGCAATTTAATAAATATAGCTGAGAAATATAACTTTCGGTAAAAGGATTGAATCTGCAGGGCTTATCATTAAGTAAAGAATGAGTTGTGGAAACTCTATAAGCAAATGATATAAATGTTTTTAATTCAATGGCAAATCCAAAACTTATTCTCTTTTTCAAAACAGTTGGCAATAAGAGGTAAAAAGATTAATATTGCCCTCGAGCCGATCTAGGTTATTGTTATTATTCTGAACTATAAGACATAGGCTATGGAGTTTTTTCATTCGCTTTTCGATTGGTATATGGCCAATCTGAATTATTTCACAATTGCCTTACTGATGGCTATTGAAAGTACATTCATGCCCTTGCCATCTGAAGTTGTTGTACCTTTTGCAGCTTATAAGGCCGGACAAGGAGACTTAAATGTATTTCTTGTAGTTCTTTTTGGTACCATAGGAGCTTTAAGCGGATCACTTATCAATTATACTCTTGCATATTATTTGGGACGTCCTATTGTCTATAGGTTTGCTGAATCGAAGGTCGGAAGATTGTTTTTGCTTTCCAGAGAAAAAATTGAGCATGCTGAGGAGTATTTTATCAGGAATGGAAAAACATCAACCTTCATTGGTCGACTGGTGCCTGGTGTTCGTCACCTTATATCGATTCCTGCCGGATTAGCTAAAATGAACCTACGTGATTTTATGCTTTTTACAATTGCGGGTGCGGGAATATGGAATATAATATTGGCAATCATAGGATATTATTTATATGAGGTAAGGAAACAGATATTCCCATATATCGGACATATCCTAATCGTACTTGGTATTGGTTTTGTTATTTATCTGATCATAAAAGCCAGAAAGAAAAAAAATATAAATATTTCAGAAACGAAGTGATAAACAACTTAATCCACCATCAACTTTCCTGAACTCAGAAACATCCAGTTCAATTGTTTTATATCCGGCAGTTTCAATTTTCTTTCTTGTTTTTGGGAATCCGTTAGGAACAAGTACGGTTCCGTTTATCCACAATGAGTTGGCAGCGTAACTCTCTTCATCGTCGACATGTATTTTATTAAAGCCGGCAAATTCATCTTTGTTTTTAAATTCTCCGCAAACAAGCATTGTATTCTGAATGCTGTTCAAGAGCTTTAAAATAGTCAGGCTTACCCAGGTCAGATGATGATAGCCCATTGACTATTGAATGGGACGGAGTTCTTACAATTGATTTTTTAAACATCGAATATATAACAGGGGTTCCTATAAATTTTCTCTGCGTAAATCTGCGCAATCTGCGGGAAAATTATTCTACTCATTATCCCTTCTGACTAGTTCCAGGGAGAAGGCAGGCAGACAAACTGCAATGTATTCAGCTCCTCCTTCAAATGGGGTGCTGTACTGGACCCATTCATCCTTTCCGGTCATAATGCCCTGACCCTCAGTTACTATAAATTCTTCATTCCGGGTTGCAATCTTAAGCTTACCTCTTAATACAACAGTATATTCATTGAACTGTGGAGACTGGCCGGGTTCAACCCATCCCTGAGGACTATTCATGTGAGCTATGCTTACTTCAGAAGTTTTGCTGTTTACATGTCCGAAAAATTCGTGGATGATTTTGCCCTGTGTACCTGCGGCTTTAATTATTGATGGTGTTGTTATGTGTTGTGCCATATTGTAAAATCGTATGTTTAAATTTCAGTCTTCAAGATATCCAAATTTCACTAATCAATTAATCTATATACCAGGTTTTTTACAAACTGTGCCCACTCTATTTGTGATTTTTCAGTAGTAAAAGTCTGCCATGGAATTACTTTACCAATACTCATAGTGACTGATGAGTTTCTCTGTTTATGCATTTCGCGTGGCAGAAGAATTATTTCAAGAGAGATTTTTATTCCCAGGAATTTTCTCACTCTGTCAACTGTGTAAAAAAGATTGGAATTTCTCCCCTCTATATAAACCGGGATAATATCGCGTTTGTGCTGAACTGCTTTGGTAATGAAAGTTTTTTGCCACAACGGATCTGAAATAACTCCTTTTTTCCTGCGTGAAACAATGCCGGCAGGGAATATCATAATTTGAGCATCTGATTCGAATAGCTGATTAAATTTTTCTACTGTATCCTTTGTGTTGGTTCCGAATACATTGACTCCGAGAATTACCGGTTTAAGATTCGGGATATAGCTAAACAGCTGGTTTGAAGGAGATATTACATTTGGAAAGAAACGGTAGATTGCACTAAGAAATGCCAGAGCATCCATACCTCCTACAGGGTGGTTTGCTACAAAGACAAATCTTCCCGACTTCGGAACATTTTCACCGCCATTAACATCAACATCAACATTCCACTCTTTTAGAACACTATTTACAAACGGGACTCCTGTTTTATTCCGGTTTCTGTGAATAGTGTCATTCATCTCATCCTGACGAACAAGTTTTTCAATAAGAATGATAATAAATTTCGGAAGCGATTTTACAAATTTCGATTTACTGCTTCTGATAGCTTTTTCAATATCAATCGTTTTTGTAATTTCTTCCATTATTCAACTATTTCTGCATTGTCGAATCGATCTGATTGTATATTCACTTTGCTTCGTCTTACCCTTTTTGCTCCTTTACTTCCAAAGAAACCCCATCCGCCACTGCCCAGAAGGAATCCCAGTGCATATAAACCTCCATTATTGTTCTGCGCATACATTGTAATTTTATTATTAAAAAGCATCCCAATAAAATCGAATGGAGCAATGAAACCATGCCACAAACCTCCAAAAAAGCCATATGTATGACCTGTGAGACATGGTCCTACAGCCTCATTCTGTGCACATCCTGTTAATAGGAGTATGGATGTGAAAAGTAATATTAACCAAAGATTGTTTTTTGAGATGAGCGTTTTCATTATATGTAAGGTTTTGTTAATAGATTTAGTGTAAAAGTATGTCAGAAGAGGGAGAGGTCAATAGCTTTCCCGGAATATTTCTTTTCATGATCGAGTAACCATCTCTCCAAGAGGTGTTTCTATCTTTGTGGTTATTATCATTATATAGTTATTCAGGAAACCTGCCAGAAGTTGACTTGATATATTTTATGTTCCTGAACCTCATAGCAGACCAGTCAGCGTCGACAGCAACCATTCGGATACCATAAAACCCATAATCATTAAGAGCTTTCCATCCATGGTCACGATAAATATCTGAGCTTAGGTTTCTGGAAGTTTTTTTTGGGTAGCAAAACCATAAAACGCCATCGGCCATAAGATTATGAATAACAATAGGAGTGTGAAATTCAATTTCAGAAACGTTTTTTACAAACAATAGAATAAAATCATAGGGACAACGAAGATCAATTGCCTTATCAATAATTACATCTTTAAATTCAATGGATAGAGCCTGAAGGAAATTTTCTTCAGCATTTATTACTGCAATCCTTCTCTGACCCTTATAATTAAGTTTCTTTAAAAGATTTTTCATGTTTGTACCTGGATTTATCTGCTAATGTAACAAAAAAATAAAACCTTCATGAAATAGTGGAATAAACATTTGTGAATGTGATTATCAAACACCCCGATCCAATCAGGCTATAAAATTTAATTCTATTCTGACAAATTATCAGATAAAAGGTTTTACCTTTACAATGTCAATAAATGGGGTGCCTTATAACTACGGGCTGAGATCATACCCTTAAACCTGATCCGGGTAATGCCGGCGGAGGGAAAAGAGTATCATACAAATTAGCATATAGAGGATAATAGCTTCATTTAAATGATTTTAACAATGGTTAATTTATCAATCTATGAGGAAATTATCTTGTTTAATTGCATTTATTGTTCTGCAGGGTATGTCACACGCAATTGCTCTCCAGGTAAATGGGTCAATTATAAGAGGCAAAATAACTGATATTAATGGTTCTGCACTGCCGGGGTCAAGTATTACAATTGAAAACACATTTCTAGGTGTACAATCTGATGCTGATGGCGACTTTATTTTCAAAGGACTTAAAGATGGTATCTATAAGCTTCGTTTCTCTTTTATCGGTTATGAGACATTGGTTAAGGAAGTAAGGCTTAAAAGTATAGCTGTTTTGAATATAACTCTCTCTGCGAAACCTTATAGGACCGAGGAGGTTTTTATAAATGCTACCAGGGCAGGAGAAAATACACCCCTGGCATATACAATAATTGATAAGGAATTGTTGAAAAAACAAAACACAGGTCATGATCTGCCATATTTGCTGAGTCTCACTCCCTCCCTTGTTGAGACTTCTGAAGCAGGAAACGGTGTTGGATATACAAGTCTCCGGATACGAGGAACTGACGGAAGCAGGATAAATGTCACAATAGACGGAATCCCGCTTAATGACGCTGAATCGCAACAGGTGTTCTGGGTTGATCTTCCTGATCTGGCTTCTTCAGTTGAAAATATACAGGTACAAAGAGGAGCAGGGACCTCTTCAAATGGTGCCGGTGCATTTGGGGCAACAATCAGTATTCAGACTTTGAGCCCTGATAATGAGCCATTTGCTAAAATTAGCTCATCCATGGGCTCCTTTAATACAATGAAAAACATGGTAGCAGCCGGAACCGGACTTCTTGCCGGCAAGTTTTCTGTTCAGATGCGTTACTCCGAGTTGAAAAGTGATGGTTTCATCGAAAGGACAGGCTCGAACCATAGGTCGGCTTATATTAGCGGTATCTTCAGGACTGAAAGGTCCAGACTAAAAGCTAATATAATTCTTGGAGAAGAGCATACACAGATTAGCTGGTGGGGAGTTCCCAAAGATATGCTTGCAGTTAACAGAAGATACAATCCTGCTGGTGAATATACCGATGAAACAGGAATTGTACGATATTATGATAATGAGAGCGATAATTATTCCCAGAATCACTATCAGCTCATTTACAGTTTGAAACTCAATAAATCGCTCTCTCTTTATACTGCTATTCATTATACAAAAGGGAAAGGCTATTATGAGGAGTATAGAGAAGAGCAATCTTTGTCAGACTATGGTATCCCACCTATAATTATCAGTGATTCAGTAATTACAGAAACAGATCTCATAAGAAGAAAATGGATGTCGAATGATTTTTACGGTCTGGTCTATTCTATGAAATATAAGAATGATCGAATTGAAGCAATCGCAGGGGGAGCGGCTAACTTATATATTGGTGATCACTTCGGAAAGATTATCTGGATGAGAAATGCTGGTGGAAGTGAAAAAGATTACAGGTGGTATCTAAACAGTTCAAGAAAAGGTGAAATTAGTGTGTATGGTAAAGTAAATTATTCACTGTCAGATAAAATCACAATATTTGGGGACCTTCAATATAGACATGTCCAGTATAATATGTCCGGTATAGATGATGATCTGAGAGATATAGGACAGGAGCATAACTATGGATTCTTTAATCCTAAAACCGGAGTTTTCTTCTCTATTACTCCAAACCAGGATGCTTATTTTTCATTTTCTGTTGCTAATCGTGAGCCGACACGTGCTGATTATAAAGAAGCATCGGGCGACCTTGATGCTACACCAAAACCTGAAACACTATATGATACAGAGTTAGGTTATAAGCTCAGATCAGGTAAAAGTTCTCTTGCTTTTAATTTTTATGCAATGATTTACAATGACCAACTGGTTCCAACAGGTGAGTTGAGCAATGTTGGATATTCTATTATGACTAATGTTGATAAAAGTTACAGGCTGGGTATGGAGATGTCGGCAGGGTTTAAACCATCTGATTTTATCGACTGGAATATGAATCTGACATTAAGTAGAAATAAAATCACAGATTTTGTTGAGTATTATACTGACTTCAAAACTTCTGATTGGTCATCGGAATATTTAAGTAAAAATCTGGGTAAGATGGATATTGCATATTCCCCTTCAGTTATCTGGACTAATGACCTTGGACTCAAAATTTATAGGGGAATTGACTTGCACATGATAAGCAAATATATCGGGAAACAATATTTCGACAATACCATGGACTACAACCGAAGCATCGATCCTTATTTCGTTAATAATATCAGAATTGATCTGGCACCTAAGATCAGGAATATTAAAGAAGTGGAGATACAGTTACTTATAAATAATTTTTTGAATGAAATTTATGAGAGCAATGCTTATGGAGGAAACTGGTATGAAAATGGTGCAGAGAATAGCTGGTCCTATTACTTTCCTCAGGCAGGGATTAATTATATGATAAAAATTGGACTGACATTCTGATAATAAATTATATAAAATGACAGTGTCCGATTGGTTGTCGAATAATTACATAGAGGTATTTGGAGCGATTGCAGGGATAGTATATGTGTTTCTGGAGATCAGGCAATCCATCTGGTTGTGGCCGGTAGGAATCATCACATCAGCTGTATATATATTGGTCTTTTTTACCAGTAAGTTTTATGCTGACATGAGCTTGCAGGGTTACTACTTGTTAATCAGCTGTTTGGGGTGGTATTGGTGGTTGAAGGGCACAGGGCAGAAGAAGGTGAGGGAGAGAATGGGTGAAGGGGAGATTGAGGAGCGCAGCGACAAAATTCCGCAAAGCGGAAAGGGGAGAAAGAGAGAGAGGGTGAAAGAAGTATTACAGGTTTCCAGAATAGACCTCAGGACTGGTGTGATGCTTGGTATTGTTTTTGTATTGTTATTTGCCGTGATGTGGATCATTCTATTTCACTTAACTGATTCCCCAGTGCCTGGCTGGGATTCATTTATAACATCTTTATCAATCGTTGCCACATGGATGCTGGCCCGAAAAATTTATGAGCACTGGTATTTATGGATTGTTGTAAATTCAGTATCGGCAGTTTTGTTTATGACCAGAGGCCTCTATCCGACAGTTATACTTTATGTGGTCTATGGAATTATGTCGTTTGTGGGTCTTAAAGCATGGGAAAAATCACTTAGGATGGTTGGACTGAGGCATAAACAAAGATAGTATGAGTTGAAAAACAGGAAAATGAAAAGCAATATGATTTATAAAACCGCAATTGTAGCTGATGGTATCTTTCCATCACACAGTATCCCTCTTAGTTATCTTAAGAATGCAGACAGAATCATTTGTTGTGATGGCAGTGCCGAAAATCTTTCAAAAGCTGGATATAAACCTGAAGCAATAGTTGGTGATATGGATTCTTTAAGCGAAAAGCTCACTCGCAGATTCAAAGATCGCTTATTTCGAAACGATGATCAAGATACTAATGACCTCACAAAGGCAGTAAACTGGTGTTCGGAGAGAGGTTACAGCGACATAGTAATTGTTGGCGCAACAGGTAAACGTGAGGACCATACAATAGGTAATATCTCACTCCTGACGGAATATATTAAAGATGTAAATGTAATTATGGTGACTGATACAGGCCTTATATTACCCTACTTAAAAAGTTGTAAAGTATCATCTTTTCCCGGACAACAGGTCTCAATCTTTTCAATTGATCCTGAAACAGAAATAACCTCGGCAGGATTGCGATTTCCTCTGGAGAAGAAAAAATCAGAAAACTGGTGGATTGCAACATTAAATGAAGCGCTTGAAGATATCTTTACTCTTGAATTTAGTAAAGGGCGGGTGATTGTATACCTGAAATTTCCAGATCAGAAATTATAATATTTTCATCTCCTTAACCAGGTTAATTAGCTGCACACGGCTCTTAACATTTGTCTTTATATAAATTCGGTGTGAATGATCTTTCACTGTTTGAATACTTATAAATAGTTTGTCTGAGATCTCTTTATTACTTAACCCATTACAGATTTCACGAACTATGTCTGTCTCTCGCGGTGTTACTTCAAATTTTTTACAGAATTCTTCAAAAGAGAGATCCTTAATTGGTTCGTTTGTAAAGGCTGATAGTAATGTTCCATAATTTAGGTAGAGAGGAAGAAAAGTGTTTCCGGCAAAGAAGGTAAAAATGAATATTATCGCAATATATTGTTGCGAGGTATAAAAAAGAAGAGGAGCAACCTGCGAAACCATAATAAGAAGTATTACAGGAGCAATTATCTTCCTGTCATAATCATGAATAACTGACTTCCCTTTCCGGGGAAATAAAATAAAAAGAGAAGCAAGCAGAGAATAAAGGATATTCATCGTGATGAAGTAATACTTTATAAGGGATATTGGTTCTACTGAGGTTGTTTTTGCAATAATATATCCAACAATAATTATTATTGAAAAATTGAGCAGCAGAAACCAGAATATAATCCAGTTATTATTCTTCCGACCGGAAATTCCAGAAGAAAATTGTATCAACATCAACCATGCAAAAACCAGGAATGGTAACCCAAGCAGCATTGAAATATCTGTAAACCTGGAAAGCAGTTCTTCAGATATGTAGCTTGAGAGAAAAGCTTTGATAACTACTTGTCCCCAAATCCCATAGAATCCAAATGTAAAGATAAAGACCTGAAAATAGAGTAGCGTTGAGAAGATGTTGTGATGGTATCTGTTTCTCAGCCTGGTTGATAGTACTACTCCTCCTGCAGCCAGAGCAACTGATAAAATAAATATTAGGTATCCAAAAAATTGCAACATTTTATAAAGGTATAAAAATCCGGAAATCTGACTGGATAAAAATAACTGCTACTTAAGTATTGTACTACATACTAAAGTAGGAAATTATAAAATCACTACTATAGTATTAAGTCTGTGCAGTTGCTGTAGTTTACATTTGCTTCATAATAACTGATAAAATTTTAACTTAAAAAAAGTAATTATGGAAACAAATAATGAGTATAGATTAGTTCCGGGTATTGGAAATAGTTTCTCAACTGGCTGGAGAGTAATGACGGATAATTTCCTAAGGTTATTCCTGGTCATTATCATTCTGGCAATAGTAACTGCTCCGATGAAAATGTTTAATTTTCATTTTGATGTATCAGATTTTCACAATGCACCATGGAATTGGAATGGTAACTTCGGGCATAATGTATTCACTCTTGGTTCGTTAGGTATATTTGCAGCATTCTTTGGATTGCTAGCGGTCCTATATACCTTTCTTGTTAAACCCGTATTCGAATACGGAGGAGATATGATTTTTGTCCAGGCTGTTCGGAAGAATAAGCCCGATTTTGAATATCTGATCAAAGGTTTTATGGAGAACTACCTTCATATTATCCTGGCCAATCTCCTGGTGTTTGCCCTTGTTGTTCTTGGAATATTTGCTCTTATTATACCAGGGATCATAATCGGATGCAGGCTGGTATTTGTCTCATATATAATAATGGACAAAAAACTTGACCCTATCGAAGCTGTTGAGATGAGCTGGAGACTTACAAGGGGGCATGGATGGAAGATCTTTTTCATGGGTTTTGTTTCAATATTTATTGTGATTTTTGGACTTTGCCTGATGATAGTAGGTATTTTCCCTGCAATTATCTGGATCTCCAGTTCGTTTGCTTCCCTATATGAATCTGTACTCAGAGAGAAGGAGCAAACGGTTGCAGAAACTGCTTAAGGTCTGATTAAAGGGCACATTATCCAGGCTAGTATTATTTATAAATTTAAAATATCCCATTTTTGTTGTTGCGCCTATTTGTAACCTTAAATAACCCCAATAATTGTACATGTGTTACTGATTTGCTTTTGGCGCTTAGCAGCAGAATATTAGCTGAAAGAAAAATATATATTTGTCATTTAAGGGGAATGGCTTACTTTTATTTAATAAAATAAAAGTCAGGAACAAATAATTGTTATAGTATGTATACTTTTAGAAACAACAAAAGTGACTACTTTCTGGTTTTAAAAGGATTAATTAGTTGGAGATAATTCCAAAGTTTTGGACTAATTGTAGAATCTATTGTAATTTAAACTATTGTTGATATATATACATGTAAATTGAGAAAGAAAAGTCCAATTTTAAAGCAAGTTTATTACCAAAAGGGTTTTATCAATTTTTTAAGTAAAGTATATTCTTATAATGTCTGTTGGAAATGATTTTTAATTTAGCTTATGGTAAAACAGGATACATAATGGAATTATCCAATAATTATCATATAGACATTATTGAACCTCAATGGATTGATAGTGTGAATGATCAGAGCCTTGCAATAACAGAAGCGCTCAGTAATCCATACAATAGCAAGCCTCTGAAAAAGATAGTGAATAACAATGATAAAGTAGCAATAATATTCTCTGATATTACCCGGGCAACACCCTATCATATAATTTTACCTGCCATACTAACTGAATTACAAAATATACCTCAAAAAAATATCTGCTTTTTTTGTGCTAACGGGACTCACAGGTTAGCTAGTGATCAAGAATTGGTTAATATCCTGGGTGAATCTATTGTTAAGAGCTATGAAATTGTTCAAAATGATGCGAACAATTCAGAGTTGCACGAATATGTTGGCACAACTACTTCTGGAAATGAAGTTTTTCTCAACAAAAAAATTCTGCAATGCAATATTAAAATTCTTACAGGTTTTATTGAACCGCATTTTTTTGCTGGTTTTTCGGGTGGTGGAAAAGCATTAATCCCCGGTATGGCATTTGTGAAAACAATTAAATATAACCATTCTATTGCCAATTTGTCACATGAAAATGTAAAATGGGGTATTACATATGGAAACCCACTTTGGGAAGAAATTATGGAAGCTGCAGAGTTTGTTCCGGGATTGTTTTTACTAAATATTACTTTAAATAAGAATAAAGATATCACAAATGTATTTGCGGGAGACTTACGAACTGCTCATATGGCTGGTTGTCAATTTGTAAAGGATTCAGCAATGGCTCCTGTAGATAAGCTATATGATATAGTGATCACAAGTAATTCGGGTTATCCATTGGATTTGAATATATACCAGACTGTAAAGGGAATGAGTGCAGCTGCTCAGATTGTAAAAGTGGGTGGAAATATTATTATAGCAGCTGAATGCTGGGATGGAATCCCCTCAAATAGTTACTATGAGACGATTTTAACATCAGTAAATAGTACAAAAAAGTTGATGGAGTTTATTAAAGAGAATGAAAGTATATTAAATGACACTTGGCAGATCTATTTTCAAGCACTAATTCAGCAAAAGGCAAAGGTATATATGTTTAGTAATCAACTGGATAATAAAACTATTAGAAAAGCCTTTCTCAATCCTGTCAACGATATTAGCAGTCTTATCGATGAACTAGTAAGAAAAACTGGGCCACAATCTAAAATTTGTATTTTGCCGGAAGGGCCACAGACAATTCCGTATTTAAAATCAACCTAAGCATCTTAGAATCAAAAAAACTAACCATTCCATTTATCTCTCTTTCAAAAATTATTATTACTATAATACATAATGAATATTGATATTATTTCCCCCCAAGTATTGATACTGTCAATTCTTGTTTTAGTTGGAGCGATTGGATCTAAAGTAGGAGTCATTTCAGTTGATGCCAAGGATATGCTGGCTAAGATTGTATTCGTTATCACCCTTCCTTTAATGCTATTATGTAACTTCATTAAGCTAAATATCACACCTGGATTACTCTCTAATAGTTTAGCTATTATTGTATTACTGCCTGTCATAATAAGATGTATGGGGAAAATAGTATTTATAGTGAGAACCAATAGTTGAATTTAACCATAAATACATTATCACATGGTTTATTAAACAAATCAGAAACTATAGAGCCAATAGTGTATCCTGAGTCCTGGCTTATTGTTTTTCCATTTGTCCATACAAAATAAAGTGTAGAGCCCAATTTATATTCCCACCTAAAAACAAAACTTGATCGGAACTGAAGAAATGAAAAGTCAGGGTCTAGAAATGTTACATCGGTACCATACATATTGTAACTATAGTTGTCATCCTCTTCATTAAATATTACATCAAGCATTTCAAACCTATCGGCAATATTAAAAGAACCAGCATCAGCTACTCTCTTGAAGCCTGAGTATTTTCCGGCAGAGTAATATGGGCTTCCATAATAGCGTACAGATAACTCAGGTGTAATATATATATCACTCCTGAAAACTATATTAACTATTTTTCTATCAATCAAACTTGTTATATAATAAGTATTATTTAGTACAGGAATTGTCGTAATATACTGTTGATTATTCTTTGATTTGCTATATGAAGCACTTAAGTTAAATTTTATTCTTTTAACTGGGAGCCAGTTTATTCTGCCCTCTATGCCAAAGGATTTACCAATTTTATCGGTTGAATTACTATAGCCAATATCAACGCTGCCACTTAAATCCTTATTACTGTTGGTATTAAGCGAGTAACTGAAATCCTGAGAGAGGTTGTTTCGCAGTGCAGGACCTCCCCATAATGCACGTGTATCTAATACAGAGTATTTAATTGTGTATTTTATACCCATTCTCCATAAATTATTAAAGTTAGAAGAATATGAGATGGCTGTTCTATTAAGGGTATTCTCTTTACCAAAGCTCCAACCAGCATTTTGATTCAGTCCAATGGTGTAGTCCCTGAATACTTTATTAGGTTTATTCATTGCATAGGAGACAGATGAGGATTCACTTATAATATCAGCATCACTTATATAGCCCATCTCATTCAGGTTAAGTCCTGGGGTCCTGTATTGTCCGATTATATCAAATCTCAGATTACCTCCTTTCTTACCAATGCCTATTAATGCTCCATGTCCTTCAAGATGCCTGGCACTACTATCTATCTCCAGATGAGTAGCATCCGGCCTTTGGAATCGATGATTGTGCGCATATTGTTTCCTGAGTATTGCCTCTTCATCACCTGACATAATACTACCAACTGCTTTTGCCTCTATGTAATATGTCCTTTTTTTCCAGTACTGTATAAAGTCTAAACCTCCTGTTTGAGAACTCTCCGGAACAAGAGTAGGAGTTAGTGTGTCATTAAAAATGCGATTCACGGAAGATAACGCTCCTCCAAAAATCGTTTGACCTTCTCTTAACTCTTTTTTAATGCGAGTAGTGAAGTAGTTTGTTACAGGAGCAACCGGGATCCTATGAGTTGCTTCTTCGCCAGGAAAGGTTGCATTTGCATACTCTCCGAGTGTTACACTGTTTAAAACACCAACTGAAAGACCTTTGTTATTCTTTCCTACCAGCTTGGCCGAGCTTAAAATAGTTGTATAGGAAGGTTTATCAGATACATTAATAGATTTGTAGGTGTCAGGAAAGTCTGGAGAGCTACCTATTCTTCTTGAGTAATAAACTGAGTTGCCGTCAATTGAAAAGTCGAATACATCATTGCCTTCAAGAAAGAATGGACGTTTTTCCTGGTAGAAAGTTTCATACGAGGTTAAGTTTAGTACTGAAGGGTCGGCTTCTACCTGCCCAAAATCAGGATTCACTGTCAAATCGAGGGTATAGTTACTACTAATACCAACTTTTGCATCGATACCTGCATCAAAGGTCAGTGGATCAAATGCCTTGTTTGGACCTTTATGCCGGGCTGAAGATAACAGATATGGCAAGAACTCAATTTGCCTCGAGGTCTTTATGTCATGTATCCCATCCATCTCCCCAAAAAGATAGACTCTTGCAGGAGCTTCTCTTGGTACAAGGTGCCAGTTGCTCATTTCTGAATTACGTCCAAGAGTTCGTGAAAAATGCAATCCCATAAGATACTCCTCTTTCTTAGCATACCTTAACTGGCTAAAAGGTATCTGCATCTCGGCTATCCACGATGTGTCATTTATTGTTGTTTTACCTTTCCATACTGCATTCCAGTTTTTATCTTCTATATAATCTCCCAAGTGCTTTAAATCTATCTTTTGGCCGGCAGCTGTAAGATTAAACTCAAAAGCTGTTCGCTTATCAAAATAACTATCTATTGCAATTGCTACCACATCGCCGGACCAGGCATCTCTTTCAGCCAAAATATTACGCATCTTATCAATCTGACTGTCCAGGCATATCATGGCTACATAGAGGTTACTATAGTCGTATAATACCTTGACATAGGTATCTTCTGTTGCAGGCTTGCCTCCGTTGGGTCGTTTTTGAGTAAAATTACCTGACCATTTGCCTTGCTGCCAACATTCATCATCTAATAGTCCATCAATTTTGGGTGATTGATCTTCTTCTAATCTGGTTGCCGTATATCGCCTTTTATTATGTAAAAGGGAATCAATTAATTCGGCTTGTGCATTTATCTTAGAAGATATAAAAATTAGCAAGAGTATAATAATCAGGTTTTTACTTCTCATCGTGTTGTTGTTTGTCAGGTTTCAGGCTAAATATTTTCCCCATTTCCTGTCTAACCAGGAACGAATTCGTCTTATTCTATTAAATGCTTATTTCGAACTCACGTTATTAGAATAATTCCAAAATCATATCCATCTAATCTAATACTTCTACGCAACTGTGAATATTCATTTATGCTCATTTTTCCTTTGATGATATCAAGAAAAGGAAAACGGATAAATTTTTTAACTTCATAATAACAATATATTACGATCGTTACAAATGAATATAAAATTATAGATTCTAATGCAACAGAAGGTTAAAAATATTAACAAGTATTTAAATTATTTTTACTATTTTTGCAAATAATATTTAATATAATAAGAATCTATGCGCACACCCTCTTTAAAGAAGGTTGATTCAGGGATAGGTGGATTATTTGAAGTGCTTAGAGTTTCTGACTCTTATTTTTATCCTTTATGGCATTATCATCCACAATACGAAATAATACTCATTAAAAAAGGCATTGGCGATTGTTACATAGGAGATAATATCAGGCCATTTAATGAAGGAGAAATTTTTTTATTAGGTCCTGATATTCCACATATATTTCGAAACTCACCAGAATATTTTATTAAGGGATCAAGAAAAAAGGCAGAAGCAACTGTTTTGTATTTTAATTATAAATTAGTAAGAAGTGAATTATTTAATCTAAACGAGTTCATAAATATAAGAGAGCTACTACAACAATCAAAGAGAGGTTTAATAATAAAAGGGATTTATAAAAAACCAGTAGCTCACTTGCTTAACAAGGTAGTGGATAATGACGGGATTAATCAAATACTAGAATTTATCTCAATGCTCCATTTCATTGCTACTAAAGTAAAATATGACCCAATTTCAAGTATTGGATTTACATCAAGTATTAATGAAGAAGGAGTGCCTAGGCTTAACAAAGTTTTTGATTATCTTTTAAACAACTTTTCACGCACCATTACTTTAAAAGAAGTAGCTGATATTTCAAATATGAGCCCATCTGCATTTTGTAGATATTTTAAAAAGATAACCAATAAAACATTGATTACCTATTTGAACGAGATACGAGTAGGGCATGCCTGCAAATTGATAATTGGGAATAGAAATAAAAATATTTCTCAAATTTGTAATGAATCAGGATTCAATAACCTGACTAATTTTTACATTCAATTTCGTAATTTTAAAAATTTATCCCCTTCAGAATTTAAGCAGAAATACAACTTCTAGGGTAACCAATCAGAAATTCTTTTATTTCCAAGATATTTTTCCAAACTGATTGTTAATGACATAAATTTAGTCGTAAATTTAATGTTTATGCTAATATTTTTACATAATGAATGCCTGTTTTTTTTTAATTTTGGCAGATAAAATATCAATTTTGACCTTTTATATAATTTTGAAAACAGTAAGAATGCTATATGCCATTATAATAAAATAGTTCGATAAGTTCAAAAGGTAAATAAATCACTTTGCTTTGAAATAAAGGAAGGATAAAGATTATTTTATGAAAACTAAACTAAAGGATAAAAAGATACGTAGAGTATATTTTCAAGAGATAACAGAGGAGGAAGATCTTAAAAAGAAAATTGCCAAGATCCAACTTTTTGCACAACAATGTCGGTTAGATGTATTTGAGATGCTTTATAAAAGGGGGAACGGGCATTGGGGAGGTTCTGCTTCATCAGCTGAACTTCTTGCGACTCTGTATTGCCATATATTAGATGTTGATCCGGAGAATCCACAAAATGCAGACAGGGATCGATTGATTTTAAGTAAGGGACATGCAGCCCCTATGTTATATACATTATTAGCTCATAGAGGGTTTTTTCCTGTTGAGGAATTATCGACCTTCAGGGAATTGAATAGCCGTCTGCAAGGGCATCCGTGTATGAATAAAACTCCGGGAGTTGATTTGTCAACAGGGCCTTTAGGCCATGGAATTTCTGTAGGTGTTGGTATGGCCCTGGCGGCTCGTTTACAAAATAAAAAATACTGGACCTTTGTTATAGTCGGAGAAGGCTGTCTGAACGAGGGCCAAAGCTGGGAGGCAATAATGTCAGCAGCAAAGTTTAAACCTGCCCGTTTAGTTATTATGGTTGATTACAATAAGGTTCAACTTGATGGTGCAAGCGAAGATATTATGCCTCTTGATCCTTTATTGGATAAGTTTAAAGCCTTCAACCTTAATGTTTCAAACGATATTTATGATGGTCATCAGGTAACTGAAATCATCAAGTCGTGGGAATGGATACAACAAAATCAGGAGCATCCATGTGTTGTCATTTACAAAACTCACAAAGGGAAGGGTGTGTCATTTATGGAAGACAACCATAAATGGCATGGCAGTACTATAGACGATGAGTCGTTTCTGAAAGGCAGAGATGAACTTATTACAACACTGGAAAATTTTTCGTTATGAATTATCTCAAACAAATTGCAATGCGAACAACATTTGGTGAATCACTCTTAGAGTTAGCAAAGGGCTATCCTGAAATTGTCGTATTAGATGCCGATGTCTCATCAAGTACTCAAACAATAAAATTTGGAATAGAATATCCTGACCGTTTTTTTAATGTTGGAGTTGCAGAAGCAAACATGGTGGATATGGCCAGTGGTTTTGCATTATGCGGACTTCGCCCTATTGTAAGTGCATTTTCTATTTTTCTTACATTAAAGGCAACCGAACAAATAGCAAACGTTATTTGCTATAATAAACTTCCCGTCATCCTTGTGGGTGGCTATGCCGGACTTTCTGATTCTTTTGATGGGGCAAGCCACCAATCGATTACTGACATCGCGATTATGCGTTCAATGCCTAACTTAAATGTTATTGTACCTGCAGACTCAATTGAATTAGCTCAGGCATTGAGACAGGTAATTAAACTTAAGACCCCAACATACTTGAGGATTAGCCGTAATCCCTCCCCTGTCTTGTTTGAAGATGGAGATCAATTCATTTTTGGAAAAATCAAGAGAATACAGGAAGGAAAGGATATTACCATCGCAGCATGTGGGATTACTTTGTCCATAGCTATTGAAGCAGCCAATGAACTTAATAAAAAAGGTATATCTGCCGATGTTTTAAATGTATCAACTATTAAACCGATGGACATAGATTCCCTGGTTATGTCTGTTCGCAAAACAGGTAAGATACTTACAGTTGAGGAACATAGCATATTTGGAGGACTGGGCAGTGCCGTATCAGAAACCTTAATGAAAAATTACCCTGTGATGATGGACTTTATTGGTGTTAACGACACTTTTACCGAAACCGGGCCATATCCGGAACTTCTTGACAAATATCATATTTCAAAAGAATCAATAATCGAAAAAACGATAATACTATTATCAAAATAATGAAATTGCCCTTGTCTTAATATTTCATTTATTAAAGTTTCTGGGTTTAAACCTTACAGCACACTCTTTAAAGTCTTATTACTCTCTATTTTATTTACTCAACCTACTTTAAGAAAGACGAGGCAACCCCATTCCTATATATATTACTAATTTACGAATTCATGAATCCCATGCATGCCGTTTGGTGCATAAATTTATCTATAAACAAAATCACGATTTTGTAACAAAAAGACAAAATGGATACTATTCACACTTATTCTTGCTCCAGAAAACCTCTTCTGAATAATCTTCAAAATTGATATTGATAAGATTTATGTTAATTACACCAATATTTTTAAATATTCAAGTAATGTAGAAATGTAACTTTGTTTTAAATGATCTTAAGAAACAAACCAAAAAATTCAAATTACACATAAATTCAAATTAAATATCTTATGAAAAAGGCAAACTGGATTTTTCTTTCATTATTATTTTTCACTTTTTCACACAGTTATTCTGATAATTTTTATGACCATTTCTCCAATTCACGCTGCGAACCTCAAAGAGTTGATTTTTCTATAAACGATGCTTTACCTCTTATCGATACCGGCAGGATTGTCCCTGAACTTCCTCCTTCGGGGGAAAAGTTGCGGTTATTAATTGATTCTGATGCTGCCAACGAGATTGATGATCTGTATGCTATTGCTCTGGCGTTGAACGCGCCTGACAGATTTAATATTGTTGGTTTTGTTGCAACTCATTTCGCTGGCCATGGACCAGAAGGCATCGAAGCATCTTATTCCCTTATACTGGAACTTTTAGAAAAAGCAGGGGTCAGCGGTAAATATACCGTAAAGCGAAGTGCACACCCGATGCAGTATATTGATTACCCCAGTGAAGGAGAAGGTGTGGACTTTATTATTGAACAGGCCCGTAAAGCGACCCAAGATGATCCACTTTGGGTAGTTTGCCTAGGTGCGGCAACAAACATAGCTTCAGCAATACTGAAAGATCCGGAAATTATCCCCAGAATCCGTGTAGTTTTTCATTCAAGAAGCAGTCAAACATGGCCTGAGAGGTCGGTACAATACAACGTAACAGGTGATATTTTAGCTGCCCGTACATTGCTTAAATCAAAAGTACCTTTGGTTTGGTTCGATACAGGTACAAACTTACGCATCAGCTTTGAAGAAACTGAAAAACATCTAGCTTCTACCGGAAGTTTAGGTGAGTTTATTCATGATTTCAGGAAAAAAAGGGCCAACTGGATGACCGATCAAAAGGGCTTCTTCGACCTCGGCGATATTGCTTTTCTTATAAAACCGGAATTATGCTCTCTTGAAATCATTAATGCCCCAACGATGAATCAGAATATGTATTTTAACCAAAAAAAAATCAATGGAAAGATGATGAGGGTTTATGAGATAAAAAATGAAGAAACATGGCAATTATTGTTTGAAAAGATGGGAAAATATTCAAATATTATCAGAAAAAAATAAAATTACAGAAATCTATCGAATTTAATCGATCCGGAGATCGGAAAATGGGAAGAAACAAATTGCCCCAACCCTATACACCTATACGGATTACAATTTTTATAAGAAGAATGGAAAATTCTTGCAGTGTACCATGTAGATCGGGATATAACTTTTCAACTTCTTTACATGTGACTGAAATAAAAATAGGGCAAGATGAAAGGGAGATAATTCATTAATTTTTATAAATTATGGTCTGTTTAAAAGCCAAACCAAAACATAAAATTAAAATATTAATATGTAAATGTTGTTTAACCTAAAATCAATAACTATGAAAAATTTTTTATTTGGACAGTTACCATGGCTCATATTAATTATTCTGTTAGTCATTCCAATTAACACTTATGCACAGGGAATTTTAGTCAAGGGTAAAGTTACTTCAGATGAAGACGGTACTCCAATGCCGGGGATAAATGTCGTAGTGAAAGGTACCACAATTGGGGCTATGACTGATGTTGATGGAAATTACTCAATCAATGCACCTGATGGAAATGGCACATTAGTATTTTCATTTGTTGGCTATATTGCCGAGGAAATTCCCATTGAAAACAAATCTCTGATAAATGTTTCCTTAAAAGTAGATATAACGACCTTACGAGAAGTCGTAGTTATAGGATATGGCACTCAAGAAAAAAAGGACATAACAGGTTCAGTTTCCCAGGTAAAAAGTCAGGCATTAGAATCAGCACCAGTATATAATTTGGAGCAATCTCTTAAAGCCCGCGTATCTGGTATTCAGGTTCTTCAAAACTCAGGAAGCCCAGGAGGCAGAATTGAAGTGCGCATACGTGGAGGTAATTCTATGGTAGGAAGTAATGATCCTTTATATGTAGTTGATGGATTCCCAATTGCTGGAGGAATTGATTATATAGATCCTTCTGATATTGAATCTATAGATATTTTGAAAGATGCATCTTCAACAGCTATTTATGGTGCAAGAGGTGCGAATGGTGTGGTAATTATAACAACAAGAAGAGGGGAAAAGGGACAGACAGGAAGAATTGAAATTAACAGTAGTTACGGCGTTCAGAAAGAAACTAAGAGATATGATGTGTTAAATTCTAAACAATATGCCATCATAGCTAATGAATGGTTGAAAAACCAGGGATTACCCCCATATTTTAACTTGAATGAGATTCAAGGAGAAGGTACGGACTGGCAGGATGTTGTTTTTAGAACTGGACAAGTCCAAAATCATAGCATAACTTTTTCGGGCGGTGGAGATAGGACAGCATATTCATTATCAGGCAATTATTTTGGTCAAAATGGGATTGTATTCAATAGTTCCGCTAACAGAGGTAACATAAAAATAAATTTGGACCATGAAGTGAACAAAAGGTTAGACTTAGAATTAAATTTGACATTAGGAAGAAATGAGGTGAACCAGCTACCGATGGATAATGCTGCTTTTGGCGAAACAGGGCAAATGAATAGTCATTTAGCCGCTCCCCCTACTTTGCCTGTATATGATGAAAATGGCGATCCAACAAGAATAGAACATGCTTATTTTTTTGCATCACAGGACATGCGAAATCCTGTAATATATAACAAACCTTATAAGAATAGGAATCTTAAAAATTCTATTCTTGGTAATACGTCTATAGCTCTAAAGATTATAGAAGGATTGAAATTCACAACCCGGTTTGGATTTGAATACTATATGAATTTTGATGAAACTTTTGTACCTATTATTTTTTCTGACGATAAGGGTTCTGCAACTGAGAGGTATAATAATTCAAATTCATTTCTGAATGAGAACACCTTGCATTATTTAAAAACATTCAATAACCATAGGTTGGATCTTGTTGGTGGTATTACTTATCAATCTTTTACAGGGAGATACACAAGTTTAGGAGTAAGTGAATTCCCAAATAATATTACAGAGAATTATAATATTGGTTCTGCTTCGGTTATAAATATACCCAGTAATAACATTTCGGAATGGAAGCTTTTATCTGGGTTAGCAAGGATAAATTATTCCTACGATGATAAATATCTGATAACAGTAAGCATGCGAGCAGATGGTTCTTCCAGATTTGGAGAAAATAATAAATGGGGGTATTTCCCATCGGCTGCATTAGGATGGCGTATGACTGAAGAACCTTTCATGGAAAGCTTATCTTTTATATATGATTTAAAATTGCGTGGAAGTTATGGGATAACAGGTAATACTGCATTAAGTCCTTACCAGTCATTGAGCAGATTAGGCTCTCTCAGAACAATTTATGGAAGCAATACTGAAGTAGTTGGTTATGCACCAAGCACTGTGGGAAATCCTTCTCTCAGATGGGAAACAACGGCTCAATATGATATTGGTTTTGATCTAAGTATATTTACAGGTGCAATTGGTATTACTTTTGACTATTATAGGAAAGTTACGTCAAATCTTTTAGCTGCTGTACCTCTTCCCCCCTCAATGGGATTTACTTCAACACTTAAAAACGTTGGAGAAATGGGAAATAAAGGTATAGAATTTGCAGTGAATGCCAATGTCCTTAAAAAGACGTTTAAATGGGATATATATGCCACAATTTCTAGAAATAAAAATAAAATATTAGAACTTGAAGGAGGAAGTGATATACTTGGTTCTTCATTTGGACATCCTTTTAATGCACCTGCTAATTTGGCCAGAGTTGGTGAATCGTTTGGAGTATTTTATGGGCTAAAAGAAGACGGTCTCACTGCGGATGGGTCTATCAAATATGTTGATATCAGCGGTCCCGACGGTGTTCCTGATGGAATAATCAATACTTTTGATCGTGCAATAATAGGGAGCCCTCACCCAAAATTTATTTATGGTTTAAACCACGACTTTTCCTATAAAAACTTCAGCTTGAACATTTTCTTTGAGGGCGTTTATGGAAATGATATTTTTTGGGCTACAGCTGGCGTATTTCTTGGTTCTTATCAAAGAGGGCATAACCAGCTTACTGATATTATGGGTAATTATTGGACAGCAGAAAATCCAGATCCGAATGCAAAATTTCCCAAAATAAGCAGTGCCTCTAATGCTCAGGTTTCTGATAGATACATTAAAGATGGCAGTTACTTGAGGGTTAAAACTTTAGTAATTACCTATAATATTCCTGTTGGTAAAATTCCTTGGATTAATAAGGTGCAAGTTTATTTTTCTGGGAATAACCTCTTCACCTTTACAAATTATCCTGGTCTAGACCCAGAAGTAAATACTAGAGGTAGTGATGCATCGAGTGCTTCAAGCAAGTTGTTTATGGGAGTTGAACAAAATCCTTATCCCTTCGCAAAAACATTTTCATTTGGAACCAGATTAATGTTTTAAAAAATTAAAATAAAGAAATTATGAAAAAGACAATATTGTTTTTATCTATAATAATTTTTTCTTCCTGTACAAAGATATTGGAAGAAGTGCCGAAGAGTTTTATTGCACCTGAAAATTATTATCAAAACGAAAAAGATGCCGAAGGAGCCATTATTGGAGTCTATAGTTCAAATTTTATTAATAGCTCTTATATAAATTTTAACGCACTACATACTGATTATGCACTAGCACGGGGATCTTTCACTTCACTTGGAAACTTTAGTCAGGTAATTGCTTCAGATCAAATTGGAAGGGTAAATGGTTTTTGGACTGATTGTTATGTAACAATTAATCGGGCAAACGTCGTGTTGGATAGAGTACCTCAAATTGTAGATATAAATGAAAATACCCGGACCAGGATTTTAGCTGAAGCTTGTTTCTTAAGGGCATTTTCTTATTTTGCTTTGTTAAAAGATTTTGGACCAGTACCTTTAAGAACATCTGAAACAACTGGCACAACTGAAAAAGAAGTGCCCCGGGCAACTGTGGATCAAGTTAACGAATTAATGATTAATGATTTATTAATCGCTGAAAATGATTTGCCTGAAACAGTGGGTAATGAAACTGGAAAAGCTTCAAAATGGACAGCAAAAATGTTGCTTGCCGCAGTTTATCTGAACAAAGAAGATTGGAGTAAAGCGGCTGAAAAAGCTGATGAGGTTATTATGAGCAATAATTTTTCTCTTGTGGAAGTGACAAAATCAGATGATTTTTATAATATTTTTGCCACTATTACAAATCCAGAGTTAATTTTTGCTTATCATCAATCACAAACTAGATTATCTGATTTCGTACAATGGTATCATGGGGCAGGTACCCCATATAATAGAGGTAACGTTTGGGGTTTTACCAATTTGCCAGATATGAATTCTCCTATTATCCAAAACTGGGATATTAATGATTTGCGTTTAGATTTTAATTTATATTCTAGTTATATTGGTGATAATGGGGTACTAGTAATACTCCCTCCTTCAGATACTCAATGGCGTTTCAAAAAATGGATTAAAGATCCAAATGGATATGCCACCTATAGCGTACCTATATATCGTTATGCCGAAGCATTTTTAACTTACGCTGAAGCATCTTGTATGGCTGAAGGTAGTCCCTCTAACTTAGCCCTCGAGCGCTTGAATGTTATTAGGAGACGGGCATACGGATATAATCCAAACCTTAATTCTCCGGTGGATTTTCCAACAGGCATGAGTAAAGATGAATTTCGTAATAAGGTATTACAAGAGAGGGCATATGAATTCTTCTTTGAGGGTGGCATCCAATGGTGGGATCTGAGAAGGACAAATCTGGCTAAAGAAGTTATTGAAGCATCCGGGAAACCTTTTACTAATTATCGACTACTATATCCCATACCACTAGCTGAAATAGAAAATAATCCGGCAATTAATCAAACTGATCAAAATCCTGGCTATTAATTTCCACAAATAGTCAAGTTAATGATGTTTAAATAATGAAGTCGGTCAACTGGAGTGGGGTAGAGATGCAGTTCAAACCACCTTTATGATTCTGAGATTAAGTACCTTGCTAGTAAAGTGCTTAAGGGAACTTCATTTTGAAAATATCAGTAAGATAATAAAAGGACGAATGAAAATGGAGCATAATCTTTTATATATTTAGAAATGAATGTTGATTTAAGAGAATTTGCATTTTTTGTATTTACTATTTTATTAATTTACGTGCTGACCCCTGTCATTAGCCAATCATTGTCTGATGAACATAAAAGGGAGCATACAGCATCATATAACGCAGCAAAGGTATCGGTTAAGGTGATTTTAGATACAGATATGCACAGCGATGTTGATGATGCCGGTGCTCTCGCTGTGCTCCATGCATTGGCTGACAGGGAGGAATGCGAGATCCTTGCCGTGATGTGTAGCACCAAGGATCCGTTTTCGGCACCTACAGTGGACGCGATCAACACATATTATGGACGGCCTGACATTCCGATCGGTATCGTTAAAGGGGAGGGCGTACTTCGCAAATCGAGCTACACCCAGGGTATCGCCTCGGAGTTCCCTCACGACTTCAAATCTGATGCTGCTTCTCCTGATGCTGCCTATCTTTATCGTAAGATCCTCGAGAAACAGCAAAACCATTCAGTAGTCATTGCTACAGTTGGCTATCTGACAAATATTAGAAACCTCTTACAACTCCCTGCTGAAGAAGGGCATATAAGCGGAGTAGACTTAGTGAAACTTAAGGTCAAGTTTTGGGTATGTATGGGAGGTAATTTCATAGGTTATCCTCCCAAAGACGATTTGAAACTTGGTAACACGAATTTTGTGGGTGATGCACACGCAACGTACTACGCCATTTATCATTGGCCCGGCGAACTGGTCTTCGCTGGTCGCGAAATTTGCTCTGTTCCAAGTGGCTTGTCTATTGGAGAAAACCTTATAAAAACACCTCCTAAAAATCCTGTACGTAGAGCCTATGAGCTATACTTTGGTGGGAGTGTAAAAAACCGACATGTTGCAGATCTAGCCACTGTGCTTTATGCCGTACGCGGATTACGCGACTATTGGGACATTCAAACGGAAGGCTACATGGACATTCAACCTGATATGACCTTTGAATGGAAATTTGATATAGACAAGAACCAAGCCTACCTGCTCAAGAAACAACGGGATGGAAAATCCAATGACCGCTATGTGGAGTCTGTGCTTGATAGCCTCCTGATTCAAACACGACAACATTAGAATTATCACTAATTCGGATAGATTAGATAGTACTTTAATTTATATTTAAGTCAATGTTAGTGAGTACAATATGATGAAATGGATAAGATTATAAACCACTAGAGTTTTTAATTTGTCGCTGGTATTAACAAATCTCCATTTTGGTCCTGGTAAATATCAATATTTTGGAATGATGGAAGAACATGAATAACCTATTAATATCTAACTAATAATTCCTTTTATCATGAAAAGCATCTCAAAATTTTTCTTTTCGCGAACAGTTTTTGCAATGACCTTTATATTATTCTTTTTAACTTGCATTTTAGGGTGTACCCTTGAAACAAAAAAGGATCATAAAACTGAACCGTTGAGAGTTATCTTTGACACCGACATTGGTGGTGACAATGATGATGCTTCTGCAACAGCTATTTTGCATGCACTCGCCGATTCCGGTAAAGTGGATATTCTCGCTATGGGTGTTGTTTCAGCTTACCCTTATGCCGCTGCTTGTCTTGATGCAATCAACACTTACTACGGACGTGGTACTATTCCCATTGGCGTTATCAAGACAAAACCTGCAAGCTTTTATCAAAGTCAATCAACCAGTGTTACTAATTATTCTCAGCCGGTAGCAGAAAAATGTCCATATGACATTGAACCAGAAAGCCAGATACCTGATGTAGTGCAGGTCTATCGTAAGATTCTTGCCAGTCAACCAAATGGGAAAGTCACCATGATTGCAGTCGGAATGATGGATAATCTGGTTAATCTAATCAATTCGAATCCGGATGAATACAGTAAACTTACTGGATATGAGCTTGTTAAATGTAAAGTTTCCGTTCTCTTTGTAATGGCCCCCTATTTCAATGAACAAAACGAATATCAGAGAGCATATAATTTCACTACATCACCTGGATCTGCCGTAGAGTTAGTCAAAAAATGGCCTACTAAGATCAAATTTGGGGAAGGAAACCTAGGGCATGAGCATTTTATTGGTAGCTGGTTGAGAAAGACTCCTGCCGAAAATCCAGTTCGTGTTGCTTTTGAGGCATGGTCAAAATTACGTCTTGATAGTACCGCAGTCGCACGAGACCGGCACTGTGCTGACCCGACAACTGTCATCTATGCAGTCTATGGTCTAAAGTATTTTAACGAAGTTGGCCCTGGTGCATGTGATATCCGGCAAGAAGACGGCTCCACCCGCTGGGATTCCATAACCAATAGACAGAATTATTATAATACACAGAAGTTGCCAATTGATGAACTGGAACTAATTATGAATCGTTTACTAATTCAACCACCAAAACGCACCAATTGATCCACAAATGTTAGGCAATTCACCTGGCTGCCGAATACAGTCATCCCTGATGGCCTCATTCAATTGGTGTAATTAGGTATAAATATTATCCATGTATTATGGCCAAATACCTCAAGGTTCAATCAGCGCAAATAGTCTGGGTGTTATTAATCAAAATTACGGTTATAATGGCTACGAAAATAATGCTCCTCCGTTAACATAAATTGCCCCTGAAGATGATAATTAAGAGAGATTTGGTTGTAGTTGTTGGTTAGGTAGTTAGGGTTGAAGAAGAAGGGGTATTATCCCTTCTTCTTTAAATGTCTTATGATCGTTTTGATATTAACAAATAATGAATATCATCATCAGAATCAATTTCAATAAGGTATTGTGTTATTGCTTTTTATTACTATCCAAGATAGAGAATTTTATGAGGTTAAGAACAGTATTAGATTACATAAAATCATTCGGTAAGATGAAACACTAATTTCAGATGAGATGGATCCCTTTATATGAGGCGAAAAACTTACCGCAATACATTGGATTCATTGTTTTATTGAAAAAACATATATGCGACAAATAGTCTTGCCTTGAAGAACGTGATGAATAAATTGGTAATTGATGAAGTAAATAAAGTTGTTAAATATAACATAACTTTGTAATTAACAATAAATTATAACTTTTAATGAATATAAAAATTAAAAACTTCAGGTGGTGGATAGCTATTCTGTTAGCAGCTGCCACAGCACTCAATTATCTTGACAGACAAAGCCTACCGGTAGTAATAAAGGAAATCCAGAAAACAATCCCTATTTCAGATATTGACTATGCTTATCTTCAAATGGCCTTTTTACTGGCTTATGGTATAATGTATGCTGTTGGAGGGAAAATATTTGATTTACTTGGGACCCGCATAGGGTATGCTATCATGATTATTTGGTGGTCGTTAGCAAATATGCTCCAGGGGTTAGTATCATCAGTGTCTGGTTTAGGCGTTGCACGATTTTTTCTTGGAGTTGGTGAAGGTGGCGGTTTTCCGGGTTCTGCCAAAGCAGTATCGGAATGGTTTCCTCCTAAAGAACGTTCGTTTGCATTTGGGATATTCAATACAGGTTCAAGTCTGGGAGCTGTTGTTGCTCCGCCACTGATAGCCCTTATAGCCGTATCACTCAGCTGGCGCTGGGTTTTTATAATATTTGGCCTTGCAGGATTGATTTGGGTATTTATTTGGTATTTTATATATAATGTTCCTGCAAAAAGTAAGTTTGTTACCAATAAAGAAAAGGAGTATATTGGAGAAACTATTGCACTCAATAAAACTAACAACGAAATAATTCACGAATCATCAATACGTTGGATAGACCTTTTTAAATACCGCAAATTGTGGGGATTGTTACTTATTAAATTATTCTCCGATTCAGCATGGTATTTCTTTATATTTTGGTTGCCTAAGTATTTGGGTGATATCAGGCATTTAGATATTAAGGAAATTGGCTATTATGCCTGGATTCCTTATGCCTTTGCCGGTGTTGGAAGCTTTGTAGGTGGTTGGCTGAGTAGTTTTCTTATTAGTAGGAATTTGACATTGGATGCTTCAAGAAAGATAGCACTTGGTATCGCTGCTGCATTATTACCGGTAAGCCTTCTTATTACGAATGCTCCATTAGGCTTTGCGATAGTGTTTTTTAGTATTGCGATGTTAGGGCATCAATTTTGGTCAACAATCGTTCAGACACTGGCTGCTGATATATTTCCATCATCTGTTGTAGGCTCTGTTGCCGGTTTAATGGGTGCTATCGGTTCGTTTGGGGCACTACTATTCAACTTATTGGTAGGTATATTAGTTACGAATTATGGTTATTCCCCAGTATTTATTATTGCAGGGATGATGCATCCATTATCATTTGTCTTGGTATTACTTATAATAAGAAAAATTGAATTGGTAAAACTAAAAATATGAATAAAATCTGGATAGGCAACGACCATGGTGGTTACGAAATGAAACTGCAACTCATTGAACATCTTGAGAAAAATGGATATGAGGTGAACAATATCGGTTCCAATTCTACTGAGATTGTCCGATATCCCTATTTTGCCCGGAAAGTAGCTATGGCAATCTCAAGAGGTGAAGCGGAACGTGGAATTTTAATCTGTTCTACAGCAATAGGGATGAGTATTATTGCCAATAAATTCAAGGGAGTGCGGGCATCTGTTTGTACCTCAACTTATATGGCAAAGATGACAAGGGCACATAATAATTCCAATATCCTTTGTTTAGGAGGTAAAATTACCGGCATCTTTGAAGCCATTGACATGTTGGAAACCTGGTTGTCTACTGCATATGAAGGTGGAAGACATGATATTTCTCTGGGATTAATAGATGAGGCAGAGAATGTTATTTGTAATCCTGATGGATGGATACCTAAAGATATGGATAAATGAAAGCTATTCAATAATTACCATGAGATATGGGTATTGAAGTGGCAGAGGCAGGTATTAGTGAAACATTGTCCGGTATAAATGGATATATGATAGATATTAGCGACATTTTTACTGAAACGAATCTTTTGACTTATTTACAAATTATGGGATTTCAATAAACAAGATACTAAAAAAGCTGATATTGTTTAACTTAATAAATTATTTATGGATGAAAACAAGAATGATTCTCGGATTTCTTACATTATGTATCATTTTCATTTCAGCAGGTATGCTAAAAGCTTACGGCGCTACTCAAAAAGAAATGAAAACCCTTCCGGCAGAAGTGGTAATAGATAAGATAAGAGGAGGCTTGTTAGGACAGATCCTGGGTGATTTAAATGGCCTTCGACATGAGATGCGCTATATTAATGAACCGGGCAACGTTAAAAACTATGTGCCTTCATTACCTGAAGGTGCCTGGACAGATGACGATACTGATTTTGAATGGTTTTATATCTGTGAAATGCAAAAGAACCGAAATGTATTTTTATCTTTGGATACTATTACTGAACTTTGGAAGAGCCGGGTAAACAGAGGGGTATATTGTTCTAATCGTTTTGCCCGTTACCTTATGGACCTTGGGTTTAAGCCTCCCTATACAGGTTACAGTACCTTCAACCCCTGGGCAGGGTTTAATATTTCGGGGCAGTTTTTATGCGAAACGTACGGGCTTGTAGCTCCCGGTATGCCACAGACCGCAGCCCGAATTGGTTTGAATTATACCACTGTGGCCATCAACAATGAACCGGCCCAGACAACCCAGCTTTTTACAACCATGATCTCAACCGCCTTTATTGAAAATGATATTAATAAAATACTTGACGCCGGAATTGCTACGCTTGATAAAACCAGCATTATTCTGGAGGTTATTAATGACATAAAAAAATGGCATGCTCAATATCCTGATAACTGGAAGGAGACGCGTCGTTTATTAAATGAGAAATACGTACAGGAGGGGGGGAGAACCAGAGACGGAAATGGCCATGAATTGAATACGGGATGTATTATTGCAGCTTTATTATATGGGAAAGGTGATTTTCAGGAATCGGTAAAGCACGCCTTTAATTTTGGATGGGATGCGGATTGTAATGCCGCCACTGTCGGGACTATTATTGGTGTCACGTACGGGTACCGAAGAATGATGAGCCCGAACGACCTTTTCAATCCGGATTGGCAGATTGTTGACCGGTACAGAAATACTACTCGCGACAATATGCCTATGGATGAGACCATAACCAGTTTTGCCGACCGTATAATTGAATTATTTGAGATGGTCAATGAGGAAAACGGAGGGGCAAAAACAGTTGTAAACAATACGGTTGTTTATCAAATACCCGTTGAACAACCTGCTATAATGATAAAATTATCACCTGTTGGAGAGCAGAAACAGCTTTTGCAAAAAGAATTTGAAAAGCAAATCATTAAGGGTATTGCCAGTACTGACAGGGAAGAAAGGGCCAGGGCAGCTTACATGGCTGTTTGTCTTGATATGAGCAGCAATCTGGCTAAGAGTAATGCAAAGCAATGGAAGGCAGCATGTAATGATTTAAGCGGTTACTGGAAGGTAATGAACAACATCTTTTTTGGCAATTTCCAAGCCTTGAACATGTTTGGGGGAAAATTCGAATTGGCCGGGTTTAAAGTTCCTGCAAAACAGTACAGCTCTAATGACATATACAATGATAAAGTTTTCTGGAAAGATCCTAAAGATTTATATTAACTAAGTTATGTTGAAATTATCAATTGCCATAGCAGACGAAGACGCTTTACAATCAGCATTTGTGGTGTTCAGAGGTTTTGAAAAGCATATCCCCATTGCAGCGGAACTTGGATATAATGGTGTTGAACTTGCTTTGAAAAAGGCATCAGATATTAAAATTAATAATCTCGATCGTTTATTAAAGAGTTCGGGATTGAATGTGTCTTGTATTTCAACCGGACAAGTATTTGCAGAATCTGGATATATGTTTACTGATTCTGATAAAAATCGCCGGAATATCCTTCGTGATATCTATAAAGATTTCATTGATTTGGCTTCGAATTACGGGAAGTTAGTGAATATCGGACGTGTACGCGGAATAATTGGAGACAAAAATAAAAAAAATTGCGAAAACAGATTCATAGATCTGGCTCGTGAATTATGCGAATATGCACAACCGAAAGATGTTACATTGATACTGGAACCAGTAAATCGATACGAAATAAATTTCATTAATAATCTTGAAGAAGGTGTTGAATTGTTGGGAAAGATTAATATGTCAAATATGAAACTAATGCCCGATATATTTCATATGAATATTGAAGATCCAACTATCGGGGGAGAATTGGCTAAACATATAGACCATATATCTTACATTCATTTCGCCGATTCAAACAGGTTAGCACCTGGCTGGGGACATATTGATTTTAAGGAAGTATTTGAGAAACTGAAACTATCGAATTATTCGGGTTGGTTATCGGTTGAGATACTTCCCAAACCTGATCCATCTTCAGCAGCTAAACAAGCAATCGATTATTTGAAGCCATTTATTAGTCGATATAATTTATAATGTTATTGGATTTTATTAACACAAACACTTAAAAAGGAGGATAGAATATGATCGAATCTTGGAATAAGTATATGAATATCGGTACTATTCATTTTATGTCTTTCCCTGAGGTTATGAAGGGGGAAGGTCCAATCGTTGAAACACTGGAAAAAATATTAGCTAATGATTTTTTTACAGCCGTTGAGATAACACACATAAAAGACCTTAAAGTTCGCGAAGAAGCAAAGAAGATGTTGGAGAGTAGCCATGTGGTTTCCGCTTATGGAGCACAACCAGTTCTTCTTTCGAACAAACTGAATCTTAACTCATTGATTGAAGAAGAGAGAAAGAAGGCCGTTGATGAAATCAAAAAATGTATTGAAGAGGCGGCATTTTTAGGCACAAAGGGTGTTGCTGTATTATCTGGTCTCCATCCCGGGAAAGAATTAGAAAGTGAAGCGATACAAAAGCTTCTACAATCCCTAGAGGAGTTATGCGAGTACAGTCAGAGATTCAAACTTAAATTTGAACTTGAATCCTTTGATTTCGATGTTGATAAGAAATGCCTGATTGGAAAGTCATCTCTTGCAGCTGAAGTTGCAAGAGAAGTAAGAAAGAAGTTTTCCAATTTTGGTTTAATCTTAGATTTATCACATTTCCCGATACAGCATGAGCAGACTAAAGTGGCGTTAAGGAATTGTCTCGAGTATATCACTCATCTTCATATTGGCAATTGTGTATTAAAAGATAAGAGCCATCCTGCATACGGAGATCAACACCCACGGTTTGGCATAAATGGCGGAGAAAGTGATGTAGAAGAGGTCAGAGAATTCTTTGCTTCCCTATTTGAAATAGGATGGCTGAATAAAGATGAGCCTGTAAATCCAGAGGACAAGCCGATTGTCAGTTTTGAAGTCAAACCCATGCCATGGGAAAAGAGCAGCATAATACTGGCAAATTCAATAAGAGTTTTCAAAACAGCCTGGGAATTATTATAAATATTGTAAGGAGGAAAGATGCCAATTATAAATTCAAAAACATTAAAAGTAGTCAAAGACTATTCAGTAGAAGAGTTGATTCAAAAAGCTAAGGAGATGCGTGTTTATAATATGGTGTCTCTAAGTGCTGCGGGATCAGGACATACCGGGGGTACCTTATCTATTATGGATGTTGCAGCAGTACTCTATTTAAAAGTTATTAATCATGACCCGGCTAATCCAAAATGGGATGATAGAGACCGTGTATTCTGGTCAGTAGGGCACAAAGCACCTGCACTGTATGTTGCGCTTGGGATGGCAGGATATTATCCTATTGAAGATACTGTTAAGTTGAGAAAACTTTGGTCAGGATTTGACGGTCATCCAAATCAGTTTAAGCTGCCAGGATTAGAACTTTCCAGCGGTTCGTTAGGACAAGGATTTGGAGTAGCAATAGGTTCTGCACTCAGGGCAAAATTAGATAAGAAAGATTATCGGGTTTTTTGTATAATGGGAGATGGCGAACAGCAAGAGGGATCAATTTGGGAGGGAGTGATGAGTGCGGGTCATTACCATTTGGATAACCTGGTTGGAATCATTGATCTGAATGGACTTCAAATAGATGGAAAGACAGAGGCAGTGATGAATATTGAACCTATTGAGGATAAATATAGAGCCTTTGGATGGGGAGTAATCCATACCGATGGGAATGATATTAAAAAATTGATAGAAACGTTTACTCTGGCAGAAAAAGTGAAGAATAAGCCAGTGGTAATTCTTGCACATACAGTAAAAGGGAAAGGTGTTTCGTATGCCGAAGATGTTACAGGATATCATGGGATCCCTCCAAAGGATGGACGTTACGGGAATGAATCACTTGATAGAGCTGTAAAGGATATTTTGGGTGAGTCAAATACTTTTTTTACGAAAGAAAAAATAGATAGTTTATTAAATATTGCTGATGAGTACCAGGGCGAAGTTGATAAAAAACTGATCAGCCTTATGCCTGTCTTTAAACAAGGCTACTGGTGGAATAAAACAGAAATGATGAAAGTAACAATGGATCCAACAAGGATGGGATTCGGGAAAGCATTAGGGAGAATAGGTGAGGATAAGAGTACTGTCGCATTTGGAGCAGATATTACCAGTTCAATTAAGATGGATGGTTTTTATAAAGATCACCCTGAGAGAAAAGAGCGTTTTTATAGCATTGGTATCGCAGAACAAAACATGACTTTAGTAGCCGCCGGGTTTGCAAAAGAGGGTAAAAAGTCATTCATCGGATCGTATGGTGTTTTTGTTTCAGGCAGAAACTGGGATCAGATTCGAACTACCTGCTGTTACAATAATTTCAATGTTAAAATTGCAGGCGCTCATGGTGGAATATCTGTCGGCGCAGATGGTGCTACACATCAAGCTCTTGAAGAAATTCCACTGATGTATTATTTGCCAAATATGCATATTGAAGTTCCATGTGATTCCATTGAAACAGAAAAATCTACTTTTGCCATAAAGGAAGTTGATGGACCAGGCTACATCCGATACGGCAGGGAAGCAACTGCTGTAGTAACCAGGCCCGACACAGTCTTTAAGTTTGGTGTAGCTAATATTATTCGTTTCCGTAAAGTTCAGAGTAATTTCATTGATGCATTTGATATTGTCCTTAGCACCAAATATAAAAATGAAAAGGAGGATATCTGTATTGTTGCTTGCGGTACTATGGTGGCAGAAGCAATGCGGGCAGCATGGATACTTAAGCAGGAATATAATATTGAAACCAGAGTTGTTAACATCCATACAGTGAAGCCAATAGATAAAGGTAGTCTATTAAAAGCAACTGAAGAAATTGGCAAGATCCTGACAATTGAAGAACAACAGGTTGGCGGATTTGGAAATATTGTTGCCGGAGTTATTGCACAGGGTAAACGATTTTCAAAATCTTTTGCTATGGATATGGTTGGAATAAATGATCATTTTGGAGAATCAGGGGCACCGTGGGATTTAATGAAAGCATTTGGATTAAGTGCTGAACAGATTACTGTAAGAGCAAAAAAACTTTTCGATATAAAATAAATATGACTTATAACATAACGGAGCCTTAAGGTAATATTCATTTTTGTTATATTACTAATGAATGCTGATATTTAAGTAAAGAAGATCAATGGGTTAAGTGTATAGGACAAAATCTCATTACTTTATAGGAAGTAGCAATACTGATATGGTGATTAAATCAAAGAAACTTTCGGTCCCCGGTGAGACTATTTTAGGAGTAACATTCCTTATGAAACCTGGTGGAAAAGGAGCTAATCAGGTAGTCGCTTCAGCCAGCCTTGGTGGAAATGTAACATTTGTTACAAAAATTGGTAATGACATATTTGGATCGAAAGCCATACAACTATTTGAATTCGAAGGCATTAACTCGCATTATGTTATTAAGGATACAAAGAATCCGTCAGGGGTTGTATTAATTACAGTAGACGATAATGGTGAAAACAGTATCGTGGTTGCACCCGGTTCAAGTGGCACTTTATCTGCATCTGACATAAAAAATGGAGTATTTAAAACCAACCTTTCAGACATTTTTCTTTCACAGCTTGAGGTTCCGGTAGAAACTGTTGAATTTGTTGCAACCAAAGCTGCCGCATCAGTTGCAGGCATTGGAGCCCAGGCCTCACCTCAATACAGAAGAGAAATATTTAATTAACCTGTAACCAATAAAGCCTCGAAAAGATCATTACAGAAAAAATTGAGGTAATTTTTATAAAAAGAAGATCAGATTAGCCTAGATTGTAAAGGACATATTTAATACTAATTTAAACAAAAACATTTTATGAAAAGACAATGTTTTTCTCAACTGTTAGTTATTATTTTACTAGGATTTGTATCCTGTAAAAACTCTTCAAATGAGTTTAGAACTATCGCTCCTGAAGTTCTAAAGGACAAGATTGCCGACGGCTGGGCCGGTAAGATGATAGGTGTGACTTATGGGGCACCGACAGAGTTCAGAGCTCAGGGTAAAACATACGATGATTCAATAAAATGGAAACCTTCTGATATCAAAGGCAGTATGTGGCAGGATGATATTTATGTTCAACTTACTTTTCTGATGGCAATGGATAAATATGGGATGGATGCTCCCCCAAAAAAATACCAGGAGATGTTCGCAAAAGCCGGGTATCGATTATGGCATGCAAATATGCAGGCGAGAAAAAATTATTATGACAGTATCTTTGCCCCACTTTCAGGAAGTCCTGAGTATAATCTTCATGCCGATGATATTGATTTTCAGATAGAGGCAGATTATATTGGATTTATGTGTCCGGGAATGCCTCAGACAGCTTCGACTATTGCAGAGAAGATTGGCCATATTATGAACTATGGAGATGGAGTATATGGAGGAATTTTTGTTGCAGCTCTCTACTCAGAAGCATATTTTGAATCGGATATTCCAACGATCATTAAACATGCCCTAAGATCAATCCCTGAAGAAAGCGACTACTTTAAGATAATTCAAGATGTTATTAAACTGCATCAGCAATATCCTTCAGACTGGGAGTCTTCGTGGAAAGAGCTTGAAAATAAATGGGGAGTTGATCATATTTGCAGAGCAGGCTCAACTTTTAATATTGATGCAAAGATGAATGGAGCATATATTGTTATGGGGTTGTTGTATGGTGGAGGTGATCCCTTGAAAACGCTCGAAATCACTACACGTTGTGGCCAGGATTCCGATTGCAATCCTTCAAATGCCATGGCTGTTCTTGGCGTAATAAAGGGTTTCAGTGGTCTACCTGAATATATGCAGGAAGGAGTAAACGCTGTTAGTGATTCACTATTTATAAATACGACCTATTCATTCAATTCAGCTGTCAGCAGTACAAATAAATATGCCCTTCAACTGATTGCAAAAGATGGTGGAAAAGTAATTGGAAAGAAAATTATGATCAAAACTCAGGTCCCTGCTGCTCCTGTTTTTGAGGTGTCTTTTCCGGATGTTGTATTTGATAAAAGCGTTTCGGTATTTGATAAAAATGGTTGGATATTCAAAGGGAAATGGAAACCGTTCGAAATTACTTCAAGAAGAGATAATCAGGTTAGAAAACAGTCGATGTATGCTGAAAAGGCAGGCGATGAACTTGTAATTGATTTCTCAGGAACAGGAATTTCTATTGAAGGAAACTGGTACAAAGACGGAGGCAAAGCCGACATATATGTTGATGGTAAACTCCATCGCACCATTGATACCTATTATGATTTTGCAAATCAGCAGCATACAACCAGTATCTGGCATGTTCTGAATCTGCAACCAGGAGATCATAAGGTAAGGGTTGCTGTAAAAGGAGAAAAACGTTCTGAATCATCAGGTTCAAGGGTATATATAACATCTGCAATAATTTTCAAAACTGCTCCAAAGAAAAGTGATACCTGGAAATTCTCTTTTGAAGAATAAAACCCACTACTCAAAGGAGGGAATCTATGGGGCAAGACTTTTTACTTTTTACTTTTAAATCATGTTTATACCACAAAGTTATTCACTGGCCATAATCCTCTGCGTTGTAACAATGCTCTGTTGGGGATCGTGGGGCAACGCTCAGAAACTGGCAGGTAAATCCTGGCGCTTTGAATTGTTCTATTGGGATTATGTAATTGGCATTCTCCTGTTTTCACTTTTACTTGGTTTCACTCTTGGAAGCAATGGTGAAAATGGCCGGGGATTTATTGAAGACATTGGTCAGGCTGAACCGGGGAATATATTGAATGCAATGCTGGGAGGCATAATCTTTAATGCTTCTAACATCCTGCTTGTTGCTGCAATGGCAATTGCAGGTATGGCAGTGGCTTTTCCTGTTGGTGTCGGCATTGCTTTGGTTTTAGGTGTTATTATTAATTACGTCTTTGCACCACAGGGTAATGTCACATGGCTTTCTGGCGGTGTTACTCTGATAGTTGTCGCTATAATTATTGATGCAATTGCTTATAAGAAACACAGTGCCTCATTACAGAAAGTTTCTCGTAAAGGAATACTATTATCAATATCTGCCGGAGTCCTTATGGCGCTTTTTTATCGCTTTGTTGCCAGTTCGATGGTTACCAGTTTTGAGGTGCCTGAAGCCGGTAAATTAACCCCCTATTCGGCAATATTCTTTTTTGCTGTTGGCGTTCTTTTAAGCAATTTTCTCTTCAACTATTTAATAATGAAGAGACCATTTGATGGAGAACCACTGTCGTTTAAAGATTATGCAAAAGGAAGTTTTGGGGTTCATCTCACCGGTGTCCTTGGAGGTGTGATCTGGAACATTGGTATGTCGATGAGCATAATAGCATCGGGAAAAGCCGGATTTGCTATCTCCTATGGATTGGGACAAGGCGCAACACTTATAGCAGCATTATGGGGCGTTTTGATCTGGAAGGAGTTTAAAGGAGCTTCAAGATCCGTTAATACTTTGATTTTCTTTATGTTCCTTGCTTATCTGGCAGGATTGGCACTATTGGTATATGCAGGAGTTTGAAACAATGAAACTATTAAAAAAATCCGAAGATATTGCCGCTGGATTTATTTTTCTTTCTTCTAATTATAGGTTGTCTGTGACTGGAACAACACTCGAAATTGATGGTGGGTATTAGTGCAATAAATATAACCGATGGTAAAAACTAAATTATCAACGACTGTAAAACGTATCGGCGTCGCTGCCGATCATGGAGGGTTTGAATTGAAAGTGCAGCTGACTATGGCTCTTAAAGCTACCGGATACGACTTAGTGGACTTCGGCGCCCAGGAGTTAGATAAAGAAGATGATTATCCGGATTTTGTGATGCCAATGGCTAGGGCGGTAGCGAGAGGTGAGGTAGCAAGGGGATTGGCCATATGCGGTAGTGGTGTTGGAGCCAGTGTTGCTACGGACAAGATGTTTGGAGTGCATCCCCCTTTTGCCCTTCTCACATTAGTAAAGAGGGTAACTAAAAGATTAGTTTGGGGTGAGGTGGGAAGAGAGAGAGAAGGAGTAACCCGGTGAATATACAGCGACATCGAAATTATAATTCACTTTCTTCTTTATTAGTTTTATTCTGCCGTGACCCATAGTTTCGGCAGGATTTTTTATTTATCATATACCATGCTATTGAAAGAATAAGGTAATGAAGTCGTGATATTAATGAACTTACGGGTTATAGTTTTTTCAGCTTAGCGAACCTAAGTAACAGCTTTTTACTTCCCTCTTTTTCGAACTTCACCGTTGCAGTTGTGTTTGGTGGTTGACCCTCAATAGATATAATAACACCTTTGCCAAATCTCTCATGTTGTACGGTATTACCTTCTGAAAACAGGGATGAATCGCTGGTTGTGAAAGGAGTATCAGAAAAAGATTCTGTTTTTTGAAACTTTTTCAACCTGTCATTTTTTATGTAGGAATGAGGCTCTTCCCGAAAAGAAGTTGGCTTAATTGGTGATTGTCTGTTATTATGAAACGGTTTACCTCCTGTCTGGGGGTAGTGAAGGAATTTCTGATCAATCTCACGCAGGAACCGACTGGGGCTGCATCTTTCGAGGTTCCCCCATTTATACCTGTTAAGTGCGTAGCTTAGAGTAGCCTGTTTCTCTGCCCGTGTAATTGCCACATAGAAAAGACGCCTCTCTTCCTCAAGTTCGCGGGCACTACCTGACGACATCGGTGATGGAAAGAGGGTGTCTTCCATACCGACAATGTATACATGTTTGAATTCCAGTCCCTTGGCTGAATGCATGGTCATGAGAGTGACTTTATTACGGTCTTCCTCTTTTTCGGTATCCTGATCAGTCAGTAATGCGACATTGGCCATGTAAGCCTCAAGTATTGCTGGTTCTCCATTCGTTTCAGCCGCTTCGGTAAAGACTTTTATTGCATTTAGTAACTCCTCAAGGTTTTCATAACGGCTGATCTCTTCCGGGAATTTTCCATCCTTGAGTTCTCTCATTATCCCTGAACCGAGGGCTATTTCCCTTGCTTTTACAAAAGCATCAGTGGTGTCGGAATTAAGCCGAAGAGTATTAATGACATCAACAAACATCTTTAACTTTTTAACAGTCCCTGAATTAAAATGATCTGGATATTTTCCGGCTTCAGGGATGATACTCCATGGTGTCACATTTAATGTTGTGGCAAGTTCAAATATCTTTTGAATTGTTGTATCACCGATTCCCCGTTTTGGATAGTTAACTGACCTCTTTAGAGCCTCTTCATCTTCAGGATTTATTACCATCCTGAAGTATGCCAGTATATCTTTTATCTCTTTCCGGTCATAAAATGAGAGGCCTCCGTAAATTTTATATGGTATATTTTTTCTGCGAAGTGTCTCTTCAAAAATCCTCGACTGGGCATTTGTCCTGTAGAGGATTGCAAAATCCGACCAGTTTAACTGTTGTGAAAATCTCTTATCAAAAATATCGGATGAAACATTGAACCCCTCCTCCGAATCGGTAATCGCCTGAATTACCTGTATCTTTTCGCCGGCCTCATTCATTGAATAGACCTTTTTCTGAATCTGACCTTCATTATTTGCTATAATGGTGTTTGCTGCGTCTACGATTATCTGTGTTGACCTGTAGTTTTGTTCAAGTTTAAATAGCTGATAATCAGCGTAGTCGTTTTTAAATTCCAGGATGTTTTCAATACGGGCTCCCCTGAATGAGTAGATGCTTTGGGCATCATCGCCAACAACGCAGATATTCTGATGAGAAGCAGCAAGTTTATTTACTATTAGGTATTGTGAATAGTTTGTATCCTGATACTCATCAACAAGCAGATAATTGAATCTCTCCTGATATGCTGCCAGTATATCCGGAAAGTCTCTGAATAATATATTTGTATTCAGCAAAAGGTCATCAAAGTCCATGGCATTCGCCTTGAAACAGCGTGACGCATAAGTTCTGTAAACGTCTGCAAGTAAGGTCATCCGGCTTGATTTGTCATATTCCTGCATTGAACTGTTGGCAGCATACATGCTGGAAGTTACAAGACTGTTTTTAGCCGATGAAATTCTTTTTGCGATAACCCCGGGTTTGTAAATATTGTCGTCCAGGTTAAGCTCTTTTATAATTGACCTGATAAGACTTTTTGAATCGGTTGAATCATATATGGTAAAATTGGATTTATATCCCAGCTTTTCACCTTCCATCCTTAGAATCTTTGCAAAAATTGAGTGAAAGGTACCCATCCATAGATACCTGGCTATTTCAGGACTAATAATCCTGGTTATCCTCTCCTTCATCTCTTTAGCAGCTTTATTTGTGAAGGTTAGCGCAAGTATTTTACCGGCCGGAATCCCCTTTTGCAGAAGGTGAACAATACGATAAGTTAATACCCTGGTTTTCCCGGCACCGGCTCCTGCTATTACCAGGGAAGGTCCTTCAGTATTAATAACTGCTTGTCTCTGAGATTCATTCAGATCGTTCAGATAGTTGCTTGTCATGTGTTTATTTGAATTACAGCGTACCGGGTCCGGCAAATTTAATAATATCATGTTCAATGAAGCAGTAAATTGGAAGGTAAAATAGTATTATTTATTAACAAGTTAATTCATACTATTGTCATGGTTTATATTATTTACTTTCTTTTCATTTGTGCTCTCCTTTGCCATCATTGTGGTAAAAAGGGAAGATTTTATTATACTTGCAGAAGAATATACGAAATAGATTAAGATTACGTTTTAGAAATAAGATCTGTTTGCCTGTGCGTTATTTTTTCTTGTTCATAATACTATTGTTACCTGCCATTTCTGAAGCTCAGCTTTCAGCGCCGGGAATGAGTGCTGTAAGATATACCGCATATCCATCTGCCCCATCAGTTAAAGATCCGGTTTTTATTTACTGTAATGCTTCCGGTACACAACAAGGTACTCTTGATGCCAGTAGTCCGGGTGGCACAGGCCCATTTGATTTTTCATGGTACCAGTGGAGCGATATCACAAAAAGCTTCAGCATTTTTATCAAAACTGAATCTGGAGTATTAACATCATCATCAGATAATCTTGATAAAGGGGGGTATAAAGTGATAATTGCCGGAGGGTTTGATACTAGCCTGGTTGGATGGATATTTTTTGATAGCCCCCCCAATGTTGTAGCTAGTTTGCAACAACAGCTTTGCGATCGTATTGCACTTAAAGGAGATACCTCATTCTCCGTAAATAGCTTCTATTACAGTGATACAGTAACTGGCTTATCGGTCAGATTACCTAATGAAATGACATTTATGTGGTCGTCCGATCCATTCTCAATCATTCCAACTCCGGATGCTAAGCTAGATCCAATTATTGGAATTCCACCCCTTGAAGATGTTACATATAAACTTAAAGTAAATAGTCTTGGATGTAGTAATGAGTCATCTTTTTTTTACGAATCGATTCATGTCAAAGCAGATTTCTCAGTAGATCCCAATATTGGAGAAGCTCCGCTAGAAGTGACTTTCACTGATAAATCTATCAGGGGGCTGAATTATAAATGGGAATTTGGCGATGGTAGTAAAGATAGTATCTCCTATCTCAAAAATCCTGACCCACACATTTATTATAAACCAGGGGAATATTCAGTTATACTTACTATCGAAAGTGAATTGCATTGCATTGATTCGATGAAGTTCGAAAAAATTGTGGTTGATCCTTCAGATCTAAACATTCCAAATGTTTTTACTCCTGATGGTAATGGAACCAATGATAGTTTCATTGTAGAATCAAAGTCGCTGAGATTTTTAAATGTGGAGATTTTTAGTCGAAGCGGCATTAAGGTTTATAGCTTCTATGGTGAGGGTGAACGACTCAGAGACTGGCAAGGTTGGGATGGAAATATAAATAATTCATCTATTAAAGCCATCCCTGGGGTATACTTCTATATCATACGTGGCTACGGATGGGATGATATTGAATACGATAGTAAGGAGTACAGGGGATTCGTATATTTGTATAGATAACGGCTTAACGGCTTAACGGCTCAATGGCAAAAATCACTTATAACTTAATTTAATACCATGGGACCATTGCGCCCTTGTGCCATAATTACTGCCAAATCCCTACAATCAACCCCATAAGTGTAAGGCTGGTATCGCTATAGAGTGATTTTCCTTCTTCTTGCTTTAACCTCCCATTGTGAAGAAGCCTTATGGTTATTGACAACTGTAACAGAATCATATCTGTCAACAGTGGGGCATATATGCCATGGGATACCATAGAGTGGATCTCCGGTTTTAAAGTTCAGGGCTTTAGAGGTTCTGATAACCATATGTTCTTCGTTATGACTAATAATTACGTAATCATTGAGTCCGAGAATTTTTACTCTTGGCTGGGCCATTTCTGAAGCAACTGCTTTATGGCCCAGGTCGAGACATAAAAGATCCTTTGCCGGTTTGCTTATGACACGCATCAGTAAAACAGCGGCATGCAGGAACTCCATATCAGTAAATGAGCTGCTGTATCCATAATCCCAAAGGATAAGGGTTCCCGGGCTCGTTTCTACTCCTTCCCTTAAGGCATGCACCGGAAATGTGGGGCTTCCCCCTGCAACAACCCTGACCTTATCGAAGCCTATGTTTTTGAGTTCTTCTATAAATTTTTCTACCGGCACAAATGATTCATCACATATTCTTTTGCGCAATGGGAAGTCTTTTTCGTGAATATGACCATCGTAAACCTGGAGGCCTTCTGCTTTCAGCATAGGCAGATCGCTTATCATCTTAAAAAGTCTGATAGCTTCTTTGCCGGGAGTAATCCCTGTGCGGTTCATACCACTATTTATATCGAGCCATACGCGAGTTTCCATACCTGTTCGGCAAGCCATATCTGATAACATAACAATAACATCTTCCGAATCGGCAACACATGCAATACCTGTATCAGGAAACTCTTGTTTTAGTTGAAAAAATCTTTTAATGTTGGGCCCAACAGGCTGAATAGCCAGTAGTATATCTTTTGCCCCGCATCTGGCAACCATTTCAGTCTCGGAAATTGTTGCTGTTTTGAATTTATAAATGCCGTGTTTCATCTGTAATTTGATGATTTCAGACATCTTATGAGTTTTTACATGGGGTCTTAACTGTTTAACACTTCGGGCCATAGAAACCATCTTCTTAATATTACTTTCAATGCGGGCCGGATATACCAGAAGAGATGGTGAAAGTACCTCATGAACATTGTTAACCGTATACCACATGCTGGTTAAAGATGTGACTTTCTCCATCATGATACCTAATAAAGTTCAAACATTGCTTCGATTTCAACGGCAATGTTGGAGGGAAGAATCATGCCAACAGCACTTCTTACACCAACCCCGTTGTCTTTACCGAATACTTCAGCCATTAGCTCACTGAAGCCGTTAATAACAGCGGGCTGTTGTCCGAAATCGGGAGAACTGTTGACCATCCCCAGAACTTTTACAACCCTTTTTATCTTGCTTAATTCACCAAAATGAGTCTTTATGGTTGATAACATTGTAAGACCAACCTGCCTTGCAGCCAATTTTCCCTCTTCGGTATCAAGATCTGTACCCACCTTACCTGTCATTAGAGAACCGTCAAATCTGACAGGTCCCTGTCCGGAGACATACAGAAACTTATCAACCACCAGAACCGGTTTGTAAACACCTGCAACTTTTGGAGCTGGTGGCAGACTAAGATCCAATTCAATAATGTGTTCATCAGGATTTGTTTTCATTTTATAAGATTTGAATTAATAACTATATAATTTTATTGCAATCTAATGCATATAATAAAAGTACAAGAAGGTTTTCAATTCAGCAACTTAAAGTTGTGGCTTTTATTTACGGGAATGAATTTCTATCCAGTCTCCTTTTCGCTCCCATCACTCATTCTCCCATTTTTTCCATAACGCATTTCTCCATTCACCGGTAAAATTTACCTTTTACCGTAAATTAACTGAAATTTAACTAATAAAACTTTGTAAACTAAAAAAGTTTTTTCATTTTTGCATCGTTTATTAAAAATTGTAATGGAGATAAAAGATAGAATAATAGAAGGGGCAGCGGAATTATTTAAAACCTACGGCATTAAATCTGTAACAATGGATTCTCTGGCTAGCCATCTTGGTATGTCGAAAAGGACTATCTATGAAGTCTTTTCTGATAAGGATGGATTACTTATGGGAGTACTTGCCTGGATGGCAGAGAAGCAGAGAGAACTAGTAACAAGGATCCTTGATGAGTCGGAAAATTCAATAGTTGCAATATTCAGGCTGCTGGAAATAAACAGAGATCATTTTCAGGATATGAGCCCGATTTTTATGGCTGATCTTAAAAAGTATCATCATGATGTTTTAATGAAAAAAACTGATAAGTGTGAGATGCCTGATTACCGGAATAATAAGGAAGTGATTGAGAGAGGTATAAAGGAAAGGTTATTCAGAAGTGATATTAATGCGGATCTGGTTAACCGTTGTCTTTTTTCACTGGGCAAGTCTATAATGGATCAGGATCTATATCCTTATGAAGAGTTTTCACGAAAAGAGGTAATAAGCAATATTTTCATCAATTACCTCAAGGGTGTCTCCACACCTGAGGGCGTTGAATTGATAAACGAACTTGAAGCAAAATTCTAAAAGACAATAGTAAATCAAATGAATAATTTAAGAAAGCAAATATTAAATATGAAAAACAAAGAATTTTTAACAGTTATGCTGCTGTTCTTTCTGACATATAGCATTCAGGCTCAGGAGAACAACAGTGAATTAAAACTCTCCCTAAGCGAGGCCCAGGAATATGCAATCCGGAACAATAAGAGTGTAATTTCTGCAAGGATGGATGTTGAGGCATCCAGAGCTGCAATTTGGGAGACAATATCTGCAGCATTACCACAAATAGATGCATCAGGATCTGTAACTGATAACCTTAAGTTAATGACAACTCTTTTACCCGGTGAGTTTTTTGGACAGCCGGCGGGTTCCAAAATACCTGTTACTTTTGGTTCACAGTTTAACAGTTCTGGCTCTATTCAGGCAAGCCTTCTTCTTTTTAATGCACCATTATATATCGGCATTGAAACGACAAAACTTGCTAAAAAACTTAGTGAGGAAAACCTTGAAAAATCAGAGCTTGATACAAAAGAATCCATAAGTACAGCTTACTTTCTGATACTGGTTTCTGAAAAATCAATTGAGATACTTGATGGAAATATTTCCGATCTGAATGAAACTCTTAAGTCAACCAAAGCTATGTTTTCTGCAGGCATGGCTGAATCGACTGACGTAGATCAGATGGCTTCGAATGTTACTATGGTGGAAAATACCAGAAGCTCAATGCAACGCACAATAGAACTTAATTACAATATGCTTAGATTTCAGCTTGGGGTGCCTGCCGATACCAGAATAGTACTTAGCGAAACACTGGATAATCTGACATCGGAAATAAATGTTGAAGCTCTTCTTTCTCAGAACTTTGATCATACAAGAAATGTTAATTACAGGCTTATTGAAGGTCAGGAACAAATGTCTTCTCTCGCACTGAAAACACAGAAAGCCTCTGTTCTTCCAACACTTGCAGGTTTTTATAGCTATGGAACAAATGGCATGGGTGATAAATTATCCCAACTGGATTGGTTCCAGAATTCAATGACAGGTCTGCAACTTTCTATTCCGATTTTTGCCAGCGGTCAGAGATATTCTAAAATTAAAAAAGCTCAGATAAATCTGGAAAAAGCCAGAACGAATAGAGAAATGATTACTGAGCAGCTTATTATTCAGGAAAAGCAACTCAGATATAACCTTATTAGTGCTAACCAACAGTATATTAGTCAGAAAAATAATATAGATGTAGCTAAAAGAGTATATGTCAGTATGGAAAATAAGTATAAGCAAGGTATGGCTTCCAGTCTTGACCTTACACAGGCAAATTCTCATTATCTGCAAGCCGAAAATAATTATGTGTCTGCATTAATGAGCTTGCTCCAGACAAAACTTGCTTTAGATAAATTATTGAATAACATGTAATTAAAATAATCAAAAACAATTAACCAACAATGAAATACTTATTATCAATTTCAGCAATAGTGATTAGCGGTCTGTTACTTACAGGCTGTTCATCAAAAGATAAGAACACAGCTTCAGCATCTTCTGAATCAACTGCTGTCACAGGTAAAGTTAATATCCCTGTTAAAGTAATGATTTTATCAAAATCAAAAATCGCAAGGACAATTGACTATACTGCCACTGTATTTCCTTTTGAAGAGATAAATATGGTTCCATCAACTCCGGGAAGGATTGACAAGATCTATGTCGAGGAAGGAGACAAAGTGAATAAGGGCGATAATCTGTTCCTTATGGACCGGACTCAGTTATACCAGTTGAAACTTCAGCTTAGCAGCCAGGAAAAAGACCTTAGCAGGATGGATACTCTTCTTATGACTGGAAGTGTTAAGCAGCAACAGTACGATCAGATGAAGACTCAATATGATGTTACAAAAACAAATGTTGACTTCATGGCTGAGAATACTCTGCTTAAAGCTCCATTCTCAGGAGTAATTACCGGGAAATATTTCGAAAACGGTGAGATGTATACAGGAAGTCCTACAACACAAACAGGAAGATCTGCTGTAGTAACAATTATGCAGGTGAATCCTTTGAAAATTGATGTTAATATTTCAGAAAGGTATTACCCGCTTATTAAAATTGGGATGAAAGCTTCTGTTACAGCAGATGTCTATCGTAATGAGATATTCACAGGTAAAGTTTTTAGAATTGCGCCGACTGTGAATCCGACAACCCGTTCTTTCACTGTAGAAATTGAACTCCCGAACAGAAATGATCTTCTTAAACCCGGGATGTTTGTCAGAGTCTCAATGGATCTAGGTGAGGTTGAAACCTTTGTAGTGCCTGCTAACACTGTTTTAGTACAGGAAGGTACAAACCTTCGGTATGTCTTTGTTGAGGATGGCAATACAGCAAAAAGAGTTGAAGTTACAATAGGTAAAAGATTTGATGATCAGCTTGAGATCATTTCAGAAACACTCAGCGAAGGTGACAAGCTGGTAAATGAAGGGCAGGCAAAGCTTATCGATGGCGATAAGATTGATATAGTTAAATAATTGTTAGAATCTCAAAAATATAATAATGAGTATATATAGTGCTTCCGTAAAACGGCCCGTAACAACTATTCTTGTTTTTGTAGCCGTGATGGTGATGGGTCTCTATTCCCTGATTCAGATACCAGTCGATCTTTATCCGGAGATGGAGCTGCCATTCGTATTGGTCTATTCGACCTATCCGGGTGCAAGTGCCTCTGATATTGAAACTAATGTTACCAGGCCACTTGAAAATTCCCTTAATTCAGTCGCTAACCTGAAGGAGATAACATCGACCTCAAGCGATGCAGTATCGGTAATATTTATGAATTTCGAATATGGAACAAACCTCGATGAAGCTTCAAATGATATAAGGAGTGCTCTCCGTTTTGTGGAGAGGACCCTGCCTGAAGACTGCGAGAAACCCACCATAATGAAATTCAATACAACTATGATGCCTATAATTTTCTATGCTGTTACAGCAAAAGAGAGTTATCAGGGCCTCGAGAAAATACTAGATGAAAAGATAGTTAACCCCTTAAACCGGATTGAAGGTGTGGGATCGGTTGCTCTTTCAGGAGTTCCCGGCCGCAAAGTGTACATTGATGTTGATCCCAGAAAGATGGAGGCATTTAATGTGACTGTTGAACAGATAGGGAATATTCTTCGTGCCGAGAATATTAATATGCCTGCTGGTTATATTGAGATGGGCCAGACTGATTATCCTCTGCGAATACAGGGAGAATTTCCTGAAAGTGATGTTGTTAAGAATATTATAATAAGCAGTTTTAACGGGAATAATGTATATCTGAGAGATGTGGCTGAGGTGCGCGATACTATACGCGAGTCGAAACTTGATACCAAGATAAATGGTGCCAAAGGGATGAGCATGTTTGTCCAGAAACAATCGGGTGGAAATACCGTTAAGGTTACAAAAGATGTTGAAACAGCTCTTTTGGAATTAGAGAAAGACCTTCCTCAGGATGTCAAAATAGAGAAACTGTTTGACAGCGCAACCTTTATTAAGGATTCAGTAAGCAATCTTACCCAGACACTTATGTGGGCAGGTATTTTTGTTATACTGGTTGTTCTGTTTTTCCTCGGCAGGTGGAGAGCAACATTTATAATAATACTGACAATTCCAATCTCTCTTATTGTAGCATTTATTTACCTATTTATTTCAGGTGAATCTATAAATATAATATCGCTGACATCGCTTTCAATTGCTATCGGGATGGTAGTAGACGATGCCATAGTGGTGCTGGAGAATATCACTAAACATATTGAAAGAGGCAGCCGGCCTCGTGAGGCTGCTATTTATGCAACAAATGAAGTCTGGCTTGCTGTAATCGTTACTACATTAACCGTTGTGGCTGTCTTCTTTCCTCTTACATTCGTCACCGGACTTACCGGGGTACTCTTTAAGCAGCTTGGTATGATTGTCTCAATTACAATTGTAACATCCACTCTTGCAGCTATTACCCTAACCCCAACATTAAGTTCCCTTCTTCTTAGATGGTATCCTATTAAAAAGGATGCTTCGTTCTGGACCTATGACGGAAGTATTAGAAAAGGACTTGATCTGTTTGATCGTTTTTACGAAAGAACTCTTCGCTGGGCTTTGAGGCATAAAACGGTTGTTTCATTATCCGCTATTGTGATCTTTATCGCATCAATGAGTCTGTTTTCTGTTATCAATACTGAATTCTTTCCACAGGCTGATGAATCGCGCATAACTGCTACAATAGAGCTGCAGACAGGGACAAGGGTTGATCAGACAATAATCACAGCTGATAAAATTGATAGCCTGATAAAATCAAAGTACCCTGAAGTTAATCTTATTTCTACATCAACTGGTTCTGATGATCAGGGAGGATTTGCATCAATATTCCAGGCAGGAGGAACTCACAAGATCAGTTATAGCCTCCGGCTGGTTCCAATTGAAGAACGTGCAAAATCGGTTTGGGATATTGTTGAGGAGATGAGAACTGACCTTTCCAGAATGCCGGAAATCACTAATTTCACACTGAGTACTTCAGATAATATAGGAAGTTTTGGTGGTAACGCAGTGGATGTTGAGATTTATGGTTACGACATATCAGCAACTAATATTGTTGCTCAGGAACTGGCAGAAAAGATTAAGAATATTGCAGGTGCAAAGGATGTAACTATAAGCCGTGATAAATCGAAACCTGAACTTCAGATAATTTTCGATCAGAGCAAGATGATGGCCAGCGGTCTTAACACAGCAATGGTGTCTTCTGTAGTTAAGAACAGGGTGGATGGTCTGACTGCCACTCGATTGAGGCAGTTCGGAGATGAATATGATGTGGTAGTGCGATTTAAAAAGAGTGCCATCAGTACCCTTACCGATATCGAGAATATAGCGATAACAAATCCTATGGGCCAAACTGTAAGGCTTGGAGAGATAGCTCAGATCAAAGAGTTCTGGGCACCTCCCAGCATTGAACGCAAACGAAAAGAGAGGATTGTAAGAGTGTCATTCACACCTTATAAGAGATCGCTGACAGATATACAGATCGATGTGCAAAGAGCAATTGATGAAACAGCCCTGCCATCAGGTATAATGGTACAGATCTCGGGAGCTATTAAAGAGCAGATGGATGCATTTATGGATATTGCATTCCTGATTCTGATTAGTCTGGTACTGGTATACCTGGTTATGGCTTCGCAATTTGAATCACTTAAAATGCCTTTTATAATAATGTTTTCAATACCATTCGCTTTTTCAGGAGTAGCAATAGCACTGTATTTTACCAATACATCACTGAGTGTTATTTCTGGTATAGGTGCAGTTATGCTGATTGGTATTGTTGTTAAGAATGCTATTGTGCTTGTTGATTTTATTAACCTTATGCGCGACCGGGGTAATGAGCTTTATGAAGCGATAGCTATCTCAGGAAGATCGCGTCTGAGACCTGTATTAATGACCTCTGCCACAACTATTCTTGGTATGTTACCATTAGCTTTAAGTTCAGGGTCAGGTTCGGAACTATGGAGCCCAATGGGCGTGGCAGTCATCGGAGGTCTGATCTTTTCTACAGTGGTTACTCTTGTAATTGTTCCTGTTGTTTATGCAATATTTGCAAAACGAGGTGAAAGAAATAAAAATCTGGCTGTGTATACTGAGTTTGATTTCATGAATGGGAATAATGGTAACGCAGAATTGAATTAATTTTATAAATGACAGATTATGAAAGCAATAATGATAATATATAACCAGGCTCATACAGAAAAAGTTGAGTATCTTCTCGATAAACTTGAAATAAAAGGATATTCTCTTTGGGAAAACGTACAGGGAAGAGGAACTAAAAGCGGAGTACCTCACCTTGGAACCCATACATGGCCTGAAATTAATAAAAGTGTCCTTACTATTGTCGATGATGACATTGTTGATACAGTCCTTGACAAAGTGAAAAGAATAGATGCCGTTAATGAAGAGGTTGGTATCAGAGCTTTTGTCTGGGATATACTCAAAACTGTTTAACCAGGGTAATTCAATCGATCAGGAGGCTAGCCATTTGGGGTAGCCTCTTTTTTTATATTAGGTTATTGGATTGCCTATTCTTCTTCCTCTTCTTCAGCGTAAGCTTTGATAACAGCTTCCTGTACGTCGCCAGGTACCTGTGTATATTCAGCAAACTTCATTGAAAACATAGCGCGACCACCTGTAATTGAGCTGAGGGCTGTTGAATACTTGTTCATCTCGGCAAGAGGCACCTTTGCTTTGATAATCTCAAAACGTTTCTCACTTGACATACCCAGAACCATCCCTCGTCTTCCCTGAAGGTCGCTTATAACATCCCCCATCCGGTCAGATGGAACCATTATCTCAACATCGTATACCGGTTCCATAATTTTAGGACCGGCATCCTTAAATGCCTGACTGAAAGCATTACGCCCGGCAAGCCTGAAAGATATTTCATTTGAGTCAACAGGGTGCATTTTACCATCATACACATACACCCTAATATCGCGTGCATATGAACCGGTAAGAGGACCTGTTTCCATCTTCTCCATTATACCTTTGAGGATTGCAGGCAAAAAACGAGCATCGATAGATCCCCCGACAATACTGTTCACATAAACCAATTTTCCACCCCAGGGGAGTGAAATCTCCTCTTTGTCGCGTACTGATATTTTTATCTCTTTGCTACCAATTTTCTGCATCATTGTTTCAGTAGAACCCTCTTCATAAGGTTCTATTATCATATGAACTTCTCCAAACTGGCCTGCGCCTCCCGATTGTTTTTTATGTCGGTAATCAGCCTGTGCTGACTTTGTTATTGTCTCACGATAAGGTATTTTAGGAGCGTTAAAATGAGTTGGTATCTTATAAATATTATCGAGATGCCATTTCATAATATTAAGGTGATATTCACCCTGACCATGAACGATTATCTGTTTAAGCTCTTTGGAGTATTCTATTAGAATCGTTGGGTCCTCAAGATGAATCTTATTCAAAGCTTCACCAAGTTTCTCATCATCACTTTCGCTTTGTGCCTTGATAGCTGTACGATATTTGGGTTCTGGATACTTAACCCCATCATATTTCCAGTCATTGCCAGGAACATTAAGTGTTTGACCGGTTTTTGTGTTTTTCAACTTAACGAATGCTCCAATATCACCTGTATTAAGTTCCGGAACCCTCACCCTGTTCTTCCCGGCACATACATATAGTTGAGATAATCTCTCTTTGGTATTGTTATTACTATTAGTAACATCTAAGTTTTCTTTTACTTTTCCGGAAAATACCCTGAAATAATTAATCTCTCCGATATGCTCTTCAATTGATGATTTAAAAACGTATACAGAAGCAGGTCCTGCAGGATTTGGCTTTACTTCATTGCCCTTGTTATTTACTATAGAAGGCATATCTGTTATTGAGGGAGTATTATTGACGATAAATTCCAGTAAGCGGTCAACGCCAATATTGTTTTTTGAAGAAAGGCATAGAACAGGGAACATTCCTCTGGAAAGAATTCCCTGGGCAATTCCTTTTCTAATTTCATCTTCAGAAAGGGTGTCATTAGAAAAGAAAAGTTCCATAAGTGTTTCATCACTCTCAGCAGCTTTTTCAACCAGAGCACTATGTAATTCAGCCGCTTTTGCTGCATGATCAGAAGGGATGTCAACGAGTTCGGCAATGCCTCCATCTTTCGAATACCGAAGCATTTTCATCTTAAGTATGTCAATAATTGAGTTGAATCCAACTCCTTCATTAACAGGATATTGTACCAGGATGATATTATTACTTAACCTCTCCTTAAGCATTTCAACTGACTTCTCAAAGTTGGCTTTTTCGTGATCCAGGCCATTAACTACAAGGATAAGTGGTTTATCTTCTTTTTCGGCATGTCTGAAATGTATTTCGGTTCCAACTTCAACTCCATTCTGAACGTTGATTGTCATAACTGCTGTATCAGAGGCAAATAACGAAGAAATAACACCACCGCTGAAATCATCCAGTCCGGGAGTATCGAAAATGTTAATTTTCTTATTTTGGAATTCGGTATAAAGGACTGTCGAAAAGATTGAGTTTCCATTTTCATGCTCAATAGGCCGATAGTCAGATACTGTATTGTTCCCTTCTATGGTACCTCTCCTTTCAATGGTGCCGCCATTAAAAAGTATTGCTTCTGCCAGGGTTGTTTTCCCTGACCCTGAGTTGCCAAGAAGGGCAATGTTTTTAATCTGATCCGCCTGGAATGTTTTCATATTTTTCTAGAGATTATTATTGTACTTATTTATTATATATAGTGATTAGGAGGGGACAAAAATAATAATTTTTTAAAAACTGTTTAATAAAAGAGGAGAGAATTAAAATATTTTTATTTTCTTTGCACCAGTTTTTTGAAATACAGGAGTACCGGTTTTTCTTTCATTGTAAGTATATAAAACGTTTTTCGAAGGGAAAGGTCGGGAAGGAACCTGTTAATAACTTACATTTTTTCGTAAGATATATTGTTTTTGAACATGCTTTAAGTACCGAATATTGTTAATATTCAGTTATCTGAGACATGTCTGTTATATTGGTTTAAAAAAATAAGATACTTGTTTGTGAAATTAATAATTAAAACGATATCTTTGCAAACCATTTTTTTGAGTAAAAATTAATGCTAAAATAAATTGGATATATGCCAACAATTCAGCAATTAGTAAGAAAAGGCAGGAAAAAACTGGTTGATAAAAGTAAAGCTCCTGCTTTGGATTCATGTCCTCAGAGAAGGGGAGTATGCGTTCGTGTTTACACCACAACACCAAAGAAACCTAATTCTGCAATGAGGAAGGTTGCCAGGGTAAGACTTACCAACCAGAAAGAAGTTAATGCCTATATTCCTGGAGAAGGTCATAATCTTCAGGAACACTCAATCGTATTGATAAGAGGTGGAAGGGTTAAAGATCTTCCAGGTGTTCGTTACCACCTTATTCGTGGTGCTCTCGACACCTCTGGAGTTGATGGTCGTACACAGAGAAGATCAAAATATGGTGCTAAAAAGCCTAAGAAGTAACAGTTAAAGGTATAAGAAAATGAGAAAGTCAAAACCAAAGAAGAGGATTCTGTTACCGGATCCAAAATATAAAGATCCGTATGTGACGAGGTTTGTGAATAATCTTATGTTCAGTGGCAAAAAGAATCTTGCTTTTAAAATTTTCTATGATTCACTAGAGATAGTCGGTGATAAATTTAAAGACGAGAGCAAAACACCGCTGGAAATTTTCAAGCAGGCTCTTGATAATGTTACACCTCAGGTTGAGGTAAAAGCCCGTAGGGTTGGAGGTGCAACTTTCCAGGTACCAATGGAGATAAGAACTGACAGGAAAGTTAGTATCAGTATGAAGAACATGATCTCATTTGCCAGGAAAAGATCCGGACATTCAATGGCTGAAAGGCTTGCTGCAGAACTTATGGCGGCTTATAAGCTTGAAGGTGGAGCATATAAGAAAAAAGAAGATACTCACAGGATGGCTGAGGCGAACAAAGCTTTTGCACATTTCCGTTTTTAATTGATACTTAAGAGGCAGCAGGACATAAGATAGATGGATAAAAACCTGAAAAATACCAGAAACATCGGAATCATGGCTCACATTGATGCCGGTAAGACCACTACAACAGAACGTATTCTGTTTTATACTGGTCGTACCCATCGTATGGGAGAGGTACACGATGGCAATGCCCAGATGGACTGGATGGTTCAGGAACAGGAGCGAGGTATTACAATTACATCTGCTGCTACAACAACATTCTGGAAATACAGAGGAGAGGAGTATAAAATAAATATTATTGATACTCCCGGGCATGTTGATTTTACAGTTGAGGTTGAAAGGTCACTCAGGGTTCTTGATGGTGCCGTTGCAGTATTTTGTGCAGTAGGTGGGGTGGAACCACAATCAGAGACAGTCTGGAGACAGGCAAATAAATATGTCGTTCCCAGAATTGCCTTTATAAATAAAATGGATCGTGCCGGTGCTGATTTTTTTAGTGTTGTTCAACAGATTAAAGAAAAACTGGGAGCAAATCCGGTACCGGTGCAGATACCTATAGGTGCAGAGGAGAATTTCAAAGGTGTAATCGACCTGGTCAATATGGATGCAATTATCTATTATCCAGACAAAGATGGTAGTACACGCTATGAAACTGATGAGATTCCTGGTAATCTGAAAGCGGAAGCTGAAGAGTGGAGAGGAAAGCTTATTGAAGCTGTTGCTGATGTTGATGATACTCTTCTTGCAAGATATCTGGAAGATCATGGATCAATCACTGGGGAAGAGATTCAGATCGCATTAAGAAAATCTGTTATAAATGGACTGGCAATTCCGGTCTTATGTGGTTCAGCTTTTAAAAATAAAGGAATTCAGCGTCTACTCGATTCTGTAATCGCTTATCTGCCTTCTCCTGTAGATAAAGGTTCTGTTATTGGAGTTGATCCAAGAAATAATGAAGAAATAATACGTGAGCCTGACGATGAAGCACCAATGGCTGCTCTTGCGTTTAAAATAGCTACAGATCCGTTTGTGGGCCGTCTGGCTTTTCTGCGCGTTTATTCAGGTGTTCTTCATGCCGGCGACACTGTTTTGAATGTACGTACAGGCAAGAGGGAACGTATAAACCGTTTGTTCCAGATGCATGCTAACAAACAGAATCCAAAGGAGAGTATTTCGGCTGGCGATATTTGTGCCGGGGTTGGTTTTAAGGATCTTAAGACCGGAGACACTTTGTGCGCTATAAATAAACCGATTTTACTTGAAACAATGGATTTCCCTGAGCCGGTTATCGGAGTTGCAATCGAGCCTAAAACTCAGGCCGATATTGATAAATTATCAATAGCTCTGAATAAACTTGCTGAAGAAGATCCTACTTTTCAGGTCAGAACTGATCCTGATAGCGGACAAACTATAATCCATGGTATGGGTGAACTACATCTGGAAATTTTAGTTGACCGTCTGAAGAGGGAATTTAAAGTTGAATGTAATCAGGGGGCACCCCAGGTTGCTTACAAAGAAGCTATTACAACATCTGCTGAATTCCGTGAAGTGTTTAAAAAACAGACAGGAGGCAGGGGTAAATTTGCTGATATGACATTTGATTTAATGCCTGCAGATGCAAGTGTAAGAGGTCTTCAATTCGTTAATGAGGTTAAAGGTGGACATATTCCAAAGGAGTATATTCCATCTATTGAAAAAGGATTCCGCGAAGCTATGGCTAATGGCCCGCTGGCAGGGTTTCCTCTCGATAGCCTTAAAGTAGTACTAAAGGACGGTTCGTATCATCCGGTTGACTCTGATGCTCTGGCATTTGAAATCGCCGCCAAACAAGCTTTCAGGAAATTTGCAGGAAAATGCAATCCTGTAATACTGGAACCCATCATGTCTACAGAAGTTGTTACTCCTGAGGAATATGTTGGTGATGTTATTGGTGATTTTAACAGGAGAAGGGGCAGAGTGGAAGGTATGGAATCGAAAGCAGGCTCAAGAGTCGTTAAAGCACAAGTACCTTTGGCTGAAAAATTCGGTTATGTTACTGTACTTCGGACTCTCACTTCGGGAAGAGCAACTTCAACAATGGAGTTCTCTCATTACGAAAAGGTACCTGTGGAAATATCAAACAGAATTGTAGAAATTACAAAAGGAAAAATTCTTTAAGAGATGAGTCAGAAAATTCGTATTAAACTGAAATCTTACGATCATAACCTGGTAGATAAATCTGCCGAGAAGATTGTAAAAACAGTAAAATCTACTGGTGCAGTGGTTAGCGGCCCTATTCCGCTTCCGACCCACAAAAAGATTTATACAGTACTTCGTTCGCCATTTGTAAACAAGAAAGCAAGAGAGCAGTTTCAGCTCTCATCATACAAAAGGTTGCTCGACATTTACAGCTCAACACCTAAGACCATAGATGCTCTGATGAAACTTGAGCTTCCGAGTGGAGTTGAAGTAGAAATAAAAGTGTGAAACCAGTAAAGTTATAAAGAGATGCAGGGATTAATTGGTAAAAAGGTAGGAATGACCTCCATTTTTGATGAAAATGGAAAGAATATTCCATGTACGGTTCTGCAGGCTGGTCCATGTGTTGTTACGCAGATTAAGACAGTGGATAAGGACGGCTACTTTGCTGTACAGCTTGGATTCGAAGATAAAAAGGAAAAGCACACTACTAAAGCTGAAATGGGCCATTTCAAGAAGGCCAATACTACTCCTAAAAGAAAGCTCATGGAGTTCACTGGCTTTAAAGAAGGTCAGGTTAAAGAAGGAGAAGTGCTTACAACTTCACTATTTGACCCGGATATTATAATTGATGTCAGAGGCTGGTCAAAAGGTAAAGGATTTCAGGGTGTAGTAAAACGTCATGGTTTTCATGGCGTTGGAGGACAAACCCATGGCCAGCATAACAGGGGAAGGGCACCTGGTTCACTCGGAGCATCATCATTCCCTTCCAGGGTATTTCCCGGTATGAGAATGGCAGGTCGTACAGGTGGAAATAGAGTGATGTCGATGGACGTGAGAATTATGAAACGCATGCCTGAAAATAATCTATTAATTGTCAGAGGATCAGTGCCCGGTCCAAAAGGTGGTTACGTAATAATTACAAAATAATGGAATTAGCGATTCTTAATATTAGTGGTAAGGAAACCGGAAGAAAAGTTAGTCTTAACGATTCAATTTTCGGTATTGAACCTAATGACCATGCTATTTATCTGGATACAAAACAATTCCTTGCCAACCAAAGGCAGGGCACTCATAAATCCAAAGAGCGTAGTGAGGTAGCTGGTAGTACCAGGAAGATAAAAAGACAAAAAGGAACCGGAACTGCTCGTGCAGGTAGTATAAAGAACCCTCTGTTTAGGGGTGGTGGACGTGTATTCGGACCAAAACCGCGATCCTATGGCTTTAAGCTAAATAAGAAAGTAAAACAATTAGCAAGAAAATCAGCACTTTCATATAAAGCATCTACAAATAATATTATTATACTCGAAGACGTCTCTTTTGATGCTCCTAAAACGAAGGAAATCATCAAAATGGGAAATAACCTGAATATTGGTAATAAAAAATCAGTATTTGTTTTATCGGAACAAAATAATAATATATATTTGTCATCCCGAAATGTACAAGGGATGGGAGTTATAATTGCCAGTGAGTTAAGCACATACAAGATTATGAGAGCTTCAACATTGATACTTGTAGAGAGTGCAGTTGACGTTTTGCAGGCAACATTTGAAAACTAGAAAACTCTGAGTGATGAATATTTTGCTAAAACCGATTGTAACGGAAAAGATGACAAGCCTGGGCGATAAATTTAACCGCTATGGTTTTCTCGTTGCTAGAAACGCAAATAAGTTACAGATAAAGAATGCTGTTGAAGAGCTGTATAGTGTTACAGTTGATTCGGTTAATACGATGCGTTATGGCGGGAAAATTAAATCCCGTAATACCAAATCGGGACTTCAGGTTGGGAGAACATCAGCAACAAAGAAAGCTGTTGTAACCCTTGCAGAAGGGAATAAAATTGATTTTTATAGCAATATTTAATAATCTAATATGGCAGTCAGAAAGATCAAACCTGTTACACCAGGTCAGCGACATAAAATCGCAAGCACTTTTGAAACACTCACGAGTGCTACGCCGGAGAAATCCTTGCTTCGACCGCTTAAAAAATCAGGAGGAAGGAATGTTAGCGGCAAAATGACAATGAGATACATGGGAGGCGGTCACAAAAAGATGTACAGAGTAGTCGATTTTCTCAGGGATAAAGATGGAATGCCTGCAACTGTTAAGACTATCGAATATGATCCGAATCGTTCTGCAAGAATTGCACTTATTGTTTATAATGATGGTGAGAAAAGATATATAGTAGCACCTGCCGGACTTCAGGTTGGACAGAAAATAATGTCCGGAAAGGAGGCAACTCCTGAAATAGGTAATGCTATGTTCCTTAGTGACATTCCATTGGGTACTATTATTCATAACATTGAACTTAAACCAGGAAAAGGTGGAGCAATAGCACGTAGTGCAGGTACATATGCTCAGCTTTCAGCACGCGAAGGGAAATATGCTACAATTAAACTTCCTTCCGGTGAGACAAGAATGATCCTGACGGTATGTCGTGCAACGATTGGAACAGTATCTAATGCTGATCATATGCTTGAAAGATCTGGCAAGGCAGGCCGTTCACGCTGGCAGGGACGACGACCCAGAGTAAGAGGTGTGGTAATGAACCCTGTCGATCACCCTATGGGTGGTGGTGAAGGTAGAGCTTCAGGTGGTCACCCAAGGTCACGCAAAGGGATACCGGCAAAAGGTTATAAGACCAGAGATAAGAAAAAATACTCTGCTAAACATATAATTGAAAGAAGGAAAAAATAACTGATATATTATGAGTAGATCAATCAAAAAAGGCCCTTTCATTGATTTCAAACTCGAGAAAAGAATTCTTGAAATGAATGACGGACAAAAGAAATCAGTGCTCAAAACATGGTCAAGAAGATCTGTGATCTCACCTGATTTTGTTGGACATACTATAGCAGTTCACAACGGGAACAAGTTTATCCCCGTTTACATTACCGAGAATATGGTAGGCCATAAGTTGGGAGAATTTTCACCTACGCGTACTTTCAGGGGTCACTCTGGTAATAAATAATGAGTAATGTAAACATTGAAAAACATTTAATAATGGGTGCAAGAAAAAGAAATACAGCTGACCAGAAAAAAGAGGACGCCAAGAGTAGATACCAGGCGATCCTCAGAAACTGTCCTACATCTCCGAGAAAGATGAGATTGGTTACCGATCTGATCAGCGGAATGGAAGTAAACAAAGCACTTGATGTCCTCAAGTTCAGTCCACAGGAGGCATCACGCAGGCTGGAGAAACTTCTCCTTTCAGCAATTGCCAACTGGCAGTCGAAGAATGAAGGTGTAAGAATTGAAGAAACTAACCTCTATGTAAAACTGATTCATGTCGACGGAGGCCGTTCATTGAAAAGACTGCAGACAGCGCCTCAGGGAAGAGCTTACAGAGTAAGAAAAAGATCTAACCATGTAACTCTCGTGCTAGACAGTATGAATAAGGAAGTTGAAAAAACATCAAATTAGAACAGATGGGACAAAAAGTAAATCCGATAGGTAACAGATTAGGTATAATCAAAGGATGGGATTCAAACTGGTACGGTGGAAAAGACTTTTCCGGTAAACTGATTGAAGATGCTAAAATAAGAGAATATCTGAATGCCAGGCTCGCAAAAGCCAGCATCTCCAGGATTATTATTGAGAGGACATTGAAACTTATTACTGTAACAGTTAATACTGCACGACCTGGTATTATAATTGGTAAAGGAGGACAGGAAGTTGACAAGTTAAAGGAAGAGCTCAAGAAAATCACAAAAAAGGAGGTTCAGATAAACATCTTCGAAATTAAACGTCCTGAATTGGATGCTAATATTGTCGGTAATAATATTGCACGCCAGCTGGAAGGTAAAATTTCATACCGTCGTGCAATCAAGATGTCAATTGCCTCAACAATGCGTATGGGTGCAGAAGGGATAAAAGTTATGATTTCGGGCCGTCTTGGTGGTGCTGAAATGGCAAGAAGTGAAATATATAAGGAGGGGCGTATTCCTCTGCATACTTTTCGTGCTGACATCGATTATGCTTTAGCTGAAGCTCATACTAAGGTTGGGCTGGTAGGCATTAAAGTATGGATTTGTAACGGTGAAGTTTATGGTAAGAGAGATCTCAGTCCTAATATTGGAGCAAGAAATGCCAAAAGCAAGAACATGAAGAGAAAAGCAAAAAGGTAGAGACTTATTTAGTTAATAATTATATAACAATATTTGAGCAATGTTACAACCGAAAAGGACCAAATTCAGGAGAGCCCAGAAAGGAAGAATGAAAGGCAATGCACAAAGAGGCAACCAGCTGGCATTCGGGTCATTTGGTATCAAAGCACTTGGGGAGAGCTGGATCACTGGAAGGCAGATAGAAGCAGCCCGCCAGGCAGTAACACGTCATATGAAACGTGAAGGCCAGTTATGGATAAGGATTTTCCCTGATAAACCTATTACAAAGAAACCTGCTGAGGTACGTATGGGTAAAGGAAAAGGAGCACCTGAGGGCTTTGTGGTACCGGTAACTCCTGGAAGGATTCTGCTTGAGGCTGAAGGAGTACCATTTGAGGTTGCAAAAGAGGCTCTGCGTCTGGGTGCTCAGAAACTTCCAATAACAACAAAATTTATTGTAAGACGCGATTACGTTCGGGAATAAAACTTTGACAGAGATGAAAACTTCAGAAATAAAGGAATTAAACACCCCAGATCTTCTCGAGAGAATTGATACTGAGAAGACAATGCTCGTTCGTATGAAGCTTAATCATGCAATCACTCCTCTCGATAATCCTCAAAAGGTTAGAGAAGTGAAGCTTACGATTGCACGTCTGCTAACAGAATTGCGTACAAGAGAGTTAATTAAGAAATCTAATAGCTAGATCAGCAATGGAAAGGAATCTTAGAAAAGACCGTATAGGTGTTGTTGTTAGTGACAAGATGGATAAATCCATCGTCGTAGTCGTTAAGAGGAAAGTGAAACATCCAATTTATGGCAAATTCATTAACAAAACAAAAAAACTGATGGCACACGATGAAGCAAATTCATGTAATATTGGTGATACTGTACGTATATCGGAGACCAGGCCTCTGAGCAAAAACAAAACCTGGAGATTAATTGAAATAATCGAAAGAGCTAAGTAATCATGATACAACAGGAAAGCAGATTAAGTGTAGCCGATAACTCAGGAGCCAAAGAGGTATTATGCATAAGGGTACTTGGGGGTAGTAAGAAAAGATACGCTACCGTTGGTGATAAAATTGTTGTGAGTGTAAAATCAGCACTTCCTTCAGGTGAAGCAAAAAAAGGTACTGTAAGTAAAGCGGTTGTCGTCAGAACAAGAAAAGAGATCCGTCGAGCTGATGGGTCCTATATCAGATTTGATGATAATGCAGTTGTTCTGCTTAACAATGTGAACGAAGTTCGTGGTACACGTATATTTGGTCCGGTCGCAAGAGAACTCCGTGAAAAGTACATGAAGATTGTTTCATTAGCACCCGAAGTGTTGTAATATATTTAAACAGACAACGATGCAGAAGAAATTAAATATAAAAAAGGGAGATACGGTTATGGTAATAACCGGCGAGTCAAAAGGTCAGAAAGGCCGTGTGCTGGAAGTTGAAAGAGATAAAAGCAGAGCAATTGTTGAAGGTGTAAACCTGGTATCAAAACATACTAAACCCAATGCTAAAGCTCCACAGGGAGGTATAATAAAGAGAGAAGCACCTGTGCATATTTCGAATCTGATGCTTGTCGATCCTACAACCGGGAAACCTACCCGTGTTGGGAGAAAATTAAACGATAAAAATAAATTGGTGCGTTATTCAAAAAAATCAGAAGAGGAGATCAAGTAATGTACATACCTGCACTTAAAACCAAGTATAAAGACGAGATAGTCACTGCATTAATGAAGGAATTCGGATATAAATCAGTTATGCAGGTCCCGAAGTTGAAAAAAATAGTTCTCAGCCAAGGGGTTGGACAGGCTATTGCCGATAAGAAATTGCTTGAATTCGGTGTTAAAGAGATGTCGGATATTGCAGGACAGAAAGCTGTTCAGACCAATTCAACAAAGGACATTTCAAACTTTAAACTGAGAAAAAATATGCCCATCGGTATTATGGTAACATTACGTACAGAAAGGATGTATGAATTTCTCGAGAGACTGATATCTGTTGCACTCCCTCGAATCCGCGACTTTAAAGGGATCAATTCGAAACTCGACGGACGGGGAAATTACACTCTGGGAATTACGGAGCAGATCATATTTCCTGAAATAGATCTGGACAAGATTGCAAAGATTATGGGGCTACAGATAACATTTGTAACCTCGGCAGATTCAGATGAAGAGGCGCTTGCTCTGCTTAAACACTTTGGTTTACCATTTAAAAATATTAAAAACTAGTAATATGGCTAAAGAATCGATGATAGCCCGCGAAGTTAAACGCGCAAGAATGGCTCAGAAATACACTGCAAAAAGAGCAAAGCTGAAAGCTGATGGTGATTATATCGGATTAAGCCGCCTACCCAGAAATTCAAACCCGAACAGAATGCACAACCGTTGTAAAATTACGGGACGCTCAAGAGGTTATATGAGACAATTTGGAGTAAGCAGGATCACCTTCAGGGAGATGGCATCTTTTGGTCTAATCCCGGGTGTAAAAAAAGCCAGCTGGTAAATTGAGAATAAATATAAACTATATTAATTAATAGAAGATGACTGATCCAATTGCAGATTTACTGACCAGAATAAGGAACGCCATAATGGCCGGTCATAAGGTTGTGGAGGCACCAGCATCCAATCTTAAGAAAGAGGTTGCCAGGATTCTGTTTGAAAAAGGCTATATCCTTAGTTATAAGGTTGTTGAAGGTGATGGACCTCAGGGGGTATTGAAAATTGCTCTTAAATATAATTCCAAGAGTAAAAAACCGGCTATAAAAAAAATACAGAGAGTCAGTAGACCCGGACTGCGTCAATACACCGGGCTTGACGATATACCTAGGGTGCTGAACGGATTAGGTATTGCAATTATTTCTACCTCAAAAGGTTTGATGACCGATAAAGAGGCAAAAAAAGAGAAAATTGGTGGTGAAGTACTATGTTATGTTTACTAATTAGGAGGAAAGCTTAATGTCACGAATAGGAAAATTACCTGTAAACCTGCCCAATGGTGTTACTGTCGACATCAGTGATACCAATGTGGTTAGTGTGAAAGGCCCTTTGGGAGATTTGACACAGGCAGTCGATAAAGATCTGAAGGTAGAAGTGGTGGGGAACGAAATCATTTTATCGCGACCATCAGAGTCAAAAAATCATAAATCATTGCATGGTCTTTACAGGGCATTGATTGCAAATATGGTAGTTGGTGTTTCCGACGGGTTCAAAAAAGAACTTGAAGTTGTTGGAGTTGGTTACCGTGCAGAAGCAAAAGGTCAAAATCTGGAGATGAGCCTTGGTTTTTCACACGAAGTTATTATTCAGCTCCCTGATGAGGTTAAGGTTGAAACCAAAACTGAAAGAAGGAGTAATCCCATTATTACCCTAACATGCATTGACAAGCAACTTATAGGACATGTTGCTGCAAAGATCAGATCTCTCCGTCCACCTGAACCTTACAAAGGGAAAGGGATAAAATTTGTTGGAGAGCAGCTCAGAAGGAAGGCTGGAAAATCTGCTAGTGTATAGGGTGAGTAATTAATCTGGTAAAAGAAAAATAAGATGGCCTTAACTAAGTTGGAAAGAAGAACCAGGATCAAAATGAGGATCCGTAAAAAAATAAGTGGTACTGCTGAATCACCAAGACTTGCAGTTTACCGAAGCAATAAACAGATATATGTTCAGGTTGTTGACGACCTGAATGGCGTTACTCTTCTGTCGGCCTGCTCTAAAGAAAAAGAGATTGAAGCCCAGGCAGGTATTAAGAAAATTGAACAGGCTAAACTTGTAGGAAAACTACTTGCTACCAAATGCAAGGAAAAAGGTATTGAGAAAGTCGTTTTCGACAGAAGCGGATATAAATATCATGGCAGAGTAAAATCTTTGGCTGAAGCAGCCCGCGAAGGCGGATTAAAATTCTAATGAATTATGGGAAACGGTATAAGAAAAGTTAAAACCAGCGATCTTGAGCTTAAGGATAGACTTGTTAGCATCCAGAGAGTAACCAAGGTTACCAAAGGTGGCCGTACATTCAGCTTTTCAGCCATTGTTGTGGTTGGAAATGAGGATGGTATTGTTGGCCATGGTCTTGGTAAAGCCAGTGAGGTAACTACAGCTATTGCAAAAGGAATAGAAGATGCAAAGAAGAATCTGATTAAGGTACCTGTTATCAATGGTACAATACCTCACGAACAGATTGCTAAATTTGGTGGTGCAAAAGTATTCATCAAACCGGCATCTGACGGTACAGGTGTTAAGGCAGGGGGAGCTATGCGTGCTGTACTGGAGAGTGTTGGTATAAAAAATGTGCTCGCAAAATCAAAAGGTTCATCAAACCCGCATAATCTTGTTAAAGCAACATTTGCAGCACTTCTTGAATTAAGAGACGCATTGACTGTTGCAGAACAAAGAGGTGTCGCAATGGAAAAAGTTTTTAACGGTTAGTAAAAAACATTACGATGGCAAAAATTCGTATCACCCAGGTGAAAAGTAAAAACGGGAAACCTGAAAGACAGAAAAGAACTCTTGAAGCTTTAGGTATCCGGAAATTAAACCATAGTGTTGAACATGAAGCTACCCCCCAGATATTAGGGATGGTGGTGAAAGTAAGACATCTGGTTAAAGTTGAAAATATTTAAGATATAAACCATATTTATAATACAAAGTTATGGATTTGAGTAACTTAAGACCTGCTAAAGGATCAATAAAAAAAGGTAAGCGTATTGGTCGGGGGCAAGGCTCCGGCAGAGGAGGCACATCGACGAGAGGCCATAAAGGCGCTAAATCCAGATCAGGTTATAGCAAGAAAATTGGATTTGAAGGTGGTCAGATGCCGCTTCAGAGACGCGTTCCTAAATACGGTTTCAAAAATGTCAATCGCAAGGAATTTAAAGGTATTAATGTCAGTACTCTTCAGAATCTTGCAGAACAAAATAATATTGAAAAGATCGATTTTGAGGTACTCATAATGGCCGGGCTGGTCTCAAAAAATGCTTTGGTTAAGATACTGGGTAATGGAAATCTTGAAAGAAAACTTGAGGTTCATGCCCATGCATTTAGCAAGTCAGCTATTGAAGCAATTGAAGCCAAAAAGGGAACTGTTGTAAAACTGTAATTTCATGAAGCTGATTCAGACAATAAAAAATATTTTTAAGATAGAAGATCTTCGTGCAAGATTGATCTATACTTTTGGAATCATTTTATTATACAGGTTAGGAAAATATATTACTCTGCCTGGGATTGACCCTTCTCAATTGGCAGGGCTTAAGAGCCAGACCTCTTCAGGAATTATGGGTCTGCTCGATATGTTCTCAGGTGGTGCTTTTTCGCAAGCTTCAATTTTTGCCCTTGGGATCATGCCTTATATCTCTGCTTCTATCGTTGTCCAGCTGCTGGGAATAGTTTTTCCTTATTTCCAGAAACTTCAGAAAGAGGGAGAGAGCGGAAGACGTAAAATGAATCAGTATACCAGGTATCTTACAGTTGTAATTCTTATTCTTCAGGCTCCAACATACCTGTTGAACCTTCATGCCCAGCTGCCGTCAACAGCATTTATTCTTACAGGAACATTTTTTACAGTCTCTTCCGTAATAATCCTTACAGCCGGAACAATGTTTGTAATGTGGCTTGGAGAAAAGATAACCGATAAAGGTATCGGGAACGGTATTTCCCTTATAATTATGATAGGTATTATTGCCCGAATGCCGCAGAGTTTTATTTTTGAAGCTGGAATAAGGATGAACGGCGCAGGTGGTGCAATTGCACTTATTGTTGAGATTTTGTTCCTATTTGTAGTCGTTCTTGGTACAATACTTCTTGTACAGGGTACACGTCGTGTTCCGGTTCAATACGCAAGAAGGATTGTTGGAAATAAACAATATGGCGGAGTCCGTCAGTATATACCGCTTAAGGTAAATGCTGCAGGTGTAATGCCGATTATTTTTGCTCAGGCAATTATGATGTTACCTATCATAATTGCAGGTTATTCTGATTCGGGTTCGGGCTTTGTTGTTGCCTTCTCGAATATGTACGGATTCTGGTATAACATGGTAACGGCAATTTTAATTATTGTTTTTACCTATTTTTACACTGCAATTACCATTAATCCTGTGCAGATGGCTGAAGATATGAAGAAAAACGGAGGATTTATTCCGGGTATCAAACCAGGTAGGAAAACAGTAGAATTTCTCGATACAGTAATGTCGAGGATCACACTACCCGGATCATTTTTTCTGGCACTGGTTGCTATCCTGCCCTCTATCGCAGTGAAAGCAGGTGTAACGCCACAATTTGCACAATTTTACGGAGGCACATCACTTCTCATTCTCGTCGGGGTTATTCTAGATACCCTGCAACAGATTGAGAGTCATTTGCTGATGCGCCATTATGATGGTCTAATGAAGTCGGGTCGTATTAAAGGCAGAGCTGGCGGCGCCGTTACTTCAGGTTAATAAGTTTAGCGTTCTTTGATGTTGTATTTAAAGACTGATGAAGAGGTTGGGTTGTTAAAAGAGAGCAATATGCTTGTGTCGCGAACACTGGCTGAAATGGCTTCAATTATCAGACCCGGGATCACTACTCTTTATCTCGATAAAATAGCCGAATCTTTTATCCGTGATAATAGAGCAATACCGGCATTTAAGGGATATGGTGGTTTTCCGAACACCCTCTGTACATCTGTCAACGACGAAGTGGTCCATGGTATCCCATCAGATTATGTCCTCAGAGAAGGTGATATAATATCAGTTGATTGTGGAGTGATATTAGATGGCTGGTACGGAGACAGCGCATATACATTTGCTGTAGGGGAGATAAAAGAAGAGGTAAAACGATTGCTCGATTATACCAGAGCTTCTCTTGAAGAAGGGGTTAAAGAAGCTGTCTCAGGAAAAAGAATTGGCGATATCTCTTATGCGGTACAGCATAAAGCTGAAAGCGGAGGATATTCAGTTATACGGGAATTAGTTGGCCACGGCATTGGAACAAAATTACATGAGCCTCCTGAGGTACCTAATTATGGAAAACAGGGATCAGGGCCCAAGATGGAGAAGGGACTGGTAATATGTATTGAACCGATGATTAACGCTGGGAAGAAAGAGACATTGCAGATGAGCGACGGCTGGACAATTAAGACAGCTGATGGCAGACCTTCGGCACACTTTGAATATGCTGTTGCTGTTAATAAGGAGAAAGCAGATGTTTTAACAACTTTTGAATTTATTGAAAAAGTTTTAAATAATATGTAATCGTATGGCTAAACAACCATCAATTGAGCAGGACGGTACCATAATCGAGGCCCTCTCTAATGCTATGTTCAGGGTAGAACTCGAAAATGGACATGTCATAACTGCACATATCTCGGGAAAGATGAGAATGCATTATATCAAAATCTTACCAGGAGATAAAGTTAAAGTGGAGATGTCACCATATGATTTATCAAAAGGAAGAATAACATTCAGATATAAATAAGAAATAATAAGGTAATGAAAGTAAGAGCATCTGTAAAAAAGCGTACTCCTGACTGTAAAATTGTCAGAAGAAAAGGACGCATTTACGTTATTAATAAGAAAAATCCCAAGTTCAAACAGAGACAGGGATAATTTAATTAATTTTGCAACTCAATTAAGAAAAGTTTTATATGGCACGTATTGTTGGAGTAGATTTACCAAGAAACAAAAGAGGCGAAGTTGGCTTAACTTACATCTACGGAGTAGGCAGGAGCATTGCACAAAAAGTACTCGACGAGGCTGGTGTTGATAGGAATGCAAAGGTCCAGGACTGGACTGATGATGATATTAATACCATCCGTAGAATTCTGAATGATAAGTATAAGCTGGAAGGTGAACTCCGTTCAGAGACACAAATGAACATTAAAAGGCTTATGGATATTGGTTGTTATCGTGGTGTCCGTCACAGAATAGGTCTTCCGGTAAGAGGGCAGAGCACTAAGAATAATGCCAGAACTCGTAAAGGGAGAAAGAAAACCGTTGCAAATAAGAAAAAAGCTACTAAATAAATAGACTATGGCAAAAAAGACTGGAGCATTGAAAAAGAGGGTCGTTAAGGTTGAACCTTCAGGCCAGGCACATGTTCATTCATCATTTAATAATATTATTGTTACTCTGACAAATAATTCGGGTCAGGTTATTTCTTGGGCATCAGCAGGGAAGATGGGATTTAGAGGTTCGAAGAAAAATACACCTTATGCAGCTCAGATGGCATCTGAGGAATGTGGCAAGGTGGCTTATGATCTGGGATTAAGAAAAGTTAAGGTATTTGTTAAAGGTCCGGGTTCTGGTCGTGAATCAGCTATCAGGTCAATAAGTAATACGGGTATCGAAGTTACAGAGATAGTTGATGTTACACCAATGCCTCATAATGGTTGCCGAGCTCCCGGCAGAAGAAGAGTATAGAGAGTTATTAAATTGATTATTTGTAAGTTATAAATTTATTGCACAATGGCAAGATATACTGGACCAAAAACAAAAATTGCAAGGAAATTCGGCGAACCTATTTTCGGTCCCGACAAGCACCTGGATAGGAAAAATTATCCTCCCGGACAGCATGGGATGAACAAAAAGAGGAAGAAAACTTCAGAATATGGTGTTCAGCTCAAGGAAAAGCAGAAAGCAAAATATACCTATGGAGTGCTTGAGCGTCAGTTTCATAATACTTTTGAGAAAGCATCAAGAAGTAAAGGTGTAACCGGTGAGGTTCTCCTTCAACTGCTCGAATCACGTCTGGATAATGTAGTATACCGCCTGGGTGTAGCTCCAACAAGATCAGGAGCACGTCAACTGGTTTCTCACAGACATATGACTGTAAATGGAACAGTAGTAAACATTCCTTCATTCCAGGTCAAACCCGGTGATATTATCGGTGTTCGTGAAAAATCAAAGTCTATGGAAGTGATCGTTGATTCACTGACAACCAGGATGTATACAAAACTATCCTGGCTGGAGTGGGACGATACACAAATGGCAGGTAAATTTATGAGCGTGCCAGAACGTACTGAAATTCCTGAAGATATTAAGGAACAACTAATTGTTGAATTGTATTCTAAGTAATAATATTAAGATAAATTCTATGGCCATTTTATCATTCCAGAAACCTGATAAAGTAATAATGCTGGAAGCGGACGAAAAATTCGGAAAATTCGAATTTCGTCCACTTGAACCTGGCTATGGTATTACTGTCGGCAATGCATTGAGAAGAATTCTTCTCTCTTCGCTTGAGGGTTTTGCCATTACAACGGTTAAGATCGAAGGTATTGACCATGAGTTCTCTACCATAACTGGTGTAATGGAGGACGTTACCGAGATAATCCTGAACATGAAACAGGTGCGTTTTAAGAGGACCGTTGACGATGTAGACTATGAAAAAATCACATTTAAGGTGAGTGGTCAGGAGATATTTAAAGCTGGTAACCTCAATAATAGCCTGAGCAGTTTTGAGGTATTAAACCCTGACCTGGTGATCTTCAGGATGGAACCGGATGTTAAAATGCAGATAGAACTTACTGTTAATAAAGGCAGAGGTTATGTCCCGGCAGAAGAAAACGAACCAGTTGATAGTGAGTTTGGACTAATTGCTATTGACGCTATTTTTACTCCTATCGTGAATGTAAAATATTCGGTTGAAAATTACCGGGTGGAGCAAAAAACTGACTATGAGAAACTGTTTTTTGAGATTCAGACTGACGGATCAATTCATCCGAAAGATGCTCTTAAAGAAGCTGCAAAGATTCTTATTTATCACTTTATGCTTTTCTCCGATGAAAAAATTACTCTGGATTCGGATGATAAACTGGCAAACGAGGAGTTTGATGAAGAAGTTCTGCATATGAGACAGTTGCTTAAGACAAAACTGATCGACCTTGACCTTTCTGTCAGAGCTCTTAATTGTCTGAAAGCTGCAGAAGTTGAAACTCTTGGTGACCTTGTGAAGTTTAATAAGAATGATCTGCTGAAATTCAGAAACTTCGGCAAGAAATCACTCACTGAGCTTGATGAGTTGCTAGAATCCATGAGCCTTTCATTTGGAATGGATGTAAGCAAGTATAAGTTGGACAAAGATTAATTTAAAAACTGGTTAAGGAAATATAGAAATGCGACATTCAAAAGTTATTAACCATTTAGGAAGAACAAGTTCACACAGGAAGGCGATGCTGGCGAACATGGCTACATCACTTATCCTTCATAAAAGGATTACGACAACAACAGCCAAAGCTAAAGCACTCCGTACCTATGTTGAACCTCTTATTACTAAATCGAAGGAAGATTCAACACACTCAAGGAGAATAGTATTCAGTTATCTTAAAGATAAGTCTGCAGTAGCTGAATTATTCAGAGAGGTGTCACCCAAAATTGGTGAACGCCCGGGTGGTTATACAAGGATATTAAAAATTGGCAACAGATTAGGCGATAACGCAGATATGTGTATCCTTGAACTTGTTGATTATAATGAAGCTATGCTGGGTGGTGATGCTGTAAAAACTAAAACTACCCGAAGAAGAAGAACATCAAAGAAAAAAGATGAGGCAGCAGTAGCGACTAAGGCGCCTAAAGCTAAAAAAGAAACTGCAGAAGAAAGTATTGAACCTGTTGCTGAGCTAGAAGAAACCGCCGAAGAATCAATAGCAGAAGAATAACAAATGTTTAAAGTTTAGATATAACTGGAAAGGGATAGGTTAATAACAGCTTAATCCCCTTTTTTTCATATATTGCATTATTGTTTAATATTAAAATAAAAATCTATGGGTCAGATAGTTAGTGTTCATGCCCGGGAGATTCTTGATTCCCGCGGTAATCCAACAATTGAAGTTGATGTAATGACCGCCAGTGGTTATTTTGGCAGGGCTGCAGTACCATCAGGTGCATCAACTGGGGAAAATGAAGCCCTTGAGCTCAGGGACGGTGATGAAAATCGTTATCTGGGGAAAGGTGTTCTCAAAGCTGTTCATAATGTTAATAATGTTATTGCCGAAGAGGTAATAGAAATGGATGTTACCGATCAGGCCGGTATTGATAAGAAAATGATTGATCTCGATGGTACAAAAACAAAAAGTAATCTTGGTGCCAATGCAATTTTAGGTGTCTCTCTGGCAGTTGCCAAAGCAGCTGCTTCTTATCACGGATTACCATTGTTCCGTTATATTGGTGGTGCAAATGCTGTCACACTTCCTATTCCGATGATGAATATCATAAATGGAGGCTCTCATTCAGATGCTCCAATTGCCTTTCAGGAATTTATGATCAGACCCGTGGGGGCTCAATCGTTCAGTGAAGGATTACGCATGGGAGCTGAAGTGTTCCATTCATTGAAAAAGGTTCTTAAAGAGCGTGGATTAAGTACTGCTGTCGGTGACGAAGGTGGTTTTGCACCCAACCTGGATGGAACTGAAGATGCACTTGAGACAATTATTAAGGCAATCAGTGCTGCAGGTTATAAACCAGGTTCTGATATTACTATTGCACTTGATCCAGCTGCTTCAGAATTTTATCAGGATGGTATATATAACTATTCGAAATTCGAAGGACCAAAAGGAGCAAGAAAAACTTCTAAAGAACAGGTAGATTATTTTGAACAACTCATCAGTAAATACCCTATAGATTCTATTGAAGATGGAATGGCTGAAAACGACTGGGATGGCTGGAAGATGCTGACAGACAGAATCGGAAAAAAATGCCAGATAGTTGGCGATGATGTATTCGTAACTAATGTTGATTATCTTAAAAAAGGTATTGAATTGGGTTGTGCGAACTCAATCCTTATTAAGGTTAATCAGATTGGCACTCTGACCGAAACTCTAAATTGCATTGAGATGGCTCATAGGGCAGGTTATACTACTGTTACTTCCCACCGCTCAGGTGAAACTGAAGATTCAACAATTGCTGATATTGCAGTTGCTACGAACTCTGGCCAGATCAAGACCGGGTCAGCTAGCAGAACTGATAGAATGGCAAAATATAATCAGCTGCTGAGAATTGAAGAGACACTTGGAGCTCTGGCTGTTTATGGGTATAAGAAGTAGTTATTAACAATTGTTGATAACTTCTGTTTATATCAGGTTTATAACAACAATTGAATTTGCATTGTTTTTTGATATTCTTAGTATATATTTGATTCATCAGGTGAGCGATAAAAGACTGCTCAGAAGATGTGGAGACGGAAATGGTTACTTAAATGAAACACGATCCGTTTCGGTCAGACCTTCGGGTCTGCACAACAGATGAGCCGAAGTCTGAACTTAAAGAACCTTGCGTTCAGGATGTTCAGTAAGTCAACGAAAACCGGAAACGTTCTTTCAGCGATTGAGTCACAGGGCTTCAGAAAATGAAGGGTTTCGGCCCCGGGTTATCTGAACTGATGTTTTTACCTTCGGGAAATGAGCAACAGAGCCTGAATGACACTTCGTCCCGGAAGTCCGCCTTAAAACGGATAAAAGGACAGCCGGAAGGTTCTGCTGTAACAGGCAAAACCCTAAAGCCATGGGTTGCAAAAATGAGTCTCGTATTCAAAGATGCAGCCGGTCAGAATAACAGTAATCTGACATCGTAAGCAACCTCGGTTGTGAACGGTGAATGGGAACTACTCCTAGTGAATAGTTCCCATTATTGTTTTTATAATGTCTCTTTATTCCCAATTTTATTCTTTTCTGCATCTCATATTGTCTTATTGAATATCTTTGAATATTATCTGAAATTTATAATGGCATATTCAGGATTAATTGAATTCATTGCATCTCTGGAAAAGAATGATGAGCTCATGAGGATTAAAACATTTGTTGATCCGATACTTGAGATCACTGAAGTCACTGACCGTGTAACAAAAAATGGAGGTAAAGCACTCCTGTTTGAAAATACGGGTACTGGATTTCCCATTCTGATAAATGCTTTTGGATCCGTTAGTAGAATGGCTATGGCAATCGGTAGAGAGAATCTCGATGACGTAGCACTGGAGATCGAAACTATCTTTAATGATATTTCAGATAACAGGGGATCAATATTTAAAAAGTTTTCATCCTTACCTGCACTTTACAGATTGGGTGGTTATTTTCCCACCAGGATAAAGGGTAGGGGCACCTGTCAACAGGTTAAACATATGGATCCGGATATTGGATTATTACCTGTTCTAAAATGCTGGCCTTACGACGGTGGTCGTTTTATTACTCTTCCAATGGTGCATACTGTACATCCGGAAACCGGAAAACCAAATGTAGGGATGTACAGAATGCAAGTGCTGGATAAGAATACAACAGCTATGCATTGGCAACGACATAAAACAGGAGCCAACCATTTTGAAGCCTGGAAAAAAACCAATAAGAAAATGCCTGTTTCTGTTGCACTTGGAGGAGATCCGGTTTATACATATTCTGCAACTGCTCCTCTGCCTGAGAATATCGATGAGTATATTCTGGCCGGCTTCCTGAGAAAAAAAAAGGTTAAAATGGTCAAATGTCTAACTAATGATCTTTATGTACCATTTGATGCCGATATTATTCTTGAAGGTTATGTCGATCCGGCTGAAGAGCTGGTATGGGAAGGTCCTTTTGGCGACCATACCGGGTTTTATTCTCTGGCTGACTGGTATCCTAAATTCCATATTACATGTATTACTCACTCAAATGATGCAGTCTATCCGGCAACAATTGTCGGGATCCCTCCACAGGAAGATGCTCTGCTGGCCAGGACTACAGAAAAAATATTTCTTGCTCCGGTAAGAATGACCATATTACCTGAGATTGAAGATTTTCATATGCCTGATGCAGGTATTGCCCATAACCTCGTAATTGTAAAGATTAATAAAGCATATCCGGGACAGGGGATGAAGGTAATCAGTTCATTGTTCGGAGCAGGTCAGATGATGTTTACCAAATACATGATTGTCGTTAATGGAGATATTGATATAAGGAATTATGAAGATATGATGGTTCATGTTTTTGCAAATGTGGATTTCAGAACGGACCTGTTGTTTAGTCGCGGTCCGCTTGATGTTCTGGATCATTCTTCTGAAAAATATTCCTTTGGAGGGAAGCTAGGAATAGACGCTACTGTTAAACATCCTGAAGAAGGGAAAGGGGATAATTATAAGGCTAATAATATATTAGCATTGAATTATTCAGATAATCATTTTGATAAAAATATTATTAAAGGCTTGAATCTCAGCCTTTTTAAAAAAGGCATCCCTCTATTGATTGTTACAGTTAACACACCTGAAGATAGTGATGTTATTAAGAAGGTTATTAATCTATTCAAAACAACTGATCCTGGTGGTATTTACAAGCTGATACTGGCAGTAGATAATACAGTTGATTCGGATGACCTGTTTATGGTTGCATGGCAGCTCCTTGGAAATTCAGATCCCCAACGCGATCATGAGTATATATCTCCATCTTCAATTTTAATTGATGGAACAATAAAAGCTTTCAGAAAAGGAGGGTTTTCCCGAAAATGGCCTAATGTAGTCTGTTCAGATAATAAGACCATTTCAGCGGTTGATGAAAAGTGGAAATTGCTTGGAATAGGTCCGTTTATCAATTCACCCAGTATAAAAAGCATGGGATTATGCCATGAAGGGACAGATGAAATTATCATTCATGAAGTCTGATGATATTTCTAAATACCGGCAGATAACACTAACTGATAATTAAACTATTTTTGTACTATCTGATGGGACTCTTGTATTTAACATATATCTATTCTTCTATTATTGTTATTGCTTTGGTACCAGAAGGAAATGTGATCAACTCATCGGCCTCCCCCTATCGTTATATTCTATATAGTATCCTGGTTATTGCTTTTGTCTATCTGATTGTTATGTCACAGACAAGGATGCTTATTAGGACAAAAAAACTTCTGAAGGAAAAAGAACTGGCACTGGATGTGATAGCTCAACAAAAGATTGAGCTGGAATTAAAAGAGAAGGATATAACAGATTCCCTGATATACGCACAGAGAATCCAAGAGGCTCGTTTGCCATCTGAAGAATATTTCAAAGATCGTTTTGAAGATTCATTCATCTTTTTCAAACCAAAAGATATTATTAGCGGGGATTTCTATTGGATAGGTGAAAAAGGCGATAAGGTTTTTGTTGTAGCAGCCGATTGTACAGGCCATGGTGTTCCTGGCGCTCTTATGTCTATGATCGGGCTCGAGATTATTGAAAAAACCATAAATGAAGATAACACTGAAACCCCTTCACAAATACTTGCTGTACTGGATAAAGAGTTGGAGAAAACGTTCAGCAGTGGAAAGAATATTGGAACTATCATCAGGGATGGAATGGATATCGGACTCTGCGTAGTTGACATTAAAAACAAGACATTAAAATATGCTGGAGCTTTTTTCCCTCTTTATGTGATCCGAAATAACAACCTGATTGAGATAAAAGGAGATAAAATAATTATTGGAATGAATGCTGAAGGTCTGTCATATAAAGATCATGAAATCGATATTCTTGATGATGATATCTTTTATATGTTTTCAGATGGATATGCTGATCAGTTTGGTGGATCACAAAATAGAAAGTTCATGTATCGTCGGTTCAGGTATCTTCTATTGACAATTCACCAGTTCTCTGTCGATGATCAGAAATCGATTCTGGAGGAGAATATTAATACGTGGATGGGTAATAATGTCCAGGTCGATGATATTATGGTAATTGGTTTCAGACCATTTGATACCAAGGGCTAAATGATTCTTTTTATCTTCTCAATAAGTGCAGCCGGCTGGAAGGGTTTACTAATATAATCATCAATACCAGAAGAGAGACATTTTTCTTTATCTCCAATCATTGCGTTTGCAGTAATTGCTAATATTGGAATATGTGAGTTTGTTGTGAATTCCAGTGCCCTGATCTTCTCAGTAGCTACAAGTCCGCTCATCACCGGCATCTGAATATCCATAAGAATCAGATCGTAATTTGCAGTACCAAACTTATCGAGTGCCTCCTTCCCATTAATAGCAGTATCAATACTTTTTACCAATGGCTTAAGTGTAAGTAGGGTTATTCTCTGGTTTATCAGATTATCCTCAACAAGAAGAATTTTTAGATCCTTGAGCTCTTTATGAATTTTATCTTTTTGTATAAGCTCTTCAATCTTAGAAGAGGCAATTTTCTGTTTTGCTTCAGCTACAGGATTTACAAAAGGAAGAAGGATAGTCAATACTGTTGAATTATCTCCTATATCCTGACTGAATGTACCATTTTCTAATGAGATAAATCGGGCAGCCAGATTTTGCTCAATACCTATATCATCAATAATAACAATCCTTTTGTCCGTTTGTAATCTCAATGAAATAATGCGTTTATTTCCTGTTTCTTTCGTTATATTAAGATTTATTAAAACCATAATAGCTTTTTCTGATACCTGGTTTTCAATTGTATTGAATAGGTCAAGAAAGATCTGCTTGAGTATTATAGGGTCTCCATAGCATTCAAAATCACTTAACTCCTTTTTTTCTAAGATAAAATCTATATTGGCTTTATCCTTAAGATTGTATAGCTCAATTGTGTTCTGAATAGTTGATAACAGGTTAAATTTGAAAGCTTTTCTGGATCCATAAGTAAGATTACCGGCCGGCTGCATTGATAATTCATTAACAGTAGTAACCATATTATTTGTTGATGCAATGAAAGTTTCAAGCAACTCTTTTTGCTTTTTTTCAAGACCTGATTCCATTAACATATCTGCTATAATAACAAGGTTGTTAAGGGGCTCTCTGATCTTATGTGAAAAATCGGTAATGACATCATCATTTCTTTGGTTCAATGAAGAAAATTCATTTATTGACTTTTTGTATCTTCTATTAAGGGCTGATACTTTTCTGGAAATAATTATACCAATACTTGCACATGCAATAATCATGCATCCGGAAAGAAGATAAAGATTAAGAGATAGAAGAATTATAGATGATATTAGAGAAAACAATGCAATAATTGAATATGTTTCAATATTCTTTCTGCTCTTTTCAAAAAATATATCAGAAGGATTACTTAGAATATTATTAATATTACTCTTTCCGGTTTCACTAACCATAACTCGTCTTTTTGGTAGTTCAGTAAAATTAAACAAAATTAGCGAAAAATATACATCAACTTAAATTAACATCCTTTCAAGGAAATTCGTTAAATTTGCCCTTACGGTATGATATTTGAAATGAAAAGGTAAATCACATATAATTATGGAGAAAGTGTTGAGGATAGTTTTTTCAATTACATTCATGTTTGTATGCATATCTCTGCTCTCTGTAAAAGCGCAGGAGGATAAAAGCATGGTAAAGTATACTCCTGATTTTAGATTCAATGACGGTATTTACCTTAATTTTGATCAGGTGAAATTGAATAGACCAATACCTAAAGCCAAGCTTCTCACTTCCATTGATTATAACGACAGGGAATTCTTCAAAAAAATACTTACAAACGAGAAGATCTATTTCTATGATAATATGGGTATAAGACAGGAAATTGCAAAAAATAGTATCTGGGGTTATGCTCGTAATGGCATATTGAATATTCAGATTCAGGATAATTTCAACAGGATTACTTTCGTTGGTAGCATATGTCATTTTGTGGCTGATATTAAAAGCTATGATTCACGTTATGCTAGTTCTCCGTACGGATACTATGATCCATATTATTCACCATATGGGTATAGTAATTACTATAATCCATATAGCTCTTATTATTCGCCTTATTCTCCATACAGGCAATCGAATATGACCCGTACTGAGCTGAAACAGTATTTAATTGACTTTGAGAGTGGTAAGATTCTGGAATTTGATATTTCCAACACTGAATTGCTCCTGATGAAGGACAATGAACTTTATGAGGAGTATGTTCAGCTTTCCAGAAGAAGGAAAAAAGAGTTAATGTTTGTTTATATTCGGAAATTCAATGAAAAAACCCCGTTATATATACCTAAAGAATAATATTAGTACCATGAAAACATTTACTATTACCTTTTCTATGCTTTTTTATACGGTGTTATTGATTGCACAGGCCCCTTTCCCTGGTAAAGATGAGATAAAACAGTTTACTGCGTCTAAAACTTGTATTGTACTGGAAGACAATCTGTTTTCTTCCTATAATGCTTTAATAAAAGAGGCTGTGAAATCATTCTGGACCATAACTCCTTATGAATTTATCGAAATCAGTGATTTTAATGTTAAACGCTTGAAACCTGAATATTCTTTCATCGTTCTGACTGAAACAAATTTCGACAAGGATAAATCCCATTCTGTTTTCAATTTTATTAATTTACTTCAGGGGAAGGATGTTAATAAACTGGGCGAAATGCCGGAGATTTGTGCCGTACCACTCTCTTTTGCCGGGGAGGATGACCTTGAATACAGTTATAAGCTGGGAGCTATCCTCGCATTTATGCAGAAACATGCACAGATGATATCAGAAGATCCTTCATTGACAGGAAGAAAATATCTTAAGTATTATAATAAAAATACTCCTGAAGTTCATAATAAAATAATCCTTGTTAAACAAGAAGACCTTGCTCCCCAGATAGCCTCGATAGATAATATAAAGGCAATATATTCCAGTGATATAAAGATTGTTAGTGAAGATGATATTATCGAAGCAATTAATAATAGAACTCCTGAAACGCTCATCCTACATAAGGTTGGTCCTGTTGGTAACAGAAATTCGGGTTATTGTTTTAAGATGCTTATAGGGACCGATGATTCAAACATGTACTATTATAACCAGCATAAGATAGATAAATCTAATCCTAATGGTTTATTGCCAGCCGACCTGAAACGACTTTCAAAATAATCATCATGCAGCAAAAAGAAAACTGAACCGTCTTTTAATAAATACTTAATTGTCATGGAAGAGAATAGCGTTTTATCAGAAACAGAAAGAAACTGGGCAATGTTATGTCACCTTTCAGCTTTTGCAGGGTTCTTTTTTCCTTTTGGAGCTATTATTGGACCGCTTATTTGCTGGCTTTCGAAAAAAGATGAATCGGCCTGGGTTAATGAAAATGGTAAAGCGTCACTTAACTTCCAGTTGTCAATACTCCTTTATATAGTTCTTGCTATACCTTTGTGTTTCATTATTATAGGTATACCAATAATAGTTATCCTGGGAACACTTAAGATAATATGTATTATAATAGCAAGTGTTAAAGCGGCAAAGGGCGAAAAATTCAGATACCCCCTTGTAATACCCTTTATTCAATAAAAAGTTATTTGCCTAACATAAACTCACGGACTCACCCACTTTTAGGTGAGTCCGTATAATTTAAAGCACTGAGCATAAGTAATATAAAATATTTCAGATTTCCATAAATTATTGGTAAATTTCTTTTTCATTTAATACTATCTTCCTATGACAAGCAATAATACAAAGAAACAGTCCAAAGTAAAAGTTGCTGAAAAAACCGATTTATACCATGATATTAAACCTGAAAAGAAGAAAAAACTTGAGCGTAAGGAATATAAAAAGTTGCTTCTGAATCTTGAGATTGAGCTGGTTAAGCTTCAGGAATGGATAAAGACTAATAAGCTAAAGGTGATTGTTGTCTTTGAAGGCAGAGACGCTGCAGGGAAGGGTGGAGTCATTAAAACCATTGCAGGTTGCCTGAACCCCAGAATATGCAGAATTGTAGCACTTGGAATACCCACTGAGAAAGAAAAAACTCAATGGTATTTTCAAAGATATGCCTCTCAGTTACCAGCTGGGGGTGAAATTGTTCTTTTTGACAGGAGTTGGTATAACAGGGCAGGAGTTGAACAGGTTATGGGGTACTGTACTAACGATGAGTATGAGGAGTTTCTCAGGGCATGTCCTGAATTCGAAAAAATGTTGATCAGATCAGGTATTATACTTGTAAAGTACTGGTTCTCAGTTAGTGATAATGAACAGGAAAACCGCTTTCAGGATAGAATTAAAGACCCTACAAAACGTTGGAAGATCAGTCCGATGGATGTCGAGTCGCGCGATAAATGGGTTGAATATTCAATAGCTAAAGACAAGATGTTCTCATTTACAGACACTAAACAATCACCATGGTATGTTGTCCATGCAGATGATAAAAAGAGGGCAAGACTTAATTGTATCGACCATCTTATATCACTGATACCTTATAAAGATCTTACATCAAAACCATTTAAACTCCCTCCTCTGAAACACGATGTAGCTTATGTCAGACCTCCTGTTTCTGACCAGACATTTGTACCGGGGAAATATTGAAGAAGGCTTTAGAGGCTTTAGAGGCTTTATACCTTTAACGCTTTTATTACCTCTATAGTTTTTATAGCTTTTATAGCTTTTATAGCTTTTATAGCCCTTATCGCCTTTATAGCCTTTCTCGTTCATATTGCCTCTATCGCCTTTTTTTATACTTTTGTTCCCGCGTTGCGGGATTTCGTCACTACGTTCCTCAACTTTTTACTTTTTTCTTTATACTTTTATCTTTTGCCTTTTATTTTTTGCCTTTTATCTTTTATCTTTTATCTTTTATCTTTTAAATATGTCTTCAAAACCAACCATACCGAAAGGAACAAGGGATTTCTCGACTGATGAGATGCTAAAGCGTGATTTTATTTTTGAAACCATTAAACAGGTGTTCAGATTATATGGTTATCAGCCTATTGAGACTCCAGCAATGGAAAATCTTGCCACTCTTCTTGGAAAGTACGGGGAGGAGGGTGATAAACTTCTTTTCAGGATACTTAATTCTGGTGATTTTCTCTCATCTGTTACTGATGAAGATCTTTCTAATAGGGTACCTGGCAAACTCTCTTCAAAGATTTGCGAAAAAGGGTTAAGATATGATCTAACTGTTCCCTTCGCCCGATACGTTGTTCAACATCGCGATGAAATTGTTTTCCCTTTCAAAAGATACCAGATACAACCTGTATGGAGAGCAGACAGGCCACAGAAAGGGAGGTATCGCGAGTTTTTTCAGTGTGATGTGGATGTTATTGGCAGCGATTCTATATTAAATGAGTATGAGCTTATTATCATTATTGATGATATATTTAAGAGATTAAAAATTGAATCTGTCATTAAAATTAATAACCGGAAAGTTCTTTCAGGTATAGCCGGTTTTATTGGTGAAGCAGATAAGTTAGCCGATATCACTGTTGCTATTGACAAGATGGATAAGATAGGCATTGAGGCAGTTAACACTGAATTGAGTAGTAAAGGGCTATCTGATAAGGCAATATCGGATCTGAAGCCTGTGCTGCAACTAAGTGGTGATACTGATGCCAAACTAGAAAAACTGGGGATATTGCTCTCTAAGTCTGAAGCCGGGATGGAAGGGATATCTGAATTAAAGAGGCTTTTTTCATATATTGAAAACGCGAATCTGACCTGTGACGTTGAACTCAATCTTACTCTGGCCCGTGGATTAAACTACTATACCGGGGCAATTATTGAGGTAAAAGCGAAAAATGCGAGTATTGGAAGTATTTGTGGCGGAGGACGTTATGACAATCTTGCAGGAGTATTCGGAATGGATGGGGTGTCTGGAGTTGGTATTTCGTTCGGCGCTGACAGGATTTATGATGTTCTGAACCAGCTAAATCTTTTTATCGAGACAAGGGTCTCTTCAACTGAAGTGCTTATAGTTAATTTTGGTGAAGATGAAACAAGTTATGCTCTTAAAATAGCAGATCAGCTTCGTAACATGGACGTCAGAACAGAATTTTTCCCTGACGCTTCCAAACTTAAGAAACAGTTGTCATACGCCGATTCGAAAAAGATACCTTATATAATAATTGCAGGTGAAGATGAAATAAAGAGTAATGACGTAACTATTAAGATCATGTCGTCAGGAGAACAGAGGAAGATTCCTTTGAAAGATCTTAATTCATTCGTTAGCGATGAGATTAAGTCTTTAAAATGAACAGGATGATGTCACAGCCCATTAAAAAAATAACTTATGTATTATAATATTTCACCTGAGAATCTTACGCTTGAGAAAATTGAAGAAATTCTCAGGAAAAATTTAAAACTTTCTCTGTCAAGGGAATCAGTCAGTCTTATAACTAAATGCAGGACCTATCTTGACCATAAACTTGAGAATAATACATCTCCCATATATGGTATTACAACTGGCTTTGGTTCACTTCATAATAAAACAATCAGCAAGGATCAGCTTAATAAGTTACAGGAGAATCTTGTTATGTCGCATGCTTGCGGTATAGGTACTGAAGTGAGAGAAGAGATTGTAAGGCTTATGCTTCTTTTGAAAATTTACGCTTTAAGTCTTGGTAAATCAGGAGTACAGGTTGAAACAGTACAGCGGCTCATCGATTTCTTCAATGAAGGTGTCACACCTGTCGTGTACGAGCAGGGATCGCTTGGAGCTTCCGGCGACCTGGCTCCACTGGCTCATCTTGCCCTACCCATTCTTGGCATGGGAGAGGTGTTATACAGGGGGAAAAGATATGAAGCCAGTAAAATTTTGAAAATTTTTGGATGGTCACCTGTGCAATTGAAGTCGAAGGAAGGGCTAGCCCTTCTTAATGGGACTCAGTTTATGGGCGCTTATGCTGTATACATTATTGCATTGGCAGAGAGACTTTCAGAAGTTGCAGACATTACATCAGCCATTTCTCTTGAGGCATATGACGGAAGGCTTGATCCTTTCTTTGAAAGTGTGCATGCCATCAGGCCACATAAGGGCCAGATTGCCACTGCGGAATCATTTAGGAAGATGTTAATGGGAAGCCAGTTGATCTCTCGCAAAAAAGCACATGTTCAGGATCCATATTCTTTCAGGTGCATTCCCCAGGTCCATGGTGCAAGCAAAGATGCATTCAGCTATGGCAAATCAGTAATTTTGACAGAGATTAATTCAGTAACTGATAATCCTACAATATTTCCCGATGAAGATATGATCATCTCAGGGGGTAATTTTCATGGACAGCCGCTTGCGCTAATTTTCGACTATCTGGCTATTGCTCTTGCTGAGCTGGGAAGTATTTCAGAAAGAAGGGTCTATAGGTTAATAGCCGGACAACGGGATTTACCTGAATTTCTTGTTGCAAATCCCGGACTTAACAGCGGATTTATGATACCACAATATACTGCAGCCTCTATTGTTAGTCAGAATAAACAACTCTGCACACCTTCATCGGTTGATTCCATACCATCATCAAATGAACAGGAAGATCATGTTAGCATGGGAGCCAATGGTGCAACAAGATTGTTACGGGTAGCAGAAAACCTTGAAAAAATTATTGCGATCGAATTATTTACAGCTATTCAGGCTATTGAATTCAGAAGACCACTCAAGTCTTCTGAGTTTATTGAAGAGATCGTAAAATCGTACCGTAAAACTATTCCATTTATTAAGGATGATAAGGTAATGTACGGTGAAATTACAAAATCATTAGATTTTGTCAGGAACTTTGATTTTAAGTTATAAGTCGCGCCCGGGAGTAACCCTTTGCTGTTGCCTGGCCCCTTGCAATTCTTTAAGAAGTTGAATTTTATACTGGTTCTCAACCTGATAGAACCTTATCACTTTTGCCGGTGGCAGTAACTTTTTAAGTTTACTATGAAAAGTTACAGCGAGAGATGATTCCTGAACCATTGTAGAAATTAATTTATCCCCAAGTTCAGTAAGTTGTTTGTCATCAAGATTATTCTGATTCTGATTGAAATTCTTAGTGATTGAAACTCTCTCTGTCTGAATAATACTTTTTTGTTTCTGATATTCATTGTAAACCGGCCAGAATTTTTCTGCTTCCGGGGAAGTGAGATCCAGTCTTCTCGTAAAGAATGCGATCTTATAGGCATTCAGTCTTTCGAGATTAGGGTTTTGCGCTGCTAACCTAATTACAGGAATCATTAGCATTATCAGTATAAAAATTATACCTCTTCTCATAGTTTCGAACTTATAATTGTTCATATATATCATTAATATCAATGTTCTCAAGTAAAAGATAATCAATTATATCTGTTTTGCTAATATCGGGTGATTCCTCCAAAAGCATAACAGATGCAGCACTTTCCTCAAGTGTTAGAATGTCTATATCGTTAATATAGATATCATTATACTCATCGAATAGAACTTCAGATAACTGTGAATTTGTTTTCTCGGGGGTTAACAGATGTATAGCAGTATAGCTGAGAATAATAAAACCTGTTATGGAAGCTGCTATCAGGAAGTAAGGTTTGAGTCTATTATATAAACCAATCTTTTTAACTTCCTGATTATATCCGGATGTTTCAGAAATTATTTTTCTGTTTACCTCTTCAAAGTAGTTTCCTGGTACTTTGAATGGATTTTTATCCGTTATTTCTTTTGGTTTTTCCATCATTCATTTAGATAGTTATGGTTTAAAAAGGTTTAATCTTTGCTTATTAAATTTTTAATTTTTTTTACTGCATGATGATAAGATGCTTTGAGAGCTCCTTCCGAAGTCTTAAGAACCTTGCTCATCTCTGCGTAAGTCATCTCGTCGAAATATTTAAGATTAAATACAATGCGTTGCTTATCAGGAAGTTGTAATATGGCATTTTGCAGTTTCACCTGTGCTTCATCTCCATCGAACCATGTGCTGGCCTCCTGTGAATTAGTAAAAAAGTCGTCAAGATCATCGAATGAGACTGCCGCATTTTTTTTTCTTTTATTAATTAAAGCGAAAGCTTCGTTAGTTGCGATAGTATAAAGCCAAGTGTAAAGGGAACTTTCACTCCTGAAATTTTCTATGCTCCTCCATGCATTAATAAATGTGTTCTGAAGAGCATCATCAGCATCTTCATGAATAATTACCAGCCGCCTTATATGCCAGTACAATCTGGAACTATATTTTTCAACAACAAGCCGGAATCCCTTGTTTAGATCAGTCTTAAGTAATTCTGAAATATTATCGTCGCGACTATTATTAATCAATTGCAATTAAGATTTTCTACTTAGATTGAGAAACCTATCAAAGGTTTAAAGATAGGAAATGTATTTTATAGTAGGGACATGCCATGGCATGTCCCTACATCAGGTAGAATAAAATCATATTGAATAATCCCCGGATTTATGATAAATTTGCAGCTTAACGAATTAAAAAAGAATAACAGATGGCTCTTCAATGTGGAATAATAGGGATAACTAATGTTGGGAAAACCACTATTTTTAACTGTATCTCAAATACAAAAGGGGAGACTAATGCCTTTGCATTCAGTGCTACCAAATCAAATATTGGTGTTGTACAGGTTCCAGACCCAAGGCTGTATGAACTTGAAAAATATCAGGTTACTGACAGGATCATGCATACTACGGTAGAGATTGTTGATATTCCGGGTTTGGCAAAAGGTTCAAATAAAGGAGAGGGAGTCGGTAATAAATTTTTAGGGGATATCAGAAATACTGATGCTCTGATTCATGTACTCAGATGCTTCGATAATGACGCCTTGCCACATATCGATGGTTCTGTCGATCCTGTTCGTGACTTGGAAACCATCGACCTTGAATTGCAAGTAAAAGATCTTGAGTCAGTTGAAAAAAAAATTGATCGTCTTGAAAGAGCAGTTAGGTCGGGTGATAAGGATGCAAAACATGGGGTTGAGGTACTTAATCTATATAGGGAGCATTTTGAAAATTTCAATAATGCAAGAACCCTTATGGTGAAGGATGATGATAAAAAACATGTTGATGATCTCTTTCTTCTGACTATGAAACCTGTAATGTATGTTTGCAACGTGGATGAGAAATCAGCTGTAAGAGGTAATAATTATGTAGAAAGAGTCAAAGAATATCTTAAAGACAATAGCGCTGAGATTCTTGTGATTGCAGGGGCAATTGAAGCTGAAATTGCTGAGCTTGAAGATACTGAAGACCGTCTGGCATTTCTTAATGATGCAGGCCTCGAGGAACCCGGTGTCGATAAACTTGTGAGAGCAGCTTACAAAATGTTGAATCTTCAAACATTCTTTACTGTAGGGCCAAAGGAGATAAGGGCATGGACCATTAAAACAGGTATGTCAGCACCACAGGCATCCGGTGTGATACACAGCGATCTTGAAAGAGGATTTATTAGAGCAGAAGTGATGAAATATCGCGATTTTATCACTCTCGGATCAGAGCATGCATGCAAAGAAGCAGGTAAGTTCTATATTGAAGGGAAAAATTATGTTGTAGAGGATGGCGACATTCTTCATATAAGATTTAACATATAAAGTCATTATGACCAGACGTCTCCTGATATTATTAATTATTCTTTTATCTTTTACACTGAGGTGCTTTCCGCAAATCATTGAAGACGATAGCAAACTACGCGAAATTGTAAAACAGGATGGCCAGGTTGAAGTGACCATTCCGCTCACAGATAAAAGGACTCTTGATGACCTCACTCGTAATGTGTCAATTTTATCAGTCAGAGATAAATTAGTTTATATTAGTCTTTCTCCTCTGACAGTCGAATGGTTTATCCTGCAAAAATTTAATTATTTAGTCGTAGACAAAATAAAAAATAAAGGTGTTGTTACTGCTCTCAATATAAATGAGGCATGGGATTGGGAAACATATCCAACCTATTCACAATACGATTCCATTATGCAAAGCTTTGTAACAATTTACCCTGATCTGTGTCATCTTGATACAATTGGTACCAGTATAAATGGCCAGTTAGTTCTTGCTCTTAAAATTTCTGACAATGCAGGTACAGACGAAGATGAACCTGAAGTATTTTACTCTTCAACAATGCATGGTGATGAGCTGGCTGGCTATGTTCTGATGTTACGGCTTATGGATTATCTCCTTAAAAATTATAATCTGAATAACAGAGTTAAGTATCTTGTCGATAATCTAGAGATATGGATAAACCCGCTTGCAAATCCGGATGGCACTTATAATACTGGTAATACAATTACCTCACCAACACGTTATAACGCTAACTCATATGATCTTAACCGGAATTTTCCTGACCCGATTACCCCAAATACTGTTAAACAGAAGGAGACTCTTGATATGATTAAATTTATGGGGAAGCACAGGTTTGTGCTCTCTGCAAATTTTCATTCAGGAGCTGAAGTTGTTAATTATCCGTGGGACAGATGGTTTTCAAAATTTCATGCAGATGATTCCTGGTTTTACAACATAAGCAGGGAATATGCCGATACTGTACAATTCTATTCAGGCACAGGTTATATGACAGATGAAAACGAGGGAGTAACAAGAGGTGCAGAATGGTATATTGCTTATGGAACCAGGCAGGATTTCGTCACATGGGAGTTGCATGGGAGGGAAGTGACAATAGAAATAGATGTTATTAAAGAGACCCCTGCTGCCCAACTGGACCTCCTATGGCAATACAATTGGAGGTCATTTCTGGGGTATCTCGAAAATGCATTATATGGAATTCATGGAATGGTACTCGACTCCAGGACAGATGTGCCAGTACCTGCAAAAGTTTTTATTACTGGTCATGACAAAGACAGTTCTCATGTCTATTCAGATACCCTTACAGGTAGTTTTATCAGGCTCCTGGAACCTGGCTTATGGGACCTGACATTTTCAGCTAACGGTTACCATGATACTACATTTACAGATTTAACCGTCTTTTCAGGGCAGAAGACGGATATTGTTGTAAATCTTACTCCTTTAGCAAACAGAATTGATACAACAATTCCTGCTATCCCAACTCTTTACCCTAATCCGGCAAAAACTGTAATATATGCAGTTCTTCCTGATAAGATGACAGGAAATTTGAACGTTAAGGTCGTCAACCAGTCAGGGATGTTGATATCTGATTATATTACTGAGGCAGTTCAGGGAATTCCTGTTTCAATTGATGTAAAAAAATTATCGGGAGGTATATATACAGTTATCTTTATTAATACTGATACAAAAATCATCTGCCGATCCCGGTTCATAGTTGTTAAATAATATTCAACACTTGTATCTGTTATTAAAACAAGTATTTTTGCACCTTACTTTTCGATTTTAGGGAAGGTCGTTTTATATATAGTTAACATAGATAATCACGGAATATTTAATACGTAGTTTTCCCCATTATTTTTTGCCACCACCCCTGTAACTAACACGCAATCAGTCCCGTTTGTAAATTCTTGCTCATTTTGCTTTTTGAAAAAACGCACTTATAATACGCT
>DATKUO010000106.1:0-5207 GCA_035530515.1 Bacteroidales bacterium
AGATCGTATACGGCAGCTGATACTGAAATTACTATGGTTCGCCTGTTCAAAGCCTGGGATGCGCTATCAGCTGGTGGCTGGCAGCGCCCTCTGCTGGGGGCAGGTGTAAATATAGGTTTCGATATTCTGACATTGTACTTCCTCTTTATTGCCGCTGGTTATCAGGTGGAACCGGGTGTGCTGTTGGCCGGTTATGGGATGCCTTTGTTGCTGGGAAAGATGGCTTTTTTGATCCCGGGCGGGGTTGGAGTTGTAGAAGGTACCATGGCTGCCCTGTATAAAGGGCTTGGAGTACCAGACCCTGTAATTGTAGTGGTAATCCTTATCTACCGGGTTTTTTCATTCTGGCTCCCATCTTTGATTGGATTTCCTGCTGCAGCTTATCTGCAGAGATCAGAGGATAAAGTATGAAAGAATTTTAATAAATTCAAGTTCTAATTCATCAGACTATTCTATTCTAAAAATAAGGACTGTTACGAATTCAAATGGAAAAAAATAATGGGATTATGGAATAATATTTTAGATGTGCATGTTAAGATTTATACATTGATACTCAGAGATATAGTAAATAAGCTGTCATGTTAAAACAGCTATTTAGGAGTGGGAAATTATGACCTTACAAAAATCAGTTCGTTGTCAAATTTGCAATGAACAAAAGGAACTTAGCGAGGTTAGACCTGCGGAACTGGTCCGTCAACCTATAGTTGATATTATTCGAAAGACTCATCCTGATTGGTCTTCCAGTGGCTTTATTTGTAATTCTGATCTTAATCATTTCAGGACAGAGTATGTTCGAAATGTGCTCGAAATAGAGAAAGGTGAACTTTCTACATTAGAAGAACAAGTAGTGAAAAGTTTAAAGGAGCAAGAGCTCCTGTCCCAAAACATCAACATTGAATTTGATCGGCGGCTGACTTTTGGGGAGCGTCTGGCTGATAAGATCGCTGAATTTGGAGGAAGCTGGCGTTTCATTATTTTCTTTACAAGCTTTCTGTTGTTATGGATCAGTGTAAACACCATCATATTAATGTTAAGACCCTTTGATCCATATCCATTTATTCTTCTCAACCTTATACTGTCAGCTCTTGCTGCTATTCAGGCTCCGGTTATAATGATGAGCCAAAACAGACAGGAGTCAAAGGATCGGGTGAGGGGAGAACATGATTATAGAATAAATCTGAAAGCAGAATTGGAAATTCGTCTATTAAATGAGAAAATTGACCACCTGATAATACATCAATGGCAAAGACTGTTGGAGATCCAGGAGATCCAGATCGATTTAATGGAAAAATTTGTTGGTAAAACTCCCCAGGAAAACCAGGGATGATCATGTGGTTGTAGTTATTTGGCTCATTTGATTCTATTATTACGATTCATTTTAAAGAGGAAGCTTTGTTAATGGGAGCAGATGTTGATAAATTGATCGAGAGATTGATTACGTTTTCAAGTCGATTGACGCTGTTTATTTAACACATACGCAACCATACCGATTGCGATCCAGACTCCTGCTGCAATAATAGCATTCTGCTTCAGGAACAATATAAGGGCAAAACAGCTGATCATACCCAATATTGGAGGGATGGGATACAAGGGCACCTTGAATGTGCGGTTTGCAGCGGGCATCTTCTTTCTTAATTGAAGCATGCTCAAATTGATGAATAAAAATGTTAGCAATGTTCCAAAATTGAAAATAGAAGCGATCAATTCCAGATTCGCCTTTGTTACAACGATAATAAGTATAATGGCAATCCCGCTTACCAATACTGAAGATGTCGGGATTCCATTTTTAGAAATCTTAGAAAGAAATCCAGGAACTACCCGCTGTCTTGCCATAGCAAACAGCGCCCTTGATCCCCCCAATATGGATGCCATAGTCGCTGATATGGTGGCAAACAGGGCAGAAATGGACACGAACTTCAATATGAAAATATTACTTGTATCAACCATCAGGGCTAATTCCAGAGGTGCACTGGAAGCACCTATTATCTGCCAGTTTACAAGTCCAACTTCTACAGCGGAGACTCCGATATATAGGACAGTGCATATCAGGAAAGCGTAAATTATTGATTTTGGCACGTTCTTTTCAGGTTCTTTTATTTCTTCGGAAATTACTGTAATTGTGTTGAAGCCTACGAATGCAAAGAAGATTAATGCAGATCCTGAGAGCATTCCCGAATAACCTCTGGGAAAGAATGGATGGTAATTGGAATAATCCCCGTGGGAAATAAGGAAGTATAATCCGAGCAATACGAAGATTGTAAGTGCTGCAACCTTGAGCCAGACCATCAGATTATTTGTCACTGAAGCCTCCTTGATCCCTTTAAGGTTGATCAATGTGAGAGCAAAAGGCATGGCAATGGCTACCAGGATGATCACGTTTTGTGCTGTGGGAGGAATACCGACGAAGTACACAAAATATCCTGCGAATCCTACACTGATCGCACTGGCACCTACTATATAATCGAAGGTCTGCATCCAGCCCACAAGGAACCCCCAGAATTTCCCAAAAGCTTTATCTGTATAAATATAAGAGCCTCCAGCCTCGGTAATAAAAGAAGAAAGTTCAGCAGCGCTCAGTGCAGTGAGGAATGCAGCAATTCCTGCGATCAAGAATGAGAGTATCACCGCCGGCCCAGCCAGTCCGGATGCTACACCGCTTAAGACAAAAATTCCTGCACCGATAATTGCACCTATAGCAATACCCGTTGCTCCCCACATACCAAGATGCCTTTTCAGTTCAGCAGTCATTCATTCCCTCTTTCTAAGAGTGTATATTGAGCTTTCATTAAAATACATATGCTTTCAAATGTTCAGTATCAGAGTATATTTAAATATATTAGAGTTAATGGTAAAATAACGAATTATAGGAGTGATTAGGAATGGTTGGCTTTGACGAAATGGTCACATCAGCAGTAGATAAGATTATACCCAGTGTGGTAAACATTAGTGAATTTAAGTTAATGAAGGATGCGTATTTGCAGGTACATCCTGTTTCTGGAGTGGGGTCCGGTTTTATAATTGATAAAGAAGGATATATACTGACAAATGCTCATGTGGTGCTGGGTTCTTCAGAGATTAATGTGTCCCTTGAAGATGGCAGGATGTTCCCGGGAATTATCAGGGGCATTGATACATTAATGGATCTGGCAGTGATTAAAATCGAAGCTGATGACTTACCTGTTCCGGAAATGGCCAGGAATAACAATTTTAAGATAGGACAGATGGCCATAGCTATAGGCAGTCCATTGGGTCTTGTGGGTGGACCCACAGTCACTGCCGGAGTTATCAGTGCTTTGAACCGATCCATTCAAACAGAGATGACATTTATGGAAAATCTGATACAAACAGATGCTGCTATTAATCCCGGAAACAGTGGCGGCCCTCTGGTCAACAGTTCAGGAGTGGTTATCGGAGTGAACAGTGCTATTATACCTTTTGCTCAGGGTATCGGGTTTGCCATACCCATACAGCCAGCCATGTGGATTGCCAAGCAGCTGAGGGAACACGGTGAGATCGTAAGACCCTGGATCAGTATAAACGCGGTAGATGTGAACCCAAAACTGGTGACATACTATAACCTGCCCACTGAAAAAGGGGTGGTGGTCACCAATGTATTTTCGGGTGGCGAAGCCGAAAAGTCGGGATTGGAAATGGCAGACATCATAATCAGTTTGGATAATGTGGAGATCAATAATGTGAGGGACCTGATAAAGATGATGAATAAACATGCAGTGGGCGACAAGGTCAGTTTAGGACTTTTCCGGGGTCAGGGAAAGGTACAGCTTGATATTGTGCTTGAGAAGGCACCCACTCCTCCACTTTCACCACCTGCACAGCCGGGTCCCCAACCGATATGACAAAGAAAGCTATGGTATCTTTTCAGTTTTCATTTAATAATTTATGAAACATAATTACTTTTCGAGCAGTTTCTAAATTATCTGTATTTATTTTGATTTTAAACCACCATCGATGGCCACCTTCTTCAACGGCCCCAACTGAAATGATCCAAAATTCTCCTTTTAATGAGGCTAACCCGTAATTTTCTCCAAACCATTCAACGACCTGTTGAAGTGTTTTTTCGGTTTCCTCTAAAGATAAATCGTGATATGTTCGTTCATATAAGCATTTATCTAGCAACTTAATTATTTCATTTTTCCAAATTTCATCATAAAAAGCATCAAGCAGGTTCAGATCTGAGAGATATCTTATTCCTTCTTCTATAATTTTTATTTTTTCGCTTGTTTGTTTGGTATTCAAGTTTCTCCTCTCCAATATATACTGGATATATAAAATAATAAGCTTTTCGCCTTAATGAATATTCATTACCTTGGAAACTGATGCGGTAAAAGCAGTGGATGGAATACTCGCACATATCGAGGAGAAACGAAAGAAACTTGGGATTTAAGAAAGATACGCAGATCCAATTTATTCTGAAAACTGAGTCATAATTGCATTTTTTCAATTTTTGTTTACCCCACTGAATCGTGTGTTAGCAGCCTGACCTGATTTGGTCCACCGATGATTTTTGGAACTGGATTTACATACGTATATAATCCCAGGGCTAAAGCAAAAACGGCATTTATCATAGCTTTTTGCTCCATATACTCAGGTGCCACAGGAAGGTTGGTAACTGGCACATTCCCCAATGTCTCAGGTATTATTCCCAGCAGGTTGGCCAATCTACCGGTGTCAGTTAAGCAGTAAATTGATTGAAGATTGAATATTCAATACTGTTGACGATGTTTATTTATCTCATATTTTCAAAAGATAAAATAAATAATATTGTTGATCTCTTTTTTAACGTCAGTGGATTTTGCAGCATCTGCTAGTGATTTTAGTTCAGTCTTTACTTTGCCACCAAGTTTTGATGCTTCATCACCAGTGCTCTCTGCTAATTTATTTAAGTCATCCCCAATCTTTTCAAGTATTTTTACCAAAATCTAACCTCCTGCTCAATAAGATATTTAAAAACACACTCACTCAATTTCCAGTGGTTTTTTCTTTTTAACTTCAGTTTTTTGCATCTTTATTTCAAGAACGCCGTTCTTAAAGGTGGCTTTAGCGTCATCGGGATCAATAGGTGAAGGCAAGGAAATTGATCGATAATAACTCCCGGTGTGTCTCTCTCTATAAACGTAACCTTCTTCTTCCTTTTTCTCTTCATGTTTCGTTTCTGCTGATACCTCAAGCCTGTCCTCTGTCAGTTC
>DATKUO010000107.1:0-8274 GCA_035530515.1 Bacteroidales bacterium
GAAATTGTAAATGAAGTTAAATCGTGGTGCAAACAAAATAATTTCGATAAACGAAAAATTTACTGGAGCTTCACAAAATATAAAGCTGATCGAAAACTGTCAAAATATTACGTTTCATAATTAAATTGTCATGACACTAGGAGTATCAGATATCTTCAAATCATCTGCAACCATAGTAATATCGGCAAGTGCCTGTGGTCCGTTACCTATAATATTAATATCCTTAATCGGAAGTGTAAGTTTTCCATTTTCAATGATATAGCCAAACTTGACAAAGAAGGTGAAATCGCCGGGACCAATATTTACCTGTCCGTTGCTGAATTCAGTGACATAAATCCCGTTCTTAACGCTGGCTATTATTTCATCTTTTTTATGCGGTCCGTTTTCCATATAGGTTGATCTCATTCTTGGTATTGGCACATTCCTGAAATCCTGACGCCTGCCATTGCCTGTTGGATTTACATTATAATGTTTTGCACTTATCCTGTCGTGGATATAGCTGGTCAGAGTACCATTATTAACCAGTACTGTTTTCTCTGTTCTTATTCCTTCATCGTCAATGTTAAGCGAGCCACGATTATTTGGAATGGTGCCATCATCAACAATTGTAACAAAATTCTCTGCAATTTTTTGTCCCATTTTATCAGAGAATATTGAAGTCTTTTTCCTGTTAAAATCAGCCTCAAACGAATGCCCCATTGCTTCATGCAAAAGTATTCCGGATTCACCCGCTCCCATTACTACCTCCATTTCTCCTGCCTTGGGTTTTACTGCATTAAATAAGAGGGCTGTCTTTTCAACGGCTTGACTGGCAAGGATATCAACCATATCGTCGGTAAGAAACTCAAAGCCTTTTCGATATGATTGAGAGGAAGATGAGTTTTCGATCCTGCCGTTTTCCTCCATTGTGCATCGTGCATAGAGATAGGTCATAGGTCTGTAATCCCACGATAGAATTCCCTCAGAATTATAAAAAAGTATATGTGAAGTTGAGTCGTTTAAATAAATATCAACTTTTGTAACTCTTTTATCACCATCAAAGATCTTATCATTCATCCGTGTCATGAAAGGAATTTTATCCTTAATCTGAATCTCTTCCCACGGATTTTCAATTTTATAATATGAAGCCGGCTCAAATTCATTCAAAATTGCCGGTTCATAAGTTAGACTATTCTCTGCTATATTTGCTGCAGTCTTAGCTGCCCTAAGCATAGCATAAAGAGAGGTGTCTTCAGAATATGCAAAGCCTGTTTGGTCGCCTTTAAGCACTCTTATGCCCACACCAAACATAACATTGGAATATGCCCTGTTTACTTTTTTATCCTGAAGTGCTGTGTTGTTAGTCACAGTATGTTCAAAGAAAAGGTCTGCATAGTCAGCGCCTTTTCCCATAGCAGCAAGTATTACCTTTTGCAGTTGTTCCGGTGTAACTTCAAAATGGTTGAGGTAACCGGCAGCAGTATCGGTAACCGGCGCTCCCTTGCATGATTGAAGAATTGTTGGAATGACCATAGAGCCTGCAACTGTAATACCACCTAATTTGATGAATTCACGGCGTTTTAAACTCATAGTGAATATATTAAATGGTTAAAAAAATAAATTTAGAATAAAATATCCTAAATAAAAAATATTATTAATTCTTTAACAATTAATATGTTCCGGTGAAAATCATCTTATCGTTTAAGAACATATCAGAAATTTTTGGTTAAGTGCATATTGATCTTATATTTGTGAAAATGGCCTGATGCCGGTCCGAGACTTCTATGGTAACTCGCTGATGGTGTATGATATAGGGGTGTAGAGGTACAACGGCTCAACGGCATAAAGGCGCAACAGCGCAATTATTCTTTATTTTTAACCAGCACCGGTTTGCCAAATCCAATCTTCTCCAGAGGTTTAAGTTGCGTGGCAGCATCTCCAACAACAACATAAACCATTTTTCCCGGGACAATATACTTATCGATAATTGCTTTGGCATTTTCTGCAGTCATACCATTGATCACAGACTCTTCCTTCATGACAAAATCATCAGGAAGACCATATTTTGAAATTGTCGACAGCATACCAACCAATGAGCCATTTGTTTCGAAACGCAGGGCATTTGACCTGATCATACAGTCTTTGGTAAACTGAAGATCACTATCTGAAAGTCCATTGCGGTACTTTTCCATCTCATCCTTGAAAATTTTCACTGATTCAAGAGTGGCATCAGAACGAACCTGAGAGGCAGCTATAAATGGTGCTTTGACTTTCATCTCCTGGAAATAGCTTGATGCTCCGTAAGTGAATCCTTTTTCTTCGCGAAGTATCTGGTTAAGGAAGCTGGTGAATGCTCCTCCCAGCCTGTAATTAATAAAATCTGCCTTTACATAGTCAGGGTCGTCTCTTGAAAGAGCCAGATAACCAATATATATCACAGACTGGCGTGATCCCGGGATATCAATAAAATATATCTGTGATTTTTCAGGTCCTGCCGGAACCTTATAATTGTTCATTGTCACATCTTTAGCTTTCCAATCCGTTTCAAGTGGTTTTAAAGCTTTCAGTGCATCTTCTTTTGATATATTACCTGCTATCTGTATTTTCGTAATGGAAGGTGAGAAGTTCTTATCGTAATAAGCTTTCAGATCGTCCATTTTTATCATGTCGATCGATTCCCTGGTTCCGGATGTATTATAGCCAAATATATTGTCTGTCCCGTACAGTAATTTTAAGAAATACTGACTGGCAACTCTTCCTGGCTGAGCTTCTGCCTGAATTATCCGGTTCTTTGTGCGCAGCTGTGCCATTGAGAATTCTGCTGAATCCCATCGTGGTTCGAGAAGCATCTCCTTCATAAGCGATATAGTCTTCCCGAAGTTTCTGGAAAGTGAGTTTGCACTGAAAGTAATCTCCTCTCTTCCTGTATACATATTAATATCTGAACCAAGAAGCTCAATCTCTTCCTCCAGCTCTTCAGGAGTCTTGTTTTTTGTACCCTGTGGGAGAACACTTGTTATCATTCCGGCTACTCCGGGGAGTGATATATCATCCTGGTATACACCGCCATTTATTGCCATATTTATACTAACCAGAGGTAATTCCCTGTTCTCGATGCCATAAACCTGTATTCCATTTGCTAATGATGCTTTCCAAATTTCAGGAACAGTGATCTCCGGCTCTTTACCTGCAGGTGGCTCATTGATCCTGTCAATAGTGGAAGGAGTTTTTTCAATTTTATCATCACCACCTTGTGCAATCTCCACCTGGCTGGCTTCGTTGATATTCTCCTCCTTTACACCGGCCGCAACTGAATTTTCTGCAACCATTTCAGTTTCTCCTATCGGGACAAAACTGGTCACAACGTGTGGTTTTCCTTTAATGTATTTATCATAAACCATCTGCACATCAGCCAGAGTAACTGCCTTTATATTTTCAATATCTTTTTCAATATAACCAGGATCATTTAAAAAGGTGTTATAGAAGGCAAGTTGAAGTGATTTGCTGAAAACACTGGAGATACCATTGTAGAAGTCTTTCTCGGTTGAAGCCTTAACTCTTTCAATATCCCTTTCTGTTATTCCCTCTTTCTCAAAACGGTCGAAAGCTTCAAATACAGCATCCTCAATCTCTTTCAGGTTTTTCCCCTGGTTAGCTCTTATCGTAATTGCGAATTCACCACTAAGCTCACCGGAACTGTTATATGCTGATGTCCTTGATGTCAACTGTTTCTCCTTAACCAGTACTTTGTATAATTGTGCTTTCTTGCCATCGGCAAGAATTTTTGCCAGAAAATCGAGAGCATAAGCATCTTTCTCATATGCCTGGGGAACAGGCCAGACCATTGTGATCTCAGGTGCATTGGCAAAATTGTCCTCATGATAAAGTTTTACAGTCTTTTCCAGAGTTGGAATCATTTCTGAACGTCCAGTAACTTCTCCATGCAATTTAATCTCACCGAAATATTTGTTAATCAGTAGCTTAACAGAATCTTGATTAAAATCACCTGCAAGAACAAGAGTAGCATTATTAGGCCCGTAGAAATGGTTATAATAGTTTTTAACATCGTCAAGTGAAGCATTTTTAATATCGTCCATTTCGCCAATCACCTCCCAGTTATATGGATGACTAGCAGGGTAGAGATTTTTACTGATAACATATTCTGTAAATCCATAAGGTGAATTATCTTCAGTCTGTCTTTTTTCATTCTGAACCACATTCTGCTGAATGGCCATAGAGCGTGGTGTTACTGAATTTATGAAAAAGCCCATTCGGTCGGATTCGAGCCACAATACTTTTTCGAGGGCATTCCTTGGAAACATTTCGAAATAGGTTGTCACATCCCGTGAGGTGAATCCATTATTCGATCCTCCCACACCTTCAATTATTTTGTCGAAGGTTCCGGTCGGAACATTCTCCGAACCACTGAAAAGCAGATGTTCGAACAGGTGGGCAAATCCTGTCTTGCCGGGTACTTCCCTGCTTGAACCGACATGGTACATAATCGCATATGAGATCATTGGATCGGAATGATCGGTATGGAGTATTACCTGGAGTCCGTTTGGCATTACATATTTTTCATAATTTACATTAAGCTTGTCCCCCTCAGGAGCTTTATTACATGCTGAAAAGACCAGTATGATGGTCAGAACTGCAATAATTTTACTGAAAATACCGGGTTTGTTCATCTCTAAAGTTTTAAGGTTATGGAGTTTTTTTATGTTCATATTGAATTGCTAATTTATTAATTATTGGCTACTATAGTCATTTCTGTAATAATAATTTCAAAACTAAACAGCGCCTTGTGTTTGGAGAGGGTGTTTAAAGGGTATAAGATAAATGAAAATCCCCATTTCCCAGACCTTCGGTTATTTTGACAACACGACTGTCGATTATTTCACCGTCGGGAGAAATCAATTCCACGTGCAGATTGCTGCTATGGTTGGAGAGGAACCGGTCTGAAGCATCGATAAGGTATGCTTTGAACCAGATATCATCACCAAGATAATAACTATCACGGTCTGTGTGCAGATATACTTTTTCAATAATCCTCAGAGAGTCCTCATTATAAGGATATTGAAGATTAAAACTCCTCCCAAAAGAAGGAGCATTGAATAACATCGTCAGCACTAAAACAAATAATTTGAATATCGTCATATCTGAATCAGGTTAGGAACTAATGTTAACCTGTTGATCAACAAATTTTGTACCAGAATTAAAGAAAATTCTTAAAGTTGACTATCTCCGTGGCAGAGCCAAGGAGTATTTCGCCAACTTTATTTAAACTCAAATTACCTTTTTATTGCATGTTGTTATGCAGATGGAGATTCCTCATTATTTTAGAGGGTAGGGTAGCAGAGATCGGGCAGCGCCCGATCTCTGCTACCCTACCCTCAAGTGACCACAAAAAGCCCTGTCATCCCGAACGATAGTGAGGGATCTCCATCTCATATTTTACCACGACTGAAAAACACTATGGTTCCAAAGGCCAATACAAAAATATTTCATGGTTTTTAATGACCCACAAGTATCATATAATGTGTATCTTATAAATTATTGTCATTAGTAGCAAAGCTAGGAATCTCCGGAGATCAGTCCGAACTTGACACTGAACTCAATTTAATCAATAGGCATCTGTCTTATATTTATCTTTTTTTCGTAAATTTCCCTACCACTAAAAGCTATTAAAAATGAAAAGAATACTATCTGTTTTGCTTTTATGCTCAGCTGCTGCTCTTGCTTCAGCGCAGGAAAAACCTTTTTTATCAAACATTTATAACTACCTTGAGAATACGAAAGTATTTGAGATGAATCAGGAGGATGGACATACTCCGCTGGTTCCATATACTACTGTTGATGAGGCTTTAAGGAATAGTCGCTCAGATGCAGCCAGTTTCCTCTCACTTAATGGCACCTGGAAATTTCATTTTGCCAGTACGCCTGAAGGAACACCAGACAAGTTCTTTGAAGAAAACTTCAATGATAAAAAGTGGGATACTATACATGTGCCATCAAACTGGGAGATGCAGGGTTTTGGTGATCCCCTGTTTCGTAATGTTAAAACACCTTTTCCACCGAATCCGCCATATATACCGAAAGAATATAATCCTACAGGATCATACCGCAGAACATTTAATGTTCCTGGTGCATGGAAGGATCGGGAGGTTTTCCTGCGTATGGAAAAGACGCAATCAGCTTCATTTGTCTGGATAAACGGCACAGAGGTTGGTTATAACGAAGGTGGTCAGGAGCCTGCTGAGTATAACATAACTAAGTACCTTAAACCGGGAAAGAACACAATAGCAGTTAATGTTTATAAATATTCTGATGGTTATTATCTCGAAGATCAGGATTACTGGCGACTGGCTGGAATATTTGATGATGTGTGGCTATTTGCTACACCTGAAACACATGTTTTTGACTGGAATGCTACGACCGATCTCGATGAAAACTATGCTGATGCACGTCTCGATTTGTCAGTAGATGTGAAGAATTATTCTGAAGCTGTTGTTAATGATTTCACAGTAAAGGCGACACTTTACGATTCTGCCAGGAAGATTATCAGTACTATGGTTTCAGGTAAATTCTCAGTCACGGAAGGGAACAAACAAACAGTTAAAATATCAGATGAGATTAAAAATCCGGCCAAATGGTCGGCCGAATATCCAAACCTTTATACCCTCATTTTAGAGCTTATTAATTCATCAGGTAAAGCTGTAGAGGTGATTAGCGGCAGGATTGGTTTCAAAGAGACCGAGATAAGGAATCAGGTCTTTTACCTTAATGGGATGGCTGTTAAACTGAACGGGATAAACAGTCATATGCAGCATCCTACCCTCGGGCATACCATGGATGAGGAGACAATAAGAAAGGACCTGAACCTCTTTAAACAGTTCAATATCAACTGTGTAAGAACATCCCATTATCCACCGGTTACCAGATATCTTGAACTGGCCGATGAATATGGTATCTATGTTGTTGACGAAACAGGCGATGAATCGCATGCAACACAATATGTGTCAACATTAAATGAGTGGGAGGAGATGTATCGTGAAAGATCCCGTAAAATGGTTCTGCGTGACAGAAATCATCCTTCTGTTCTCATCTGGAGTGCAGGTAATGAGAGTGGCGAAGGAGAAAATATATGTGCAGTTATCGATGAAGGGAAAAAGTATGACAAAACCCGTTTCTGGATGTACGGTGGTAATGCTTTCTCGCACAAATGCGAAGATATCATAGGTCCACGATATCCTCAGCTCTATAACCTGATAACCAATGTGTTTGTCGTGCCTGACAGTGTCGATCCGCGGCCATCATTCCTTGACGAATACCTTGCTGTCACAGGTAATGGTGGTGGTGCCCTTGATGAGTACTGGGAGCTCTTTTATAATCATTCGCGTAGTATGGGCGGTGCTATCTGGGATTTTGTAAGTACGGGTTTAACTGAGAAAATCACAAGTCTAAATGACGGATCCGGAAATAATATTCAGGTTAATGTAATGGGGCGCGCAAAGCTTGTCCCAGGAGTGGAAGGGAAAGGAATTGACCTTAATGGGCACGATCAGTGGGTGGAGGTATACAGGGATGAAAAGCTGGAGATCAGTGGAGACCAGCTAACCCTTTCATTGCAGGTTTATCCGCGGTCATTAAGTAGTTCGGCGGGTACTCTGATAACAAAAGGAAACTGGCAGTTCGGGATACATCAGATAAGGAATGATTCATTGGAATTCTATATTACTACGAGAGGTAAACATAAGGTACAGATTGCTCTTCCAGGGAACTGGGAAAACAACTGGCATCATATTGTGGCACAATATAACGGCAAAGAAATAACCTTGTCAATCGATGGGAGGGAAAGCAGTAAAGTAGCTGTGACCGGCAATATAAGAGATACGCCATTCCCTGTTAACATAGGTAGAAATGTCGAAATCCATGGTCAGGAGACATCAGTATATATCTGTGATGCAATAATTGACCAGGTTGGTATTTTCTCAAAAGAGATCTCTCCTGATTTGCTTGATAACCCATCGGCAGAACTTAAAAAACAATCTGTTCTATGGCTCGATTTTGAGGAGATAAACAAAGGAGGGGAGTATTTTAGTTATGGCATTGGCGCCAGAACATACGGATCTATATGGCCCGATCGCCGTCCTCAGCCTGAGATGTGGCAGATTAAAAAATCGGCTCAACCGGTTACTGTAAAACTTATCTCTGCCGGAAAAGGTGAGATCGAGATAACCAACAGGTATCTTTTCACGAACCTGAGCGAGTTGCAGACAGAATGGATATTACAGG
>DATKUO010000108.1:0-52563 GCA_035530515.1 Bacteroidales bacterium
ATCAACTTTTTCATTCCTTGAGTATTGCGGTTTGTTAGTTTTTATTTGGATGCTCAGCTGCTTGTATTTATTGATGAGTTCCGTTCTCTCTGTATCTAACTTTTTATCAATATAATTGTCAGGCGTAGGGATAACGATACCGGTGGTTATATTCTTGCCTTTATATGAAGCATCTACAACTAATTTAAGACTATCACCGCCTTCAAATTCAGGAAGTTGTCTTGTAATGATTGTCTTCCCTTGTTCTTTCGTTTCTCCTTTTCCCTTCCCTGATGCTATTTGTCCCTTTTTACTTAGCAGCTGATATGTGTAAGAGGCCGCAACCGGAATGTCATTCTTAGCAGAGAATCCTAAAGTTGCTGTAAGCTGACTGCCAGGCGTGTAGAGTTTTTCCTGCAGCGCCAAATCAACTTTAAGTCCAGGATCTTTAGATCTTTCCACCTCAATAATTTTAGAAAACAGCTCCTCAGGAGTTGCTCCTTTGAACGAGTTAGTACAGGCAATAAGAATATATTTTCCTTCAGTCAGTAACTTTGAAAGTAATAAATCCCCTGCAACCTGGTAACTTTTTAGAGGAAAGTTACCTGAGGCAACCTCCTGACCAAACTGATCAATCAGCACAACGTAGAGTGTATTCTCGGGCGAAATATGCTGCCCTGACCATTCAGTCAAAACATAAGCTTTAAACAGAATCGATTCCCCGCTGAAGTAATGTGATCGGTCTGTATGAAGATACACCAATCCGCTCCCGGAGTCCTTTATTTCCTTCGATTGACCAAAAGTAACAACAACTAACAGTTGCATAAGCAATGTCACGCAATATTTGATTAAATTTTTAATAGCCATTTGTAAGATATATTTATACAGATAATATTTTATATATTATTGAATATCAGTGGTTACTACTACTTGTCGTAGAATAAAAAAAGTCTTTTCAATCAGATTCTTAAAAGAAGATTAAAAAGTGACTTTTTTAAGATAATCAGCGCTGGTCTTTAAACATTCCATTCACAACATTATCCCTTTCAACAAAATAATGGCTAATTCCCTGGTCAACAGCCTCTGAGAATACAGAAGGAAAATCAATTATTCCGCTGCCAGTGCAGGCAAAATCCTCTTCCTTTCCCTCTGCCATATCCTTTACATGAAGTATAGCATACCGGCCCTCATGCATCTTTAATGTCTTCACCGGATCAGCTCCCCCCTTTTTTACCCAGTAAATATCCATTTCACATTTAACCAGGTCCTTTTCCGTATTGTTCATAAGATAATCAAAAGGCAATTCTTCTTCCATCTGTATAAACTCCTTGTTATGGTTATGCCAGCATAAAGTTAGCCCGTGATTTTTACATTGCTCTCCTATAAGGTTAAGCATATCTGCACTCACCTTACAATCTTCCAGTTTAAATGGTCCTCCTCCTAACCATGGCCAATAAATAACAGCATATTTAAGCTCCAATAAATTTAACTCATCAAGGGATTTATTTACTTCATCCATATTTTTAGAGAATACAGTGCCCCCTGCAACCGGTTTAATACCTATTTCGTTGCATGTCTGTAAAAAAGAAGTAGCAGACGATCCCAGGTATCTCCCTATCTCAATCTCGCTATATCCATAACCGACTGTTTCTTTAAGAACAGTTTTCCAGTCTCCTTTAAGCTCCTCACCTATTATACCTTCAATAAACCCTATGTTCTTAAGTTTTCTTTCAGCAAGAGTCATATAACCCATAAGAGGATTAACTGCAATGGCAGCCAGGGTACCTGTAGTAAGAGTCTGAACAAATTTTCTTCGTGAATACATTTTAGATAAGTTTTAATATAAACTAAATAGTGGGAAATGTCCATGGTGCACGGTATTCCGGCTTTATGTAAGTATTTGCCTTTTCGCTGTTCAGGAAACGTGAATTTACATCATCCCAGAAAAGCACAGGTTCATCAGTTCTGGCACATATATTTGGGATATGTGCATGCAATGCGGCTACCCGGCCTAATTCAGGCGGACAAACCGGCTTGTTCCTTGATTTAATACAATCCAGAAAATTCCTGGCATGTTCCCGATGAGATTCCTTCCCATCAGTATAGGATTTTGCCTCAGTCTTGACTGCCTTAATGTTGTCATCCCATTCGGGATAAACATGGTAACTGTTTCTGTCTGTTACTATGGTTGCCTTCTCCCCGATAAATGCCAATCCATAGAGTTTTTCGTAAGTACCCTGCTGAACTCCGGCAGTCATATCCCAGTTAATTACATAATCCTCTTTAGGATAAACTACTGTCATGGTATCAAAGGTGTCGCGCATCTTTTTTTCCGAAGAAGAATTAGCTGCATAGGTCATTACTTTTTTGGGGGCCTCTACCAGGTCTTTAGCCCACAAACCCATATCGAGAAGATGCACGCCCCAGTCCGACATTAAACCACCTCCATAATCCCAAAAATGACGCCATGAACCATGAAAACGGCTCCTGTTGAACGGCCTCAATGGAGCAGGGCCAAGCCACATATCATAATCAACACCCTCAGGGACAGAGCTGTCAGCGACAATCTCAGTACCTGTTCCGTAATTAAAATTACCCCAGATATTTACCTTTCTCAGTTTTCCAATTGACCCATCTTTGATCATTTTCATAGATTCCTGAAAAACATAACCACTCCTTTGCTGTTGACCTACCTGAACAACCCTGTTGTAGTAATCAGCAGCTTTAACCATAATATTGCATTCCGCTATAGTATTAGCCATAGGTTTTTCAACATAAACATCTTTCCCAGCCTGACATGCATAAACCAGATGCAGGCAATGCCAGTGATCCGGAGTTCCTATAATTACTGCACCAATATCTTTTTGTTCAAGCATTTTCCTGAAATCCTTATAGATTTTCGGGGTCGTATTATAATCTCTCCTTATCTCTTCAGCACGTTCGTTAAGTACCTTAGAGTCAACATCACATAGTGCAACACAAGTGGAATCTCCAAAATCAAGATGACATTTCAGATCCCAGAATCCCTGACTGTTACAACCGATCAAAGCGAGATTTATTTTATCGCTCGGAGCTACAGACTGATTCCATATTTCAGATGGGACTATAAAAAATACGCCTAACCCTGCAGCTGATACAGTTGCTTTCTGAATAAAATTTCTACGGTTTAGTTTCATAATAATTACAATTATGTCATGTTTAGTTTCTTCTTAGAGTTTATTAAGCCACCTTAGCCATAGTTTCAGGCTACTTGTCCATGATGCTATATGATCATTGCCTATTCCCAATCCAAAACCATGTTCACCTTCTGAAAGAATGTGCAATTCGGCTGGAATATTATTTGCCCGCAAAGCTTTATACATCAATAGTGTATTCTCAACCGGAACGCCTTTATCATTATCAGCATGAACAAAAAAGGCAGGAGGAGTCTCTTTAGTAACCTGTAATTCATTTGAATAGTAAGTCATAATGCCTTTATCTGCGTTTTTACCCAGCAGGGCATCGCGCGAACCTGTATGAGCAGAAGCATCTGTGAAAGAAATAACAGGATACATGAGGATCATGAAATCTGGACGGCAGCTCATTCTTTCAACTGAGTCAGCGGATGCTTTATCTCCATAATCAAAATGAGTACCTAAAGTAGAAGCCAGATGACCGCCTGCTGAAAACCCCATGATCCCGATTTTTGCAGGATCAATGTTCCACTTTGCGGCATTAAAACGAACAAGACGCATAGCACGCTGAGCATCCATCAAAGGTGCTTTGTGTGGTTCAACGGTGTTGCCATAAGTTGGCAGACGGTATTTCAACACAATCGCCGCTACCCCAATTGAGTTTAAATAACTGGCGATATCAGTGCCTTCAAGATCATTAGCCAGAACCCAATAGCCCCCACCTGGACAGATTATCACTGCCTGACCGGTTGCAAACTTTTTTGAAGGCAGGTAAACAGAAATATCAGGATTCTGCACATCAGTTATTGTTATTATATCCGCTCTTTTGAACTTCTCAGAAGCTCCGGTATTTATCGAATTCGGGATAGCTCCGGTATATAAAGGCAGAACATAATCCTGACCAAAAACCGATAGATGCTTGAAAACCAGGATAAGCAAAATGAAGAATATCTTTCTCATAACTCTTAATTTGTGGGTGCGATCTTAATAAATGTAATATTATGTTATGGATTATTTTGAGATATTTCTGATTCAAACTGATAACGGCCTGACCCAACAGAGAATACAGCATAACCATTCCGGAAACCTTTTTCCTTAATCGCTGATTTTTTCCCAATTTTCTTTCCGCTTTCCCTGACTTTTTTGATATTTGCCGCGGGTATATGGACAATTGCTGACGAACCAACAGGCACATTAATCATAGTTATAAACTTACCATTCTCTTTTTCCCATTTTATTGAAGCAATTCCGTACGGAGTCATGTTTGAATAAGATGCAGATGAAATATCCTGAACAGGTTCCGGACAGAATATGATATTACGATAACCAGGGTGTTCCGGATCAACGTTCATTCCGGCAAGATATCGGTACAACCATACAATACCTCCTCCGAACATCGGGTGATTACCCGAACCCGGATCAGTCCATCCCTCCCAGGAGGTTGTTGCGCCCTGTTCTATCCACCAGCCATAACCGGGGGCTGTTCTTTTATTCATGGCTTCGTAGGCCATCTCATGTAAGCCATTTTCAGAAAGTACTTCAAAAAAGAATTGTGTCCCAAAAATTCCGGTATCAAGGTGCCCCTCATTGGCCACTATATCAGCCTTCAATGCAGCCACAACTCTCTCCTTCTGATCATCAGGAACACCCATTTTTAATGCAAAAATATTTCCCCCATAAGCTCCGTATGTTCCATTATCCATGTCATAGAATCGCGTCTGAAAAGCATGTCTGGTTCTCTCAGCCAGCATAGTATAATTATCATATTCAGCCACTTTCCCAAGAACTTTCGCTGATCTTGCAGTCAGATCTGCACAACGCCATAAATAAAAGGTGTGAACCACATCATCTGGTGGTAGTTTGTCGGGCTGTGACCAGTCCCCCAGGTTCATCCATCTGTTTGGTTTTCCATTAGGTCCAAGTGCCTGTGAAAACATTATTCCGGTACTGTCAGTCCATGTCAGCATATATTTAATGTACCCCTTCATCCCTTCATAATTGTCACGTAACATATTTGTATCGGCATAATGCAGATAGAACTCCCAGGGCATGATACATATAGCTGCACCCCATGCTACGCCTCCTCCGCAACCCGGTTGCCAGGGAGCTCCATTTGGAACATATCCTGTGTTAACATTCTGGGCTCCAAGAATATCCTGAATCCATTTGGTATAGAAGGCTCTTGCATCAAAATTGTGCATTACAGTAACACATGCTACCTGACCATCGCCCGTATAGGGAGATCTCTCGCGGTTTGGGCAATCGCTGGCTATACCTCCATGCATATTGTCAGTCTGACTACGCCACCAAATCTTATTAATTGAGTTTAAAAGCTCATTAGAGCATTCAAAATGCCCGGTAGTTTCCACATTGGTATATACTGCTTCTGCCTTAATATTGCCAGGTTTAAATTCTCCGGGCCAGTTGATTATTTCAACCTCTCTGAATACAAACCAGGTAAATCGTGCAGCATAAAATTCAAGTCCGCTACCTTTCAGGGTGTATGAATTATCGCCCGAAGGAGTCTGATGCAAATATTTTATATCAATCTTGCGTCCCTTTTCACCAATTATACCTGACAGCCTGACCCAGCCTGAAATTTCCTGACCAAAGTCTATCTTGTAATGGCCTTCTCCCAGTTTGTCAATCTTATAAGGTTTTATTCTCTCCATTACACGGTCAGGGGGTGACATTTGTGCTTTCATAATTCCTTCAGGTGATCTTCTGAGGGCTGCCCGCTCCCATTTACTATCATCAAAACCCGGCGTACACCAATCAGGCTGCTCCAATCGGGCATCATAATGCTCCCCATCATAAATGAGGTCCATTATAACTGGACTTTTTGAGGCCTTCCAACTTTGATCACTGATAATTAAATCTTCAGTGCCATCAGTATATTTAACATAAATCTGCCCTATGAAACGCGGTGTTCCATAAGACTCTGTCCAGTTTATTGGAGCATTATAGAAACCATTACCAATTATGGCACCGATAGCATTATCTCCTTTCTTTAACTGTTCTTTAATATCATAAGAGAGATACATTACTCTGTATTCTTTAAAGTTATCTTCGAGTGATAAAGGATTGTTGCCGAGATCCGGTCTTTTTCCATAGTTCGTCTGGTTCGGAACCAACACGTCAATACCTACTTTTTTACCATTAAGATATAATTCAAAATAACCAAGTCCTGTAACATAGGCACGGGCTGAAGCAATCTCTTTATTTACCCTGAATTCTTTCCTTAGCATTGGCGCAGGAGGGGGAGCTTTTAAAGTGTAAATATTACTAATTGTTTGTCCCGGTTTCGCACGCGAAGCGGTAAGAGGTCTAACACTATCTGCAATTGGTTCTTCACCCTGCCATGGTGCTCCGATCCATTTTGCTTTCCATTCTTCCTGTTTTAATATCCCCATAGACCAGAATGCCGGTTCACTCCAGGCAGATACTTTTCCATCTTTATCCCATACCCTCACCTGCCACCAGCAGTCCTGTCTGGAAACAAGTGGTTTGCCCATGTAAATAATATTCACCGATTCTTCTGAACTGACTTTTTCGCTATTCCACAATTCAGCTTTGCCATTAAGGAGGTCCTCCTTTAAACCCGAAACCCTAACCTGCCAGGCAGTCTGATACTGGTTCCGTCCGCTTTTCTTATCGATGTTTATCCACGAAAGGCGGGGATTAGCTATATCAATTACCTGAGGATTAATAAGATACTCACAAGTTAACCGTGTTGGAGATATTCCAGCAATAACGACCTCGCAAGATAAAAGTAAGAGCAGAGTGAATGTTGCTGAGATTTTCATTTGAAATATTTTTAAATATGTCTTAAAGTTAAAAAAAATTAGGATATTCGTTTTCACTAACTTTGTCAGTTGAGACCAAACACTTAATGTTTAAATTTCTTATATTCAGCAAATGAAAATATCTATTAAAAAAATTGTCTTCACATTTTGCCTGGGCTTGTTTCTTTTGTTTTCCTGCAACAAAACTAGCGAACCTTATCCCGAGATAAGTATCCAGGTTGTTTCTCAGGTTATAACCACTTTAGAATCTGCCATGACATTCTATTTAAATATCAGTAAACCAACAGAAAAAAGTGTTTCAGTAGAAAGGAAAATAGTATGCTTCGGCAGGCTTAGCAGTAAAGGAAAAAGTTATAAATGAGCAGAATAATAGTTATCGGCAGTTCCAACACCGATATGGTGATTAAGTCAATGAAACTTCCTGTTCCTGGCGAAACTATTCTAGGAGGCACCTTCCTGATGAATCCGGGGGGAAAAGGTGCTAATCAGGCTGTTGCAGCTGCCAGACTTGGCGGGAATGTAACATTTGTTACAAAAACAGGGAACGACATGTTTGGAACAGAAGCTCTGCAGATATTTAGTAATGAAGGCATTGACACCAGGTATATTATTAAGGATACTAAAAATCCATCTGGTGTTGCATTAATAAATGTAGATGAAAATGGCGAAAATTGTATTGTTGTTGCTCCAGGTTCAAACGGTACTTTGTTAGCAGATGATATCAATAATGAGGTATTTAAGACCAACTCAAATGACCTCTTTCTTATGCAACTTGAGATTCCTATTGAAACTGTTGAATATGTGTCACAGAAGGCAGTAATCCTGGGAAACAAAGTAGTTTTAAACCCTGCTCCTGCCATGCAACTATCTGATGATTTGTTAAGATGTCTATATCTGATTACACCAAACGAAACAGAATCTGAGTTGCTTACAGGTATCAAAGTGGTTGATTTTGTGTCTGCTGAAAAAGCTGCAACCATACTACAGAAAAAGGGTGTAAAAAATGTAATTATAACTATGGGAGCAACAGGAGCCTATTTATTATCAGAAACTATCTCAAAGATGATCCCTGTGGTACCGGTTTCAGCAGTAGATTCAACAGCAGCAGGTGATGTCTTCAATGGTGCTCTTGTAGTAGCCATTTCAGAAGGAAAAGAAATAGAAGAGGTTATTCTCTTTGCAAACAAAGCTGCCGGGATTTCGGTAACGCGTATGGGAGCTCAGGCTTCCGCACCATATAGAAGTGAGGTTAAATGAATAAAAACAAACTTATGAAACCCTTATCACAAATAATACTTATTACTACTATAGTATTCTATGGTTGCACAAATCAAACAACCAAGCAAGTTGCAGAACCTGTAAAGATCATATTCGATACTGACCTCGGTCCCGATTATGACGATGTTGGAGCACTAGCATTCCTTCATGCTATGGCAGACAGCGGAAAAGCAGAAATACTTGCCACTGTCTCTTCAAATAAACATCTGCTTGTAGCTCCGGCGATTGAAGTGATTAATACCTATTTTGGTCGTGCAGGCTTAGAAATAGGAGCTCCAAAAACAGAAGGTGTAAATCTTGGATCATCGCAACACTGGGCAGATTCGATAGTAATGAAGTATCCGCATAAAATCAAATCGACGGAAGATGTGGCTGATGCTGTTGAACTATACAGAGAAATACTAAACGCCCAGCCCGATAAGAGTGTAACAATTATTACAGTAGGGTTTCTCACAAATCTATACAACCTTCTAAAATCAGATGCCGATGAACTAAGCCCTCTCACCGGACAGGAACTTGTATCAAAAAAGGTTAAACTGCTTGTTGCGATGGCAGGGAAGTTCCCGGAAGGGAAAGAGTTCAATGTTTTCATGGACTCAACAGCCTCAGAGTATGTTTTTGGGAACTGGCCCGGAGAAATTATTTTTACAGGTTTCGAAATTGGTTGGGAGATACGTACCGGATTAAAACTGATAAAATCTGATGTACAAAACAGTCCCGTGAAAGACGTCTTCAGAATAAGCATTCCCCTTTCTGAAGAAGACAAAGATGGAAGAATGAGTTGGGATGAAACCGCAGTACTGATAGGGGTATACGGTGCCGATGGTTTCTTCGAAACGGTCAGAGGTAAGATCATTATCAATCCTGATGGTAGCAATGCATGGGAAGACAATCCCAGCGGCAACCATGTTTATGTAAAACAAAAAATGCCGGTGGCTCAAATTAGTGCCTTTATTGAGGAAAGGATGATGCATAGACCAGTATTGAAGAAAAACTAATAAATACTACTATTTGCTCCCCATCAAGAGTCAGATTTAAACCCCCTTTAGAGGGCAGGGAGCAGGGGGCATTAAAGAATGAGACTATGTTTAAATAAATAGAGATCTTAATATAACTAAAAAATTATGATGATTAAAAAGACTTGTACTCCTTTAATTATTGGAGCTTTAATTCTTGTTTTAGTCTCCTGTAACAACTCATCAAAAGAATTCAGAACTATCAAACCAGAAGTGCTGAAAGACAAAATAGCAGGAGGCTGGGCCGGTAAAATGATTGGTGTAACTTACGGTGCACCGACAGAATTCCGGGCACAGGGCAAAATTTACACCGATTCCATCATGTGGAAGCCTTCCGATATCAAAGGAAGTATGTGGCAGGACGATATCTATGTGCAATTAACATTCCTGATGTCAATGGATAAATATGGTATTGATGCTCCTACTAAAAAGTATCAGGAGATGCTTGCGAAAGCAGGATATCATTTATGGCATGCAAACATGCAGGCAAGAAAGAATTATTATGATAGTATTTTTGCACCGCAATCAGGAATGCCTGAATTTAATCTTCATGCCGATGATATTGATTTTCAGATAGAAGCAGACTATATCGGTTTCATGTGCCCCGGGATGCCACAGACAGCAACTACAATTGCAGATAAGATAGGCCGGATTATGAATTACGGAGACGGAGTTTATGGCGGAATCTTCGTTGCAGCGCTTTACTCGGAAGCATATTTCGAATCTGAGATACCAAAGATCATTGACAAGGCCCTTCTGTCGATTCCTTCTGGGAGTGATTACTTTAAGATCATTAAGGACGTTATTAAGTTACATCAGCAATATCCAACTGACTGGCAATCTTCCTGGAAAGAGCTGGAGGATAAATGGGGTGATGTGGATATCTGTGGAGCAGGTTCCCCTTTTAATATAGATGCAAAACTTAATGGAGCATATATTGTAATGGGACTATTATATGGGGAAGGCGACCCGGTTAAAACTCTTGAAATCTCAACACGCTGTGGGCAGGATTCAGATTGCAACCCTTCGAATGCACTTGCAGTTATTGGTGTAATAAAAGGGTTCTCAGGTCTGCCTGAGTATATGCAAAATGGGGTTACCGCCATCAGCGATTCCCTTTTTATTTATACCTCCTATTCATTCAATATAGCTGTCAGCAACACATATAATTATGCACTAGACCTTATTGCAAAAGATGGAGGGAAGCTAACTGATAAGAAGATTTTGGTAAAAACCCAGCAGCCCGTAGCTCCTGATCTTGAGGTGTCATTCCCGGATCTGGTTTTTGATAAAAAAGTTTCAATTTTCGATAATAAAGCATGGACTTTCAAGGGTAAATGGAGCCCATTTGATGTCTCTGACAGAGATAACAAGCCAAGAAAACAGTCGCTGTTTGCTGAAAAGGCAGGTGATGAGATTGAAATCGCTTTTAAAGGCACTGGTATATCACTTGTAGGAAACTGGGTCAAAGATGGAGGAAAAGCTGATGTTTACGTTGATGGAAAGCTTCACCAAAGCATTGATACCTACTACAATTTTGCAAACCAGCAGCATACTGAGAGTATCTGGCACATTCTTAATCTTCAACCTGGAGATCATTTGATCAGATTGGTAGTGAAAGGAGAAAAACGACCCGAATCAGCAGGAACCAGGGTTTATATCACCGACGCTATCATTTTCAAAACAGCGCCTAAGAAAAATGAATCCCGGAAATTTTCTTTTGAAAAATAAAACCCACTTCTGCACCTCATGAACTCATCCCCTTTGTAATATAATTTTTAATTTTTACTCTTTAACTCTTATCTTTTTACTTTTATCTTTTATCTTTTATCTTTAAAAATCATGTTCATACCACAAAGTTATTCGCTGGCAATCATCCTCTGCGTTGTAACAATGCTCTGCTGGGGATCATGGGGCAACACTCAAAAACTGTCAGGCAAATCCTGGCGTTTTGAACTGTTTTATTGGGACTATGTCCTTGGTATTCTGCTTTTTTCACTTTTACTTGGCTTTACATTGGGGAGCAATGGCGAAAATGGCCGTGGATTTGTTGAAGACATCAGACAGGCAGAACATGGTAATATTTTGAATGCCATTCTGGGAGGAATAATTTTCAATGCATCCAACATTCTGCTTGTAGCAGCCATGGCTATTGCAGGGATGGCAGTGGCCTTTCCGGTAGGTGTGGGAATAGCCTTAGCTCTGGGTGTCATTATAAATTATGTTTTTGCACCACAGGGTAATGCAACCTGGCTCTTTGGCGGAGTTGCACTGATTGTTGCTGCGATAATAATTGATGCAGTAGCATATAAGAAGCACAGTTCATCCTTAAAGAAAGTCTCACAGAAGGGAATTATACTATCAATATCTGCCGGAGTCTTAATGGCGCTCTTTTATCGCTTCGTAGCCAGTTCGATGGTTACCAGTTTTGAAGTTCCGGAACCAGGGAAACTAACTCCATATTCGGCAATTTTCTTTTTTGCAATCGGTGTTCTTCTTAGTAATTTTATTTTTAACTACCTGATAATGAAGAGGCCTATTGAAGGGATGCCATTGACTTTTAAGGATTATGCCCGCGGGAGTATCGGGGTACATCTCACTGGTATCCTTGGAGGAGTAATATGGAATATAGGTATGTCGATGAGTATTATTGCATCGGGGAAAGCCGGATTTGCTATCTCCTATGGACTTGGACAGGGGGCAACACTTATTGCAGCTTTATGGGGTGTTTTTGTCTGGAAAGAGTTTAGTGGTGCTTCAAAATCAGTCAATATTTTAGTCTTCCTGATGTTTCTTGCCTATCTGGCAGGTCTGGCATTATTAGTTTACGCCGGAGCTTAGGGTCTGTATTTCATTCATAGTTACATAAGTATAACTATGTCTTTTTATTGCCTCTATCCCTTACTGTTGTTTGGGATTGATGATAAACCAACGAGAATGGCGGAACACTTTCAGTTAACCAGACGTTTCCTCCAATAACACTGTCATGGCCAATTATAGTATTTCCACCCAGAATTGTACTTCCGGCATATAATATCACATCATCTTCTATAGTAGGATGCCTTTTGGTAGAAGCTAAGGTCTTATTCACACTCAAAGCTCCGAGAGTAACCCCCTGATAGAGCTTGACCCTATTGCCAATGATGGCAGTTTCGCCAATTACAATACCAGTTCCATGATCAATAAAAAACTCTAATCCTATATTAGCTTTTGGGTGGATATCAATTCCTGTTATTGAGTGAGCATGCTCTGTCATCACCCTGGGAATAACAGGAACGCCCAAACCTGATAAGCAATGGGCCAACCTGTAAACCAGAATTGCGAAAAAACCCGGATAAGCCATTATCACCTCATCAATAGCTGAAGCAGCCGGGTCGTTTAATGCGATGAATGCAGCGTCCTTATCAAGCTGCTTCTTTATCAGCGGTATTGAATCAAAGAATTGATCAACAATAACCCCCGGTTTATCCTGTAATCTTATTTTTATCGGTTGAAGCAACCTGATCAATCGATTCTGCAATTTAGATTTGCGAACAGGAAGGCGACCTCCCCCTTCGATAACCGGAAAAAGACTTGCAGCCATACATTGTGTAAAGTCAGCAACCCTTTTTTTCGAAGGGAGATCGGACCTGGTCAAATTACTCCTTAACAGGTTGATTGAGGGAACCATAATTACTATATAAATTAGTACTATTAAGAGAAGCTAATAAATTGTTTTGATCTTAAATAAACTTTTAAACTTCTTCAAAAATAAAATATCGGTATATTTAGATAATGTATAGAGTAATGCGGTTCCGACTACTCCTCCCCCTACAATCAGAACTTCATAGCTTGGAATGGTCTCATTCACCAAATTATCCTCTTGCATCTAATGAAATATAATCATGTTTTCCATAAACATTTCTAAATGCCGGCCGGATAATCCTTTTGGCTGAATATGTAAGTTCCTCTATACGGTGAGCACACCATCCTGAAACTCTGGCAATTGCAAACAGGGGTGTGTAAAGATCCCTTGAAATATCAAGACAGGCATATACAAAACCAGAATAAAAATCAACATTAATACAAACTATTTTAGTTGATTTTTCTCCTTTAAACACTCTGAAAACTTCAGGGGTAAGTCTTTCAACTAATGAATAAAGTTCAAATTCTTCCAGCCGACCTTTTTCTATTGCCAATTCTCTTGCTTTTTCCTTTAGAATACCAGCTCTTGGATCTGAAATAGTATAAACAGCATGCCCAATGCCGTATATTTTGCCTGAAAAATCATTTGCCTTTTTATTAAGAATCTTCAGAAGATGCTGCTCCACCTCTTCTTCACTAGCCCAATCCTTTACATGTTTTTTCATATCTTCCATCATTTCCAAAACTCGCACATTTGCTCCTCCATGTAATGGCCCCTTTAATGATCCTATTGCAGCAGTTATTGAAGAATAAATATCTGTTTCAGAGGAACTAGTAACCCTCATAGTAAAGGTTGAATTATTCCCCCCTCCATGTTCAGCGTGAAGAACAAGCAAGAGGTCGAGCAGGTCAGCATCAAGTTTGGAATAACCTGCGCTATCGCCTTTCATTAAATATAGAAAATTTTCTGCTGTACTTAAATGCTTCTGAGGATGACGAATAGACATTGTTTTTCCCTTATACAGATGCCTCAAAGCCTGATAAGAATATGCCGCAATGGTCGGAAATTTGGCAATAATATTTAAAGACTGTTTAATCATATTTTCGAGGGAAATATCATCCGGCTTTTTATCGAGTGTATATAATCCCAGGACTGACCTTGCCAATATATTAAGGACATTTTTTCCTTTCATTGATAATATCATATTTTTGACAAAGGTATCAGATAACGGCCGTAAGCATGCCAAATGCCGTGTAAACACCTCTAACTCATTCTTGTCCGGCAAATGACCGGATAATAAGAGAAATACAGTTTCATCAAAACCATGACGATTCTCCTTCTGAAATCCATGAGTAATATCTACAATGTCAACCCCTCTATATAACAGACGTCCAGGCACGGCTATAACTTTATCACCTTCTATTTCATATCCTATAACATCTCCTACATTTGTAAGACCTACTAAGACGCCAGTTCCATCCTGATTTCTTAAACCTCGTTTTACGTCAAATCTTTCATAATGCTCACTGCTAATCTGACACGATTGTCTAACTGACTCCTCAAATTTTAAAAAGTATTTCTCTTCCATAAGAATTATATTTATAATTTTTTAAGCTTAAATATTTGAAATTATTGCATCAGCAAAGGCTGATGTCTTTAGCATAGTTGCATCATCCATCAACCGATGAAAATCATAAGTAACAGTCTTATTTTGTATTGTACGTTCCAGCGCAACAAAAATACTATCCGTCACCTCACCCCATCCCAAATAATCGAACATAAGGGCTCCGGAAAGGATAACAGAGCCTGGGTTTACTTTATCGAGATCAGCATATTTAGGTGCGGTGCCATGTGTCGCCTCGAATATGGCATAACCACTCTCAAAGTTTATATTTGCTCCTGGTGCAATACCAATACCTCCAACAATAGCTGCCAGAGCATCAGAGATATAGTCGCCATTCAGATTTAATGTTGCAATAACTGAATACTCAGCAGGTCGGGTTAAAATCTGTTGCAGGAATGCATCAGCAATTACATCTTTAATAATAACTTTCCCTTCATTTTCAGCCTGTTTCAATTTCCTGTCTGCTGCCTCAATCCCCTGTTCTTCAGCTATCTGCTTATGCTGCAGCCAGGTAAATACCTCATTTCCGAATTCTCTTTCAGCCAATGCATACCCCCATTTCATAAATGAGCCTTCAGTAAACTTCATTATGTTACCTTTATGAACCAGTGTGACAGATGGTAACTTTTTTGTAATTGCAAATTTTATTGCCTGCCTTATCAATCGTTCTGAACCTTCTAAGGAAACAGGTTTAATACCAATAGAGCTGGTATTTGGAAAACGAATAGATTTAACGCCCATCTCGTTTATTAAAAAGTTTTTTATCTTTTCAGTTTCCGGCTTACCGTTCATAAATTCAATCCCGGCATATATATCTTCAGTATTCTCCCTAAAGATATGCATATCGACTTTTTCAGGATGTTTTACCGGACTTGGGACTCCTTTGAAATAACGTACCGGTCTATAACAGGTATACAGATCTAAAACCTGACGCAGGGCAACATTCAATGAACGCATACCTTCTCCTATGGGTGTAGTAAGTGGCCCCTTTATTCCAACAATATATTCTCTGAAATCAGCCAGAGTCTCTTCCGGCATCCAGTTACCGGTTTGTTTAAAAGCTTTTTCACCAGCAAGAACTTCTTTCCAAATAATCTTTCTTTTGCCTTTGTATGCTCTTTCAACAGCTGCGTCAAAGACACGAACTGAAGCTTTCCATATATCAGGTCCTATTCCATCGCCTTCAATAAATGGAATAATTGGATTATCCGGGACAACTAACTTACCATCAACTAATTTAATTTTTTCAGATTTCATATTACTTGTATGATTTTCTAATAATATTTAATGCACTTCCTGCTTTAAACCACTCTACCTGTGCCGCATTAAATGAATGTTGAGCAAGAAGTTCTTCTTTTCTTCCATCAGAATGATTCAGAATTACTTTTATATGGCTGCCCGGAGCAAAGTTTTCCAGTCCTTTTATATCTATCTTATCATCCTCTTTTATCTTGTTATAATTCTCTTTATCTAAAAAAGTTAATGGCAGAACACCCTGCTTTTTAAGATTAGTCTCATGAATCCTTGCAAATGATTTTACCAGGACTGCTCTAACGCCAAGGTACCTTGGTTCCATTGCAGCATGTTCGCGTGAAGATCCCTCACCGAAATTCTCTTCTCCTGCTACTATCGATCCCATGCTTGCATCCCGGTATGCTCTTGCGACAACAGGTACAGTATCATATGTTCCTGTTAACTGATTTAAAACACTGTTAGACTGGTCATTAAAAAAATTAATTGCGCCAATCATATAGTTTCCTGAGATATTCTCAAGATGCCCCCGGTATTTTAGCCAGAACCCGGCCATTGAAATATGGTCTGTAGTACATTTTCCCTTCGTTTTAATCAATAATGGTAGTTTTAAAAGATCATGCCGCTCCCACTCTTTAAAAGGAGTAAGCAGTTGTAATCTATCAGAACCTTCAGATATCAATATCTCTTTTTGTGCAGCCCTATGTTCGGGTTTTTGATAACCGCTCCTGACCGTTCCAAAACCTTCAGGAGGCAGATTCAACCCTTCAGGTTCAGTTAATTTTACCTCAATGCCTTTAGAGTTTATAAGCGTATCAGTTATTGGATTAAAAGTAAGTTTACCAGATAGAACTATGGCTGTAACTATCTCAGGGGAAGCAACAAAAGCATTAGTATTCGGATTGCCGTCAGCTCTCTTTGAAAAATTTCGGTTAAATGAATGAATTATTGTATTAACTTTTTTACTATCAGAATCTTCACGTGCCCACTGTCCGATACAAGGACCACAGGCATTTGCAAATACCTCACCTCCGAGCTTTCTAAATAAATCCAGAAAGCCATCTCTTTCAGCGATAGACCTTATCTGCTCTGAACCAGGTGTGATTTTGAACTCTGATCGGGCAACCATGCCTTCAGATAATGCATTTTTAGCAATTGACGCAGCACGTGAAATATCTTCATAGGATGAATTGGTGCATGATCCAATAAGGCCAACTTCTACATCAACAGGCCATCCGTTCTTAAGAGCTTCCTCTTTCATGCGTGAGATTGGGGTTGCTATGTCGGGTGAGAAAGGGCCGTTTATATAAGGCTCAAGTTCCGAGAGATTAATCTCAATAAACTGATCGTAAAATCTAGCAGGGTCACTATATATCTCAGGATCAGCATTCAGGTGTTCCATGTTTCCGGAAGCTAATTCAGCTACATCCTTCCGTCCAGTTGCAGTAAGATAATCTGACATTGAGGTATCAAAACTGAAAATAGAACAGGTTGCCCCGGTCTCTGCTCCCATATTACATATTGTAGCTTTCCCTGTGCATGAAAGAGATTCAGCCCCATCTCCGAAATATTCGATTATAGATCCTGTCCCCCCCTTTACAGTCAGTAATCCTGTCACTTTGAGAATGATATCTTTAGCAGCAGCCCATCCACTCAGTTTACCTGTCAGTTTTATACCTATAATTTTAGGAAACTTCAATTCCCAACCCACACCAGCCATTACATCAACAGCGTCGGCACCACCAACTCCAATTGCAATCATTCCCAAACCACCGGCGTTGGGAGTATGCGAGTCTGTTCCTATCATCATACCACCTGGGAAAGCATAATTTTCCAGAACAATCTGATGAATTATACCAGCACCAGGTTCCCAAAATCCAATATCATACTTATTGCATGCAGAACTTAAAAAATCGTACACCTCCTTGTTTGTTACTCCGGCCGCTTTGAGATCATCCTCTGCTCCTGATTTTGCCAGAATAAGATGATCGCAATGGACAGAAGCAGGAACGGCTGAATTTTCCCTGCCAGCCATCATAAACTGAAGCATGGCCATCTGAGCAGTAGCATCCTGCATTGCTACCCTGTCGGGAGCAAAATCAACATAATCAACACCACGTCCAAATTGTTGAGTCTGCAACTTATTATAAAGATGAGAATAAAGAATCTTCTCGCTTAATGTCAGTGGCCGTCCGAGGTTTCTTCTTATTTCAGAAATTTTTAATGGCAGATCCTTATAAAAGGTCTTGATCATTTCAAAATCAAAAATCATATATTACTATTATTAGTTTGTTCATTCTCTAATCTGACCGTCCCCTTCAACAATCCATTTGTATGTAGTTAATGCTTCCAGCGCCATTGGTCCCCGCGCATGCATCTTCTGGGTAGATATTCCAATCTCTGCACCCAGCCCGAATTGAGCTCCATCTGTAAATGCAGTCGAGGCATTTGAGTAGATTGACGAAGCATCGACTAACTTATAAAACAATTGAATCTGTTTAATGTTCTCTGAAATTATTGCCTCACTATGTTTTGAACTATACATTGAAATGTGTTGAAGCGCACTTTCTATTGAATCAACTGTTTTAATGGCCATCTTGTATGAAAGAAACTCTGTGCCAAATGACTCGTTTGTAGCTTCCATAAGCAAATCAGCAGGATATTTTCCTTTTAGCGCATTATACGCTTCCTGGTCAGCATAGATAATAACCCTCGAATCGGCACACAAACCGACCAGATAATCAAGATCTTTCAGCCGTGTTTCATGGATAATCAGACAATCAAGAGCGTTGCAAACACTAACCCTTCTTGTCTTAGCATTATTAATTATTACTCTTCCCTTATCCCTATCGCCAGTTTCATCAAAATAGGTATGGCAAATACCTGCTCCAGTCTCAATAACAGGGATGGTAGCATTTTCCCTTACAAAATCAATTAAACTCCTGCTTCCTCTTGGAATAATTAAATCAACATACTCACGGGCATTTAATAACTGTTTCGTTTCATTACGTCCGGCTGGTAACAAAGTCAGGACATTTTGATCAATTCCATTTTTTTCAAGAACTGATCTTATTATTTTAACAATGGCATTATTTGAATTTATAGCACCGCTACCCCCTTTCAATATACAAGCATTTCCCGACTTCAGACAAAGTGAAAAAACATCAAATGTAACATTGGGTCTGGATTCATATATTATACCTATTACACCAAAAGGAACAGATATCTTTTTTATTTTCAATCCATTGGCTCTCTCGTTTTTAAATAGAACACGTTCAAGAGGACTCGGCATTTCAACAACATTTTGTATATCTGAAGCAATACCTTTAATACGTTCGTCATCAAGCAACAACCGGTCAAACCTTGGATCTGATTCATCCATGACCGCCAAATCTTTCTGATTCTCAGATATTATATATTTTGCATTTTCAGTAGCCGCATCTGCAACCATCAGTAGTACAAGATTAATCATATTACTATCCAGTAGATTCAGAGTCCGGCTGGCCTTCAAAACATTCTTAAATATTGGTGTGCAATCCATTATAGGTTCATTTGACATTCAATTCTACTGGTTGCCTTAAATCACTTTTGATCTTTTCATTTATCAGTAAATAATCATAATGAATAAATGGTATAATTAGTTTTTCACCTAAATTTTGCTCAGCTTTTTTTGAATCTAATTTAGCTTTACCTAACCCGATATTATTACCATTCTCATCAAATATCCTGACAATATCCCCACTTTTAAAGTGCCCCTCAACCCTTATTATTCCAATCATTAATAAGCTCGTAGCTTTGTCACCCAAAAGAGCATCCTTAGCACCATCATTAATGATAACTGCTCCTTTAGTAAAAGTATCAGAATGAGAAAGCCATTTTTTTACTCCGGTTTCTCTTTTATTACTTGCAACAAAATGCGTATAAGGGACCTTTCTTCCACTTATTATATCTGTTATTATAGAATCTCTTTTCCCATTTGCAATAAAAACATCTATCCCTTGGGAAGCAATTTTTCTGGCTATTGAGCATTTGGTTATCATTCCTCCTCGTCCAAAGCCCGATTTCGCCTTGGAAATATATTTGTCAAGGTCTTCAGAGTCCTTTTCAATCCTTGTAATAAGCTCTGTTCCATTGATACCTGGCACACCATTATATACACCATCAACATTGGATAGAATAATCAGTGATTTACAATCCATCATTGATGAAATGAGTCCGGACAATTCGTCATTATCAGTGAACATAAGCTCATTTATTGAAATAGTATCATTCTCATTAACAATAGGCAGTACCCCGTTTTCAAGCATTGCTGAAATACAATTTTTCATATTAAGGTAATGTCTTCGATCTCTGAAACTCTCCTTAGCAGCTAAAAGTTGTCCTGCCTGTATCCCATATTTTCCAAAAAGAAACTGATAGCTTGACATCAGTTTTACCTGACCAATAGCTGCCCATATTTGCTTAGCAGCTATTATGTTTGTCTTCTTTGAAGGAACTACCTCACTTCGTCCAGCTGCAACTGCTCCCGAGGAAATCAAAACCACTTCAATTCCCTGCTTTATGAGAATAGCTATATCCTCAACAATCCTTAGGATTCTTCCTTCATTGAGTGATCCGTCACTTTGGGTAATAACATGACTTCCTACCTTAATCGCTATCCTGTTAAATTCCGGCTTGCTGTTTTTCAATCTTTAAATCTTTATGTTTATAATAATCAAATTTGTCGCAAAAATAATAGAAAAAGTGAATATATTATTGAAAAACAGAACATTTTGGATAAGAATAACAAAAACTCAATCAAAATATTTTAACAAAATTATCTCTGATATAATTCTAAATATCCAGATAAATAAATATACCTGCTTAAGTTATGCCATTAATAATAAACTGATAATTATCACCTGTACCTTCAGCTGGCAGGGGTTGTCCAGCATAGACTTTGAAAACTTAACTTTTCAAATGTTATGAAGATCTTAATCCTAAAACAACTTATCCCATCCAGGGACGCTGGCGTTCCAGTGGTTGTGATAGCACATCCAGTGCAATATTAGCATCTTCAACTATCTGAAAGTCGTACATTCCCATGCATACGAAATCGTCACCATTAGTGAATGCATATTTCAAACCATCTTCTGGTTTAATAGCCCCAGCTGCCAGTACTTTGAAAGCAATTATTCCCGCACTTTCAGCCATAGTATGGAATAATGGTGCAAATATCCATTTCGAGCCTGCCAGGTATGCAGCTGAAGTCCAGTTTCCGGCAATAATCTTTGTAACGCCTTCATATAAAAAATGCCATCCAATAACAATACGGATTACCGACAACATCCAGATGAGTACCTGACTCTCCTTAAATTTTGATCCAGTTCTCATAAAGGTTGAAATAAAATTCACATTTAAACTTAGGGCTTTATGGAGCGAAAAGATACAATTAATTAATGAAACAGTTTGTAATAATCATTGGGAAACTTGTATACGGGATTATAATAATCTCTTTTATCAGCAGTTGTTCAGTCGTAAAAACCCCATATTTCAAAACAGATTATTATCAGATAACATCAACACGGCTTGACAAAATTAACAAAAAGACAGTTTTTGAAATAGATACACTTCGTGCCGGATTCTCAAAGATAAGTATAACACCATTTTTAAATAACGATCTCTCTACGAGCTTAAGTGAGAAGTTAATGCCATATCCTGAAAATGTTTATCTACAGGCATTAAGACTGAATAATCTGATCTGGTTTTTTACTCCGGGTGATTTCAGCGGGGAATCGGGACTTCTTATAAAAAATCTTCTTGCAGCGAAAGGATATGAAGCTATCGTATCAGGATATAACGGAAGTTATGTCGGATACATACTTCCGGGAAAATATTTCTACCTTGACAATTATGAATCAATAGGAATGGGATGGTTTGGACCTACAATGGGCGATTATATTATTGATCTGCTTCTTAAAATGAGCAATTCACTAATTTCAATCAGATAAATCAATTACTAATCTTATTAATGTTATCCTGATAAAAAACTATTTTCCCGCGTAAAAATCCTAATAATTAATTAATTAGAGCTGCCAATGCAGCACCAACAAGGCTGGACTGAGGAACTTCAGCAAACTCATAGAATCTTTTTCTCTCCCCACTCAGGTATTCCGCAAAATACTTTTCAAATAATGGTTTCAGCATATGAAGTTTATAGAATGCAGTTCCTTCAATTGTTATCAATATTGGCCTGCTTGCAGTCTTTCCCTTATTTGTTTTAAGTACCACTGCTGCAAGATTGGCAGTAACCATTTTAGCTGCACGATTTATAAGACTCTCAATTATCTTAACAGCTGCCTCCTCATCTTTCCCTTTCATAATGCAGGTATCCAGCGGACCACGCCCGGATTTATTATTACTTATATAACTACTGGCATCTCCTGTGGATAATTCATTCAATGCAGTTATTCGGGTAGCTGTTTCCGACGAGAAGATATTTTCAAGTGAAGCTATTTTCAGTGTAGAGAGGCACAAACCTCCAATATATCCGCCAGAGATCATTTTTTCGAATGTATAATCTCCTGGATTGACGGTGGTTTGATCAAATGCAATATCAAGGTCTGTGCGTGGCGCCTTACCAAAATTACCGGATTCAATATTGATGATTTGACTTTTTGCAGGATCAAGACCATCTTTCTTAACAATGTTCCTGTTACTCTCGATGTAACATGTATTGGTTCCTGTTCCAAGTATATAACCAATAAATGAATCATATTCTTTTCCAAAAGAGGCTGATTTTCCGGCAAGAAGTGTAGCTACTGTATCATTAAGCAGAACTATCTGCTTATCAGCCATCCCAAGAGTTTCAATCAGATTTTTACCTATAAGCTGACCAATTACTCCCGGAGCCTGAACCTCTTTACAAAATTGGAGGAGCTTGCCATCTTTATTTGGAAGGATCTCCGATGGATATGAAAAGCAAAAACCTATCTTTTCAGATCCTTCGGCAAGAGGTCTTACATATCCTGCAATAGTCTGAAAAAAACTCTCTTTCGAAATTTCTCCATCAATTCCGGGCATTCTGGCATTTACCAGGTTGCTTATTTCAATCTTCCCGTGCCTGTTAAATTTTACAGTGGCTGCCCTGAAATTGGTACCCCCTGCATCGATGGCAACAACAGGAACATCAGTAAGAAACTGATTATCAGCTTCTATATAAGTAGGGATCATACGGAGAGAGCTCTTCCTGTCTTCCAGCCCATTTATCATTTCCGATGTAAAAACATCAACAACCTGCTCAATATTTATATCATCCGGTCTCAGTTTATGTTCTTCCAAAAATTTATCAATGTTTTTCATCAAGCAGTATGATTAAAGTTAAAAAGATGATAAAGGGTTATTAAATGTTTGAATTTAATACTTATTCCAATATATACGTATAAGGGAGTATTATAATATTGCATAAATCAAATATAGAAAAATCGTTTTAAAAATTACTTATAGGTAATGGTTTTTATATAATATTGTAATCGCAGTACGAAATTATCATACCCTGGAGACTCAAATTGTAAAAGATATTAATATTTATTTTCTAAGACACTAAAAATGACAATAGTAAGAGAACTAGCAAAAATGATTGATCACTCAATCTTAAACCCAACAATGACCGATGCAGATATTATCAGAGAGTGTGAAGTGGCAAAAAAATATGATGTTGCTTCAGTTTGTGTTAAACCTTACGCTGTTAAGCTGGCGGTTAAACAACTTAGAGGTACCAATGTTGAAATTGGTTGTGTAATTGGATTTCCTCACGGAAACAGCTCAACAGCAACAAAGGTCTTTGAGGCTGAACAGGCTTGTAATGATGGAGCAACTGAGATTGATATGGTCATTAATATAGGGAAGGCTTTGGGTGGAGACTGGGATTATGTTGAAAAAGAGATTAAAGCGGTTACCGGGATATGTCATAAGAACAAAGCCCTAGTAAAGGTTATCTTTGAAACTGACTTTATTACCAATGATGAAGATAAGATAAGGTTATGCGAAATATGTACAAAGGTCGGAGCTGATTTTGTTAAGACATCCACCGGGTATGGTTATGTAAAACTATCAAGCGGCGACTATAATTACAAAGGGGCCACCATTGAAGATATAAAGCTGATGCGTAAACATTCCGGGCCAAAGGTACAGGTCAAATGTGCCGGAGGAGTCAGAACTCTTACTGATTTGCTTAACATGAAAGTAGCCGGAGCAACACGGTCAGGAGCAACAGCCACAGAAGTAATGCTTAAAGATGCAATGATAAAATTCGGAGGGTAAATGGTAAATGATTAAATAAGCTGGTATTCATTTAGTTTAGAACTTAAAAAATCCATATCCTTTCTTAGCTTCTTTACTATTAGCTCCTGCTGACCGGAAATTTACTTTCAGCAGATCCGGAAATAAGTGATTCAATTTTTGAAGTAAAAGGTATGGAAGCTCCGGCTACCGCTATTGTTGAAATAAATTCTCGTCTGCTCAGTCTCATAGTTTTAAAAATTAAAGTTTCCCTGTACTAAGATAGCCAGAATATTTTTTAACGAAATTCTTCTTAATGATACTGTTTATTATTTTGATGTCATCGATCACATTTAAGCCGCAAATTTCAGTTAAAACATAAGAGATTCCTTTTTCACTCAGTGATTCAGAAAACTCTTCATCTCCCGGTAACATATTACCATTTTCGTCCTTGCCTCTGAATAAAAGACCATATTTAAAAGTCTGTACTATCTTATCTGTTTGACATCCCAATTGAATTCCATCAACCAGTGGACTTAGAATCCGGTCGTTCCTGTGAAGTTTCCTTTTCAGATCGCAACCAACTCTATATACAGTATCTCCCAAAGCCCTGTTTTCAAATCTAAATAACAGGTCATCAATATGATCACTAAGATCGGTAATTGTAAATTCCCCGGGGTATTTTCTCATTAACACGCTGGCACTCTGAAGCATAGCACTTCGGGTAAATTTTTTAACTGAAGAGATTTTCAGTATGTCAGCCAGATATATTACAGACGGATCATCAATGAATCCTGCATAAGCAGCTGCAGCATGACCAAAATTGTGAATATGCGACTTACGATCGACCCAGGCTTTAATATTCTCTTTGGGGGCAAGACCTTTCACTTCAGGTATTGGATTTTTAAATGCTTTTTTATCAAGTATAAGTGTATTATAAGGTTCTGCATAGACCAGAAGGGGATCTTTTTCCTGTTCTTCCCGGGACATTATCGGAACCATCTTCCCTATACTGGTTTCAACAAGTCCGACCAGATCATTTAAAGGATAATTACTTCCTAATAAATCATAAAGGATATTTCTTACAAATTGATCTGCATTATGCATATTTTCTGCAAGGATTATATCTAAAGGTTTTTTGCCATGTCTTTTGTAACGTAGAAGCAAACCTTCAGCTAAAACTGGTATCACCTGAGGCAGAGCTTTTTGACCTACAGATATGGCTGCTATATCACAATCAGAAAGCTCTTCAGAAACCTTTCCTTTATCATTTCCCATGATACCCCTTACATTGCCAACCCTGATTATAAAATCCGGCTGTGAACTTTTTATTACAACCTTATATTCATTTAACAGGTTTAATCCATTTATTACTGGTTCAATAATATCAACAAATACCACTTCAAAACCTGAAGTGGCAAATAGCTGTCCGATAAAGGAGCGTCCTATTTTACCTGCTCCGAATAAAACTATCTTCTTCATTTTCAACCCTTCCAAAAGCTAAATATCATTTACAGAAATCTCCAGAATATTAGTTATGCTTTCATCTGGTTGTAATAAGGGAAGTGCATTTTCTTCCCGGAGGATATTTCGTGATTTACAAAGGACATTAGATGGCTCGATTCCCAACACATATTCACCGTATCCCATCATTTTCCATTGGTTGACATAAGGTAGCTTGTTTATATTGAAATTAATATTTACAGCGATTCCAACTTTCCGGTTCTTAAGTGTTATGGTAGCTTCACCATTTTGATTTCCTTTAAGGGTGTGAAAAAATACCTGCTCACTATATTCCGCTTGAGGCTTAATAAAACTCCTGAACTCTTTCATCCCTTTCATCGCTTCAGTATCACGTGGAAGCGTTTCTAACGGATCTATCACCAACTCAGCAACTTCAGATAAAAGTGGATAACCAAAATTCATATGGTATAGTATTGTATATGGGCTTTTCTTATTCCCGAAATTGGTGATCTTATCCGCTATTCGAATCATATTTTGCCCCCCGACTGAAGATATCTCCCGCTCCATTCTCAGTTTATTACCAAAAAGTGAGCCTTCTTCAATGATTCCCTTTACCTTATAACAGTACTCATTACCTTCCCAATCCGACACGTCAGCAAACTGCCTGACAGGAATAGTTGAATATCGTCCATGCAAACCCAGCTGTTCCCCATTATCAGTACAAGGAGGTCCCAGGTGGGTTAACCCGCAAGTAGTCAGCAGTCCTCCTGCAAATGTACGTAACCAGCCTGCTCCTGCCGATTCATAAAATGAAGGATGAGTCTCGCCGTTACAGCTAATGTAAACCAGGTTAGTACCCTTAAAGCTGGCCAGAGACAGATCCATTCCACGGTCAGGCAATACTGTATATTGAAGGCCGCTACCTGTATTTACATCAATTGCCCTCATTCCCCGTCCCCAGCCCTCGCCCAGGGTATAATGCCGGCAGCCTCCAATTTGTGAAAGGTTACCAATATATTTCAATAATTCATGTTTATCCATATATATGTTTTTTTAAGCTCTTCTCCGATTGCTGATTGCTTCAACCAATTATTGAAGCTCACTCTTTCCAGAATTGTTTCAGAACAGGATAGAGATTCTTATATATTTCGAATTTCCTGTCATAAAATTTTGCCTTTTCCGGATCAGGAGAGAAAATTTCATTTTCGGTACCACTCTCTCTAAGCAACTGCTCCACAGGAATATGTTCAATAGCGCTGCAGGCTAGAAGAGCTGCTCCAAAGCATCCGGTTTCAGTAATATTTCGAACTACAATCTTCTTATTAAGCACATCTGCTTTAAGTTGGGTCCAAATACTATTGCGGGTACCTCCTCCTGTAGCAATGAAAGTATTGATATCCATACCGGATTGCTCCATCATCCGGAGGTTAAGTTTCATTTCCATAGCAACTCCTTCAAGAAGGGCCCTGGTAATTTCACCCTTTGTTGTTGTAAGCTGAAGTCCGATAATAGCTCCTTTAGCCCTGGTATCAAAATATGGAGTCCCTGAAGCGGTAAAATATGGGAGCACAAGCAGATCAGTGGGTGTCTCAGGCATCGCATCAAGGAGCAATGTATAAGGATTTTGTCCAGTTTCTGATGCCATGTTGATTTCTGATTGTCCGAGCTCATCACGCATCCAGCGGAGGATATTTCCACCAGTTAAACTGTAGGCAACACTTGTATATTTACCCTTTATCGTATAATCGTAGCAGCACAGATTATTGTGCTGAAGGTCACTGGAAAAACCTGGTTTATCAAGTATCGGGCAGAAGCATTCCACTGTTCCTGTCGCATACATACACATACCAGGCTCTACAACTCCTGCTCCCAAAGCTGCACAGGTTTGATCGTGTCCACCGGCAACCACAACTACCGGGTTTTTAAATCCAAGTTTATTCACCATATCAAGACCTATAGTCCCTATTATTTCACCTGAGGCGATAGGGATAGCAAGTTTTTCAGCCGTTACTCCGGAAGCCTGAAGTATCTCATTGCTCCACTGATGGTTAATAACATCAAATAACATGGTACGACCGGCCATTGGCCAGCTGATATGTGGTTCAAGCCCCATTCTTAAGTGAAAAAGATCTTCGAAGCAGAGAAAATATCTGGCATTATTCCAAACATCTGGCTGGTTCTCTTTTATCCAGAGAATCTTATAAAGTGTGAACAACGGATGAGGAGTATGGCCTGTGATCTGGTAAATTTTTTCAGTTCCGAACTTCTCACTCCAGCTAGCTGCAATATCCCTTGCCCTTGAATCTGAAGAAACCATTGCATTTCCCAGTACACAGCCATCTGATCCAATTGGTGTAAATGCCTCTCCCTGACTTGATATACTCATTGATATAACTGGGTCAGTGATTTTGCTATTAACTTCTTTGATTACCTCAAAACAGTTGCTGATCACTTCATCAGGGTTCAGCTCAGCCCAACCCGGGTATGGATGTAAAATTGGATACTCCCTGAAAGCATAGGCAAGCTCCTTACCATTGCCTGTGAATACAACTGCTTTGCATCCACCTGTTCCTATATCCAGCCCAAGGTAACTCAATTTAAATCAATTTATATTATATCATATTTCAGTAATTTCATAACCAAGATAACGGGTACAGGCTTCATGTAAAGCAACAGATACCATACCAGGTGTTACGCTCACATGGTGACGGTAACCAGTGTAACCTATCTTATATAATCTTTCCTGCAAACGGTCTATTTTAGCTACTCCACCGCAACCAAAAAATCCGTCCTGAATAGGGTCACTGGTGAATTCGCCCTCTCCCATATAAATATGTAACTTTCCACCTTCAGTTTTAGAGCTTGCAAAAGTTATCTTATTTGGAGCAATTCGTCCTACATTACACCCAAAACCACATCCGGCTCCTAAAGCTTTTGCGAACATGGGGTGATCAATTACATTCCCTTTAGCTGTCATTAAACTTTGAGGTACAGGTCCGCAGTGAAAAAGAATGCATTTGTCGGGATCGTCCCCGTAATTATTATTCCAATCAAGGCATGTTGCCGGTTTTCCAGATGCCAGGTTTAGAGCGTACATTGTGATTGCATTGCAAACATCCAGCTCACAAGCGGCTGGAAATCCTCTGTCGTTAAGCTCACTAAGTAAGACACAGGGTGCAACACCAAATTCCTTCTCCATTTCTAACCAGCATCGTATGGCAAGAGTATTAAGACCATATTCTATTATTATCTCATCTATAACAACACCAAATCGTACCAGATTTTCGAATGATTTATCAGGGACTTTATCAAAATTGGTATAATTCCTGAGAGTTTCTGCTTTTTCTTTATATGCCTTGGAAGCTATTTTAATATTCCTAACCCGGCTAAAAACTTCAGAAAGGTCTAGCACTTCTGTTGTTATACCATATTTCTGCAATGCCAGTTCATCAAATCTTACCGTTTTAAAAGCAGTTGTTCTTGCACCAATTGCACCAACTGTCATCCTTTTCATTCCCATGACAACCTTACATACCTGATCGAAAGTTTTAATCTGATGTTCAAAATCCCTGGAATATGGATGTACCGTATGCGGAGGGAATGCAGTAAAAGGTAATTGATACTGATAGAAAACATCCATAATAGAAAATTTTCCACAAAAAGCATCGCGTCGCTGGTGAAAACCCATTTTATCAAGCTCATCAGGATAGGCAAGGATAAAAATCGGGACTCCGGCATCCTGAAGTGCGGAAACAGCTCCGGTCTCATCGCCAAAATTCGGCAACACCAGGATGACACCATCAAATTTACCTCGGTTTTCATCCAGAAATTTTGCGTATTTACCTCCCTCTTCAGGGCTTTCAACAGCACCGAAACGGGTCAGGTTTTTATCCATAATAATGAATTCATATTCAAGCCGTTTAAGGGTTTCGCTAACCTCTTTCCTGGCTTCGGCAATAAGCGACTCAGGAAAGAAACCACGATTACCAAAAAACAGAGCGAAGGTTGATTTTAGTTTTTTCATATTACTTATTTTATAGTATTGTTATGAATAATACGTGTACATACTACACTTATAAAACAGCTGTGAAATTAATTCTGAACAAGCCTTTTTGCTGATCCGTTTATTTCAAGCTGGTTATTAATGATGTCTGACATCTCATTGTATACTGCTTCCTGTGCTGCTTTAACAGAATCGTTCATCAGTCTCTCATAAGGCTGCCTGATGGCTGTTGCAATGTTGATTTTAGCAATCCCCTGCTTAAAAGACTGCATGAGATACTCTTTGCCAATGCCCGTTCCACCATGCAATACGAGAGGGATATTCAATAATTCATTAATCTTCTTCAGATGGGGAATAGCCAAACGCGCTTCAACTTTTTTTTCAGACCGCGCAACAGCAGAGATTGCTCCATGAACATTCCCTATTGCTACTGACAACCAGTCTGTTTGAGTCTCATACACAAACCTCTTTGCCTCATCTGGCGAAGTAAATCCCTTACCTGAAGTAAAAAGCTCTTCGTATGGAGGTAATGGACCTGACTCATGACCCATTACTGCTCCAAGTTCAGCCTCTACGGGTATGCCAGCCTTATGAGCCAGTTGAACAATCTTATAAGTGGATTCGATATTTTCTTCCAGCGAAAGCCGCGATCCGTCTATCATCACAGAATCATAACCCAGCTCAATAGCTTCAGAGATAATTCTTTCGTAATCGGTTAGCAGGTTATCTTCATCAATTACTGGGACATGGTCAAGGTGCAATCTTGTGAAACGTAAATCCTTTAATTTTTCATATTCATCATGAATGGATTTCATACTTCCCGATTTGAATTTCAACCATTCCAACCGAGCAACCATAATAAGCCCGAAGGTACCGGAGTCGTTTAACGCTCTTACCACGGGCTCCATCATTGGGAGATAAGGGATATTAAATCCGGGAATAATAATACCCTTTTCCCAGGCTTTTTTTACTATTATATCAGTGCCATATTTCTCAATAATCACATCCTGTTTTATTAATTTAAATCATAATACTATACCGTTTACCAAACAGATATAAGATCGATCAAATCTATCATTGAAATAGCCTTTGAGTGCGGGTATCAGAATACCTCCTATTTCAACCGTCAATTCAAATTATTCTGCGATATCTCTCCTTCTGCCTTCAGGGAGGACTTCAAACAAAGATAACCAAAAAGATTTAGCGTAACATCTCGTTAATTCTAATAACCAGCTTAATAAGGTCGTCAGCATTTTTTAAATCAAGCTTGTTTTGCTTCATGAATTGCTTCATATCTTTTGACTTTTCAGGTAAGATCTTCATAATCTGACGGTTGGTATTAGCCTTGTAAAATATATCATCTCTTCTTATCCAGAACTGAGAAGCAAAAGTTACATGGTATTCGCTTGGAAGTGTCAGTTTATAGGCTCTTCCCGAATTAGTAAGAGAGGAGCGGGAAGTTGCAGCTCCGGTTTCAGTTGTACCGCCATAGCCTGCAGGACTTCCTGCTGATATTAAATTGCACCTGTGTTGCATAAAAAGAGATACAGGAGCTATCACCAATACCTCATAAAACATCTTATTATGGGGTATAAATTGCCGGGATTCCAAATATATGGTATCGATAGAAATGAGACTATCCACAGCTAGCATTATCCCATCTTTTTCAAAAATCATCTCTTCGGTAAGCATATTATAATTCATCATAGCTTTTCCTTCATTTCCGTCTTTCATTTTAACAGTTGCAATCGAAAAAGCCGGAAAAACATAATGAGATGCAATAAGTTCAGATTCACTCTGTGCCTGCAACTTTATATCAGTAAAACAAATAGTTACAATCAGGAAAACCTGTAATAATGATGTCTTAATATTTACTTTTTTCATAATATATAAGAATATTAATGCAAGTTATGAATAATTCAAGTAGAACACAATCGGAATTTTGCTCAATCTATCATTCTTTTAAAGGTCCACTACCCAGGAATCTTTCCATTCGATAATCGCAGAATCATTCCGAAAGATTAATGGGAGCCATATATATCTTGAATCTTCCAGATTGGTTTTTTCCCAGCGGTCTGCCATAAAAATGAAAAAATCAGGTTTGCCCAATACAGGTAAAACATATGTACTCTGTGAGATGAAAGTACTATCGCTGTTTTCTCCTTTGCAAGGGTTATACATCTCTGTCCATTCAGCCATAATGTTATCAGCTGAAGCAATCATTGCTGCATTTGGCAACCAACCTGTGCAAGCTGAAGTGATCATATAATATTTCCCTTTACGTTTAAACACAGCAGGAGCCTCGCGGCTTTTGTCAATGAAAATACGTGTTTCAGTTCCGGTTGGTTTTAAATAATCATCCGTCAACAAACTAATATGCATAACAGCATTGTTTTCAGATGAAAAGATATGATATGCTTTGCCATCGTCATCTTTAAACAAGGTCATGTCGCGACTCATCTGATCGTTTGGTCTGATGCTTCCAAGATATGTATATGGCCCCTCAGGATAATCACTTATCGCAACACCGGCACGGGCATAGCTGTAATCTTCGGAATCAACATGCAGCCACATTACAAACTTTCCGGTTTTCTCATTATAGATCACTTTTGGACGCTCAATAACTTTACCAATATGCAGATCGTTAGTAGAATCTATGGTGTTTGGCTTAAGAGCTATGGCTTCAAATTTCCAGTCGGTGAGATTCTCTGAAGAATAGCATGAAACACCTTCCGCATTGCAGCGATAGCATTCCCAGTCAGTTATATCCTCAACACGCCATGTTTCATTTTTTTTGTATTCACCAAATAAGAAGTATTTACCTTCATAATATAAAATCCCGGCACCATGTGCATTTATTGGGTTACCTTCAGTGTCGTACCATATTTCACCAGGAAATATTTTCTTTTCACTATTTTCGTTTTTGCAGGATATTACACCAATAAAAAAGAGCAAAAGAAAAACAATAATTCTATATTTTCCCATACCAATATTTATAAAATGTTTTTTTTAAGTGAATATAACTCAATACATATATCATTAAAATTGCGTATGTCACTTTATACAAAACCCGGCAACCAGGGATTATTCACATCTTGCTCTTCCGTGGTGCTATTCCACCTTAATGGTCTTCCTTAAAGATACCATTCTGCCTTCTGATGTAATGCCCTGTATCTTAACCTCATAGTCGGAAACAATATCTGATGACCAGAATTCCAATTTGGTCCTTCCACTTCTGTCTGGTTTAACTGAGGGATTCCAATAAAGGGTATTTCTGAAATCCGGAGTATTGGTACTCTTTGCTTCTGCTGTCGAATAATCAGGTGACACAAATGACCAGACAGGGTCCAAGACCCGATAAGGCATTCTTATTGCATAGCTGGGAAGTGTCACATAGCTATAATCACCAGCTTTGGAAATCAAATTTACAATACCATAGAACATATAATTCCCTACAAAATATTTCTCTCTTACAACATCAATTTTTTCAACCATCTCGGGATCAAGATTACCAATTACATTTGGATCGATTACAATTACACCATCTATCAGCATTCCCGGGGCTTCACCATAGGTTACCTTTGTAATAGGATCATTTATTGAGATTTCATAAATATCCTTTTTTCGTCTTAGGGCAACGCCTGGCAGAAGCTCAAAAAAGACTTCTTCCATCACAGGCAGTTTAATGTAATCTGCCATAATCAGTTCGATAGCAGGTTTCCCATAGAACCTCTTTGGTGTTATTGTCTGGATCGCTGGTATTAAAAGATCCCCGGTAAATGAAGATTCATAAATTTTATTTACCTGATAGTTAATCCTCCACTTCGATATATATTCAGGTACAGGCCTATTAGATGAATCGAGTGATACAACAGACGGAAGATAGTTATCAGAAAATGATGATCCAATTTCTATATTGTACTTTTTTGTTATATCATCAACCTGGATTATTAAATCCTTAACCGATGCATCTATAGGAATTCTGAAACTGAAATTTCCCTGATAATCTGTTCTGGCATATTGAAATTCAGCTACTTTCCCAGGACTGGAAAGCACAATATATTCCCCTGTATCAGGTGCCTTTTGATCTGGTGTCAGAAGCTTACCTGTCAGGTAGTGGTCCTCATTCTCGACCTGATATCTTAATGCGGGAAGATTATCAGATAATATCTTATCCCACTCAATCCAATTGCTTTTAACCGATAATAGCAATGTATCCAAATTATGAGAAGAAAAGGTATTAATTTTTCCAGCTTTTATTACATTCTGTGGTAGCAAGCCAAACTCTGAACCAAATACCATATAATCAATCAATTCTATGTTCTCAGTTTTTTCTGTTACAGGAGAGACTGAGATACTTATATTTGCTGGACTTAAGGTATTTATTAATTCATTCCCGAACCCCAGATCGAGTGAGATTTTTTCTCTTCTTTTATAACTTCCTGAAGAATTGACGAATAGTACATTTTTATTCTTTTCAGGAGTATAAATAAATCTTTCACAGAGTGGTTTTCCTTTTGAATTTAAAATTGTTATATGATTAATACCAGGGATAAGTTCATTTTTCGCGACACCTATTCTTCTGATATCTGTCATCACATTTTCACTACTTATATGGTTAATTACCCCATGGGTCTGAATAAAAAGATAAAGAATATTTTTGTTATCATGGCGGTAAATGGTATTTGTATTAACCATTAAATCAAGAGTATCAGGCTTATTGTTATTAACACTTAATGTCAATCCGGCATCAGAAATAACCGATATATTATTATAATTTTTCCCCCCTACAATATTAATATCTGAATAAATTTTCTCCCTGAAGGCTTTCTTGCTTAAAGCATTATAAATCCTTATATCCTTCATAAAACAATTGTACGGGAGAAAGTTTTTCATCCAGTTAGTATAGGCCCTGATGGTATAAGTTCCTGAACTTAAAGTGTCTGGCAGTAGGATTTGCCCGGGACCAAAACCTTTATCAATAAAAATCCGTTTCTGAATTACCGGCAGGTTATCCGGATTCAACAGTTCAAAATATACAATCTTATCAGCTTCTATGGGCTTATTACTCTGTCTGTCAATTAAATACACCTTAAACCACAAATCTTCTCCAGCTATATAGTCCTCCCTGTCGGAATGAATTAATATATCTTCACGGGGTATAGCTTCAGTATACCTTAAAAATTTCTGTTTAAGATAATCCGTCATATCTCCCTGTAACTGGCCAAATGAGTTTTGCAGGAACAGAAAACTTATCAGAAGAAGAATCGATGGTCTAATTTTTTTAATCATTTAAATAACTTTCACAGATAATTTCTTATTCATCATCTCTCCAGAATATTGGTTCTATGGTTGTACCTCTTACAGAACAATCATAACAACCCTTTGTATAGGTAATAACTTTGAAGGATGGTGGTGGCATTTGGTGATCTATTACTACCCAAACAAATTCATTCAGAAAAGAAATTGGTTCACCGCCGAACACAGTATCAGCATTACAGGAATTATAAAGGTCAATAATACCTTTAAAATTATCTTTTACAAAAATCCTTTTTGACGAACTTGCTGAAACACTGAAATAACCCAAAACCTTTTCATCCGGGCTCTCAACACACCAGATATTATTGTTAATTGAAGAAGGAGTTATATCATAAAGGCCTCCAATATGTTCGGAAATATTTTGTAATTTCTCCCAGTACAAATATTCATCCTCATTCAGGGAATATTGATTCACCAAAATGCTGTATTTCACCCTCAACCGGTCTGTCATATTTGAAATAAAAGTTAGTGGATACCGGTTGATCCTATCTTCCACAAGTGAAGCTGTGCTTTTAATGTTGATCTGGTCAGAGCTACTTGAAATCCAGCAAATTTTGTTTGGAACCAAATATGGAAGTTTGAATTCCCAAGTCTCAGAATATTCCCATCTGTAGAATTTACATACATTTTCAGGATCGTGAGTGTTTACGTAAATCTGGCAACCTTCAGGGATCTGGGTTCCCACCCTCCCATCATTGATGGCTATTTTCTCATAAAAAATACTGTCCATAGGTGGAACAGGCTTCATCTCCATAGGTAATGATCGGTAGCTTAGACTAATTGGTGAAGCATTTGTACTGATATGTAAAATATATGACCTTCCAATAATGCCCTGGAAATCTGAGGGGTTTGTTATATAGGTTCCGGCAACTGTCTCATATAAATTGTAGTTGTTCCCCAGGTCATCTGAAATGGATACATTACATCCTTCAAATGGTCGTGCCGCATTTCTTCCGCCAAGAGGAAGAGACTTTGAAAGCTTAATAGTGCTTGGACCATATTGATCTGTTATTAAGCCTTCAACAACAAGGAGTTCCTGCTCTTCATTAGTTTCCGGAAGAAACTGCACAATACATCCGTTAAGAACCAATAAAACAGAAAAAAGAAGAACCAGATATAATGGCTTAACCAGCATACAGGTATTTTTTATTATGCTGGTTGAATCCATATGTTTAAGAAATATTTTCATTTACAATGATGTTTAAAAATCATGTTGGCTTTAAATAAAATTTAAAAGTCAAAACTAAAAGTAACCGAAGGAATAGCCTGACCAAACACTGATAACTTGTAACCTATTATCTCGCCGAACTCCTTCTGGAAATATATTGAGTAAACATTTTGCCGTCCCAGCAGATTATAAACCGAGAATGTCCAGTTTGGATGAGCAATTTTGCGAGATTTGAGATTCCCGCTTATTCTTAATGAAAGATCCAGACGGGAATAATCAGGTATCCTGTACTTATTCCGGTCAGAATAATGAACAAATACCTTATTGCCAATATCATATGTAGCCACTGGGTATGTAATTGGCCTTCCTGAACTATAGGTATAGCTAGATGATAAACTTAAACGACGTGAAAAAAGATAGTTAAATGTTACAACCAGATCATTTGGCTTATCAAAATTGGATGGAAACCATTTTCCCATATTAATATACCTCTGGGTAGAGCATATCAAGCAGCTCAACAGGAGAAGTAAAACTCTGTCCATTAACTATTTGCATAGCCTTTTCAGTCATTGCATACATAAGAGCATTCCCGCCACTTTCAGAATGGGATGCAAATACATGGGCATCGGACCGAAGGACACTCTGAGTGCATAATCCTATTGAATGATTTCCTGAATCGCTGCCCATATATGCTGCTGATTGCCATATCTCGCTCATATAACCACCTTTAAAGCCGAAAGGACGTATAAGAGGTTCACGCTCAAAATTGGCACTTACTTTAGATATCTTTATTTTCTTAGGAACATGGCTTGTGTAAGGTTCTGCAAACAAGTCCATTGGATCAACAACAACAGTAGCACCGGTAGCAAGCAAACTATTTTTAATAAAAGTTCTGCGATTATGTTTTATCATATTAATTACGGTATAATAGTTATTCTGTTTATTACTTAATTATCTATAATTTCCAGGGACTTCTATACTCATAACTAAGTAACTTATTGGCTTCTTCGCTATTGGTAAATCTCTCCTTTACTCCATCCCATTGCAATCTTTCTTTGGTTGCCAGAGCGATATTAGCCAGATGAGCAAATGAGGTTGACCGATGGCCATCCTCCAGAGTACAAAATGGATTCTGCCTTGTTTTAATACAATCGAGGAAATTCCGTATCAGACCTGATGTACTATCAGCGCTACTTCCATCATCAAGCATCTGATTCGGGTTAAGATATTCTTCTTCTTCTTCCTGCTTTGTCCATGTTTGAAACTGTCCGCTTTTGGAAGGAATGATCCGATAACCTCTTTCACTGGCATACAGGTTCCCTTTTGTGCCACGAAGTTCAAGTTCACCATAAGGAAAGAAATCTCCACCGCTAGCTTCATAAATACTAAAAGCAATTATTTTCCCCGAAGCAAATTCAAATGTCACCTGCATAGTATCAGGTATATCAGCATCATGGTCGATGATATACTTACCACCATGTGCAGTAAATGCAACAGGTGCAATTTCACCCATCAACCAGCGGATAGCATCCATGTAATGAACGCCCCAGTTACCCATCTGACTTGAATAATTACTCCACCAACGGAACTTATAAGGTGCAATATTGTACTGGTATGGACGATAGGCCCGAGGGCCAAGCCACATATCCCAGTTAAAATCTTTCGGTGGTTGCTCAGCTTTGAATTTCCCTATGCCATTTGGTGCCATATTACTTACCCTGGCTGCTATGCTACGGATACCTGCCCTATCTTACCTGCCGGAATGTCCTTTGCCAGTTTCTGAAACACACCATTCCCTCGTCGGTTAAGTCCGACAGCAACAACACGATCACTTTTCTCCCATGTCTCCACCATTTTCCTGCCTTCAACGAGTGTGTTTGTCAGAGGTTTTTCAACATAAACATCTTTCCCTGCATTGACAGCATCAATCATCTGAATAGCATGCCAGTGATCAGGAGTTGCAATACATACTGCGTCGATATCCTTACTGTCAAGCAGTTTACGATGATCATTAAAAGTTAAAGGTGCTTTTGAAAATTTCTCACCCATTTTGGGCACCTGACCCGGCATATCTTTCAAATAACGCTGATCAACTTTACTTCTGTCTCTAAGCAAATAAGGTATATATATCACACAGAGCTGCTACTTCTATATCTGGTTGTTTCATGAATAGGTTTAAGAGCTGCGAGCCCCTGTTACCTATTCCTATAAAACCCATGTTGATCCTGTCGTTCGCTCCAGGTATTCGCTTATAACTGGCTGCACTCAGAGAGGAAACACCTAGTGTAACTCCAGCTGTGACAATTCCGGTTTTAGTAATAAATTCACGACGAGTCGTACTGGTTTTGCTTTTCATAATATTTTAGAAATGGTTTTGTGTTTTACATCCCCCTGGCCCCCCCCCACCAGTGCGGGGCAGTCTCTTCCAAGGGGGAATTAAATAAGCCATGTCACTTAAAAATGGCATTGGAGATGTTAAACACTAAAATATCTATAAAGACAATTAATCCTATTTTCAGATCAATAAACATTTCATTTATTTCACAATGGGAGTAAGTACAATATTACGGTACTGAACTTTTCCATGATCGCCTTGCAGGTAAATTGGTCCGGGGGCAAATACATCAGATATTATAGCACCACCTGTTGGACCATAAACAGGCTGATTATCAATAATCTTAACCCCATTCAATATTACAGTAGCGTGACGATCGCAAAGAGTAATATCCAATGTCTGCCATGTACCTGCAGGTTTTTCAGCGTTGACAGTCGGTTTGATCCGGCTGTATACACCGCCCATGTTATGTGAATCCAACTCCTTTTTATAAGAATCAAAAACCTGTATCTCATACATACCACGCAGGTATACACCACTGTTACTTCCTGCAGGTATATTAACTTCTAACTTTATATTAAAATCTTCAAAAACTGCATCTGTCCTCAGATTTCCATAATGAATATGTTCTTTCCCTTCAACCTGGGCAGGATTAACATCTAATACTCCATCTTTAGCTGAGTATCCATTTGCCTGCTTTTCGTCAATCAATCTCCAACCGGTAAGATCTTTACCATTGAACAATGTGATAGGTGTTCCAAATTTAAGAGTAGCCAGATCAGGAGCAGGAGGAGGAGCTGGTAATTTATTTCCAACCAATGATACTGAATCAACACCATCTCCATTTCTATGAGGAATTATCAGGAAGCCAACAATCTTATCTCCATCTTTTGTAAGTTCCAGCCAATTGGTTATTACCTGTGAACGAAGAGGAAGATCTTTAGCATCTCTGGTTCGAACAATATTATTATTACGCGTGACTATCAGAAACCGGTTATTGGCCAGATATACATTGGATACAGGAAGAACGCTTCCTCCACCCCAGAGCAAGTCAGCATCAAGGTAATTATCTTCCTGGCGAACTTCAAGCCAGCCAACCCCTCCACCCTGAATATCAATTGTCCATTGACCAATAAACTCAGATATATCAGTATTTTGTACAGGTTCTGTTTTGGTTTCAACGGTACACGATATGATTGAAAATGAAACCAGAATTGTTGCGAAAAAAAGAAGGATAGTTTTCATACGTTTCATGTCTTAGTTTATATAACATTAAAAATTAATGAGGAATTAGTGATTATTTGATAAAGTTAATGAAAAACTGAGCACTATGAACCAATAATGAATGAAAAATATCTTAACCGATAATAAAAAACGGAATTTTAAGGAAATAACCCGAGCTAAAGTTAGGAGTGACTATTGATGAGCTTCCTGCATTTTTAAAACATCAGATTTATACTTTCTGTTTTCAAGAATTCTTACATATCTGATACCCATCTTATCATTATAGTCTTCATATGATTTTTGTGCCCACTCTAAAGCAGAATCAAGATCACCATTTATCTCATTTATTATAGCCATATTATAAGTAGCACGGCCTGCCACTTTCATATTTGGATTTGTTGTCTCAATTTTCCACAACTCTCCTGCCTCATCCCATTTCCCCAACTGTGCCTTCCTTCTGGCAACCTTAAGATTATCAGAGCCTTTAACATAATAATCACGCATAATCCGTATCGTGAATGGAACAATCCTGAGCGCATAACCATGTCCTGCCTTATCGCTAACTTCATTAACAGCATCTTTTCTGCCGATCAGTGCTGCAGCAGCAAGAACCGGATTCAGACCACTTCCTGAAAAATGGATTGATTCATGGTATATATACTCATCAAGAATGGTTTTTCCGGATGGATCATAAATACGCCAGCCGGTTTTCACAATAGTTTCCATGTCTGCCTGATGTTCAATTCCCGGGATAGTCCCAAGAAATGTCTTAATATCCACCTTCCGGTTTGAATAATTAATATGAGTATCTGTATCAAACTTCTCAAGAGAGAACAGAGCATCTGTACCAGTCTCCTTACAAATCTGATCAACTATCTCCCATGCAAGTGGAACAGGAAACTGCACCAGTTTCGGAGTTCTGAAATCTATATCATTCAATGTTTTAATTTCCTCAAACCTGCTATTATTCAGTAACTCGTCAGCAAGTCCTTTAATACTTTCCTGTGCTCCAATTTTATCAAGATTTGCTCCCTCCAATGACAAGGCCTTATCAACAATATCGAATGCTTTTGTTTTATCTGTTGGCATACTTCTGTTAATGACTCCTACGCTTTTGATATAAGAAGGTATAGTTACAGGTGCAGGCTCCACAACATTAAGATATAACTGTTGTGTTTTGCAGGATGCTAGAGTTATAGCGAGAATTAGAATTAAAGAATAGTTTTTCATATTTATAAAGGGTTACTGGGTGCTGGTTACTTGGTGCTTGGTGCTGGTTGCTGGTTGCTCGTTACTGGTTGCTGGTTGCTCATTACTGGTTTACTGGTTACTGGTTACTGGTTACTGCTTACTGCTTACTGCTTACTGCTTACTGCTTACTGCTTACTGCTTACTGCTTACTGCTTACTGCTTACTGCTTACTGCTTACTACTTACTGCTTACTGCTTACTACTTACTACTTACTACTTACTACTTACTGATTACTGCTTACTGCTTACTGCTTACAGTTTATCAATCTAATATTCTTTATAGCTGCAGTTGTAGTCCATGAAGCAATACCGAATGGTTTTGATAATTCAACCTCTGGTCGTATTGATAATTTATTATCTCCAATGGCAAAATCTACAACAATAACATCATCAATAAGAGCCTTAATGGTGTCATTTGTTACTTCCAAACAAATTCTGTACCAACAATCTTTTTCAAATTTCATTAAAGTAGTTGTTTCATTTTCTGATGCATCCATTTTATTGATACTACTGAGGCCAACGACAGTACCTCCCCATCCTCCTGTAACCAGTGTACATGAGTATTTTCCTACCGGGAATGTCATACCACAGAAAAAGTCATTTCCAGACACTCGTTTTGCCTCAAGAGAGACTTTATAATCAGTTGTTGGAAACTCATTTGTCCATGTTATACCAGTACATCCCTCTCCCATCCCCAGAATGATCTCGCCTCCTGAAACATAAACAGGTCCTTGCGGACCGAAATTAGTAATTTCCCATCCTTCAAGCGTTTTCCCATCGAAAATTAAACTACTATCAGCATTTTCGACAACCGGCTGTTGCACATCTTTTTGATGTTTTTGCCTACCGGTACAACTATTCAGGAAAATAATTACCGGAAAAAGTATTAACAAGAGTTGTTTAACTGTAGTTCTTTTATCTGTATACATAAAATTATTTTCAAGTATTTACACATCTGATTTCTTTAAATCACGTACAGGTTTGTCAATTATTTCAAAATCAGGCAAAGCATTTTTATTGTCGGTGGCTTTCAGTTGTTCAAGCTTTCTCCCTGCCGGCAATACTCTGCTCTCCCATGAACCGATTGCATCATTATAACCTTTAAGGGCAGCTTTTAACCCTCCTCCAACTTTATCAAGATGATCAGCAAACACATTTACCCTTCCATAAAAATCCATTGCTGCTTCCATAATTTGCAAAGCATTCTCTGTAATATTGTGCTGCTGCCAAGACATCGCCACTGATTTAAGGACTACTATCAAGGTTGTGGGAGTAGCTAAGATTATTTTATTGTTCATCGCATCCTGCAACAAGATTTTATCCGTCATAAGGGCAACATTCAATGCAGATTCAACCTCCATATATAACACAACAAAGTCAGGTGTATTTGGAAATTGCGACCAGTACTGTTTTTTACTTAATTTGTTTACATGATCCCTGAGGTTTTTGGCATGTTTAACAAAAAGTAAATTACGTGAAGTCTCATCATCCGTTTCCAACGCCTGGAGATAAGCATCCAAAGGAAGTTTGGAGTCAACAACCACATGACCGTTACCTGGGAGGTTAATGATCATATCAGGTTTTGATATAAAATCTTCACCCTCAGTATAAACCTGCTCGACAAAATCACAATGGGCCGATAAACCTGAAAACTCTACCACGCGTTTCAATCCGATTTCGCCCCATTTCCCTCTAACTCTCGGATTTCTTAAAGCATTAACGAGAGCTCCTGTTTCTTTTTGAAGGCTTGCGTGGGTAATCTGAATGTTAGAGAGCATCTCAGTGACCTGACCGAATGTTTTTTCTGAACCTTTTTCGAGCTCTTCGATCCTCTTTTTATAACTGTCGATAGATTCCTTCACTGGTTTCAGCATTTCCTCAATGGCTGATTTTCGCTGATCAAGATCCCCTTCTGACTCTTTAACCTGAGTTTCGAGTTGGGTTTTAGCAAGATCAAGAAACTGCTTATTGTTCTGAGTCAGGGCATCAGAAGCTGCCGATTTAAAAGTATCAACCATTGCTTTTCTTACCTCTTCAAGACTGTTGGCCTGGGCTTCAACCTTAGCCTGCAAGACACTGTTTTGTCTGGTAAGAGTATTAATCTCATCCATTTTAGCAAGTAACACCTTCTGGTGGGCCACATTTAATATTGACTTAGTTCCAAGATATGCAATTAAGGTACCAGTTACTAAACCTGCAATTATATAAAATATGATTTCCATTATATAAGCATCTATTAATTCCCAAATTTAAAAGTTTTAAGTGTAAATGCACTGATAAATGATTCATTTTACCCATTTTACTATCTTCGTACTACTTAATCTGCCCTATGTAAAGAACATCATTATTATTTATAACCTTAATGTCCATATTATTCTTATGTTTATGCACTTCAAAACAGAAAAAATGAAAAATAATCTATCACGTCGTATTTTTATAAAAAGAAGCATTACCGCTGGAATCGGATTGGCAGCAATGAAACATCTTACAGCCTTTTCAAATCCTGTGAATTCAGGAATGAGACTAGGGCTGGTTACTTATCTCTGGGGCCAGGACTGGGATTTGCCTACACTAATTGCGAATTGTGAAAAAACCGGTTTCATGGGTGTAGAACTTCGTACCCGGCATGCTCATGGAGTAGAGACAAACCTTAATTCATCTCAACGGGCAGAAGTAAAAAAACGATTTGCCGATAGCCCTGTAACATGCATTGGTTATGGATCCAATTTCGAATATCATAGTCCTGATAATGCAATACTTCGTGAGAACATCGCCCAGACCAAAGAGTATATTAAACTCTGCAAGGACATCGGTGCTACAGGTATAAAAGTAAAACCAAATGATATCCCTTCTGAAGTTCCTAAGAAAAAGACTATTACACAGATAGCATCTTCGTTAAATGAAGTTGGGAGATATGCACAGGATTATGGAATGCTTGTCAGGGTTGAAGTACATGGCAACCATACTCAGGAACTGCCTAATATGAAGGCCATATTCGACGAGGTGAGTGAACCGAATGTTAAAATCTGCTGGAACTGCAACGATCAGGATTTACTTCCTCCCGGACTGGAAGAAAATTTCAATATGGTAAAAAAATGGTTTGGCGACACAGTTCATATTCGTGAACTAAATGATGGGAATTATCCTTATCAGCAACTTTTTAATCTCTTTTCAGGTATAAATTATAATGGGTGGATTCTCCTGGAAGCCCGTACAGATCCAGCTGATAAAATTGCTGCAATGGCAGAGCAGGCAGAACTCTTCAATAAAATGACAGATAATACTTTTAAATTGTAATCTAATGAGAAAACTATTTATTCATCATGTTTTTTTCTGGCTTAAAGAGCCAGTAACTACGGAAGTAAAGAATAAATTTGAGAAGGCTCTTAAGAAATTAGCTACAGTTGAAACCATTTTTGATCATCATCTGGGTGTTCCAGCCCCTACAAATCGTGATGTAATTGATACATCCTATACATATTCTCTGCTTGTTACCTTCAGAAATAAAGATGATCAGGATATTTATCAGACACACCCAACTCACCTGAAATTCATTGCTGATTGTGAGGATCTGTGGGAAAAGGTTGTTGTATATGATTCGGTGAGTATCTGATTAAAGGCGTCAGGCGTCAGGAAAACTTAATTCAGGCCGGTAATAACAATTTGTAACTATTTCAAATAGATTTCCAATACAGGAATCTCAACCGGAGGTTTTTGTACCGGTAACTGAAGAGTCAGGTCATTTTTGTTTGCATCTCTGCCTGCACTGAATTTCACTTCTGAGGCATCATGTAAGAACTGCACATATTCAACCTTATCAGCAATATTTGTAAGTGTTAATCTTCCCATCGGATATGCCAGCAGATGAACATATAATCTTTTAGTAACCGGATTGTAGGTTAAAAGAGTATTGTCCGGAACATCATATTCAGCCGGCGCTTCAGTACATTTGTATATTGAGCGACTGTTATACTTCATCCATTCACCCATAGATTTTAATCTCTCCTGTGCCCTGTAGTCAAAAACACCCCGGGCTGTCGGACCAACATTCAATAAGAGGTTACCACCCTTGCTTACTGATTCAATAAGAAGTTCGAGCAACTGTGCAGGGCTCTTCCAGGTATTCTCATCGCGATAATATCCCCACGAACCAGAAAATGTCTGACATGTCTCCCATGCAACCCTTTTACCATTTACCTCAGGCCATTTAGCAACTTTTACCTGTTCAGGCGAAATGAAATCAAATCCACCTTCAACATCTCTCAAATCCAGACGGTCATCAACAATAATCCCAGGCTGAAGGCTACGTGCCAATTTTAATAAGTTTTCGGAATCCCAGTCTTCATGACCTTTACCATTCTTGCCCGGAAAAGAAAAATCGAACCAAATAATACTGATTTCACCATAATTGGTAAGAAGTTCTCTAACCTGATTTTTTATGTAAGCGCGATACTTATTCATATCCCTTCCTTTATTCAGACGTGCATAGGCAGTATCTGATTCCTGTCTCAAAGGATGGACTCTATCTATTGTATAATCAGGATGGTGCCAATCAATTAGCGAATAATAAAATCCTACTTTCAGACCTTCAGCTCTGAAAGCTTCCACATATTCCTTTATCAGGTCTTTTCCATAAGGTGTATTTGTCGCCTTGTAATCAGTAAATTTTGAATCGAACAGACAGAACCCTTCATGGTGTTTGGCAGTAAGAACTACATATTTCATCCCTGCTGTTTTGGCCCTTTTTGCCCACTCATGCGGATCATACAGGTCGGGATTAAACATCTTAAAATACTTCTCATACTGCTCATTGGTCATTCTTTCATTATTCTTTACCCATTCGTGACGTGCAGGCAAAGCATATAATCCCCAATGAATAAACATCCCGAATCGTGCATCGGTCCACCATTTCATCCTTTGGACTTTCTGTGCTTCTGTTTCCTTAGGAAGCTGACCTGAGGCCATTTGCGGGGCCATTAGTAGAGTAATAAATAAAAACACTGTGGAAAGGGTCTTTGTTTTCATATTGATTGGTTTAGTTTTCAACAAAAAATACAATTATTAAATATTATTAGAGCTTTTTCTGAAATTATCACGGATAAAAAAGAAGAAATTAATTGTCCTCTGAAATAGATTATAATACAGTGTAAGGTATAAAATAAAAGTAACAATCCATAATACCAATATATTGAACCAGAAAGTATCGATTGAAATATTGCCTATCCGTTTATATGGAGTAAATAACTGTGCCCTGCCATATTTAGAAACAGGTTTCATATAACCAGGTTCATATTTCTGAATGATTTTCTTAGGTGTCTTAATTGATTTATGTATTGTGGCCCATTCCAGTACAAGCTCCTTCAACTTTCTGTTTTCAAAGTTGTCCTTAAGGTTTATTAATTCTTCAATCCCTATTTCTGCTTCCAGTGATTTGGCAACAGAATCCCTTTGCTCCATTGCATTATTACGTAAGACTCTAAATCTCCCTGTCAGACTGTCAAGATATTCTTTTGTTTGTTCTGCCACTTCTGAACTAAACCTATCTATATTCAGTGATGCTTTCCATTTACCAGGAATGAATCTAAGACCTGCGAATCCTTTTAACTTATCGATATGATAGTTCAATTTAGCAAAATTATCAATCACAACTTCTCTGTATTGAGTATTGTCTTTATATTTCTGACACTCCTTCAGGTCTTGTTTTAAGTCAATAAGAAGGTAGGAAGCATACCATTCATTCTGACTGATCTCCATATCATACCTGAAAAAATTCTTTTCATACCTGTTATTTTTGAATTGCTCTACAGCGAGAGCTTCAAACGACCAGCGTGCAGCCATCATGTCTCCTATTACCGGAACATATTCATAAGAAGTGATATTGCTTTTATGCAACCTGTCGAACTTCACAAGAACACCGCTGAATAATAACTGGGGAATAAGAATAAACGGGATAAGGATATAAATTGTTATTACTGAATTGAATGCCGATGAAATGTTTAATCCAAGCATATTGGCAAAACAGGAGGTTGAAAACAGGACAATCCAGTATGAGAGATTCAATCCTTTAATCTCCAGGATAAAATTGCCAATCAGTATAAAAGAAATTGTCTGAATCGCTGATATTAAAAACATTATAGCAATCTTGGAATTCAGGTAACTAAACCAGCTGAGATTAAGAAATGACTCCCGTTTCAGGACTTTCCTGTCACGTATAATCTCTTCGGCACTAATAATCAGGCCCAGGAAGAGTGCGGTAATAACACACATAAAAATATATGCCGGAAGGTTTTCATTTTCACTTAAGAGGTACTTTTCACCCGCAACATATTTAGTAAAATACGCAAGGAGGAAAGCCAACAGAGGTGAGCCTAACAGACTTATAATAATGTATTGCCGGTTAGCAAGCTTGGATAATAGATCGCGTATAAAAAAAATCTTTGTCTGTTTTAGTAACCCGGGAATACAATAATGATTCTCAGGAATTGCCTGATCACCCGGGGAACTCTTTTGTTTTATTTTATCAGCATCTTCACTAAATTTATCAGCCCATTCTTTGGGTGTAATTTTCCTGATATGTGTAGGTTTACCATTCTCGTTGACAACTTTTGCTTCAATTATCTGAAGCAACTGATCGGAGTTAACATTACCGCATGTAATACATTGATCTTCATTAGCATTAGCCAGACTTGCCTTTCTTTTAAAATAGATAATTGCCTCAGTAGGATTACCATAAAATATTTGGTATCCACCCTTGTCGATGATCATTATCTTATCGAACATTTTATAAAGGTCGGAAGCTGGCTGGTGTATATTAATAATTACCAGTCTCCCTCTATAAGTCTGTTCCTTAAGTAAATTCATTACAATTTCAGAATCGACTGAAGAGAGGCCTGATGTTGGTTCATCTACGAAAAGGATATTAGGCTCCCGGATTAATTCCAGGGCAATATTCAATCGTTTCCTTTGGCCACCACTTATTACTTTATTCAGTGGATTACCTACCTTAAGATTCCTGGTTTCATCAAGGTCCAGATCCACCAGCGTTTTTTCCACAACCTCTATCAACCTGTTTTCAGGTAGGTTATCCAGACACATCCTGGCATTGAAGTAGAGATTCTGAAATACAGTTAGTTCTTCAATCAGGAGGTCATCCTGTGGAACAAATCCTATTACTCCTTTCAGGTAGTCATTTTCTTTTTCTGAATATAGATTATACCCGTTTATTAAAACTTCTCCGCTTTGTGGTTCAGTTATTCCGCTTAAAACATTCAATAAAGTTGATTTCCCAACACCGCTTCCGCCTAGAATACCTACTAATTTCCCTGATTTTTCATGAAAATTAAGATTATGAATTCCGTTTTCACTGTCTTTAAATCGGAGACATAGATCTGTGGCATCCAGGGAAATTTTCAGTTTAAATGTTTCCTGAGTGAAAACAGCATTAATATCATAATAATATAGTGTATTTATCCCTGAGCTTCTGATTGTCGATCCATGATCAAATATGTATGTCTGCTCCGGGAAAATATTCTGCCCGTTCAGGAACAGATCTTCCTTTCCTGAATACCTTAAAATATAAGTATTAGTGCTTAAAATATAAAGCAAAAAAATCCTGCCTTTGAGATTTTCCTTATACAGATGCTTAACTCCCTCAATATCTGGATCGATTGCATTATCAATAATCATTACTCTTTTTTTCTCAGGGATATCATTGACTGAACTCAAAATAAAACTCTTAATATTCTTGTACTCTGCCTGAGGTATATTAAAAGCATCCGATACAGTTTCCAGAAAATCAAGTTCATTCTCAGTTATTTCAGCACCGAACAAAATATAGTCAATAAGCTGGACAATTACATATAACTTTTGTTTTTGATGAAGCTCTTCATTTATCTTTTCACATATAGCTAAAATTCTCATTGCAGTAAGTGAAGTACGTTTCCTGGCTTTGATACTTCCCTTAATAATATTGTCAGAACAGTATAATAGCATGTATTCATCAAACATATCCATATACCTTCTTACCAGTTCACTATTCAGCTGACGTGAAAGGAATAACCTTACTATATCCTTTTCTCTGCTTGAAATTTCCCTGTTGCTGTGAACATCACTTATCAGGACAAACAGTTGCATCAGTGCTTTTAATATAGGTTCACTCATAATTAAAAGTTAAATCCAATAACCGATATTTATTTAATTAATAAACTCTAAACCCAATTTCAATAGAAAATATATCTTTGTTAAAACTTATTCAAGGTAATAATAATTATGTACTTAGAAAAATATTTCAGCCAAGCCTTCTAATTTCTTCAATAAAAGCCAGTTTTAGCTGAATTAATTTTCCAGATACATAAAACTAAGATTTAGCAAATGTCAGAATCAGGAATATTTCTGGATTATCATGGTGCTGTTGACTTATCGGTAATTGAATTACTCCTGGTAAAACTTAAGAAAACAAAGGAATTTGGAGCATTAAACAAAATCACAAGTAAAAGAACATATGCCCTCGCAGTTGAATGCCTTGAGAACATATATAAACATTCAGCATTAAAATCATCGGATGATCAAAGAATGCTACCTCATATTTCTGTCAAGGAGAAAAATGATAAGATAATTATTGTCGCAGGCAATCCGGTATCATTTGAATCAAAAGACAAATTAGTCAGGAGGCTCGATCATCTTAATCAATCGGATGAAGCAGCATTGAAAACTATGCATGAAAATATAATCAGGAGTGATTTGAAGCAGAATGCAAATGGAGCCGGGCTTGGCTTAATTTTTATGGCAATGAAATCAGGGAACACTATCAAATACAGTTTTAATCCCTTAACAAGTAACTATTTATATTTTGAAATTCAAATTTCCTTAAATAAATATATCATGAGAAAGTTGATTATTGACCAAACACCCAATTCGCCAAAAGTCATACTTGATCCTGAAAAAAAAATCTATCATATTTCAGGTGAATCAAGACCTCCTGATGTCAGGGAGTTTTATGACCAGATTCTCTCATGGCTGGATGATTTCAGCATATATCTCGTTAAATCGGACGATATGAAAGATCCGGTTATATTTAATTTTAATTTTGAATATTTTAACTCATCATCTGGTAAGCTAATTCTTGATATCTGCAAGATTTTAGCCGGTTTACAATTAAAGGGATTTAATGTAACAATAAACTGGCATTTTGAAAAAGATGATGTGGATATGCTTGAGGTTGGGAAAGAGATGTCAAAAATTGTGAAATTTCCTTTTGAGTATATTGAGAGTTAATAACTGAATGTATTTTGAAACTACGGTCAACCCCGTGTAACTTGTTAGTCGTTCCTCCAAGAAATTTTTATCGGCTTTCCCTGCCCTAAATTCTATGGTATTATTACTTTTGTTCTGCATCTGTTGGTTGAGTGTTAAGTTATGTTCTAACACACTAAATATAAGCATTTTATCTGACAGATGCATCTTTTATTTTAGAAATTTAGGTTACATTAAATTTTTCTGAAAAACATTAAATAATCTTTTCTATCTAAAAACAATTACCATGCACGTCTTAAAAGAAAATTTTCCGGTTGCCATGGAGGCTCCCAGACAAAAACGCGAATGCAGGATGGATGGAGAAGTATGACTTATAGATAACTCGAACAACAGAAAATACAAATGTGGTCGAAAATCATATATAATACCGGGGATCAATTAATTCAGGATTTACCTGAAAGGCCGATAAATTATAAGAAATTCTTTACTGAACAGATCGCAGAAGGCCTTTATCGGGATATACAGCCGGCATGGAATCTTGTTACCAGTTCTAATACTTCAAAAAAAGAATTTAATAACCTTTCAGAAGATGAAAAATCTTTCTGGTACATCTACACTGAAGAAATACCAGATAAATTCCTGGCATTGAATCTTTTTGTGCGTCCATTCGAAGATTTTTGCAGAACATGCATAATAACTGATGATGATATTACCACACTTATTCAGATGGACCATGAGAGGTACTGCAGAGGAATCTCTTCAAAGAGCCTGAAAAAAAATAATACCAGGACTATTATAAATGAGATTCATCCGGCACAGAAATACTTTCAAAGTTTAACTAAAGACTGGCAGCGCTTCTACCTGGAAATGAACTATCTGATTCCTATCCAGTTTAAAAAAATCGGTTATGAAATCATCCGGCCTGAGGAGGCTGTCGAGATTGATCTGTCAATGATCAGAAAACTTGCCAGGGCTATCCACTCAAAGTATTTGCATGAGATAAGAAACCAAAACACCAGGGTTCAGGATGATCCCGATACATTAAAGTTTTATAATCCCGGTGATTCCGAAAATCAATATACTTCAGATTTTGATGATCTAACTGACGAAATTAAATACTCCAACATAGATAATGCTGCCCATATCCCAACAAAATTATTATCAATCGGTTACAAGATAAGACTGGTAAAGAAAGGATTTAAGCCTGTTGCACTTCATCTGAGTGAAGAGGAAATAGAAACTATGTCGCAGGTTGAACATATCAGATGGAGCTGGGAGAAAAGATTAAATGGCTGGAGATTTGGTAAAAGCAGAAACAGCATTAAGAAAACACATCCAAGTTTACTACCTTATGAAGAATTAAGTGAACCTGAAAAAGAAAAGGATCGCGAACTTGTCAAATTAATACCGGCATTATTGCTGGATATAAACTATGAAATTTTCCCAGTCTCTCCTAACCGCATTAATAAATTATCCTATGCAATAAAACCTCAGAGTAACATTCATAAACTGTTATGCGAAACGAGGAGATTAGGTGAGGAAGTAAGCAACCTGGCGCTGACTTCTCCGAAAATCAACGATAAAATCATATCCATAAATAAAATAATTGAGGAGACTATCAGAGAAGTACAGGGCAGTTACAATTATGCCCGTCATATTCAGGAAACATTTCTACCCGAAGACCTTTATATAAGAGAATGCTTCCCGGATAGCTTTGTACTATATAAACCCAAGAATATTGTAAGTGGTGATTTCTATTTTTTCAGTAAGCACGGTGATTTAGTAATTTTTGCCCTGGCAGACTGCACCGGTCATGGGATCCCGGGGGCTTTGATCAGTACTATAGGATACGGGAGTCTTGATCAGGTGGTAAATGTGAAAAAAATTACCGATCCAGCTGATATACTCCGGAATTTATATTCATTAGTACACAGGTTCATGCGAAGAAATTTAGACAGGCATGGATTGCAGGATGATTTGGATATAACTCTGTGTCTTCTGGATACCAGAACCAACCTGCTTACTCTGGCAGGAGTAGGTAATTTGATATACTACGTAACTGAAGGAAATATAATCGAAATTAAGTCCGATTACTATAAAGATGACTGTAATCAAAAACATGAGTATCGTTTTACCTCAAAGAAGATCCAAATGAAGATTGGCGACACATTATATTTATGTTCAGATGGTTATGCTGACCAATTTGGAGGTAATGATCATAAGAGATATCAGAGAAAAAAATTAATGGGCTTTTTACTCAGAATCCGTGATTGTCCGATGGCTGAACAGAGTGATATGCTAAATGAAGAGATCGAAAAGTGGCGGGAAGAACAAGATGAGGACCAGACTGATGATATTTCGATTATTGGAATAAGAATATAAGGGCTGGAATGTAGCCTGATTAATTCATAAATTAATCAGAAAGAAAAAAGATAAAAGGATAAAGACAAGAGTACTAATAACATAGTATGTTTGATAGAGAAGAGTATTTCTTATAAAAAAGTAATCTGAATTTATTATGCAAATAATTAACTTTC